>JBFWZR010000015.1:0-55879 GCA_050185175.1 Cyclobacteriaceae bacterium
CAGACCTGGGTCGTGCCCTTCAAGGCCGTACTCCTGGTCTTCAGATCCTGAACTCTTCAGGACTTGCTGGTTCAGGTTCGAAGATTAACATTCGTGGTATCAGCTCAGTGTCAGGTAACACACAGCCATTGTGGGTTGTTGACGGAGTACCGATCAACACTGGATCCAACGATTCTAACCAGGACTTCCGTGACGGTCAGGTATCACCTACCCGTTTCCTTGATTTAGATCCTAACAACATTGCCAGCATCAACATCCTTAGGGGTTTGAGTGCGACAACGCTTTACGGATCACAAGGTCGTAATGGTGTGATCCTTGTAACTACCAAAGCAGGAGCAAGCGGTAAACAAACCAGAAACTTTGAGGCTTCTGTAAGCCAGTCATTGTTCACTGTGGAGGCCGTTGTTCCTGAGTTCCAGAACAAGTGGTCAAATGGATTTGATGGAGACTATGGAGAGTTCTTCAGTAACTGGGGATATGTGTTTGATGGAAATGTGCCTCCGAACAATCCACGCCACCCTTACTTTGAACACGCATCCGTCTTCCCAGAATTTCCCGAATTTGCTCAGTCTTCTGGTTATGTGCCAACAGCACAGCCTAACAACATCAGTGACTTCTTTGAGAAAGGTTCTTCAGCAAACACGTCATTCAATGTTGGAGCGCGCAATGAGTTTGGAAGCATCAACTTCAACTACAGCCACCTTGATGAGAGTGGATTTATCAAGAACAACAATCTGGAGCGTAACAACTTCTCTTTGGGAGGTACTGCGAAGCTGACAGACAAGTTCAGTGTAAACAGTGTGTTCAACTTTGTAAGAACAGAGTTTGAGACGCCTCCAAGCGGAGCAGGGCAAGGAAGTAACTCATCTGGAGCACCTTCTGTATTTGCCAACCTATTCTTTATTCCAAGGAATATTGACCTGAGTCATTGGCCATACCAGAACCCAGTAACAGGAGCATCTGTGTACTACAGGAACGGTAATGATATTACCAACCCTTACTGGATTTTGGACAATGCAAGACAGGGCTCAGTAACCAATCGTTTCTTCAGCAACATCAGCTTTAACTATGACTTTACGGATTGGTTCAAGCTGACTTACCGCCTAGGCCTTGATACCTACAGCGAGAAACAAACACTATGGGTAAATAAAGGATCAGTAGGATATCCTGCCTCTGCGATTGCATTTGCTAACGGTTTGTATCGTTCAGTTGATATTACCAACACGATTCTTGATCACTCAGTGATTGGTACCATCCAGAAGAAGCTCAATGCTGATCTGGATTTGACAGCTATAGTTGGATTCAATGCCAGAACAGACGAGTACATCCAGAATGGATTGGAGAGTTCAGGCCAGGTGGTATATGGTTTGATCGAGCACAGAAACTTTGCCAACACACAGCCTAGAGATTTCCGTAATAACTCTCTGTCTAACTTGAACAGAGTTCAACGTCAGACCTGGGTTGGAGCTTACTTCGATGCGGGATTGGGTTACAAGAACTTCCTGTATTTGAACGTAACAGGTCGTAACGACTGGGTGTCTACTTTGGAGAAAGACAACCGCGCGTTGTTCTATCCAGGTGTGAGTGCCTCATTCATTCCTACAGCAGCGTTCCCTGGCTTTGCAGCCGGAGTACTCGACTTTTTGAAGTTGAGAGCCGGTTACGGAACCTCAGCTAACTTCCCTGATCCTTACAATACACGCCCTGTGCTGAATACGAACTCAGTTTACCAGGTGGATGCATTGGGAACAGTGTCATCACAAGGTCTTGACAGGACGTTGGCTAACCCTAACCAGAAGCCAGAGCGTCAGACAGAATTGGAATTCGGAGTTGAAGCTCAGGTTTTGGATAACAGAGGAAAGCTAGACCTGTCATTCTATAACAGGTCTGCGAAGGATCAGATTCTGACCAGAACTCTTGACCCTGCGACAGGTTTTGAACAGACACTGATCAATGCTGGAGAAATTTCCAACAAGGGTATTGAGGCAGGTATTACGATCACTCCAGTGCGCAGCAATGCAGTAACCTGGAATGTGAGAGTAAACTGGACCCGCAACGTGAGCGAGGTTGTGAGTTTACCAGAAGGATCAAAAGAGATTCTGATCAGCGGATTCACCAACCTTGGAAACTTTGCGATAGAAGGCCAACCTTTCAACGTGATTCAGGCTACCTATGGATTGAAAGATGCCAATGGTGTTTCTTTGATTACCAACAATGGTGACTATTCAATTTCACCTGAGATCGGAATCATCGGAAATCCGAACCCACAGTGGTTGGGATCCTTGATGAGTGATGTAACCTGGAAGGGTCTGACGTTCAGCTTCCAATGGGACTATGTACATGGTGGCGATACCTACTCATTCTCAGCGGCTACAATGGTTGCTCGTGGAACTGCTAAAGAATTGCAAGATTTTGACCCAAGGTTGCCTTTGATTATTCCTGGTGTACTTGAGTCGGATGGTGTGACACCTAACAACATACCAATGCCACCATCACAGTTTTTCTTTGGTAACTCGATCATTGGATCCAACGCGAATGACACTGGTATTTTTGATTCTTCAAGGATACGTTTGAGAGAGGTTTCATTGAGTTATAACATACCTCAGAGCCTGATTTCTAAGTTGTCTATCCGCAGTGCCAATATTTCACTGGTTGGTAACAACATGTGGTTCCGTGCGATCAATGCACCTAAGTATTCAAAAGTTGATTTTGACAGAACAGCTTTTGGTGTTAGAAACGGAGCAGGTTTTGATTTCCTTGGAGGTCCGTCTGCAAGGCGCTACGGTGTTAACCTGAGACTGACATTCTAATCTTAAACTGGAGTAACAATGAAAAAGACATATAGAATATTAGGACTGATCTGTATCCTGTTCGCGCTATCGTGCGATCTGGATAAGGATCTGGATAACCCGAATGAGGTGGGTCTAAGCACAGCCGACCCGACCTTGTTGATGAATGGGATACAACGTGACTTTGCTTCGTTCATGGAGAAAGTAAACGGAGCTGACCGTGTGACCACTACTGGAGTAGATGAGTTGATTCGTCATCGGGTGATGGCTGGAGGATTTAACTATCAAACAGCTTATACACCTCAGAACCTGGACGACACCTGGCAGTGGGCTTATCAGAAGGTGCTTGTGAACGTAGAGGCGATGTTGCCTCTTGCCGAAGAGGCAAACCTGACCACGCACGTGGCCGCAGCTAAGATCCT
The DNA here is from genome assembly GCA_050185175.1 of Cyclobacteriaceae bacterium. Classification (GTDB taxonomy): domain Bacteria; phylum Bacteroidota; class Bacteroidia; order Cytophagales; family Cyclobacteriaceae; genus ELB16-189. Next base: position 3,212 of record JBFWZR010000015.1, read on the forward strand.
CAAGGCTTATACCTTGATGACATTGGTTGATATGTTCGGAGATGTCCCTGCAACTGAAGCGCTAAAAGGCAGCGAGGGAATATTGAATCCAATTGCTGATAGCGGTTCAGACGTTTATACGATGGCCATAACTGCACTGAATGAGGCGCGTACAGAGCTTGCGAAGACAGGAGCAGATGCTGGAGCAGCGCTTACCCGCGATATTTACTATAGCGGAAGCCGTGCTAACTGGACAGCTTTGGCGAATTCACTTGAGCTGAAGGCCCAGCTGAATTTGACAGCACAGCCTTCGTTGAAGGCGGCAGCCTTGACCCGTATTGGAACATTGCTTGGCGGTAGCCTGGTTGATACAGATGCAGAAGAATTCACGTATAAGTACGGAACGGCAGCTGTTCCAGCCACGTCACGCCATCCTTACTATACTGATACCTATCGTCCTGTTGCAGGTTCTGCCAATGGGTGGTTAGGTACTCAGTTTATGAAGGAGATGTTCAATGGACTGGAGCCTAATGGAACTGTTCAAGACCCTCGCTGGAGATACTATATGTATCGTCAGGTAGGTAGCTTGAAGGAGGCCTTGGCGATTGACCCTAAGTCGATCACATGTTTGAATACCAATGCACAACCAACAGGTACCCCTAACCATTACATTGAGTATTATACTGACTTAGGACGACCTACTTTGTACTGTGCCTTTGATCCAGGTTTCTACGGCCGTGATCATGGCAATGCGGAAGGACGTAACCCTGATGCTCAGGTGGTTGTAGCTCCCGGAGTGTATCCTGTGGGAGGTCGTGTAGACACTAACCCAACGGGTGCAGCAGGTAATCCCAACTACAGAGGTTTTACTCAACTGGGACAGGGCGCTAACGGAGCTGGTATATTGCCGTTGTACATGAGTTTCTTCACCGACTACATGAAGGCAGAGATCTCCATTTTGAATGGTGATGCAGCCGGAGCGAAGACGAACCTGATCAATGCGGTGAACAAGTCGATCAACCGCGTTCGTTCCTTTGCATCATCAAAGGCACAAACGTTGCCAGCGGGTCTTGAGCCAGCGCAGGTGATTTATACATCTACGTTGAGTGCGTTGTATGACGGAGCAGCAGATGATGACGAGCGTATGCAGATCATTGGCAAGGAGTACTGGAAGGCTTTGTTTGGTAATGGTTTGGAAGCCTACAACCTATACAGAAGGACAGGTAAGCCAGATGACTTCCAGCCGATGCTGAGAGCGACCTCAGTTGATCCCGAATCAGCAGGGCCATTCTGGCGTTCGATCGTATACCCAGCGGTATATGTGAACCTGAATTCCAATGCTGCAAGTAATGAGGGTAAGGCTACCAGGAAAGTATTCTGGGATGGTAATCCTGAGGTATTAAGATAACAAAGGGATGCTTGGAGGGCTGTGACAATCACAGCCGCCAAGGTTCCAGAAAAAATATACTGACATGAAAAGAATAATGAATAAGATAAGTATACTGGCGATGTTGGTACTGGTGTTATCCTGTACTGATGATTCGCTGGACCCTTTCCGCCTGGCGGAATTGAAGAAGGGGTCGCTGCTAGCATTGCGTGGTGACGATGGCAGCTCGGGGAGTTTAGATCCGGAGCAGAACTTTTTCTTCAAAGACAATCCCCAGACGGGAGACACCTTCAGCTATGTGGCAGATTTTATTTCGGAAGATCAGAGTTTGTTACAGAGCGTTGAAGTGTACGCAAAGGTAGGTACAGGTGCCCGTCAGTTGGTAAAGACAGTTGATGCATCTGGCTGGACAATCCCTTCAGGAGGGAATTCACGCCAGGGTTCTGTAAGTGTTACCTTGGCTGAAATTCGGGCAATAGCAGCGCTGGGCATTGGCACAGATCCTGCGTTAGCAGCCTTAACTGAAACAGCACTCGCCATTGAATCAGATATTATCTTGACTGATGGTAGTGTGGTGCCGGCAGCAGCGATTGTGAATTCAGGATTGTTTGCAGCGGCAGCGTTCTTTCCAGCACATGAGTTGATCTACTTTGCCAAGGAGACTGCGGATTTTGTACCGGTAGCGACTACAAAGTTGGCGGGAGAGTTTGTGGTGAGTGGTACAACAGTGACGCGTCCAGTGTTTCCATTGAAAGCTGGTCAGAAAGATACTGTTTACGTGACCTTTGACCAGGATTTATTGGCTACACCAACAATAGCGTATAATAATGCAGCGATTACTGGACTTGGTGCGTTGGTTAAAGTTGCGGACGATGAGTACTATGATATTGTGACAGCAGGCGCTGGTTTTACAGGAGCTGTGACGGCTACGATATCAGGTGGTCAGGCGGACACGTTTGGCCCAACACTGACGATGGTGAACAAGACACAAACGATCAATGTGGACAACACTGCACCACAGATTGTGAGCACAGTGACTGGAACTCGGGTAGGTCGCGGCCAATTGACAACGATCACCATCACCTTTAATGAGGCGATGAGTACTAAATCAGCCAATGCGATCAAGATCACCATAGATGATCCTAATGATAAGATCAAGGATAAGGACATCACGGATTCGGCTTTCCCGGCAACCATGGCGTTGGCGTCTAATGGATTGTCAGCGAGTTATGTGTTCCTGGTAGAGGAGTTGGCACCGAATACAGCGGTACACGGTCCGTTGGCTTTGACTTATACAGGAGGTGCAGATCTTGCGGGCAATACGATAACTATTCCGGCAGGTTCATTGACATTGGATGTAGGCACACCGCCATCACCTACGATGACACTTTCTGCTGGTCATGACTTGGGTACCCAGATCAAGTGGTATGGGTTACAGGCCACAGGAGGATCGAACGCTGGTGGTGCGATAGCTGGAACGATTTACTATGTTGCAGTGGATGCTGGTTCAGCAGCGCCAACGGCAGTGTCGTTTGATCAGGATGACAATGCGATCTGGACGATGGCAACAGGAGTTTCTCAGAAGGCTTCTGGTAAGCTAACAACCAATTCGTCAGGTGAAGCAGGAACGGTATCTGCACCAGTATTTAGTTCATTCACTGCCAACGGTAATTTTGACATCTACGCAGTGTTCAAAGGTAGCACAGGTAATACAAGTGCAATTGGCGCACCAGTGCTTACAGGTGTTGCAATGAATTAAGATTGTTAGGTTCTCGTGAGAGAACATAAATGAAAAGGCTGCTCGTAAGAGCAGCCTTTTTTGTTTTATGCATTATAGAGTTTCAATTTGGAGTGAAATTCCTAGGTCAGATGAATCACGCCAACATCCTCAAAAGTGTAGTTAGCTTATTTTTCAAATTCCTCCTATCTACAATAAAATCGAGGAAGCCGTGGTCGAGAACGAACTCAGCACTTTGAAATCCCTTAGGTAAGTCCTTGCCAATTGTTTCACGGATAACACGAGGTCCGGCAAAACCGATTAACGCTCCAGGTTCAGCAATATTAAAGTCGCCAAGCATTGCAAAAGAGGCAGTAACCCCTCCTGTTGTTGGATCTGTCAAAAGCGATATGTATGGGATTTTAGCCTCATCCAACTGTGCGAGCTTGGCAGAAGTCTTGGCCATTTGCATCAATGAAAATCCTGCCTCCATCATACGGGCCCCACCTGATCTTGAGATCATCAAAAAGGGAATTTTATTTTTCAGCGAGTAGTCGATAGCTCGCGCGATCTTTTCTCCTACGACAGAACCCATCGACCCTCCAATAAAGCTGAAGTCCATTGCGGCAATCACAATGTCGAGGCCATTCATTTTGCCGTGAGCACTTCTCACCGCATCCTTAAGACTGACTTTAGCTTGTGACTCCTTTATCCTTTTTGGATAAGGTTTTGAATCCACAAAACTGAGGGGGTCCCCAGACTCCATGTTTGGGTCAAGTTCAGTGAACTCATTGTTATCGAACAAGATTTCGAAATATTCCTTTGAGCCGATTCTAACGTGATAGTCCTCTTCAGGAACCACGTATGCATTGCTCTTCAACTCACGAGTATGGACAATTTTACCCTCAGGTGATTTGAACCAAAGCCCATCGGGTACTTCCCGTTTCGCTTCAGTTGGGGTTAAAATTCCTTTGTCGGTACGTTTGAACCACGACATAGTAATTCGTTTATGACATACCCAGCCAAACAGCCGGGTAAAGAATTCTTAAGCAATAGTTACTGACTTATCCAGATAAACATCCTGGATAGCATTCAAAATTCCAACTCCATCTTTCATCGGGCGCTGGAATGCCTTTCTGCCTGAAATTAATCCCATGCCGCCAGCTCGCTTGTTGATTACTGCGGTGCGAACTGCATCGGCTAGATCACTTGCCCCTTTTGACTCACCACCGGAATTGATTAATCCAGCTCTTCCCATGTAACAGTTTGCTACCTGATAGCGGCAAAGATCAATAGGATGATCAGAACTCAGTTGTGTATACATTCTTTCATCCAACTTTCCGTAGCTAGATCCTCCAGTATTTAATGCTTTATAACCTCCATTGTTTTCTGGAAGCTTTTGCTTGATGATATCCGCTTGTATAGTTACGCCCAGGTGATTAGCCTGACCAGTTAAGTCTGCTGCCACATGGTAGTCCTTGCCATCTTTTTTGAAGGCGTTGTTTCTCAAATAGCACCAAAGGATCGTGGCCATTCCAAGTTCGTGTGCGCGCTCAAATGCTGCGGCCACTTCTTGGATCTGACGTGTAGAGTTGTCAGAACCAAAATAGATGGTGGCACCTACGGCCACCGCTCCAAGGTTCCAGGCTTCCTCCACAGATCCATACATGATCTGATCGTAGCTGTTAGGATATGTAAGAATTTCATTGTGGTTGATCTTCACAATAAAAGGAATTTTATGAGCGTATCTCCTTGACACCATTGCCAAATTGCCAAAAGTGGTGGCTACGCCATTACATCCCCCTTCGATGGCCAGCTTCACAATGTTTTCCGGATCAAAATAAATCGGGTTCTTACCAAATGACGCACCAGCGCTATGTTCAATGCCCTGATCGATGGGAAGTATTGAAAGATAGCCAGAGCCGCCTAACCTACCGGTGTTAAACAGAACACCAAGACTTCTTAATACCTGTGGATTTCTATTTGATTGTTCAAAAACGCGATCGATGAAGTCGCCTCCAGGTAAATGAAGTTGATTCTGAGAAACTGTTTTGCTCTTGTGTTCAAGTAGGTACTTCGCATCCTTTCCCAGGATCTTTGAAATGCTCGTTTTTGGCATATTTTGGTTAAATAAAATTGAGGTTTAAATATAACTCCAAGGCCTTTCTGGTCCAATCTGACCTCGACCCTGATAAACAAAGAACCCGCCTTGTTTGGCGGGTCCAATATTGATTCCGTGATTAAGCTGATGCTTCCTGATTGGAAGTAAGCTTTTCTTTAATCCTGGCTGACTTACCTTGTCTGCCCTTCATAAAGTAAAGTTTCGCTCTGCGAACCTTTCCAACCTTGATAAGTTCAATTTTTTCGATGCTTGGGCTAAGCAATGGAAACACCCTTTCTACACCCACTCCGTTCGATACTTTTCTAACTGAAAACGACTCACCGTTGGTGCCTTTGCCCCTGCGGTAGAGCACAAGACCTTGGAACTGCTGGATACGCTCCTTCGCGCCTTCCTTGATCCTTACGTGTACGTTTACGGTATCTCCAGCTTTGAAATCAGTGATATTAGCCCTTTTTGATGCCAATTCCTGCTCCACAATTTTCATTAAATCGGCCATGACTCGATGGTTTTTTAAAATGGACTGCAAATATATGATTTAGCTGGATATTATCTGGCCCCCAATCTGGAATTTTTAGTGGTCAGAATCCGACCCAAATTGGCCAGGACGCCTGTTTTTCGTCCGTTCAATAGACTTTTCATGACGCCACTTTTCGATGTTTGCCTCATGCCCGGATAGTAGCACTTCCGGCACTTTCCAGCCCTTATATTCGGCCGGTCTGGTGTAAACAGGAGGAGCTACCAGTCCGTCCTGAAAGGAGTCAGTGAGGGCAGAACTTTCATCTGAGAGAACACCGGGGACAAGCCTGATAATGCTATCGGCTAATACTGCCGCAGCGATCTCTCCTCCAGAAAGTACGTAGTCGCCAATGCTGATCTCGCGGGTGATCAAATGCTCCCGAATCCGCTCGTCAACCCCCTTGTAGTGGCCGCAAAGTATGATAAGATTTTTTACCAGGCTGAGCTGATTGGCCATCGACTGATTTAACAGTTCGCCATCCGGACTCATGTAGATGATCTCATCGTAATCGCGTTGCTTCTTTAGGTGCGTGATGCACGCGTCTATTGGTTCTATCATCATCACCATGCCGGCCCCGCCTCCAAAGGCATAGTCATCGGTAGATTTATGTTTGCTCGTTGCGTAGTCTCTTAAATCATGCACCTGCACTTCTACCAGTCCTTTAGTCTGCGCACGCTTCAAGATCGAATCTGAAAACGGACTTTCAAGAAGCAGAGGTAAACACGTGATGATATCAAGTCGCACTGTGTTGCCGAATTTTAAATGTCAAGGAAACCTTCCGGAAGGTCTACTTCTATCAATTTCTTCTTACGATCGACCTTTTTGATAAAGTAATCGCTTATTGGAATTAAAATCTCTTTTTCAGGGCTGGGTATTACCAATAGCGGATTGAGGGCATGCTCGTTTACCGAATTTACGACCCCCAGTTCTTTACCGGAAAAATGTACCTGGAAGCCAACTAAATCGCTGATATCGAAGGTTTTAGTCTGCTTTTTAGGCTTGAGGGAATCAGGAAGAAACACCCCGCATTTGATGAGCTTATCTGCTGCAGTTGGTGTGCTCACGTCCTCAAACTTGACGATGGCTACGTCATTCAGAACGGAAAAGTGTTCAATAAAAAAAGGAACCAATCGATTGTCTATTTCAACAAAGATTGATTCCAATTTTTTTGGCAAAGGGGATTCTAAAAAAATTTTAACGTCCCCTTTCAGCCCATGCCTCTTTATCACGTACCCGACCTGGTAGCATGATTCAAGGCTCATATAATATTATGCTTGTGCCTCTTCGCCTGATGCGTTTTCTGCTGGCGCGTCAGCTGCTTCAGCTGTTGGCTCCGACTCAGTCTCAGCAGCAGCTTCCTGTTCCTTTACTTCGTTCTTCTTACGAACAGCCTCTGCACGTGCTTCTCTCACCTTTGATTCAGCTTCCTTGCGTGCCTTGGCAGCATCTTGCTTGGCTTTTGACAGGGTGTCTTTCTTGCCCTGAATCTTGGCTTCTTTGCTTTTCATCCACTCAGCCCATTTCGCATCAGCTTGTTCCTGAGTGATTGCCCCTTTTACAACGCCAATTTGGAGGTGTTTTTTCAGCATGATGCCTCTGTAAGACAACATCGCCCTTACCGTATCGGTAGGTTGTGCTCCATTCATAAGCCAATGGAAAGCTCTTTCATCCTGGAGATTGATGCTTGCAGGATTTGTGAGGGGGTTATAAGTCCCGATTTTCTCAATAAAGCGACCATCACGTGGTGCTCTGGCGTCAGCAACGATTACATCGAACATCGCCAGTTTTTTGCGGCCTCTGCGGGCCAATCTGATTTTTACAGCCATTTTACTTAGTTAAATTACTATGGATCCCGTCCATTTTTTTAAGGACTGCAAATGTAGCGGTTTTTTTCTTTTTGACAACCAGTTCGTTGGGATCTCATTAGGACGACTGCAATTCCTAATATTTGTTAAAGCGATTATTAGATTTTTAATAGACTAAGTCGTTTTCTACATTTGTTAGCTCACCGCAAAAGTTATGGATAAGTTCTCCTATATCTCAAATGCTGATGTCGGCTACCTCGACCAGCTCTATCAGAATTATAAGGCAGACCCTTCGTCAGTAGACGACTCCTGGCAAAAGTTTTTCGAAGGCTTCGAGTTTTCTCAAAAGCGATTTGGGGAAAATGGCTCGACAGCTGTTGCTGAGGATGGGGTCACTATTAAGGAGACCCAAGTTCGCACACTTATCCACATGTATCGCTCGCGTGCGCACTTAAAAAGCGATACCAACCCTGTTCGCAAAAGACGAGATCACAAAGTGCCGCTTGACCATAAATATTTTGGCCTGACCGATGCTGATCTCGACTCTGAGTTTGATGTGGGTGTGGAAATTGGGTTGGGCAGAACGACCTTGAAAAAGATCATTGAGAAACTGGAACGGGTTTATCTCGGCCCGATCGGATTTGAATATAGCTACATCCGTAACCAGGAGATTTTCGACTGGTTCGTGGATAAGTGTGAGAAGGAGTATTACACCTACGACCCAAGCCACGAAGAGAAAAAGGACATTCTCTATAAACTGAATGAAGCCGTAGTGTTTGAAAATTTTCTTCACACCAAGTTTTTAGGTCAAAAGAGATTTTCGCTTGAAGGTGGAGAAAATACCATTCCAGCATTGCAGACCATTATCAATAAGTCAGCGGAGCTGGGTGTTCAGGAAGTGGTGATTGGAATGGCGCACCGAGGTCGCCTCAACGTGTTGTCAAACATTCTGGGAAAAACTTACGAACAGATTTTCACAGAGTTTGAAGGCAATGCCAGCCCTGACTTAACGATGGGAGACGGTGACGTGAAATATCATCAGGGTTATGCCGGTCATATTGACACGCCATCCAAGAATAAGGTCTACGTTAAGTTGACACCTAACCCTTCACACCTTGAGGCGGTCGATCCATTAGTGTTGGGCTACACCCGGGGTCAAATTGACGATGAATATCTGGGAGATTTGAGCAAAGCCATGGCCATTCTTATCCATGGTGATGCAGCAGTCGCGGGTCAGGGCATTCTTTATGAGATTGTTCAGATGTCAGGTTTGCCGGGTTATAACACGGGTGGGACTGTTCATTTTGTAATCAATAACCAGGTCGGCTTTACCACCGATTATGATGATGCACGTACTTCCATTTACTGCACGGACTTGGCGAAGATTGTTGATGCGCCAGTATTGCATGTGAATGGCGATGATGCAGAGGCAGTGACATTTTGCTCCAAACTGGCTGTAGAATACCGTCAGAAGTTTGGCAAAGATATTTTCATTGACATGGTGTGTTATAGAAGACATGGCCATAATGAGAGTGATGAGCCAAAATTCACTCAGCCAAAACTGTACAACATCATCGCGAAGCATCCCAATCCTCGGGAGATATACTCCAAGAAATTAATTGAAAGAGGTGATGTTGATGCGGAGCTAGCGGGAGAGATGGACAAAAAATTCCGCAACCAATTGCAGGACCGCCTAAATGAAGTAAAGCAAAAGAAACTCCCATACAAAGTTCAGAAGATTGAAGAGGAATGGCACAAGTTGCGCAAGTCCGTGCCAGAAGACTTTGACCAGTCGCCATCCACTGCTATCAAGCAGTCGGTGGTCGATATGGTTGGAAAAGCCTTGATCACGTTGCCTGATGGATTTAAACCGATTAAACAGATTGAAAAACTTCTGAAGGATCGTAAAACAGCTTTCTTCGAAACTAAGGAATTAGGCTGGGCTGATGCAGAACTCTTGGCATACGGATCACTGCTTCTTGAGAATAGGATCGTGAGAATGTCGGGACAGGATGTGAAGAGAGGAACGTTCTCACATCGACATGCCTATGTGATGGATGTGAATGCTAATGAAAACTATTGCAACCTCGACAACATCACCAAGGATCAGCAGAAGTTCAGAATCTTTAATTCTCTTCTCTCAGAATTTGGCGTGCTTGGTTTTGAGTATGGCTATTCCATGGCTTCACCTAACGCATTGGTGCTTTGGGAAGCACAGTTTGGCGACTTCGTAAACGGGGCACAGGTGATGATTGATCAGTTCATCAGCAGTGCGGAATCTAAATGGCAGCGGATGAATGGACTTGTGATGCTGCTACCGCACGGATATGAGGGGCAAGGCCCTGAACACTCAAGTGCAAGGCCAGAGCGATTCTTGCAATTATCAGCAGAATACAACATGGTGGTAGCTAACCCTACAACTCCTGCAAATATCTTCCACCTGCTTCGTAGGCAAGTTGCATGGGAGTTTAGGAAACCTTGTGTGATATTCTCGCCCAAGTCACTACTTCGCCATCCAGCTGTTGTTTCTCCCGTAGCAGAATTTACTAAAGGGGGATTTAGTGAGGTTATCGATGATCCGTCATCGCCTAAGACTGTCAAAAAAGTCGTGCTATGTAGTGGTAAGATATACTACGATCTATCCGAGGTGAAGCAAAAGAAGAAAGTGAAAGACGTGGCAATTGTTCGCATAGAGCAGCTTTACCCATTCCCTGAAAAGCAAATTACCGCTATTCTGAAAAAGTATAAAGGAGCAAAAGTAGCGTGGGTGCAGGAAGAGCCTTCGAACATGGGCTGCTTAAGCTTTATACTCCGGATGATGCCGGATCACAAGTTTGAAATTATTTCGCGCAAAGCCAGTGCCTCACCAGCGACAGGTTATGCCAAAGTACATAAAGCAGAGCAGGAGAAAATTATCAACCAGGCTCTAGAAATCAAGGCGTAAAATTTTTCTTAAAACATCATGGCAGAAAAAGTTAAAGTACCAACAGTCGGTGAATCAATCACTGAAGTTACCATCGCCAATTGGCTAAAGAACGATGGCGATGTAGTGCAGATGGACGAAGTGATAGCGGAGCTTGAGTCAGACAAGGCAACCTTTGAATTGACAGCACCGCAGGCAGGGGCTTTGAAGATTGTAAAACAATCGGGCGAAACGGTTCCGATCGGAGAAGTTATTTGTGAAATAGACACATCGGCTAAGGGTTCATCGTCATCTTCCGCCTCTTCTCCGGCACCTAAAAAATCAGAAAAGGAAGAATCGAAGCCCGAAGCTTCTGGACCGAAGCCCACTGGCGCGGTAAAGGAGATGAAGGTGCCGGCAGTTGGTGAGTCGATTACCGAAGTCACGATTTCAACCTGGCTAAAAAGTGATGGCGACTTTGTGTCCTTGGATCAAGTAATCGCGGAGGTAGAATCGGACAAGGCGACATTTGAACTCCCGGCTGAAGCGCAAGGGATCTTGCGTATCGTTGCAAAGGAAGGCACGTCCCTACCTATTGGTGGGCTTATCTGCAAAATAGAAGTGGCAGAAGGTGCACCTGCTCTTTCAACATCCAAGGCATCTGCTGCTAGCTCCGAAGGACCTGCTTCTGGAGACAAATCTTACGCAGCCGGACATCCATCACCAGCCGCTTCAAAAATTCTATCTGAAAAAGGTATCTCTACAGATCAAGTGAAAGGAACAGGTGTGGGTGGAAGGATTACGAAAGAAGATGCCAACAAAGCTCAAGCTGGCAGCGCAAGTAAGGAAAAATCAACGCCAGCTGCCGCTTCAACTTCTACTCCTGGCGCACGTGAAGTGAGGAGAGAGAAAATGACGTCTCTGCGGAGGACAATTGCGAAACGATTGGTAAGTGTGAAGAACGAGACCGCCATGCTCACCACTTTCAACGAAGTGGATATGAAGCCTGTGATGGATCTGCGCTCACGATACAAAGACAAATTCAAAGAGAAGTACGGTGTTGGGCTTGGGTTCATGAGCTTCTTCACGAAGGCGGTCTGTGCAGCGTTGCAGGAGTTCCCAGCGGTGAATGCCTACATTGACGGAGATGAAGTCATCTATCATGATTATTGTGATATCTCGATTGCCGTTTCAACCCCACGTGGATTGGTGGTGCCGGTGATTAGAAACGCGGAGACGCTCAGCATGGCCGACATCGAGAAAGAAGTTGTTCGGCTGGCCACGCGGGGTCGCGATGGCAAGCTTTCTATAGATGAGATGACCGGAGGAACATTTTCGATTACTAATGGTGGTGTGTTTGGCTCGATGCTTTCAACACCTATTTTGAATCCACCTCAATCGGCAATTTTGGGCATGCACAATATTGTACAACGGCCTATAGCCCTCGATGGTCAGGTTGTGATCAGACCAATCATGTATCTCGCTTTATCATATGATCATCGCATAGTGGATGGCAAGGAGTCTGTGAGCTTCCTCGTGCGTGTGAAGGAAATGTTGGAAGATCCAGGAAGGCTGATCTTGGGAATCTAATTATTCAAACAAAAAAGAACTCGTTGAATCATGCAATATAATGTAACAGTAATTGGATCGGGCCCCGGTGGCTATGTTGCAGCTATTCGGTGTGCGCAGCTAGGATTTAAGACCGCCATCATTGAAAAATATGACACACTTGGTGGCACATGTCTGAATGTAGGATGCATCCCATCGAAGGCGCTTCTCGATTCTTCTGAGCACTTCCTCAATGCCAGAGATCATTTCAAGGAGCATGGCATTGATATAGAGCCGCCAAAAGTCAACATCAAGCAGATGATCAAACGGAAAGGCGATGTGGTAAAGCAAAACGTGGATGGAATCGCATACTTGATGAAAAAAAACAAGATCGATGTGCACACAGGTGTGGGTTCATTCATCGACAAGAACACAATTAAGGTGACTGGTAAAGATGGCAAAGAGTCCCAGATAACCACAGAGAAAGTAATTATTGCCACTGGCTCGAAGCCCACGCCTCTTCCATTTGCCGCATTTGACAAAAAGAGAATCATATCGAGCACAGAAGCGCTTGAATTGAAAGAAGTACCAAAGCATCTGATCGTAATTGGTGGTGGAGTAATTGGAATGGAGTTAGGCTCTGTATACGCTAGGCTAGGGGCAAAAGTCACGGTGGTAGAATTCCTAAACAGTTTAATCCCTACCATGGATGGAACCCTAGGCAAGGAATTACTGAAGGTGACTAAGAAGCTGGGCATGGAATTTTTCTTAGGCCACAAAGTCACTTCTCTTGAAAACAAAGGGAAGGAAGTCATATTGAAGGCAGAAGACAAATCTGGTAAGACAATAGAATTGAAAGGTGATTATTGCTTGGTGAGTATTGGGCGCAGGCCTTACACCGAAGGACTTGGCCTTGACAAGGTTGGGATTGAACTCGATCGTGGCAAAATATCTGTTGACGATCATCTCAAAACAAAGGTTGACAACATTTATGCCATTGGTGATGTAGTGAGAGGAGCCATGCTCGCGCATAAAGCAGAGGAAGAAGGCGTGATGGTAGCAGAGCAGATGGCCGGCCAAAAACCACACATCAATTATCTACTCATTCCTGGTGTTGTGTACACATGGCCTGAAGTAGCGAGTGTGGGTTACACCGAGGAGCAGTTGAAGGAGAGCGGACGCGCCTACAAAACCGGGTCGTTTCCTTACAAAGCATTGGGTCGTGCGAGGGCAAGTATGGATGTAGATGGTCTGGTGAAAATTTTAGCCGACAAGTCTACAGACGAAATACTAGGTGTACATATCATCGGTGCCAGAGCAGCCGATATGATTGCGGCAGGTGTTACGGCTATGGAATTCCGCGCGTCAGCAGAGGATGTGTCGAGAATTTCGCATGCGCACCCTACCTACATGGAGGCAGTGAAAGAAGCATGTTTGGCCGCGACCGCCAACAGGCCTATTCATATGTAGCCTTGCGGGAAAACCAGTAATTCGTAAAGTATCTTACAAGCAATCCGACCACAACTGGGAGGAGGAACACATTCAGTTTCTGCGGTAGCACGGGCCACAATAAAAGCGTAAGTAAAGTGATGCCAGTCAGTGCTGTGAAGTAGCGTAAGGTTAAATTTTTTTTCTTAAAAATCAAAAAGGCAAACGGCAGATTGAGTGGAACCGCCCACAGCAAGTTGAAATTGTTTGCAGCTGCACGATGATCTGTAGCCACCCAAAGTATAAATAGCAAGCAACCAATTGCACCGGTCAGAAATAGTAATGTAAAATCCAACCACTTCGAAACTTTCTTCACCCTAAAGTCACGCACGGTGATTGCTGCGATCAACACAAGTACAATGCCGAAAACGATCCAGGGGTGCGGCCACGTATTTTCCGTACTCGGGTTATAGGCTGGATTCGATACTACAATATCCTTTACAGCAGATTTTTTCTCACCATTCAAAATCGAAGCGCGCTCAAAAGATGATTCCACATAATCCGGAAGAAACATATATTCATATGGACTGGCCTTTTTGTCCATTGGCAATCCTAAACAGATATCAATACCCAAATCACCCCATGGTTGTTCCTTTAGATATATATCGGTCAATTCGCGGATGGTGTAATTTGTGGTGATAAAACTTCCATCAAATTCAATTTCGTCATCTAGTACTTCTTTAAATACATCTCGAATTTTTGTTGCGCAGTTGTTATAGAAGTAGTCGTACAGATAATTTTGATTTTCCGGTCTGGCATTCCATTGCAAATAGTCAAACACTTTTTGCTTTTGATTCTGATTTAGATCAAGAACTTGTTCGTGTACCCATCGGCCATAGTACAGGTAGATTTCTCTGAAACGCGGATAGGGTTGTAAAGCTAGCTTGTACAACAGGTGTCCTCGTGTGAAATTGAGATAGAAGTTAGGTTGATCAAAGTCGAAAACGCCATAGTTGTAGGCGTGGTCAATGTTTAGTTCCGGATCATACACACGAATAGCACTATGACCGAATGCCGAATACAATTCATCCTGAGATGGGGCGCAAGTAATAACCGAAATATGTGCCTTGTCAGAAAGAGTGATATTCTGACTGAATAGGTTCTGAAAAAACAGGAAAAGACATATGGTTAAAACGTAGCGCATCAGGTAAATAATCGGGTGAAAGATATAACAAACAGATTGTAAAAGGTAATTTTGATTCTGCCATGAACCGGAACTTCAGAGACGGACTTAATTTTGCTTCCAAGCTAACACCACAGCGAGCAGCAAACTATTTCCGTTTGTTATCGAGTTATTCACGCTCCAGAATGAATGGAATGCCAAAAATCAGTGGACTTCCAGTAAGCATTTCTATTGAGCCTACGACTTCTTGTAATTTAAGGTGTCCGGAGTGCCCCAGTGGCCTCAGATCGTTTACACGTCCAACGGGGATGTTAAATACTGAGCTTTATGAAAGGATAATAAATGAGCTAGCTCCGTCTCTTTCGTATTTGATATTTTATTTTCAAGGTGAGCCTTATCTCCATCCTCAGTTGTTGGACATGATTGGCTACGCAGCCAAAAAGAAAATTTATACGGCCACTTCAACCAATGCACACTTTCTCACTGGTGATGCAGCTCGTAAAACAGTAGAGAGTGGCCTTGACAGAATGATTATCTCGATTGATGGAACAAGTCAGGATACCTACGAATCATACAGAGTAGGGGGTAAACTGTCAAAAGTAATTGAGGGAACAAAAAATTTAATCAAGTGGAAGAAGGCCCTAAAATCAAAGACACCTCACACCATATTTCAATTTCTTGTAGTTCGAAAGAATGAATCGCAGATTGACCAGGTTTACAAACTGGCGAACGAACTTGGCGTGGATGAAGTGGCGTTGAAGACGGCTCAAATCTATGACTTTGAAAGTGGATCAGATCTCATTCCGATCAATGAAAAATATTCCCGCTATCGAAAAGCGGAAGATGGTAGCTATGCCATCAAGAATCAATTGTTGAATCATTGTTGGAAGATGTGGCACAGCTGTGTTGTCACCTGGGATGGGAAAGTGGTACCCTGTTGTTTTGATAAAGATGCTCATTTTGTGTTGGGCGATTTGACACAAAACTCTTTCAAAGAGATTTGGAATGGCGAGGCTTACACTGACTTTCGCGGATCGCTGTTGCGTTCGAGAAGTGAAATTGAGATGTGTAAGAATTGTACCGAAGGAACCCGGGTTTGGGCTTAGCGCTGAGCTGATTTACTGGCAGCCTTCACGATCGCATCAACATCTATTGTACCGCATTTTCCACATCCACTTTCGCAACTGGGAGCTGCAAATGCCATATAGGCCATACGCCCCAGGTAGAAAACTGCCCCGGCTAATAGAATGCCTAAAAGAATCGCCTGAATCATTACTCAAACTTAAATAATCATGAGCGCTATCCCCAGTGCTTTTTTATTATTTCTACCATTTCAGTATGTACAGGGCCTGCAGCGCAGATCTCACCGCCAAACAAGTAGTTGCCTTCTCCTTGAAAGTCCGACACAAACCCACCAGCACGTTGCACAATTAAACTTCCTGCGGCCACATCCCAAGGGTTTAGACTGTATTCAAAAAAGCCGTCCATTCTGCCACAAGCCACGTAGGCCAGATCAGTAGCAGCGCTTCCTAGTCTTCTCACACCATGGGTGAGTTCGAGAAAATCTTTGATGATGGCCAGGTACTCGTCTTTTTTATCGTGGTGATAATAGGGAAAACCTGTAGCCATCAAGCTGTCACTGAGCTTAGGTGTAGCTGCCACGTTTATTTCTTTGCCATTGCAAAAAGCTGGCCCATCAACGCTAGCGTAAAAACACTCATCCTTACTTACTTCATGCACCATTCCAAACACAACCTTGTCGTGAAAAGTCAATCCTATACTAATCGCATAGGGGGGGAGACCATGTATGAAATTGGTAGTGCCATCCAGTGGATCGATAATCCATTGATAATTGTTCGTTCCTTTTGAGGAGGTACCTTCTTCAGCGAGGAAGCCTGCTCCTGGAAGGATTTTCTTAAGCGAGGCCACTAGCTGCTTCTCCGATTCCTTGTCGACATACGATACAAGGTTGTTAAAGGATGTTTTTTGCTCAATCCTATCCTTGTCAAACTCACGCACTTCTTTTCTAATGAACTCGGCCACGTGATTGCTCAGGTCTCTCACTTCATTTTCCAGTGTGGTCAAGTCTATCATTTTCGCTTGGTTTTTTGCTTTACGAGGGTAAATAATACTATTAACACAGAAATCCACGCAGAGGTTCTGGCAATCCATTCTGCATAGCTTTTGTAACCGGCATCGCCCGCTACTGAATTTGAATATAAAGCCAGCATATCCAGTCTGGTGATCGGAGAGGTCTCAGCCCCCTGCGAGAGAACAAAAGGCCCGATAACCACAGCAAGGAAGAGAGTGAACAGCAACCAGTTTATTTTTTCCTCAGTCAGCAGTGCTTTGAATAGAAGCGCATTTGTACTAAGTATCCACAAGGAGATGCCTAGGTAACCTGTATTGGCGGTCCATTTGCTCCATTCAGGTTTTAGAATGAAGAGGTCCGCTAAAAAATAAGTTGGATAAACTTTGAGTGAGGCGTACTCGATTGCCAGCCAAAAAAATAGGATTACAATAAGGCTTGCCTTTGCACCCAAATTTTCCCGGGCAAATGCGTACCCCAGGAATGGAAGTGTAAAAAGAATGCCGTATACAATACTGATCGTCAGGTTAGCAAGTGAAAATTGGGTTACAGCCCAAAAGGAAATAGACAGACCGAGTAGAATCAACTCCATGGAGGTCCACAAACTTTTTTCAGCTCGGTTGTTGACCGCTATTGCAAAGAAAGGGGCAAGACCTATGAAAGCAAGCAATGGAAATGATGGCATCAGCCACGCCAGACTGAAAAGAACTGTTCCGCCTGCGAAAAGATAAATTGTCGGAATTCTATTCTTTTTTGCCATCGATGACAATAACAATTTCTCCCCTCACTTTCTCTTTTTGGAAATGGCCAAGCACCTCACTTAGTGGTCCGGTAATAGTTTCTTCATGAACTTTGGTGAGCTCTCGAGAAACAGATATCAGCCGCTGCTCTCCAAAGAACTCGATCATCTGCTCCAACGTTTTTTCCAGCCGATGAGGTGATTCGTAGAGGACAATTGTCCTTTCCTCTTCGGCCAATTTTTTTAATAAAGTCTGCTTACCTTTTTTGTGGGGAAGAAATCCTTCAAAGACAAAACGATCAGTCGGGAAGCCTGACTTAACAAGAGCTGGGACGAATGCAGTCGGACCGGGGAGACATTCAATTTTTAAACCTTCATTGAGGCATGCTCTCACCAGCAAAAACCCAGGATCTGAAATTCCAGGAGTGCCCGCATCACTTACCAATGCCATCGTTTCTCCGTCCTTCATCCGCTTTATTAGGCTTGCGACTTTTTTATGTTCGTTAAAAATGTGGAAACTATTTAGCGGCTTGTCAATCTCGTAGTGTTTAGTCAGGATACCACTTTTCCGAGTGTCCTCAGCCAGAATGAGGTTAACAGATTTTAGTATGTGCAAGGCACGAAGCGTGATATCCTCCAGGTTGCCAATAGGAGTTGGTACTACGAAAAGCGAAGTTGGTTCAGACGAGTTCACTCAAATTAACTTATCGATAGCGTTGGCCAGCTTGCGATCCTTATCCGTAACGGTGTTTCCGGCATCGTGAGTTGATAGCTCAATCGTCACTTTGTTATAAACATTGGACCAATTGGGGTGATGATTCATTTTCTCTGCTACCATTGCCACCCGGGTCATAAAGGCAAAGGCCTCAATAAAGTCATTAAATTGAAAATTTCTTTTTAAGTAATTATTCTCTTCAATCCACATGGCGTCCTGTTTTGGTTTCACCATAAAGTTAGGCAAAAAGGCCGGGTGAGTTTTTAGAGCGCGATAATGCCGTCTATAGCAGATGCTTCCAGATAAACCTCAATCACCGATTCGGTGGATGGCATCATCATTTCGATGGTAAAACTGGTGTAGTTGCCGTTTTTTGAGGATCGTTCCTTTGGAGTATGCATGGGAAACATCTTCCGCATCTCACTTTCTTTACCTTTTGGTACAATGAATTTGAAAGTATAGAGGGCCGGCCAGGCGTAGTGATTGTCCAACTTCTCTCTGAATGAAATGACCCAGTTTTCGTCCATAGCTGAAAAAGAAAAGACTCCATCCACAAAGCAGACGGAGTCTCAATGAAATTGCTCTAATTAATAAAACAAGTAACGCTTGTCCTCAATGTTAGCGCCTTTCTTCAGAGCCTCAGCGATATCAAGTCCTGACTTGTTGTTGATAGCCTGAAGTTTTTGATTCTTAAAAATCGAGTAGTCACCTACTTCTGGGGCCAAAGTCTTGGCCTGACTTTCAAGTATCAATACTCCATTCTCCCCAGCAAATGGCTCAGAGCGCTTACCGCTTTCCATCGCAAAAGCTTTGCCTATAGCAATCGGATCAATACCAACACCAGTAAGTGAATTAGTGTTGAGTTTGAGATCGCTACTTGAATTTATGGTTGCATCCGAGCCGTACGCGGTCGCCATTTCATCGAGCGTACCAGAAAGGCCCTTCAGTTTTTCAATTATCTTCTCTCCTTTCAATTCATTCTTTACCAAGGGAGTGATTTCTTCCTTCACATCTTCGAATGGCCTAACACCTTCTTCTGTCTCACCGGTCATCACGGCTACTGCATAAGCATCTTGCACATCAAAAACATCTGATACCTTTCCCTCACTTGCATCGCGGAATAGCCACAAAACGATTTGTCTTGCATCATCTAACGTATTCACACGAGAGTCACGTGTCCCTACATCTTGTGCGTCATATATAGTTAGATTCTCTTCAGCTGCTTTCTTTTTGAATTCATCCAGATCTGAAACACTGCTGGCAAAAAGGTCTGCCTTTCTGTATGCTTCGTTTTGTGTCTCGTCACTTGGGGTAATTTCTCTTTCAATTGTGGCAATAGTGTAAGATGTGTTGTCTTTTACACTTGTGACATTGATGATGTGGTAACCAAATTCAGTTTCCACAAGGTTGTTAATAAGACCTGTTGATCTGGCGTTGAACACGGCATTTTCAAATGGCTTCACCATTTGACCAGATGTGAAATATCCAAGATCACCGCCACGCGATGCAGTACCATCAGACCCATGCTCGCTTGCCATTTCTGCAAAGTCAGCACCAGCTTTGATTTGGTTGAGTATCCCCTGAGCCTTATCTCTTGCTACTTTCTTAGCCGCATCTGTCGAGTCATCCCAACGAATAAGGATATGACTTGCGCGCGCGTTGTAAACAGTATCCTTGTTTACTGAAACCAGTTTAGCCACTTTGTAACGTCCGGCATCTAGCAATGGGCCTACCACTTCGCCAGCAGTCATGCTACTGATTCTATTCTCAAGAAATGTTGGGAGCTTGTCTGGCGTGTATTTGGTAAACGCCTCGGCATTGTCAGAATTGATCGTAGCAAAAATTGAATCCTCTTCTGCCGTTTTAAAGTCGGCCGCTATCTTTTCCAGTTCATCTTTGATCTCGGCCGAGTCAGTTGGCGATGGAATCAAAGGGAAAGATACGTAGCTCAAACTGCGAGATGCCTCTGCCTTGTACTTTGCCTTGTTCTTGTTGTAATAATCTCTCAGCTGGGCATCAGAGGCTGTGACCAACGAGTCGCTCATGGAGTAGTAGGGTACATACAAATATTTAACTTCCACTACATCATTTTGCAAGTGGTACTCTCTTTCAGATTCCGCTTGTGTGACATAGTTGGTCTTAAGGATCAGGTTCTCAAACTTCAGTCTTTCGCGTGAAGGCACCAGGTCTGCTCTGAAGATATTCCAACGAATGCGTTGCTCAGAGTTTACAGGCTGGTCGTCCAATGATTGCAGATAGGAGATCAGTGAGCTACGGTCAAAGTTTCCGGCTGAATCGGTGAAAGACAGTTTTATATTTTGGTCAACATTCTTTCCTTGAATGATATCCCATTCCTCATCTGTAGTCACTTTTACACCTACTTGTTCATATTGAGGGATAACGGCATAACGGGAGACGATGAGATCCCAGGCCTGCTGGCGCAGGGTTGGCATTTCACGCTCACCCGGCTGGCGGCCGAAGTTTAGGATGTAGTTGTTTTCCCTGGCTTGTACTGCTGCCTGAAACTCTTCAAGAGAGATGGACTTGCCGGCTACTTCCCCTACTACATTGTCGCTGCCTGCAAATACAGATCGAGGTCCATTTCCAAATAAATCGTTGAGAACAAAGGCAGCAATTGCCACTGCCACAAACCCCACCACCCACTTGGTCATTTTGTTTCTCAATGTTCCGATAAGAGCCATACAACTAGATTAATTATAAATGTCTGGTAACTTCAATTTTAAAGAGCCGCAAATTTAAGGGCTTATGTGAATTCAGCAAAGGCCCAAAAGCAGATTTGGTTAATAAATTTTGCTGATTATCAGGCATTTATATCGCCCAATTGCAGGTAGTTTTATGCCTCTTCCGGGGCCTTTTCAAGGATCAATTTCACTACGTCAATCCGATTGTCCTCCGTAGATTGGATAATGAATGTATAGGGCGGAATGGACACGGCATCACCTTCTTCAGGGAAGTCTTCCGTGTAGGAAAGAATCATGCCTCCAAGGGTTTCATAGTCTCCCTCCGGAAGCTGCAAGTTATAGGAGTCATTGAGGTAGTCGATTTCGTGCCGGGCACTAAGCAGGAATGTGCGGTCGTCAATTTTTTGCTCCACCAGGTCGTCCTCATCGTGCTCATCTTCTATCTCGCCAAAGATCTCCTCGATGATATCTTCCATGCTCACGATACCCGATGTGCCACCAAATTCATCTACCACCACGGCAAGACTTTTCCTTTCCTTGATAAACTGAATCATGAGCTCATTCACCATCATCGCTTCAGGCACTATAATGATTGAAGTTAGAATTTCATTGATGGACTTTGGCTTGGTAAAAAGAGCTGAAGAGTGACAATAGCCAATCACATCATCGATGCTGTCCTTGTAGATGATAATTTTAGAATGACCGGTTTCAATAAAAGCTTCCCGCAATTTGTCGAGGCCTTCGTCAGATGCGATGGCCACGATCTCGGTTCGGGGAATCATACACTCGCGAACTTTAACAGTTTTGAACTCAAGTGCATTGTGAAATATTTTCTTATCAAGCTCAATCTCCTCGTTTTCGTGACTCACCTTTTGCATATTCTTGAGATAGTGATTCATGTCCGTCAGTCCGAAAGCCGGCTTCTCCTCGGAATATTCAAGTCTCAACACATATACGATCACGAGTTTAGAAAGGTAAACGATTGTAAACGTGATGGGAGAGAGCAGGTAGAACAGCGCCTTGAAAGGAACCGCGAGTGCCGCCAGCATGGTATTCGGATTTACCAGGAACAGGCTCTTGGGAAGAAATTCAGCAGTAAAAAGAATGATGAGCGTTGATAACGTAGTTTGAATTAACATTACATACACATCGCCCTTCAAAGCTTCAGGCAGTAATGCAACCAAAGTAGGCTCGATCATTTGAGTTATCAGGATGCCGAAGAGCACCAACGCCAATGTATTACCGATAAGGGTAGTTCCAATAAACCATGAGGGCTTCTTAATGAACTGCGACATTATGCGGCCCCACATTACGCCTTGCTTTCCCTGCAGCTCGATTTGCAGTTTGTTTGCTGAAAGAAATGCAATCTCTATCCCCGAGAAGAAGAAAGAGAAAACCAGCGACAGAAGAATAAAGGGAACAAGTTGCAAATCCATGATCAGGCAGAACGTTTTCTCATCGAGTACGCAAAAAACAGGATCAAAGAAAGCATGATCGACCAGTAGGCATTACCTAGCCCAACTGTCATCACTTCATACGCTCCAATCACAATAAAAACAACTGCTAACGACAGCAGAAGTACATCAACCAATTTCATGGTTTGCAAAGATAAGCATAATGCAGAATTGATGAGAAAGGCCTTAGTCGACCATGTCAAACTCGCCCTGTGGATTTTTGATCGTATAGTCAGAAAGATCTTGTGCGGCTTCCAGTCCTGTGCCGTAGATTACCTCGGCAGCCAGTTTTATGGTGACAAATTTTTCGGTGAATATCCTTTTTGTGTCTTGTTTCCAGAATAGTTCCTCGGTATTGAGTTGTTCCTTTTTTTCGATATTGATGATTTCGACATCACCACGTCCTCTCCACTTGTCTTCTTCGCTGAAGTAATAAGCGCTGTTAGCTCTTAGTGTTGATGTAATCGCCCCGGTTTCATTGTAGAACTCAAGATAGATGCCTTCAGGGAACTCACGATCTCCATTTTCATACTCAAACACCTTTTGTGCCTCCATCTTGATCTTAATAAGATCTTTTTCCGTGTAGAACATCTCTACATCTTCAGCCTCTTTTAGAGGCCCAGTGTACTCTACCGGCTGGCTGGTTTGTGTTGTATCGCATGCCAGCAGACAAAACGAGAGCATCAGGATAATCGAGGCCTGTTTTAAAAACCAGTATTGTTGAATGACTTTGTTCATTACAAAAGCAAAAGGCTGGCGTTAAGCCAGCCTTTTGCAAAGGTATAAGCTTTATTAGTCTCTGGTATCGATCGTCACGGTTTCACCAACCCAGCAGCTTACTCTCATTGTATCGCCTACTTTCCAGTTGAAGAGGAATATCTCTTCTTTTGAAGGGAACTGAGATTTCGCAAGCGCCATTTTTTGGCTATCACCAGCTCTTAAATACATGTTATACGCAGCGATGTACACCAGACGATCCTCTGCCATGTTCACGCCTTTCTTGCAGTCGTTGAAACTTCCATAGTAAAGGTCACCGATTTTTTCCCAGCCCTCTTTGTTGCCAAGCTCTGTTGCCTTCCTGAAGTTTTCACGAGCGGCACTTTTGCTTCCCTTCTTCACATCAACGCTACCAAGGTAAACCAGGATTTCACTTTTGTCCTGATTGTTGTTTGCAAGCCCAAGGGCCTCAGTAAACAGCGACTCGGCCTTTTCCAGATTGTCATTACCCATGTATTTAAGGGCCAGGTTCTTTGCTAATCCAAAGTCTTTTTCACTGTTGTGAACAACTTCACCTGCCTCTAACCACAATGGATCATCTGTACATTTTCCTTGCAACATGAAACCGAAGATTTTCTTCGCCAGGGCGATGTCATTTGGATTTTGCTTGAACTTAGGCTCAAGGTTATTTTTCACAAACTCGCAATCGACTTTCACCATGCCGATCAACAGATCGTCAATTACACCTTTATATTCTTTTATTTTATTTGAGTTCGCAGTTTTGCCATTGGCTTCATATTGCTTCTGCTTTTGATCCGCTATCGTCATTATGCGATCATAGCGATCCAAAATTTGCTCATCACTGAGGTTCTTAAGCAACACATGGTTTGCCTGAACTGCAGTCATATAAGCAACGAGGTTTCCATCGCTCATATCAGTGCCGCTGATTTCAGCAACCTTATCAAAAAGAGCTAACAAATCAGCTGCTTTTTCTTTCTTGGTCACATTGTATTTGTATGCATAGAACGCTTTGCGGTTGAGCACGTTCGCTTCGTCACCACAATTTTTTACGCGCATATCATACATCAATAGCATGGAGTCAACATACACCTGTTTTTTCACAGGGTCTTTTTCTTTTTCTGCCAGGTTATCATAAATATCGGCTCCATCGATGTACAACTTCACGTGCCAGTCTGGTGCATTTTTTACCATCCAGGTAAAAGCATTGGCTGCTGCCCTGTATTGACCTTGCTTCATCGCATCGCCATACAATGCCACTTTCTCTTCAGCTTTGCTTTTGTCTTCAGGCCACTTAAACTCACGGCATTGGCCAAATGAGTTAAAGCTTGCTGCAAATAGCGCCAACATGAAAGTGCCAGCTACAATTGTTTTCATTGTTTTCATTTTCTAGTCGAATCTTCTTTTAATAAACCACTGGTCGTTGAAAGTAACGCCAAAATATAACTTAATGTAATTTTCTTCAACAGTGTTTGTCTGCAAGTCGCCTCGCTTACCAACCTTTAATGCCAAATCAACACTTGAAATTCGGTTCACAGGTAGAGATAACCCAAAATTAATGCCAAAATCTCTCAACTTATTACCATTTATTAAATAAGGTGCCTCGCTGAGGCTTACGCCTGTTCGGTAGGTTACTCTTTTGAGATAATTTGATACTGATCCCGCATCAGGGGTTACTTTTCCGCCCACCGCAAGCTCATATCCGGAAGTGCCCGCGCCAGTGGCTCCGTTAAAATCTTTGTATTGTGAATAATCGAGATAAGTGAAATCAACACCGACCAACCACTGAAGTTTTTTCCCGATTGATATTCCACCTGAAATAGCCTGTGGAATTGTGGTTGTACCAGGTATGTTGTTGATCAGCGTTGTTGAGTCAGTGATTCCTGCGGCATTTCTCCTCTCAATTCTTTCATAAAACTTGGTGCGAATGTCCGCCTTGAAATCATACACGAGACCAACATTGATCTGCATGTCTTTCTTCCTGAACAATGAATCCTTGTGGAATGATATTCCTCCCGAGAATCCAAATCCAGTAAACGATTGACGATCGTAAATATTCGTTGAGTATGGAATCTGTTGTGTGGTCTCGTTAAGATTGGTTAGATATTCATTTACAATCGCGCTGAAGTAATACGTAGACTTGAGCCCGACAGAAATATTCGGATGAAGAGAGACGCCATTTGACCAATACAGCTGGTTGATTCCGCCCGTTCCAGTCTCAACGACATCTAGCGTGTTGGTACTGTTTTCGATTGGTGATGAGTAATTCAATCTATAGTTGACAGAGCTGTAAGGCATCAACCCAAGTCCCATCGCCCACTTTCCACGTTTAGCTGGAAAGCCGAGAGCGAGATAGTTCAGGTTGCCGCTGCCTGTCTTTTCTGATGCATTCGCTCCTTTGATTGTACGTTGCTCGCCAATAAACCCGGCTTGGAAAACGGTCACTCGGTTGAACACCAGGAGAGCTGGGTTCTTATTGTTGAGATGCACATAATCATAATTGCTGATGCCAACGCCAGCCATCCCTTGGTTGTGAACCAGTGCATTACCATAAGGCTCTCCTAATCCAAAAGAAGAAAAGGGAGATTTTGCAGCCTGGCCTTTTGATTCAAAACAAAAAAATAAGGCCAATAGGGCGCAGCAAAGAGAATACTTATAAACTGACATTATGCACCAAAATCCTGTTCAATCCGCACAAGACGAGATTGGGGGCTACAAATATGGGTTGTTTCAATTGGTTTTCAAAAAAGTGTGCATCGCCACCACACAAAATCACCTCCAATGTGGGGTATTTTTCTTTATACTTTTCGATAGTTCCATTCACCTCAGATGCCATCCCATTCATTACACCACTGAGCATGCTTTCTTCAGTAGACTGACCCGTTAGCGCGGGATCTCTTTTTGGTTGAATTAACGGGAGTCTCGCTGTAAAAGTATGCATGGCTTTGAATCGCATCGATACTCCTGGCGAAATTGCTCCTCCAAAGTAATTGGCCTCTGCGTCAATGAACTCATAGTTAATGCAACTACCCATATCGATCACGAGGCAATTTTTTTGCGGAAACATATCAAGTGCTCCACATGCAGCCGCGATGCGATCGAGACCAAGTGTAAGTGGAGTTTTATAATGAATAGAGATTGGAAAAGATAACGATTGGTGCATCGCTAATTTTTTACCACTGCAGTGAATGTTATTCAAAATTTCGAGTGGATCGATCGTAACTGAGCTCACGATTACATTGTCGGTCTGTGTTGCTTTGGCCCATTCAAAAAATCTATTCTCATCTTCGAAAGAATGAGTCGTATTTAAGTTGTTGCCTTCAAACACGCCAATTTTGATGCGTGAATTGCCATAGTCAACGGTGAGATTCATCTGATTTTGGGCAATTGATTACTTTCGTTTTGAAGGAGTACCAAAAGTATGAAAACACCGAATAAGTATAAAGTATTGGGGGTGATGTCAGGAACGTCACTGGACGGACTGGATATTGCATTTTGTGAATTTGAAAAAGGCCAAAGAGGGTGGAGTTTTAAATCAGAAATTGGTGAAACCATAAAGTATAACAAGCAGTGGATTGAAAAACTCTCAGATGCTCCATTCGCCTCGGCCCAAGAGTTTGAAAAACTGAATTACGATTTTGGGGAATATATTGGAGCGGCCTGCAAAAGATTTTTAGAGAAGCATAGGCTTACAGTTGATTTTATCTCATCTCATGGGCACACCATTTTTCATCAGCCTGAACGCAGATTTACATTTCAACTGGGAAGTGGCATAGCGATCCATCATACATCAGGACTGCCAGTGATTTGTAATTTCAGAAGCGAGGATGTGTTAAAGGGAGGAGAAGGTGCACCACTGGTACCAGTGGGCGATCATCACTTGTTTTCGACATACGATGTATGTCTCAATATTGGTGGTATTGCCAATCTCTCGATGATGTCGGGTAGAAAAAGAGTGGCTTTTGACATTTGCTTTGCCAACATGGGACTGAATTATTTGACAGCCAAGATCGGGAAACTGTATGATAGAGGTGGTGCGATCGCTTTCAGAGGCAAGTTGTCTGTTGATTTGAAAGAGCAATTGGATGTGGTCAATAGAAAGTGGCATCGTAGCCGCCCATCGCTTGGCCGTGAAGGGTTTGAAAAATTTATTCAACCTCTGCTGGAAGATGAATCAATAGCTATTGAAAATCGTATTCGGACTTTTGCGGAGTCAATCGCTGACGAAATTGCCGCCTGCATTCCTAAAAAGAGAAAGACGAAGCTTCTGGCAACTGGTGGAGGCGCCTTTAACAATTTTTTGATTTCGCAACTTCAAAACAAGTTGGAAGGTTTTGCAGAAGTCATTGTGCCTTCGAATCACATCGTGAGTTACAAAGAGGCGATTGTCTTTGCTTTTCTGGGAGTGCTAAAAAGTCGTAACGAGTCCAACGTATTGAAAAGTGTAACTGGCGCGTCATCGGATTCGAGCTCGGGTGTTATGATTGGCTTCTGAGTGTTTCATATCTTCCTTAATTTGCTGCGAACTTGACTTTACCTGCATGAAGGATCTACTGGAAAAATTTGAAAATAAAAGACCGGAAATAGTTTTTGAGTGGAAAGACGCTGAAACTGATGCCGAAGGGTGGGTTGTGATCAATTCGTTGCGGGGCGGAGCGGCAGGAGGTGGAACAAGGATGCGATTGGGCCTGGATAAGCGTGAAGTGGAGTCTCTGGCGAAAACTATGGAGGTAAAATTTACGGTCTCGGGTCCACCTATTGGTGGAGCGAAGTCAGGAATCAACTTTGATCCTAATGATCCACGAAAAGAACAAGTTCTTCATCGCTGGTACGCAGCCGTGATGCCTTTATTAAAATATTACTACGGGACTGGTGGAGACCTCAACGTTGATGAAATTAATGAGGTGATTCCTATGACCGAAGATGTTGGTATCTGGCACCCCCAGGAGGGAGTCTTCACCGGGCACTACAAACCTTCGGAGCCTCAAAAAGTAAATCGTATTGGGCAATTGCGTCAAGGCGTGGTAAAGATCATCGAGGATAAGAAATACACACCATCACTTGCTCGAAAATATACCGTGGCCGATATGTGCACAGGTTATGGTGTAGCTCAGGCAGTGAAACACTATTATGATCTGTGGCGAGGAGATATCAAAGGGAAGAGAGCAGTAGTACAAGGGTGGGGAAATGTAGGTGCAGCAGCCGGATTTTATCTTGCTCAAATGGGAGTGAAAGTGGTTGGTATTGTGAGTAGGGAGGGTGGTCTGATCAATCAGGCCGGATTTTCTGCTGATGAGATTTCAGAGTTGGTACTCAATAGAAAAAACAACAAACTGGTTTCTCCCGATCTTTTGCCTTTTGATATTGTGAATCAAAAGGTCTGGGATTTGGAGTTTGAAATATTTATTCCTGCAGCCGCCAGCCGACTTGTTACGAAAGATCAGGTGGATCGAATGATTGCTTCCAGGCTTGAGGTTTTTTCTTGTGGTGCCAACGTCCCTTTTGCTGATCCGGAGATTTTCTTCGGGCCTACGGGCCTGTATGCAGATGAAAAATTCTCCGTCATCCCCGACTTCATCGCGAATTGCGGAATGGCCAGAGTGTTTGCCTACTTTATGGAGAATGAAGTGAGCATGGATGATGAGGCTATCTTTCAGGACATTTCAAGCACAATCAGAAAGGCCCTTGAAAAGGCACACAAAGCTAACCCCGGCAAGGAGGGAATAGCACAAGCATCGTTTGAAATTGCCTTGAAGCAGTTAGTCTAAACGCTATCAGTGATGAACCGCGAAATAGGGGTACAGGACTAAGTACGCTGCAGCACCTGCAAAATATCCCAACAATGCCAGGAGAGATATTTTCTTCAGATACCAGATGAAGTCTATCTTCTCCATTCCCATCACGGCAACGCCAGCGGCTGATCCGATGATGAGCACACTACCGCCTGTACCGGCACAGTAGGCTAGATATTCCCAGATCATATTGTCCACGGGATAGACGTCCATACTATACATTCCCATGCTGGCAGCCACCAGTGGAACGTTATCGACAATGGACGAAAGGATACCGATTAAGGTGATGATAATTCTGTTATCGCCAAGTGTTTTATCGAGGTAGGCTGCGAACTCACTAAGCGTACCCATTGATTGCAGCGAGCTAACTGCTAGCAAAATTCCTAGGAAGAACAGAACGCTTGGTACATCAATTCTGGTCAGTGCACCTGCCGCAGTGTAAGGTCTTTTTTCGGCTTCATCCATATCTGGGTTTATCAATTCAGATACAACCCACAATACACCCAACGCCAACAACATTCCGAGATAGGGAGGTAAGTGTGTTACAGTTTTAAAAATTGGAACGGAGATCAAACCTCCAACACCTACAAACAACATTGTCTTCGATCCTCTAATAGGTTCTCCGGAACCGTGCCCGTGACCAGCGTGAGCGCCTTGTGATTCAGTTTCATGATCGCCAAGGTCACCCTTCATGGTAAACTGCAGGTAGATCAGAGGAATAACCATACAGATGATACTTGGGATGATCAATGTGGCAATGATGTTTCCAGCTGTAATTTGTCCACCAATCCAAAGCATGGTTGTAGTAACATCACCTATAGGTGACCACGCTCCACCAGCATTAGCCGCTACCACGATCATACCTGCAAAGAACAATCGCATACTCTTCTTGGGCACGAGCTTTCGAATGAGCGACACCATCACAATTGATGTAGTAAGGTTGTCGAGGATTGCTGAGAGAAAGAAAGTAACCGTACAAATCACCCAAAGTAATTTTCTTGGATTCTTTGTTGTGATCCTATCAGTAACAACTCGGAAACCCTGGTATGCATCTACCAGTTCAACGATGGTCATCGCTCCCATCAGGAAGAAAAGGATGGCAGAAATTTCACTGAGGTGCTCAGCCAACTGCTCACCAATGTGATGAATTTCATCCGGAGAGGAAACCGCGTAGAGCGTCCAACAAATAACTCCGGTAAGTAATGCGGACGCAGTTTTGTTTATTTTAATAGGATGCTCCAGCGCTATGGCGATGTATCCTATCACAAAGAGAGCAATGATTACGATTTCCATATTCTGATTTAGGTCAGAAGTAAATATATGGGAAAATTGATTTTTGGATGATCAAAAAACCAATTTTTGAGTCTTAAAAAATTGCTAACGGTAAGTTTCCCTTGTGAAGTAAATTGGGCTAGGCGTGCGTGTAATCAAACAAGCCCTCATTCAATAAATTCAAGGCCTTTTCCTTGTGGGTGGTATCTATCAATAAAGAGATATTATTTCTGCTTCCTCCAAAGGATACCATTCTGACAGGGATTGATCCGAGGGAATTAAAAATGAGTTTCAGTACATCTTGTTTTGTGGCGAGCTTGTTTCCAACGATACAAACGATCGTTTGATTTTCATCAACTTCAATGGTGCCCAGTTTCTCAAGCTCTTCGCAGATTTGCTTGATTGAACTCATATCATCTATGGTCACTGATACGGCAACTTCAGAGGTTGAAATCATGTCGATCGAGGTGTGATGATTTTCAAACACTTCGAAGATCCTCCTTAAGAAACCATATGCCAAAAGCATACGTGAGGACTTTATCTTGATGGCGGTAATATTGTCTTTTGCAGCGATCGCCTTGATCTCTCCGGACTCACTCGTGTCACTGATGATCGTGCCATGTGCTTTCTCATCCATTGTGTTCTTCAGACGTACAGGTACTTTGTACTTTTGTGCTGGTACAATGGTGGAAGGGTGAAGAATCTTTGCGCCAAAGTAGGCGAGCTCCGATGCCTCATCGAAAGTAAGTTCTGAAATCGGAAATGTTTTCTTTACAATTCTTGGATCATTGTTGTGCATTCCGTCAATGTCGGTCCAAATCTGAATCTCATCAGCTCTAACCGCTGCACCAATCAATGATGCTGTATAATCACTACCACCTCGCCTCAGATTGTCGATTTCGTTTTTATGATTTCTACAGATATAGCCTTGTGTAATCAGGATCTCATACTTCTCGAGAGATTGAACAAGCGGGCGAAGTCGTTCGCCAATCTTTTCAAGCTCAGGCTCACCGTCAGCATCAATTGACATAAAATGCAAAGCTGGAAGCATGGTAGACTTGACGTTACGTTCGTTCAGGTGCGTAAAGAAAAGTTCTGTAGAGATAAGCTCTCCTTGTGCTAGCAGCTCACGCTTGGTTCTATCATTAAATTTTCCAGCTGCCAATAGGCGAATGAGACTAAAGTGCCGACTCACAATTTCTTCTCCCACGGTTCTGTAAGATTCGCTGGAGAACAAAGCCTTAATAAAGGTATGATAGTATGCTTCCAGTTGCTCAATTTTCGCGGCTGCCGCATTGGCATCGTCACCAGCCAGGGCATCACCTATTTCCACGAGGGTATTGGTGGTGCCCGAAAGTGCTGATAACACCACCACCTTTCGTCCAGGCGTGCCGATGACCAAATCGGCCACTTTCTTCATGCGCTCGGGTTTACCTACGGACGTTCCTCCAAATTTTAATATTAACATCGGTCAATGTGGTGTTTGATTTTGTGGCAAATGTAGCGAACACACAAACCGATCGCCTGCGGGTTCCTTATTAATTTTTACTGGTGGCTATTTGAAGGCAGCACTTTTTTTATAATTTTAATGCCTGAAAATCTATTTTCCATCGATTGCGATCACCCCTCATCAATGCAATTCAAGTATAAGATCAACCACCTCCTCAGCCTATTGCCGGCCGGGGTGTATCCTGAAACTGTAATAAACCAATTGGAATTTACCTATCAGGTTTCCTCAAAACTCTTCTTTAACGATCGGTACATCCTCATTGACCAGGAAGAAGAGATTCCTTTTGATAGGCTTTCTATCTATGCCCAGATTTTTGGGGTGGAAGTGGATGACTTAATGACCAGGAAGCCAGCACTAACATAGGTTTTAGGTTGGCCCAAGTTGGCTCAGGTCAACGGTGACAGCAACAGTTTCTCCCTTCGTCACCTCCACGTCAGATTCTTTCCCCAACACTTCCTGTACTTCTCCCGATTCATTGTACTTAACAAAGATCAAGTCATACGTTCCGACCTCAAGGAATCCTAAAGTAGTCTTTTCAGATTTAACAGCATTGGAAGTAACTGTGTTGCGAAATGTAATCCCATCCTGGATAACGGTTTCAGCCTGGTTAAAACTTCCCTTTTTATAGGCATGAACTGCGACCTGTGATGGAGGTGTTTTCTTTGTTGTTGAAATGCGAATGTGTCCCACATTGTTGGTATCAACAATTCGAATCACAGGTGAGAGTATGAATTCGCCATCGTCATTTTTTTTGATCGACTTGCGTGCATCGAAGTCTAATGTAAGGTTAGTTATGCCCCTCGAGGATATACCTAACTTATAGTCGAGTATGATTTCATGTGCTGTTCCCTCCGGCATATATAGAGGCGTTGATGAACCGTCACTGAATACGATGTTTGATTGCGGGTTGACGATAAGACTACTGTTTCGGCTCGCCATGTTCAGTTTGATACGGATGGATGAATATTCGCCTGGATTGCTGAATTGATCAATCAACAATACCGATCTGTCTCCGGTGTAATCAAGGAGATTGACGCCAATGGGCTGCTCGAAGTTTCTGAATGACTTCCAGATGCCGTCCTGCATCCCCTCAATGTTGGTGATGACGATGTTCACATCACGAACATTTTGAGCATCCACGGGTGAGTCTGTGATGGCGATTTTAAGTGTGCCCTTCAAGCCCTCTGCATCACAGCCTGCTAACAAACCAACAACTACAAAAAATATCCACTTGCGCATATTTTTTAGCCTTTTCATCAATTATCTATAGATCAATAACTGTGAAAGTAACCTGAAGTTTGGCGGTAGTCGACAAACGGAAGAATACACCTACAAAACGACAAAACCCCCGGTTTCGGGGGTTTTGCAAGGTCATTTTGCAGGACCTAATGTTACTTTTTGTCCTTGTCGTTTACCTCTTCGTATTCTACATCAGACACGTTTTCTGAGGATCCGCCAGTTGCGCCAGCCTGCGGTCCAGCTCCCCCTGCATCAGCTCCAGGCTGAGCTCCGCCAGCAGCCCCTGCAGCATACATCTCTTGAGAAGCTGCCTGCCATGCGTTGTTCAGGGCCGACATAGCGCTGTCTATGGCTGTACTGTCTTGCGCCTTGTGCGCTTCTTTCAGTTTCTCAAGGGCGCTATTGATTGCGCTCTTGTTTCCGTCAGAAAGCTTGTCACCAAATTCCTTCAACTGCTTCTCAGTTTGGAATATCAATGAATCGGCCTGGTTGATCTTTTCAATGCGCTCTTTCTCCTTCTTATCATTATCAGCATTGGCTTGTGCCTCATCTTTCATCTTCTTGATTTCCTCTTCAGTCAAGCCAGATGAAGCCTCAATTCTGATCTTCTGTTCTTTGCCAGTTCCTTTATCTTTTGCTGACACATGGAGAATGCCATTCGCATCGATATCAAAAGTTACTTCGATTTGTGGTACACCACGCGGTGCAGGTGGTATTCCATCGAGGTGAAATCTTCCGATGGTGCGGTTATCTTTTGCCATCGGACGCTCACCTTGTAGCACGTGTATTTCTACTGAAGGCTGACTATCAGCCGCAGTCGAGAATGTTTCAGATTTTTTAGATGGGATAGTCGTGTTGGATTCAATCAACTTCGTCATTACACCACCCAACGTTTCAATTCCTAATGAAAGAGGAGTTACGTCAAGCAAGAGAACGTCTTTCACTTCGCCTGTCAACACACCTCCTTGAATGGCGGCACCAATGGCAACCACCTCATCAGGGTTAACACCTTTGGAAGGTTTCTTTCCAAAGAACTTTTCTACTTCCTCTTGAATACGAGGGATACGTGTTGATCCACCCACCAGGATTACTTCATCAATTTCAGAAGTGCTCATGCCCGCATCTTCCATTGCTTTCTTGCAAGGCTCAAGAGTTCTTCGCACGAGATCGTCAACCAGTTGCTCAAACTTTGCCCTTGTTAATTTCTTCACAAGGTGCTTAGGCACACCGTCCACGGAAGTGATGTAAGGCAAGTTGATTTCACTCTCCTGAGAACTTGACAATTCGATCTTCGCTTTTTCAGCGGCTTCTTTCAAGCGCTGAAGTGCCATTGGATCTTTGCGGAGGTCAATGTTCTCATCTGACTTGAACTCATCAGCAAGCCAGTTGATAATTTTTTGGTCGAAGTCATCACCACCCAGGTGAACATCACCGTTGGTTGATTTTACTTCAAATACACCATCTCCTAACTCAAGGATTGAGATATCGAATGTACCACCACCAAGGTCGTACACCGCAATCTTCATGTCCCTGTTTTTCTTATCCATACCGTAAGCCAATGCGGCTGCGGTAGGCTCGTTGATGATACGTTTCACATCAAGTCCTGCGATCTGACCAGCTTCTTTGGTTGCCTGGCGTTCTGCATCGTTGAAATATGCAGGCACAGTAACTACCGCTTCGGTGACCGTTGTTCCAAGATAATCTTCTGCAGTGCTCTTCATTTTTTGAAGGATCATCGCAGATATCTCTTGGGGTGTATAAAGGCGGTCGCCTATTCTTACTCTTACGGTGTCATTGTTTCCTTTTTCAACACCATAGGATACCATCTTCTTCTCTCCGGACACTTCATCAAATTTTTTACCCATGAAGCGCTTGATGGAGATTACCGTATTATGAGGATTGGTGATGGCTTGCCTTTTGGCAGGATCACCTACTTTTCTTTCTCCTTTTCCATTATCCAAAAATCCCACGATGGAAGGGGTGGTTCTGCGGCCCTCGCTATTAGCGATCACCACAGGCTCGTTGCCCTCCATTACGGCTACGCAGGAGTTGGTCGTTCCTAAGTCTATTCCGATAATTTTTCCCATGATATTGTTCAGTTTTTATAATTCACACTCTACAGCGAATTGCAACTGATCAATGGTTGTGCCAAGGGGTGTATTTGGGAAAAAGGTGACACAATGGCAGATTTGAATGACTCAGAGTACAGGTCATTGTTATTTAGGCATTCCGATATATTTGATTCACACCTAGATTGGGGTTCCCCATCCGTACCAAAATAGACTGTTCCTTAGCTCGGGAAGGATTTCTTCATCCTGATATATAATCTTCTCAATGAGGTAAGCAAATAGAGAGGATGATATCGAGTTTGCTTTAAAAAACTCGACCAGTTCCAACTCAGAGGGTGCTTCCCAATGATTTAAGTGAACAATTGCATTGAGGGGGATATTGAGAGAATTTTTGCGATCGACCGAAAATGTCTCCCTACTCTCAATCGAAACGTCTGACTCTTCAATCATAACTATTTGGGGTTTAAATTTTCACAAAGATCGTTAATAAGAGAAAAATGAAATTAGACTCAAAAAAGCAGCGCGATCAAAATGCGTAGTTTTATATTACTTTTGCGCCTGCTTTAAAAAAGCAGAGTTTTCAGTCCATGACCCTCGAACAACAAATCGCAAAAAGAAGGACGTTTGGCATCATCAGTCACCCTGATGCCGGTAAAACGACTTTGACCGAAAAGTTGCTGCTTTTTGGAGGGGCAATTCAAAAAGCGGGGGCGGTGAAGTCAAGTAAGATTAAAGACCATGCCCGTAGCGACTGGATGGAGATTGAAAAACAAAGAGGTATTTCGGTGGCTACCTCTGTGATGGGATTCAACTATAACGGAATCAAGATCAACCTTCTTGATACTCCTGGTCACCAGGACTTTGCTGAAGACACCTATCGCACCTTAACGGCAGTTGATAGCGTGATCATGGTAATCGACTGCGTGAAGGGTGTGGAGATGCAAACCGAGAAGTTGATGGAAGTTTGTCGCATGAGGAGTACGCCTGTAATCTGTTTTATCAATAAACTGGATAGAGAAGGACAGGACCCATTTGATTTGCTGGATGAAATAGAGGAGAAACTCAACATTAAGGTGAGGCCGTTGAGTTGGCCCATCAGTATGGGGAAAACGTTTAAGGGTGTCTACAGTCTTTATGAGAAAAGTCTTAAACTTTTTACGCCAAGCAAGACCACTGTAGAAGAAGCAATTGAGATATCAGATATCAATGATCCGGTTATCGATCAATTGGTAGGAGAAAATAATGCAAAGCAGCTAAGAGCCGATGTTGAGCTGATCGAAGGAGTTTATCCTGAGTTTGATGTTGATGATTACCTTTCAGGTAATGTAGCTCCTGTTTTCTTTGGTAGTGCAGTCAACAACTTTGGGGTTAAAGAATTATTGGACACCTTCATCAAAATTGCTCCAACACCAATTCCCCGTGAGACAACATTGCGTGAAGTAGAACCCGGTGAGAAGAAATTCTCAGGATTCATTTTCAAGATTCACGCCAACATGGATCCTAAGCATAGAAATCGCATTGCGTTTCTGCGTGTTTGTTCTGGCAAGTTTGAACGTGGAAGTAACTACACCCATGTTAGGCAGGAAAAAAGTATTAGATTCTCCAACGCCACAGCTTTTATGGCTCAGGATCGCGAGACTGTAGAAGAGGCCTGGCCCGGGGATATAGTCGGGTTGTATGATACCGGCAATCTGAAAATCGGAGATACGCTGACTGATGGGGAGAAATTTCTCTATACCGGAATACCTAGCTTTTCACCTGAGATCTTTAAAGAGGTGATTAACAAAGATGCCATGAAGACCAAGCAATTGGAGAAAGGCTTGATTCAATTGATGGAAGAAGGTGTGGCTCAGTTGTTCACTTTTGAGCTTGGCAAGAGAAAAGTTGTGGGAACGGTGGGTGCCCTTCAGTTTGAGGTTATTCAGTTCCGGCTAAAGAATGAGTACAACGCTACAGTTGAATTTGCCCCACAGAATATTTTCAAGGCCTGCTGGATCAGCAGTAAGGATCCTGTTAAGTTTCAGGAATTCGTTGATTCCAAACAGCGTCACATTGCACGCGACAAGGATGGTAAGCTAGTATTTATGGCGGAGTCTAAAGCCTGGTTACAAATGGTTCAGGATAACTTTCCGGAGATAGAATTCCACTTTACTTCAGAATTCAAAGAAACGCCTGAAGCGTTGAATCAAAACTAAGTCCACATACTCAAGCTGGGCTGCTATCTTTGCCGGATAAACTTTTCAATTGTCATCGCCTGTCATCAATGTTCTTTATGAAGACAATCATTTGCTGATTGTCAATAAACCTGTAGGAATCCTCGTACAGGGTGATAGTACAGGCGACCTACCTCTGGTTGAAATCGCCAAGCAATATGTAAAAGAGAAGTACAATAAGCCGGGAGCTGTGTTTTTGGGAGTAGTGCATCGCCTGGATAGACCTGTAAGCGGTGTAGTAGTTTTTGCAAGAACATCAAAGGCACTGGCGCGGATGAACACCCAGTTTCGTGATAAGGAAACTCAGAAAATTTATTGGGCCCTTGTCGATAACATTCCTCCTAAGCCGCAGGGAAAATTGGTACACTGGTTGGTGAAAGACGAAAGGAAAAATAAGACTACCGCATACGACAGTGAGATTGATGAGGGAAAGAGATCTGAACTAAACTACAAGTTGGTGAGTAAGGCTGGTAAATCCCTTCTTGAAGTCCAGCCCATTACGGGCAGACCGCATCAGATTCGTGTACAACTTGCCTCCATGGGCTGTTCGATCGTTGGAGACTTGAAGTACGGATATCCAACCCCGAACCAGGACGGAAGTATCTGTCTCCATGCCAGATCACTGCAGTTCACCCATCCCGTAACCAAAGAAAAGATGATGGTGACCGCGGAACTTCCGGATGAACCACATTGGAATCCGTTTCGTTAGTCTCTTTACTTTTGGCGTTATTTTTCTTTGCCTGCATTGTATATCTTGGCTCAACGTAGACTTAAGGAAGGTGGATTGGATAAATAGACTTCAGGAAAGATGGAAAGTGGGAAGCGCTTTTCAGGTTATTATTATTCTCATCGTTTTTGCTTGCACGGGATTTACCGTATTGTATCTGAAAAGACCGTTGTTTGAATTTCTTTTTGAAGGACAAGAAATGCCGATGTGGGCGTCCATTGTTTACTACATTTTAATTCTTCCGATCTACAATGTTTTTTTACTTTTTTATGGATTGATTTTCGGCCAGTTCTCCTTTTTTTGGGCATTTGAGAAGAGGTTCTTTAACCGAGTATTCTCTATATTTAGAAAATCAAACTCAAAATGACTTCCAGTCCACATAATAAATCAAAAAACCAACCATATCGCATGAAATCAATTTTCTATTCCTTGTGTGCTTTAATCTTAATTGCTTCCTGTTCATC
The DNA here is from genome assembly GCA_050185175.1 of Cyclobacteriaceae bacterium. Classification (GTDB taxonomy): domain Bacteria; phylum Bacteroidota; class Bacteroidia; order Cytophagales; family Cyclobacteriaceae; genus ELB16-189. Next base: position 41,520 of record JBFWZR010000015.1, read on the forward strand.
GCCAAAGTATGCCTACAACTTTGATCATTACAACTATCAATCGGGTAAGAAGCCCAAGGTGGCTGCTGTAGAACAAACTTCTCTACCCGCAGTACAGCCTGAGCTGCTAGTTGCAAGCAACGATGACGCTTTCGTGCCCGTTGCAGAACCAACTAAGGAAGAATTGGAGACAGCCGTTTCAGAGGTACGCAAGACCTATTTGCAGATGGATAAGTCAGAGAGAAAGGAATTCCGGAGGGATGTTAAGAATTTCATAAAGGAGAAAAAGGAAAGTATCAAGGCGGTGAAGAAGACCAACGCGATGGACAATGACCTGAAACTGGCTGCCATTTTTGGTGCGGTGGGAATCGTTGCCCTTATTATTAGTGGAGATGTATTCTATATAATAGGTGGGATCGCCCTAATAATAGGCGTGGTATTCTTTGTGAAGTGGCTCGTTAGGCAATAACCCAGGCTGAAATCAAAATTTTAGAGGCCTCTTTTTTAAGAGGCCTTTGCTTTTTTTTAGAAAAAATTATTTTTGCATCCAGAAAAATGAGCGTTTCAGCTCTGAAGTTTAGTGCAACCCTGATTTTAAAGCGACTAAACACATGAACATTACAATAGAGAATTTATCGAAACACTACGGGCCTCAGAAGGCTGTAGACAACATCTCCTTTGAAGTAAAGACGGGAGAGATTCTTGGCTTCCTTGGACCAAATGGAGCAGGGAAGAGCACGACCATGAAGATGCTGACAGGATACCTGGGCATCGGGGAGGGTGACGTTCGATTTGGTGAAAAGTCACTTTCTGAATTTGGAGACCTGATCAAAAAACACATCGGGTACCTTCCGGAGAATAATCCTCTTTACCTGGATATGCCGATTATTGACTACCTGGAGTTTTGTGCCGCCTTGCAAGGTGTGCCAAAGCAAAAGATTGGTGAGCGGGTGAAGCGAATGGTGAAGGTGTGTGGACTCAATGCGGAGAAACACAAAAAAATTGGTGAATTATCAAAAGGATACCGCCAGCGCGTAGGCCTCGCACAGTCGATGATTCATGATCCGGAAATTTTAATTCTGGATGAACCGACTACCGGATTGGACCCGAATCAGATTGTGGAAATTCGAAAACTGATAAGAGAACTCGGGAAAGAGAAAACCGTAATCCTAAGTACGCACATTCTTCCTGAAGTAGAGGCAACTTGTGACCGCATCCTGATTATCAATCGCGGAAAGATTGTGGCAAATGGAACGGCAGATACACTCAGAAGCCAAGCTGCAGGACAGGAGATCATAAAGGTGAGAATAGAAGATGGTGGAGCAGAAGAAATTCTGAATGAGTTGAGAAGAATAGATACTACCGATCGCGTGGAGTTGGTGGACAAAAATCTCAACAGATTTGAAGTTCACAGCGCCACTGGAAAGACATCCAAGAGAGAGATATTTAATCTCTGCGTTCAGAAAGGTTGGGTTTTGAGTGAGCTTATTCCAATCGAAACCCGTCTCGAAGATATTTTCAGAAACTTAACCATGAATTGAGATGCACGCGATTTGGGTAATAACGAAACGTGAGTTGCAATCATTTTTTGATTCATTGATAGCCTATATCATACTCATTTTGTTTTTGGGATTTAGTGGGTTCTTTACCTGGCTCTTTGGGTCAGATATCTTTCTGGTCGGCCAGGCGAGCCTTCAGTCATTCTTTGCCGTTTCCTATTGGACTTTGTTCTTTTTTATTCCTGCACTCACCATGAGGTTGTTAGCTGAAGAAAAGAAAACAGGGACGATTGAACTACTGCTAACCAAAGCGGTGACCGACCGAGAAGTGGTAGTCGGAAAGTTTCTTTCGACACTGCTGTTGGTTTGTACTGCATTGTTGTTTACGCTTCCTTACGTAGTCACAGTTTACAATATTGGTAACATGGATCTGGGCCAGGTGTTGTGTGGATACCTTGGTCTGATTTTGATGAGTGCATCTTACATTAGTATCGGATTGTACGCGAGCAGCATCACGAGCAATCAAATAGTTGCATTTCTACTCGCGCTCTTCATCGGTCTTTTCTTCCACATCATCTTTGAAGTTTTAGCGGCCAATTTTTCCGGTGTGATTGGACAGATATTGAACACGCTAAGTCTTTCCAATCATTTTGAAAGCATTTCGCGAGGAGTGGTGGACACACGAGATTTGATCTACTTCGGGTCGCTCATTTTTATTGGATTGTTTCTTTCTGAATTGTCGCTAACCAAACGGAACACTGACTAATCGCTATGAAGCAAAAGCTTTATATCACAACTATATTGGTTATCGCCATTTTACTGGTGGTCAACCTGCTGTCGAATGAATTTCACTTGCGTTTCGATTTTACTGATGAAAATCAGTACACGCTTAGCCAGGCTACGCTAGACATTTTGAATGACCTGGAGGAACCTGTGACGGTGAAGGCCTATTTTTCCGAAGACCTGCCACCCAACGTAATCAAGGCTCGCCAGGATTTTCAAGAAATGCTGGTGGAGTATGCAAGCCTGTCCGATGGTATGCTGATATATGAATTTGTGAACCCTAACGAAAGCGAATCCAATGAACAGGATGCCGTGAGTCATGGGATTCAACCTGTTCTGATTAATGTTCGTGAGAAGGATCAGGTAAAACAGCAGAAGGCATTTTTAGGCGCGACAGTTTCCATTAATGATCGGTCTGATGTAATTCCGTTTATACAGCCAGGCACCGCGATGGAGTATGAGTTGTCAACAGCGATCAAAAGAATTTCTGTTGAAGACAAGCCTACGATTGGATTCCTTGTGGGACAGGGAGAGCCATCTCTATCAGAGTTGATGCAGTTACAAAACCAACTCTCTGTCCTCTACAATACAAGTGAAGTACAACTTGACACGGCAGAGGTGCCTGAATTTGTAAAAACGCTGGCGATTATTCGGCCAATGGATAGCATTCCAAACACCGTTTTAAACCGCATTGATAATTTCCTGGCGCGTGGCGGTAATGTAGCCATTGCGATGAACCGGGTGACTGGTGATTTACAAAATTCATTTGGTTCAGCGCTCAATACAGGTTTGGAAAACTGGCTCCAGCAAAAAGGAGTAGTTGTGGATGGAAATTTTGTAGTGGATGCGAGCTGTGCTGCGGTGACTGTGCAGCAGCAGCAAGGATTTTTCACCATGCAGACTAATGTCTCATTTCCCTTCCTGCCTCGCGTTTCCAATTTTGCAGAACATCCGATTACCACTGGACTCGAAAATGTTCTTTTCGAATTTGCCAGTTCAATGCGTTACATTGGTGACTCTACAAAGAGATTCACTCCTCTTGCTTTAACGTCCGACAAGTCAAACTCGCTGGCATCGCCACAGTACTTTGATATCAATAAACAATGGACGGAGGCTGATTTTCCTTTGAGAAACTTGATAATGGGTGCTGCTGTCGAAGGAAAACTATCGGGCGCAGCAGAATCAAAAATGGTGGTGATAAGTGATGGAGACTTTCCAGTAACCGGGTCTCAACAGCGTCCGCGCAATCAACAACCTGATAATATTAGTTTGATGACTAATACTATTGATTGGCTTTCGGATGACACAGGATTGATCGCTTTAAGAACCAAAGGGGTTACCTCAAGACCTATCGATGAGCTTGAGGATTCAACAAAGACAATTTTAAAGTATACTAATTTTCTTTTGCCATTAATTCTCGTAATGGCTTATGGCTTGGTGCGCATGCAGCAGAATAGAATGAAACGACTGAAAAGGATGAGTGAGAACTATGAAGAGGTTTAGCAACAAGATTCTGATTATTGTTTTGGTTGCGCTGGTAGCCATTTTTGCGCTATCCAGAATATTCCGATCTCCAAAGCTTGAAAGCAACCTTAGGAAGGAACTAGTGAAGTTAGACACAGCTGCTGTCACGGAGGTAAGAATCAATCGTGAAGCTGAAGGCGGAGGAGAAGTGAAGCTGAAGCGAGATGGTAATACTTGGAAGGTATCCATTGATAGTAAAGAAGCTGAAGCCGGTGCAGGAGCAGTCAAAAGTATGCTCGGAGTGATGAAAGATCTGCAGGCGCAGCGCATGGTAGCGAGAAAGAAGGAAAAGTGGGATACGTATCAGGTTGGAGAAAGCAGTACTCGTGTTACAGCCTATAATGGCTCAGAAAAACTTGCTGACTTCAGAGTTGGGAAGACAGGATTTAGCCAGGGTCAGGGAAGAGGGCAGGGTAGTGCTTACACGTATCTCAGACTAACTGACGAGGATGAGGTTTACTCCTCTGAAGGATTTATCACCTCTCACTTCAACCGTTCTTTCGATGATTGGAGAAATCAAATATTTCTAAAGATTAATCGCGATGAAGTCACAAAGATTGAATTCAATTACCCCGACTCGAGTTTTGTTCTAGAGAAAAAAGATTCACTTTGGTTTGTTGGTGGCACGCCAGCCGTTGAAACTAAAGTCAACCAATACTTCAGCAAGGTTCGATTCAAGACTATTGGTGAATTTCAAGATGATTTTGTTCAGCCAGGCAATGCGACACTTCAAATTCAAATCATAGGCGCAGGACCGCTTGCAACGGCACAAGCCTGGGCGATGGGTGAAGAGAATTGGGTGTTAACTTCTACGGCACAGCAGGGAGTTTATTTCAAGGGAAAAAGCTCGGGGGTGCTCAAGGATATTTTTGTTGGTAAGAGCTGGTTTGAGGAGTAATTACCTATCGACCGTAAAACAAAAAAGGCCCAGACTGGGCCTTTTTTTGTTGCTTATCAAATCTTGAAATTACTGAACGATGCCGTCAGCTAGTAGGATCACCTTGTTCTTGAGCACTTCAACAACTCCTCCAGTGATCTTTACTTCCTTGGTTGCCTCCTTGGACTTATATACAACCATGCCCTCTTTCAATAATCCCACCAGCGGAGCGTGATCATTCATTACCTGAAATGATCCGTCTGTACCGGGAAATGTGGCAATGGTCACTTCTCCTTCGAATACCTTTTTCTCGGGTGTAATTATTTCCAGATGCATCGTTTACGCTTTAGCTTCTGCCATCAAACGCTCACCTTTTGCAACAGCCTGTTCAATACTACCCACAAGGTTGAATGCGGCTTCAGGTAAGTGATCCATTTCCCCATCCATAATTCTGTTGAATCCTTTGATGGTGTCTTTAATATCAACCAGTTCTCCTTTCAGACCAGTAAAGGCTTCCGCTACGTGGAAAGGCTGTGACAAGAATCTCTGAACCCTTCTCGCACGGTGTACAACTAGTTTGTCGTCATCAGACAATTCATCCATACCAAGGATGGCGATGATATCCTGAAGTTCTTTGTAACGTTGAAGAATTTCTTTTACACGCTGAGCACAGTTGTAGTGGTCATCACCTACGATATCTGCGCGAAGAATTCTCGATGTAGAATCCAATGGATCCACCGCAGGGTAGATACCCAACTCCGAAATCTTACGAGACAATACCGTGGTGGCATCCAAGTGAGAGAATGTGGTAGCAGGTGCTGGGTCAGTCAAGTCGTCAGCAGGCACATATACCGCCTGTACTGAAGTGATTGAACCATTCTTGGTAGAAGTGATACGCTCCTGCATCGCACCCATTTCTGTTGCAAGCGTGGGCTGATAACCCACAGCTGATGGCATACGGCCCAACAGAGCCGATACCTCAGAACCCGCTTGAGTAAAGCGGAAGATATTGTCGATAAAGAATAGAATATCTCTTCCTTTTCCAGTGCCATCACCATCTCTGAAATATTCGGCAACGGTCAGTCCTGACAAAGCCACACGAGCACGGGCTCCAGGAGGCTCGTTCATCTGACCGAACACAAATGTTGCTTTAGAATCCTTCAGTTTTTCTACGTCTACTTTTGAAAGATCCCAACCACCGGCATGCAGAGACTTTATAAAGTCCTCACCGTAGTTGATGATACCCGCTTCGATCATTTCGCGAAGAAGGTCATTACCCTCACGCGTACGCTCACCGACACCGGCAAACACCGAAAGACCAGAATAGGCTTTCGCAATGTTGTTAATCAATTCCTGAATCAATACAGTTTTACCCACACCGGCACCACCGAAAAGACCGATTTTACCCCCTTTTACGTAAGGTTCGATAAGGTCAATTACCTTAATACCAGTATAAAGCACCTCAGATGAGGTTGAAAGGTTTTCGTAAAGAGGAGCCGGGCGGTGAATTGGTAATGACTTGTTCCCTTTTGGTTGAGGAATACCATCAATAGTTTCACCGATTACGTTGAAAAGACGTCCCTTGATATCATCACCGATTGGCATCTGAATTGGCGATCCGGTATCAACTACTTCTGAACCGCGTACCAAACCCTCAGTTCCATCCATCGCTACCGCTCTTACCCTGTCTTCACCAAGGTGCTGCTGTACCTCCAAAACGATTTTTGTTCCATCTGATTTCACTACTTCGAGTGAGTCAAGAATATTAGGGAGTTTGGAGCCCTGGCCGTCAAAAGCCACGTCTACTACGGGCCCGATTACTTGAGTAATTCTTCCGGTATTTGCCATTGATATCTATTAATTAGGGGTATTAATTGCAGCCGCAAAAGTAGCAGTTTCGTTTTCAACAGCAAAAAAATAAAGCGCGGAAAAATAGGCTCATTTGAGCTGCAATCGGCATTTTTCGGCCTAGGCGCTCATCAGTTCTATCCGGAAGGTTGTGCCTTGATTTTCTTCAGAAGATTTCACAAAAATTTTCCCCTGATGATAGAGTTCCACAATTCGTTTTGCCAGGGCAAGACCCAGCCCCCAACCGCGTTTTTTGGTAGTGAAACCTGGCTTGAAGACGTTCGCTATGTTGGCTTTTGGAATGCCCTTGCCGGTGTCCGAAATGTCTATAAACACTTTACCTTCACTGCCGCGGAGAATTTTTATGGCAATGGTACCTGAAGTACCGATTGCATCCACTGCGTTTTTGCAGAGGTTTTCAATTACCCATTCCAACAATGGGGCATGTGCTTTCGCGATGATCGATTCGGAGAGCGTGTAGAGTTCGATCTTAATTTTGGATGATACCCTCGGCTCCAGGTAGCTCACCACGTTGGAAATAAGATTATAAATGTTCTCATCCTTAAGCGTAGGTGTCGAGCCGATGCTTGAGAAACGTTCTGTTACCATCGTCAGCTTTCGAATGTCCTTATCCAGTTCATCTACAATTCCTTTGTTCTTAATATCCGGATCGTCTCGAAGCACTTCAATCCATGCCATAAGAGATGACAGTGGCGTGCCTAATTGGTGTGCGGTTTCCTTAGCCAGTCCTACCCATACACGATTTTGTTCTGCAGCTTTTGAGTAGTTAAATGCGAGGTATGAGATGAACCCAAAGATTGCAATAACCGAAAGCTGTATGTAGGGATAAGCAATTAGTTGAGTCAGCAAGAAAGAGTTTTTATAATAGACGAATTGCTTTCCGAAGACTTCCCCTGTGGTTGGATCTTTTAAGACGATCTCGATAGGCGGATAGGTGGCCTTCATTTCTTCCAACTCACGCTGTAGCATTTCATTTTTCTTCATTGGCGTCCATGAAGGGTCAATGTCAAGGTTGCCAGAGTAAACGAACTCGCCTTCTTCGTTTACAAGAATGGTCGGGATTGAATTGTTTTTGTAAATGATTTCTTCGGTGATAAAAAGGATATTGTTCTCTGTATCGTTCAGAGTATATTCAAGTGCACGCGCGTACAACCGCACCTGTCGTGTCTCGCGTTCTTTCAATTGCTTTACCAATACGTTGGTGTAGTAGATTGAACTGATGCTGATAATAACAGAAACGGCAAGAATGATCCATTTCAATGGAGTGTTGTCCTGATAAAACTCCATGGTGGGAAGTGTATTCTTGCGCGACATAACTTATGAAGTTAATAAAAAGATGTCGTACAAGAATGAAAACAGAAAATGCAGAGTGGGGTTAAGGATCAATTAACGCAAAGAAGGTGATTCAGACCTTCATCACAAACCACTTGGCTAGCACTTTGTAGTTCACCTTCGTGCCATGCATCAAAATTCCAATCCGATAAATTCGGGATGCCACCCAGGTAGTGAAAATAAATCCTGCGATCAGCGAGATCATAGAAGCAATCAACTGCCATGTTGGTACACCAAAACCAATCCGGCCCATCATTGCTATCGGGGAAGTGAACGGGATAATTGAGAGCCATACGCTGATCGGTCCATGTGGATCGTCAAGAATGAAAGTGAACAAGGCAAAATAGGAGATAAGCATAGGGATAGTGATGGGAAACATAAATTGCTGCGCCTCTGCCGGACTGTCTACCGCTGACCCGACTGCAGCAAACAAAGCACCATATAGTAAGTATCCTCCCAAAAAGTAGAACAGAAAACTTGCTATGATGTAGAACACAGGTAGTTCACTCAACGTGGTCATGATATTGAGGAAGTTGCCGTTGTATTCCTTACCACTTGCCACCTGATCCATCATTTCTTTTTGAGGCATATCAAGACCAAAGTATCCCATAACAAGAGATGACACGGTGGTGATAAGGATGATCCAAATCAGGAACTGCAACAATCCAACAGAAGCAAGGCCAAGTATTTTGCCCAGCATAAGTTGGAACGGTCGAACAGCTGAGATAATCACCTCAACTACTTTGCTCGTCTTTTCTTCAATAACACCTTGCATTATTTGGGCGCCATACACAAAAATGAAAATGTAGATCAATATTCCACCGGCCATGCCAATTCCGAAAACCACTTTGGTGTCTGTCGATTTCTCCTGGCCTGAAGCGGACAAGTTGATCGACTGTATTGAAATACTGGTTTTAAGACTATCGAGAATTCTTCGATCAATGTTGAAATGCGACATCTTTTCTTCCCGGACTCGCAATTCAATTGCAGACTCCAGGTCGCTAACATCACTGGGGCTTGGATTTACTTTTGTGTAAAGAGAAATACCCGTTGGATCAGACAATTTGATTTTGGGCACATACAGTAAACCAAAATCTCCACTTTCATTAAATGCTCTTTTGGCATCTTCGATCGGCCCATCAAACTTTCTAAGTTCAAATTTCTTAAAGTCAGATTCCTTGATCAGCCCACTTTCATCCACAAAATGAATTACTTCCGCGCGAGCATTCTTCTGCTGTTCTTTGGCAACATATATCAGCACTGCCATGATTGCAGGAAAAATGAGCGGAATCAGAATAGTGGCGATGAGAAACGATTTTTTCTGAACGCGATTGAGAAACTCTCTTTGAACAACCAACCAGATCTTATTCATCACTCGCTCCGTTTACCAATTGAATAAATATATCGTTCATAGATGGAATCCTTTCCCTGAACCCATGAATTTCAGTAACAGATACCAGCTGCTGGATAAGCTCGTTTCCATTTTTTCCATTCAAGGACTTTATTACGGTTTCGATATAGCCATGATCCGATTGTCTACTGCTTACAGTCTGAAAATCCACATTATTTAATGAGAAATCTCCACGGTGTTCAACTGCAAAAGTATTTGACTTGAATTGGGACTTCACTGCTTTTTTGGGTCCCTCCAGAATCTTTCTTGATTTGTTAATCATTGCAATATGATCGCACAACTCTTCCACAGTTTCCATTCGGTGTGTGGAGAAGATAATCGTGCTGCCCTTTTGCCTCAACTCCAGAATTTCATCGCGAATAAGATTGGCATTCACCGGATCGAACCCTGAGAACGGCTCATCAAGTATGATCAACTTTGGCTCGTGAAGGACTGTGCTAATAAATTGAATCTTCTGAGCCATCCCTTTTGAGAGGTCTTCAATTTTTTTGTTCCACCAGTCTCTTATTTCAAACTTCTCAATCCAATGTTTAATCTTGTTGAGTGCATCATGCCGCGAGAGGCCTCTGAGTTGAGCCAAATAAATTAGCTGTTCTCCCACTTTCAGTTTTTTGTAAAGGCCTCTTTCTTCTGGTAAATAGCCAATAGAACCAATGTGACGCGGTGCCAATAATTCTCCATTGATTTTTATTTCGCCCTCATCGGCATTGATGATTTGATTGATGATGCGAATCAATGTGGTTTTTCCAGCTCCATTAGGACCAAGAAGTCCGTAGATACTTTTTTCAGGAACCGTTATACTAACATCTTGCAACGCGACATGTTGCGCATAGCGTTTGGTTACATGATTTGTAATGAGTGCTTCCAAGCTACAATCGTTCGGTCAGGAGGATTAGTAGCTAAAAGGTAATGAGAATTACAATAGACGGAAAATAATTTGGCCAGACCGGATTATTCCGACTTGTCTTTAAAAACGATTTTACCCAGCGAAACATCCAGATCGAATGTTAGGGCATTTGCATCGCTATTCGCGAATGCGGTGTTGGCGAACGTATTTTCACCCACGCGCTTCAGGCTTTTGCAAAGGTCGAGACTGCAAAGCCAGGAGTTATTGATTTTTACTTTCACTGGCGTTTCAGGTCCTGGCAAAAGAATTACGAGGTTTCCTGCGCCAACACTACCCTTCACGTGGTTGCTGTTGGAAGGGCGGTCGCTAAAGTCGAGGAGGATGTTTCCAAAGCCAACATCGGCCATTACTACATGTGACTTGGCCAGATTAAGCTGACGCACCTGCAGAGAACCCATGTCAACCTTTACGAAGAAGGTGTCCATCTCCATTTGGTTCTCGATACCCGAACCGTAGAAGACGTTGACATCTGCACTTCCTGTTTTGATTTTAAGTTGCTTAATCGAAAGGCCAGAAAGGTCAATATTCGCATTGCCCAGCCCGTAGTCGAGGGTTAATGCATATGGTTTGGCTTCAGACAAGTAGACTTTCCAGAATTTGTCAGTGGGACGATCGTCTCCACCAAAAACCTGGTAAGATATCTTTTGGCCCACGCCACGTCTGCCATCCTGTTCCAGTGATAGGCTGACAAAGCAGGTGTTATTTATGATTTCGTTGCTAAAAGCATGACCATAGTCCTCAATGTCCTGATTGCTATACACATTGAGCAGGTCTGAATTTTGGCTAGGTCGGATATAACAATTACCTGTTTTGGTACTCAGTTTGAGCTCCACTTTCTCCACCTGCGCCCTGTCCTCCACTGAAAATTGCTTCTTTATCTGCCCATAACTGCCCACAGTAATGGTGCTACCAATCGAAGCGACTAAAAAATACCTCCACATAGTCCTATTTTACGAGATGTTGCTCAAATCTGTTACGCAGCCTTTTATAGGCGGCAACAGGCAAAAAAATAGCCCATAGAAGGGGATAAACGTACAGTGTTACCGGAAGGTTACGAGAAATACTCTTTCATTCTTTCGAAGAAGCCTTTTTCCTGGCTATCGGGCTGTGGTTGGAAGTGTGGCGACTCCCTAAGACTCTCCAGCTTCGATTTTTCATCCGCTGAAAGCTTTTTAGGCACCCAAACATTGATGTAAATCAGTTGGTCGCCTGATCCATAGCCATTGATATCCTTAATACCCTTGCCTCTCAACCTCAGCATTTTGCCACTCTGAGTTCCAGGGTCGATCTTGATGCGAACCTTGCCCCCGATCGAAGGTATCTCAACGGATGTACCTAGTGCAGCATCGACAAAGCTGAGGTGGAGGTCGTAGATGACATTGTTTCCATCACGTTTCAGCACCTTATCTTCTTTTTCTTCTATCAGAATCAAGAGATCTCCGGGGATGCCTCCACCAGGCGCATCGTTTCCTTTCCCAGACATGGAAAGCTGCATGCCATCGGCCACACCAGCCGGAATCTTAATGCTAATTTGTTCTTCTTTGGATTGAAGGCCGGAGCTGTCGACACCTGGAGGTCGCTGGTCTACCATCTGTCCTGCGCCACCGCAAGTTGGACATGTGGTTGTCGATACCATTTGCCCAAGCATGGTGTTGACCACTTTTCTTACCTGGCCTGTGCCCCCGCAAGTCTGACAACTCTTGAAAGTTACACCGTCAGCCTTAACAAGGCGATGCACTTTTATTTTTTTCTCGACACCGTTCGCTACTTCTTCCAAAGTCAACTTCAGTTTGATTCTTAGGTTAGAACCTTTTCGTTGCCTTGAGCGTGAACCGCCTCCACCAAAAAAACTATCGAAAGGACTGCCGCCTCCGAAAATATCTCCAAACTGACTGAAGATATCTTCCATGTTCATTTCATGACTACTAAATCCTCTTCCACCTGGGCGAGAGTGTCCAAAGCGATCATATTGAGCGCGCTTTTCCTGATCGCTAAGTACTTCGTAGGCTTCTGCGGCTTCCTTGAATTTTTCTTCCGCTTCTTTATCGCCCGGATTTTTATCAGGATGAAATTGAATAGCTACTTTCCTGTAAGCTTTTTTGATCTCTTCTGCGGTGGCAGACTTGCCTACGCCCAGTATCTCGTAATAGTCTCTCTTGGTTGACATCGGTAGTAGTTTTGTAAGGGTATTTAATTGCCGATGACAACTTTGGCGTAGCGGATTACTTTATCGTTGAGTAAGTAACCTTTTTCTATCGTGTCAACAATTTTACCTTTTAGTTTTTCTTCCGGAGCGGGGATTTGAGTTACTGCCTCGTGTAGGTCGGGATTGAATTCAGCTTCAACGGGGGTCTCCATGGGCTTTACTCCCGATTGCTCAATAATTTTTTTGAGTTTGGATTGAATCAATTTGAAGCCCTCTACCTCCTTTTCTTCTTTGGAAGCATTTGCCTTTTCAGCTCTTTCAAAATCATCAATTACAGGAAGTAGCTCAACGATCAGCCTTTCATTGGCACTTTGAATCATCTCCAACTTCTCCTTTGCTGTCCTGCGCCTGTGGTTTTCAAACTCAGCATATAGTCGAACGTATTTGTCTTTTGCTTCTGACAAATCGTCCTGAAGTTTCTTGAATGGATCGATCTTTTGCTCTTCCGATTGCTCCGAGGTTCCCTGCCCTTCTTTTTCGGCCTTTTCGGCTGGTGCTAAATCCTCGCTTTGCTCTTCGTTTTTCACGGTTTCCTGCTCTTGCTGAACGTTCTTTTCCATTATAAAAGCTTTAAAACGACTGCAAAAAGACAACAATTTTGCCAATAATCAGAATTGTGTCATTCTGGCACACACTGATCTTAATGCAGATGCTGCCAGATCAAATCTTTCAGCTCTGTAAGTCCTTCGGTGGAAACACCAGAGATGAATAGCGTTGGCAGGTCAGTTGGGAGTTCGCGCATCATTTCATCTTTCAACTCCTGATCCAGAAGATCAGATTTTGAGATGGCAAGGATTCTCTTTTTATCCAGAAGTTCTGGATTGTATTTTTTTAGCTCGCCTAGCAGAATGTTGTATTCTTTTTTGATGTCCTTCGCATCTGCTGGCACAAGAAAAAGCAAAAGTGAATTTCTTTCGATGTGCTTTAAAAATCGAATACCCAAACCTCGTCCTTCCGCTGCACCTTCAATAATACCTGGAATATCTGCCATCACAAACGACTTGTTATCGCGATAGGCAACAACGCCAAGGTTTGGAGTTAATGTAGTAAATGGGTAGTCGGCAATTTTGGGCTTGGCGGCAGACATTGAAGACAGCAGAGTAGACTTACCGGCATTGGGAAAACCCACCAACCCAACATCTGCCAATAGTTTTAGTTCAAGAACTATCCACTGTTCAATCCCCACCTCACCAGGTTGTATGTGAGTTGGTGCCTGGTTGGTAGAGGTAGCGAAGAAAGCATTTCCTTTTCCACCCCGTCCGCCTTGAGTCAAGATTACCTCCTGACCATCTTCATTGATTTCACAAATCACCTGCTCACTATCTGCAAGCTTTGCCACAGTCCCCAGAGGCACTTCAACGATCTCGTCCTTTCCGTCTGCTCCAGTTCGGTTTTGCTCTTCACCCGGGTTTCCGTTTTCGGCAATCACATGTTTGCGAAACTTAAGATGGAGCAATGTCCAGAGTTGTGCATTGCCTCTCAGAATGACATGGCCACCTCGGCCACCATCGCCACCGTCCGGCCCGCCTTTGGCTGTTTTTTTATCACGATGAAAGTGAAGAAATCCTGCGCCCCCTTTTCCGGACCGTGAATTGAATTTGACGTAGTCGATGAAGTTAGGGGACGACACAAATAATAAGCTTGTTGAAAATTATTTCTTGTCGAGAATGGCGCAAACCTCATTGAAGATATCATCAATGTTGCCAACGCCATTCACCGTATTAAGCCGACCTGCTTTCTCGTAGAAGGGAAGCACGTGAATGGTTTTACTGAAATATTCCGTTACCCTTTTGTTGAGTTTCTCTTCTTCGTCATCAGCACGGTTCTCAACAGTTCTTCTTTTTGCAATTCTTTCGCGAAGCTCCTTTTCGTTTACATCGAGTGCAATAACAAAGTGAATAGCAGTGTCATTGTCAGCCATGAACTTATCAAGTGCCTCGGCTTGACCAACCGTCCTTGGAAACCCGTCAAAT
>JBFWZR010000016.1:0-53156 GCA_050185175.1 Cyclobacteriaceae bacterium
TTACCTGATCCACCTGATTCCAGTACGAGCGATCCCTGATGTTTGGAGTATACACGCTCAAAGTTTGTGACAATGAAATCCCAAGGTCCCTTTCTTTTAAATGGCCAAGTTGGGTACTCACCACCATGGTGAGGATTATCAAAATCAACGACAAAGAATATTGGGTAACGACCAACCATTGCCAAAGACCGGCACCATATTTTGAACTCTCGAGCTTTCCACGGAGTATATTCCTCGGCTGAAACCTCCAGGCAAGGATGATAGGATAAACAATGGTGATAATCGCGCCAATAGCCCATGTTGAAAACAAAAGCTTCCAAACAACAGTGGAGTCAAACAGGTCTACCGCCAAGCTAATACCCAACCACGCTGGAAGCACAGCCATGCCCAGCACGATAAGCGTAATGCCAATAAAGGCTGCAATAAAATGTAGCGTCAGGGATTCTGTAACTAGTTGCGAAGCAAGATGCCATTTGCTTGCACCAAAGCTTGATCTGATTCCAATTTCGGAGGCACGTTGCATCGTACGGGCTACTGATAGATTAATGAAGTTGATCCAGGCTAGTATCAGGATTGCAATCGCTGCACCATACAGGTAGTTCAGATAGGTACCTTCACCGTTTATTTCAAACTCTCCTTCCAGATGTGAACTCAAATGAATAGAGGGCAAGCCCTGCAGTGTAAACTGCATTTCATAATTTCTGCTATCAAATTGTGGCTTGCCAACTCGGTTGGCTACCGACTGAATTTTCTCCTGAACTTCGATGGGATCTGAACCTTTTTTCAGTTTCACATAGGTAAAGAAGTAATCCCAATCCCACGCAGTCCACCGCCAATTGGGATGTTGCGCACGAAACGTCTCAAATGAAATCAGGAGATTGAAGTTAAAATGCGTGTTAACCGGTAAGTCCTTCATCACACCGGTGATCAGATAGAGATCATCGAAGTCTTCAATTATTCTGATCGATTTTCCAACGGGATCAATGTCGCCAAAGAGTTTCTTTGCCATCGATTCTGAAAGCACAACCGTGTATGGCCGGTCTAAGAGATCGGTCCCTGTGGATTTAACCAATTCAAAATCCAAAACGCTAAAGAAATCAGACTCACCATGGTACACATTGTGTTCCACCTGATCGATGTATTCGCCATCAACTTCCCTTCTAAGAGTGACCTTCTTTGCATCCAAAGGGTGGATTCGAAAAGTGGACTCAACCTCCGGCACTTCAGCCAAAACAGTCTCTTTCAAAATGACTGGTGCCTGCGCGCGCGGATTCTGCTCGACTCCATTTTGAATCTTGCGACTCGCTATTCGATAAACTTCATTCCTATTCTTGTGAAATGAATCGTAACTCCGCTCAAAAGAGATGTAGTGAATGAGCAGAATGAAGCAGGCCATACCGATGCCAAGGCCTAATGTATTTACAATAGTATAGTAGCTATGTTTTCTAAAACCACGGAAACTGGTGAGCAGTAAACTTTTTAACATTTGGTGAGGTTGATTGACTTAGTGAATCAACGCTCGATCCTCTCCTACGTTTTGTTTTTCTGAAGAGGTATAACAAACTCTCCTTCGGATTTCAACATTCTGGAGTCGGGAACCATTAAATTCTATGCTGGCATACCTGATGTTACAGATCGCAGCCCGGTATTCCGGGTGGCCGCGTCTCCGTTTTGAAGTCTCTTTCTGTATTCTGCTGGCGTACAATTCATCACCTTGCGAAAGGCTTCATAAAAAGTTGAGTTGCTACTGAAGCCCACCTCGCTAGCAATTGCCTCAATGGTATATTTAGTATCCTTTTCCAGACGTTCACAAATCTCAGTGATGCGATACTCGTTGATAAAGTCATTGAAGTTCTTTCCGTGATTTTGTTGAATTACTTTTCGTAAAAGATATTGAGGAGTATCAATACGTTCCGCAAGACGGGCGAGCGTCAGCTTCTGCTCACGATATACATGACCTTCATAGAGCGCCTTCTGAAGATCGTTGGTGATCTTATCCAGTTGGTCTTTGCTAAGCGAAGTTTTAGAGGGCTGTACCGAAGTGCTAACAACTTTGCTACCTATTCCCTTAAAATTGATTATGTACAGAACCACTGAAGCTATGAGTGCACCAATCGCATATATCTCCAGATTGGGTGAAAAAAGTTGATAGATAAATGTTGAGGTGATCACAAACACTCCTGCCAATACTATTCGCAACCATCCATTTTTGTCAACGGTTCTCCATTTCACAAGAAGATACACTGAAGCGGTAAGGCTAAAAAACAGTGCAATGGAACCTGTAAGGTAAACCATCCACGCCCTATAAAATACTAACTCAGAGATACCCGCAATCAACAGAACAAAGGCGGGAACAAACAGTCCATATTTTTCAAAACGACTGATAGACCTGCCTGCAACACTCTTGATGTAAAGAAACAAAGCGGGGGCTGCAGTCCACAAACCTGCGCCTCCCACCGAAATGCCTACCATCGCCATGCCTGTCCAATGGTAATAAATCAATGACTTGGCTACTCGAAGACCAAGTGCCAGAAATAGCAGTCCAAGGTAAAAATTAGCTTGTCCCGATTGACGGCTGTTGATCATGTTGATCGCGCCTAGAAATATGCTTTGCGCAACAGCGATACCGCCCACAGCGGCCAATAATGTCATCCAATTCATCGTGAGAGCAGGTTTAGTAGCAGAACTACTTCATGCTTACGTCAGAATCATCATTGGGTTTCCTGGATCGGAAGAATGGCACTATGGAAGTTGCGAGCCCATTGAAGCAATATATATCCTATACCACTGCTCCAAACTTAATTTCAACTTCAAGGCCTTCGTGGCTGATGCAACCCTACCAAGCTTACTGGTGCCAAGAATTGGTACAATACCTGCCGGATGATTTAATAGCCATGCAAAAATTACCTCATCAACACTCGATCCGCCAAGTTCCTCTCCGACAGCATTCAACTCAGCTAATATCCTTTTACCTTTTTCGTCCGTTGGTTTCAGCAACTGCCCCCCAGCCAAAGGCGACCATGCCATCGGCTTGATATTTTCCTTCTGAAAGAAGTCAATATTTCCGTTTACAAAATGCTCCAGGCAATAAGGTGATATCTCTACCTGGTTTGTCACCAACGGCATGTTCACGTGGGCGGCCAACATACCGAATTGCATGGAAGTGAAATTGGAAACACCAAAATGTAACACCTTTCCCTCTGCTCTCAACTTGGTGAATGCTCGGCTAACTTCTGCTGGGTCAAAAAATGGTGCCGGTCGATGCAATAGCAATAAGTCGATACGATCGGTGCCGAGATGTCTTAGAGAATTGTCTACCGAAGAGATGATGTGGTCGAAAGAATAGTCATATACTTTAACTTTCCTTTCGGGGTACTTGTCCGACACTAACTTGATCCCACACTTAGTGATAATCTGAATCTTGTCTCTTAGCCCTTTATCTAATGCAAGAGCGTCTCCAAACAACCTCTCACAGGAATAATTGCCGTAGATATCGGCATGATCAAAGGATGTAATACCTAACTCAATGGTTTTTTCAGTCAATGTTAGCAACTCTTGACTGGTCAGATTCCATTCAGCCAGCCGCCAATGACCCATTACCAGCCTCGACAGTTCCAGTTGCCCCAGTTGAACTCTCTCCATACAAATCTTCCTTTAATCCTGTTGAAAAAAGGAAGATATATGGTTTTAGCTAAAATCTAAAATTGCGCTGCCGTCAACTACTTGCGAGAAACGTCTTGCGCCCCAAAGGTAGGCTGACTGCTTGAGTGAAATCTTCTGCTGGGATTGTGGCCTTTCTGGTTTTTGATGTATCGATTCTGCGCCTTCAGTCCGTATGCGGTGGCAGATGCTCCCCAAAAGTTGGGTGAAGCACACGAAGAGGAGATCAGGGTAACAAATATCAGAAGAAACAATCCTCTGCTAAGGGTTGCTGAAAGAAAGCGAACTAAGTGACTAGATGACATGGGTTGAGAAGTGTTTAAATTTTTGATCAAAGGTCACACTCCCGGTCAAACAAATTCGACCGCTTATTTTCCGGATATTACATTAGTGAGCGCAGCAGTTTAGAAAGCCCAGATCAGGCCAATATTTCGGAGTCAGTAAACCGATCAAGCCTCAACTGAACCGAGAGGGTGGTTTAAGTGAATTTCCAATTTCTTTCCTCAACTATTTCAGAAACCACTCAAGAAAAAAGACTAGCCTCCGCCAACGATTGCGCTGCAATTTCTTCAGTAAAAACAAATGAATATTACGCTACCTCAACTGGAACTTTAGGTCGTGGCCATGGGCCTAGACCAACCGCAGGTGTCAAAAATTGTAATATCTTGGAAGGATGAACAATAGGATAATACGCTGGTCACTGACCGTAGCGCTTGCCGGATTCCTGTTCGGCTTCGATACAGTAGTAATCTCCGGGGCAAACCTTCCCATCAAGCAACTTTGGAATACTACCCCATTTTTCCATGGCACATTTATCATGTCGATGGCTTTATGGGGTACTGTTTTCGGAGCGCTGTTCGGAGGTATTCCTACCGATGTATGGGGCCGTAAAAAGACGTTGTTTTGGATTGGCGTACTTTACTTCGTATCAGCCGTTGGCTCTGCAGTCGCCCCCGATCCCTTCACATTCTCATTCTTTAGATTCATTGGTGGTGTGGGTGTAGGTGCATCTTCCGTAGCTGCTCCCACCTATATCTCTGAAATCACATCTTCAAAGAACAGAGGAAAGTTTGTCGCCCTGTACCAGTTCATGATCGTGTTCGGTATTCTGATTGCATTTATATCTAACTACCTGCTTGTTGGCGTTGGAGGAAGTAATGACTGGCGCTGGATGCTGGGCGTAGAAGGTATCCCGGCTTTCTTTTACTGTATCCTTATCCTTGGCGTGTCGAAGAGTCCGCGCTGGCTTTATCTGAAAAAACAAGACCGTGAAGGCGCGTTGGCTATCCTGAAACAAATTGATCCAGCTACTGCAGAACAGAGGATGAATGAGATTGAAAATGACATTCAACCACAAGCCGAGAGGACTGGATTCCTTTCAGGCAAGTATTCCAAACCCATCACGCTTGCATTTCTTATCGCATTCTTCAACCAGCTTTCAGGAATCAACTTCATTCTATACTATGCCCCTGAACTTCTGGAGATGGCGGGGCTCGCTGCCAAAGATTCGTTGTTCAACTCCATTTCCATCGGAGGCATCAACATGATTTTTACATTCGCGGGTTTATACCTGATCGATCGCATTGGACGAAGGGCACTGATGTTCATTGGATCTGTTGGCTACATCATAAGCTTGACGCTGACTGCCTATGCTTTCTATATAGGAATCGAGCCTGGTTATCTGCTCGCATTCATCCTGCTGTTCATTGCTTCTCACGCTGTGGGGCAAGGAGCCGTCATATGGGTTTTTATTTCTGAAGTCTTTCCCAACCAGGTGCGTGCTTATGGTCAGTCGCTGGGAACGGGTACACATTGGGTATTTGCTGCGTTGATTACGCTTTTAACCCCCCTATTTATCGATCGAAAGGAAGGCATCTTTGGAGATAATCCCTGGCCAGTATTTGCCTTCTTCGCCTTTATGATGGTGCTTCAACTTCTCTTTGTCTGGAAGATGATGCCGGAAACCAAGGGAAAATCACTCGAGGAACTAGCTAAGGAATTGACATGATAAGACGATTCATTTGTTTCTCAATTCTTATTACGATTATTGCGGGCTGTTTGAGTCCGAAAGAAAATATGCCAAGCCAAAAAGAGAATTATAGGGAAAAACACCGGCTGCAATTTCACTTTTCACCTGCCACCAGCTGGATGAACGATCCTAACGGTCTGGTATATCACAATGGTGAATATCACATGTTTTATCAGTATTACCCGGACAGTACAGTTTGGGGACCAATGCACTGGGGCCACGCAGTGTCAAAAGACCTGGTGCACTGGGAACATCTCCCGATTGCCCTATTCCCAGATTCTCTGGGTTATATCTTCTCTGGAAGTGCTGTGGTTGATACCAATAACACTTCAGGTTTCGGAAAAGACGGCCAAGCACCACTGGTGGCAATCTATACGTACCACCAACCTGACATGGAAAAACAGGGAAGTATTGTTTTCCAAACGCAGGGTATCGCTTATAGTGTTGACAATGGACGGACATGGAGTAAGTACGATGGTAATCCGGTTTTACCTAACCCAGGCATTCGCGACTTCAGAGATCCAAAAGTATTTTGGCTTGAGTCGCAGCAAAAGTGGGTGATGTCGCTTGCTGTTAAAGATCATATCAGTTTCTATTCATCCACGGATTTTAAAAACTGGAAATTTGAAAGCGACTTTGGCGCTGAACTCGGTGCGCACGGAGGCGTGTGGGAATGCCCTGATCTCTTTCTTCTTGACGACAAATGGATACTGCTGGTGAGTATTAATCCCGGTGGACCCAATGGTGGCAGTGCTACACAATACTTTATCGGAGATTTTGATGGTTCGGTGTTTACACCAATTGATACGAACATCAGATGGTTAGACTATGGTCGCGATAATTACGCTGGCGTTACGTGGTCTAACGTAGCTGATGGCAGGCGCATATTCATCGGTTGGATGAGCAACTGGGACTATGGAAACCTGGTTCCTACCGATCCATGGAGAAGTGCTATGACGGTGCCGCGTACGCTTTCATTGGAAAAGGTTGGGAATGAATATCTGGTAAGCTCGAGGCCAGTTGTTGAAGTGGAGCAACTGCGTGCCAAAGAAACAAGGATCATTTCATCCAGCGACAGCGAGATTGAACTTAATCCGGGCAGCGAAACCTTGTTCGAATTAGATTTAAACATTGAAGCCAAAACTCAAGTTGAACCTTTCAAGATTATCCTATCGAATGAACAAGGGCAACAACTCATCGTTGCTTACGATCCAGACAGCAAGCAATTCACTATCAATCGCGATAGCTCTGGAGATAATAGCTTCTCAGAAAAGTTTGGTGGAATTCAGGAAGGCCCTTTTGTTAAGACGACTTCAAGAATGAAACTTCAACTGATCGTGGATGTTGGTTCTGTTGAACTGTTTGTAGACGATGGCGCACTCACGATGACCTCCCTATTTTTTCCAAGCTCGCCCTTAACTGAGGTGAAATTTATGCAGGAGTCAAACAACACAGTTTCCGGAACGAACTACACCTTGAAAAGAATTTGGGACTAGTTCGAATTTGGTTGTATCAGATCCCAGAGGTTGCCATACAAATCTTCAAACACCGCGACTTTTCCGTATGCCTCCACTGAAGGTGGACGAATAATCTTTACATCATTCTTCACCAACGCAGAAAAGTATTCATCAAAGTCTTCTACATGAAGAAATAGGAAAACTCTCCCACCGGTTTGGTTTCCAATCCGGTCTCGTTGCACTTCATTAGCTGCTTTGGCCAAAAGTAACTTGCAGCCTCCTCCCCTCGGTGAAACAACTACCCAGCGCTTGGTGTCACTCATCACCGTATCCTCCAACAATCTAAAACCAAGCTTAGTAGTGTAATATGAAATGGCCTCGTCATAGTCGCTAACTACGAGTGCCATCATTGCCAAACATGCCGAGTCCGCCATCAGTTATATGTGCTATATTGTTTGGTAATAATCTTCCAACCTTCACGGGGAAACTTGTACAAGGTCAGGTAATCCACAAACCGTATCTGACCATTTTCGGCTATTCTCAACTTGACCAAAGCAGTTTGGTCCTCCACATCAATAAGTTCATAAAGCCATTCAAAAGTTGACCTCGATCGCTTCTCTTTGCGGGCTTCTTCAATCTCCTTGATCCAGTCATCCAGATTTTGAGTGATCAGCTTCCCATCTTCAAGTATGTAATGGGTGAAGTTTTCATGAAAGCCACGTCTCATTGCATTGATATCAGTGCGGGCGTAAACCGGACCAACATAACTCTCTGAGACCAGTTGTTCAATGACACTGCGCTCTGGCAACTGTGCGAAAGCCTGTTGAGCACCCAGAAGTATCAGAAACAAACCAATTACCAACCTTCCCATGATTAACATGATTTTAGAATATACAACGTTCCGGAATCTGTGATGGTATTCCAATAGTCATGCCGTAATTGCGGCAAATCCAACGGAGACTAATGGTTAGCGCCTGAAGGCAACTCATTTTTTACCACACCTTCAAACGTCATCTTCACGGGCTGAATCGTTCCGTCTTCATTGAAGTAAAGCCTGTCAATGCAGGTGACGCGGTGATCACGGCCTTCATTGGGTATAGGTCTGCGATGATACACGATATACCATGAGTCATCTGGTGAATGCATAACTGAATGGTGGCCCGCTCCTGTGGCAATACCTTCATCACTCTGTAAGATGGTCCCCACTTTTGTAAAGGGACCCGTTACTGAATCAGCCATTGCATATGCCACTTTGTAGGTGTCGTTTGTCCATCCGCCCTCCGACCACATAAAATAATACTTCCCATCTTTAACAAACATGAATGGACCTTCCACATAACCTTCGGGTGTGATCTCCTTAAACGTGGTTCCATCTTGCCATGGAATAAAACCAGTGAAGTCCTCATTCAACTTCGCGACATTACAATGACTCCAACCGCCATAAAACATGTAGTAAGTTGAATCAGCGTCCTTGAATACAAACTGGTCAATGGGTTGCGCTCCATTGTGGAACTCAGAAATCAGGGGTTTGCCAAGTAAGTCTGTATAAGGCCCCGCAGGGTCATCAGCAACGGCTACGCCAATCCCACCGTAGTGATTAATGGTATTGGTCTCATCCCAGTATGGACCACCCGGTTGCTGAACATCATTGGCAGAAAAGAATAGAAAGTAACGATCGCTTTTCTCAATTATAGCGGGCGCCCATATGGCTTGTTTCGCCCATTTGATAACACTAGTGTCGATAACGTGGGAATGCTTTTCCCATTTGATCAAATCCTTAGAAGAAAAGGCATCCAGAAGCACTTGCTGATCGTACGCAGCCGAATAGGTTGGGAATATCCAGTAGGTACCATTTAGTATCGCGCCCTCCGGGTCGGCATACCAGTCTTCGAAAAGAGGGTTGCCGGAGGTTGGATCTGTTGATTCTTCAGAACCCTGAGAGCCACACCGAATAATCACCAGGGCGGCAGAAACCACCAATGCCACAACAACTAACCACTTCATAGATCAAGATTAGTGATTTTAAAATAGCTTAAAAAACGCCTTTATTTAAATAAAAGGACTTTAAGTCGAGTCACGAAAATAAAAATAATAGGGTTTATCTTTTCAGTTGATTCCAATCCGATATTTGCGGAAAATGAATCCTAATGAAAAGGCTGTTGCTTGTTTTGTGTGTCACCATGGCGCTCATATCATGTGGTAGTGAAGAACCCTCACCTACTCCCAATCCTAATAATCCCTCCCCAGTCGCGCCCGGAGATGATGACCCTGAACCTATGCCAGAGCCAGAACCTGAACCGACCCCAACTGGATCAAAGTACATCCTGATCAATCAACTTAGTGGAAATGGTAATATATCACTTTACGATGCGGCCACCGAGAAACTGACAGAAAAACTGATCGATTTTGGAGAAACATCCACAGTGAATATTCTGGCCTCCGCTTATTTGGATAATTCACTCTATCTTCAAACATCCTATCCTCCAACGATCAGGGCTATTGCTGTCGATGAGAAAACCCAAAACCACAAAACTTTGGCCTGGGGCCCCACAGGCTTTCTAATACCATATACAGACGGTGTAATTCTGTGCAGCAGGCCAGCTGGCTTCGCGTCCGATGACGAATTCCTGAATATCAAAATCTACAACAAGAACCTAACCCTTTTGGACAGTCTGGTCGATGTTGATATACTCCAGGTCAACGCAGCTATTTTGCTTGACAATAAACTTTTTTGTGGCGTGCTGGTAAAAAATGTTGGGCCATCGATTCATATTCTGGACCTATCTAGTAAAACTTTCTTAAGTCCAATAGCACTCACAACTGCATGTCGTCAAATGATCAAACTTGCAAATACCCAGCTGCTAGTGGCGGAAAATGATAGTTACTTCGTAACAGATACCCAGACTCTGACACCATCCCCCACCACAGCGTGGGGTTTTGGAGCTGATGCAATGACTTTTAATTCAGCTGACAATCTTCTCTATATCGTTCATCCAAACGCACAACCAACTACCATCGCCAACAGTCTTTATCAATACAATTTGAGCAACCAACAATTCGAACGAATCTCGGATCCAAATGTCTCCATATCTACACCAATTTTATTCGATGCAAATGCTGAGGTCATCGCTACGGGAGGTCTGTCACTATTCGGGAAGGATGGAAAAGTGTTGAAGTCCATTTCAGCCCCATCTAATACATCAAATATATTCGTCAGGTAGTTGTTACCTTTTTCCTATTTTCTACATTTACGATAGGATTTTTGAGTTATCTTAGAACTCATGGCATCAACCATACCATTTTCACAAATACTACTGATTTGTTGCCTCCCACTCACCTGTCTCGCCCAGCGTTTTGATGAGTCATTCGGCCCAAAACTCAAGGGACTCGGATGGATAACCTCAATTGACGAAACCCAAGGTGGCGAAATCCTAGTCGCAGGCACGTTTGATTACCTCGAAAACTCAGAATCTGGTGCACTTCTTAAGCTAACCAGGCAGGGTGACTTGGCATCTGGTTTTAATAAGGTATTCACCGATCAACCTATCGAAAAAGTTTTTTCCTTAAAAGACGGCAAAATACTGATATACGGACAGTTCAATCGAGTCAATGACCAAGAAATACACCAATTGGCCAGGCTCTACTCAGATGGAACCTTGGATGAGGGTTTCGCTCACGATGTCACTGAAGTTATCAGGGCGATTGGCATCCAGTCAGACGAGAAAATAATTTTGTCAACTGCAATGGACGTTTTCGTAAGCGCCAACACTCTCATTAGGCTGTTGCCCGATGGGCAGCGTGACAACAATTTCATAAAACCCACATTGTCGATCAATGCAGTAGCAAGCTTAAGTATCGGCCCCGATGACAAAATCTACATTCAAGATTCGCAGGCAATTCAACGCCTCAACGCAAACGGAACCACAGATACCGCATTCCAGAAATTCATTGCCACTGATGGCCAAATATTTGCCGTAACCGCACTAAGTGATGGTGCCATCATGATTGGCGGGGGATTTAAAAAGTATGGATCACAGAATGCAACCGGGTTGATTAAAGTAGACGCACTGGGGAATTTTATTCAATCATTTCCCGGGCCGGACTTTACGTTGTCTATCACCGAATTAAGTGACGGAAAAATAATGACTGGTGGTAATGATGGAGTGGTGCACCTCTTTGATGCAAATGCAACAAGCTACGAACCGGTCATAACCAATTTTTTCGGGTCAATTCTAGACGTAATGGAAACCAGTGATCATAAACTACTCGTGTCACGATGGTTTGGTTTTGACAACGGGTTTGACCTTCCATCTCTTATGTTGTTGGACGAACCCATGGCGGTGAATGAGCAATTCGATCCAAATATCTTTAGTGCGCCTCAATCATCAAGGAACACGCTGGCGCTGTTGCCCAATGGAGATATCTTACTCGGTGGCTATGAGTTTAGCTTCAAAACGGTTGGCGATCAGCAAGGTCGCTTCTTTAAGTTCAAACCGGATGGATCAGTGGACCCCACCTTCAATCCACCATTTCTAGATGGAACTCAAATCATATCGCTGGAGGTGAGCAATAATAAAATCCTGGTCAGTGGGTTCCTTCAATTACAAGACGGATTTACCAACCTAATAAGGCTCAACGCAGACGGATCACTGGACGAATTGTTTGAAGCTAATTTCGTGACCAACTTCCTGGCCAATCGAATCAGATTTCGCGGCACGGAAATCCTACTCGGTGGCAACTTTGACAACTTTAATGGAGTACCCAGTAAATGTTTTGTCATTCTCGACTACAAGGGTAACATCAAACAGACATTCAACGATCTTCCGCCCATTTCTGATATTCAGGATTTTGAGATACAATCGGATGGCCGAATCGTTGCCATCGGAACCTTTCAGTACCCAGAGGGACTCAGATGGATGATTCGGTTGAATCCAGATGGAACTACCGACACAACTTTCAAACCTCAACTGGAGAATCCAGCAAGCATGACCATCGATGCACAAGACAGAATATATGTTGGGGGTTCCTTTTTGGATGGACTGATAATTAAGCGATTTACCCCATCAGGCAAGCTCGACTTAACGTTCAATCCGGGTGATCTGCAACCGTCCTTTTTTAGCAGTGTTTCACTGGTATCTATACTTCCTACGCAACAGCTCGCCATTGGAGGGAATTTTAAAACTTTCAATGGCAATCCGGTCGGTGGATTTATTATTCTCGACAAAGAAGGTTCAGGCTTTAGCACACCCAAGCCGCTGTTATCCACTGCCAGTAATATTCAGCAAATGAAATACTATGGATCCAATTTGTATCTGGGAGGCAAATTGACATTTGAAGATGGAAAAAAAGTAATCGGGCTCGGCAAACTGAAACTGGACAAAAACGACATGGCTACACCAAAGCCACCCGCTGAATTTAGAGTGATTAGCGAAGGTGAGAGTATGGTGGATCTCGGTTGGCAAGATGTAACCGACAGCGAAGACGCCTATGAAATCGAGATACTTGAAACTCCCGAGGATGCTTTCGTGGAAGTCACAGCTACAGTGGCCAATATTGACGCGGTAATCGATAGTGTTTCTCAACAAACTGAGGCTGCCAACTACCGGATTAGAGCTGTAAACGCCAAAGGAGCATCACGATATGTGTACTTAAAATCCGGAGGATCACTCCCACCGGATGCCCCATCCAATTTTTCTGCGAACCTCGTTGAAGAGAAAGATATTAAGCTTATCTGGACCGACAACTCATCGAGCGAACATGGGTTTCTGATCGAAAGAGCGAGAGACAACGAGTTAGAATATGAAGACCTGATGTCAACAAGAGTGAACGCGACTGAATTTATTGACACAGATCTCAAGAGCGGCCATACCTATTACTATCGAATAAGTGCATTTAATGCGGATGGATACTCTGGTACTTCAACGGCAAGCGCCAACATTGTAACTGGCCTTGCTCCACGCCCCGAACCATTATTTACTTTCTATCCTAACCCTGTTTCAAACCTGTTGAGTATCTCAACCAGTTCCGCTCCAATTAGTATCCAACTTATCAATCAGGTGGGCCAAATAGTGATCAATATTAAATCGGAAGACACAAATGCCGAAACGGACTTGTCACCACTACCAAACGGTGTTTATATAATCCGAGTGACAACAAGTAGCAAATCGGAAACTCAATTGCTGATTAAGAAATAAAGTCAACTTACTCCCGCCCTTTCAAAAATCTTTTGAATATCGCCTTCAATCGAAAATGATTTTAAAGCAGGCACATTCGCTCCTCCAGGATTCCCTACCGGTACTTTGCCGACAAATGATTTGACACCCCCGACCAATAGTCTTGGGATTTGACCGAGCACTTCTTTCGTGCTTTTTATCCGAAATCCAAATTGCAACATCTTCCAATGGACATAACTATGGGCAAAAGGGTAACGCTGACCAATGATGTGTGCCCGTTCAAGGTGTCTCCATGCCAGTGCCAGGTTTCCCTTACCGTACGCAACCGAATAATCTGCTAGCTCTTCTTCGAAGAAAGGCGTGAGCGTGGTAGGCAAGTAAGTATATAGCTTCATTTCCTCAGATATTTCTCTCATTCAAACGCCAAGAGCCGTAAGAAGTTGATCAGAAAATATAAAAGATGCGCCTATTGATACCTCGTTGCAAATAGAGAGCGATTTGAACCATAAGGAATAAAATTCCAAGAGGTTTACTTTTTAGGTAGCTGTTGCAGATATTTATATGAAATATCTAAATGAAAGTTCTCGCTACACTTCTTCTTTTCTCAACCATTCTAATCTCCTGCCAGGATAACGACCCTGAAGCCGAATCTTCAGAATATATTGTCATTCGAAATATCAATGAAGCTGGAATTCGAAAGGGAATTATATCCGAATTTAATTCGGCAACAATGACTTACGTGGAGGACGTGGTTGAGTTGACCCCAAGCCCTCCCACAATTACCGATGCTTGTTACCAGGAAGGAAACCTATTCTTTACGTCCACACTTTTGCACCCATCTCTTTTTATCTCCTCTCTCTATAAAATTGACATAGAAAATAAAGTTCAAACACACTCAGTACCGCTGTGGTTGAATGGCTTCAAAACAATTCCCTATCAGGATAAACTAATTGCCTGTGGATTTAACTTCGATGAGCGAATAATGACTTTTTTGTTCTACGATCAGAATCTCATACTTACAGACAGCATTGTTCAAGAAGACTATATAAGAAACATATATGATGTCGCAATTGCGGAGAATAAGCTCTTTTGCAGCGTTCGCAAAGACGATGGCGATCGATTAGTCTATGTTCTGGATATATCCACCAAGAACGTCATTAAGACTTTCCCGTTTGAAGATAATTGCTGGCAGTTTGTGGAAATTGACAATCAACTCGTGGCAATGGAAGACGATAAATTCCATTATATTAACACAAGTACCCTTAGCGTAACGACTGAAATTGATAGATTACCTATTGGAGATGATCCGCTTTTCTACAATAGTTCCGATGGATTGATTTATTGGTTGGCTCCAGCGGCACAACCATCACTCAGACCGTACTTCCTCCTAACTTACAACCTCAAAGAAAATAAAAGTGAATTCGTAACAAAGGTTCCTATCACCATTACTGATCCTATCGTATACGATGAAAAGCTAAATGTAATTGTCTCAGGCGGACCAAGAGTGTACTCACTAAAAGGAGAACTTTTATTCGAAGCTGAATCACCTGCGGTCACTCCATTTATCTTTGTCAAGTGACGTCTGGTCCACTACGCAATCTCATCCAAACTGTATACGATCTTCTTTCCATGCTCTTTCCCTACCCTCACCATCTCATCGGCACCAGAAGAAGGACCACCAATTCTGAAGATAATATCACACTTGCTGATCAACCGAATCGCAACAGGATGAAATAATTCATTCCACACATCATCGCCCATCACTTTTGAACCAGCAGTTTCAATCAGCGGCAAGGCAAACCACTCACCCAACACCGGCAAGTGACCTTGGCGATAGACAGCCAGCGCCATCTCATTCATAGCATCCACGTTCTTTTGAATCAACTTCGGATCATCGTTGGTGCCCGACCGATAAGGACCGGCTATCAGTATCATGTAAACCATCTGCGATAATGATTAATGCTTAATTATGAATGATAAATATATAAACTCTAGTGGCAGTTGATCCGGTGTCCGAAGCGAATCACATGACCATCTGGATCCTGCACCAGCATCTCACGGATATTCCATTCCCTGTCTGCCGGTGGCGAAATAACCTTTGCACCCCTGGCCTTTATCTGCTCATAATAAGCATCAACATCATTGAGCATGATGGCAACCCAGGTGCCTGGGTGTCCCTGATCATTGAGACAAAAGAATAACTCCACATCATCTTTCACAATGCCACCGAAGTCTGTAGGATCTCCCCACTCCCAACAATCGTCAAAACCAAGTATTTCGGTGTAGTACTTCAGACTCCTCTTGACATCAGTCGAGTACAGGATTGGATTGGACTTTTCAAATTTCATGGTTAAATCTTTATTTTTAAGACATGAGTTTAAAACGGTTTAAAGAAAAAATGGCGTTGGTTGATTTGGTGATTGGCGCCATCTCAATAATACTTATTCTCTTTTTCATCTAACGATACGTTATGTCATGATTCCATCCGTGCTGGCTCTATGTGGATTAGCACGTGCCCAAGGTTTTCGATTTCCATTCTTAAATAGTCTTTCAACTTATGCGCAATTTCATGTCCTTCTCTCACGGAAATACTGCCATCAACAATTGCATGTAAGTCCACGTGGTATTTCATGCCTGCTTTGCGTATAAAACACTTCTCTGTTGCTACCACACCCCTCACCTCAATAGATTTTTTCCTGATCTCATCCACCAGATCATCGTAAACGTGTTCGTCCATGATTTCCCCCAATGCAGGTCTGAAAATCAAATAACTGTTGTAAATAATGAAACCTGAGGCAAGCAATGCAGCCCAGTCATCAGCCGCCTCAAACCCCTCACCGAATATCAGCGAGACAGATATTCCAATGAATGCCATCACAGAAGTAATCGCATCACTCCTGTGATGCCAGGCGTCAGCCCTTAGTGATGAACTATTGGTCTCTTTAGACTTTCTTATCACAATCTGAAAGGAAGCTTCCTTCCAGACTATAATGCAACCCAATACAACCAGCGTCCACGATTCAGGAGCCACATGCGGTGTTTGAATATTGAGGATGCTCTTATAAGCAATGATCGTTGCCGAGGTGACCAGAAACGCAACGACTATGAACGTAATCAGAGGCTCTATTTTACCATGGCCATATGGGTGATTATCATCTGCCGGCCTTTTTGCATATGTCAACCCGAATAATACCAGAAGAGACGCGAAAATGTCAGTGGTCGACTCAATGGCGTCAGCAATAAGAGCGTACGAATGTCCGAACACACCAGCAAGTCCTTTGATGAGGGCCAGACTGGTATTACTTATTAGGCTAAAATACGTGGTGCGAAT
Source organism: Cyclobacteriaceae bacterium (assembly GCA_050185175.1). GTDB lineage: Bacteria > Bacteroidota > Bacteroidia > Cytophagales > Cyclobacteriaceae > ELB16-189. The sequence continues at coordinate 16,651 of JBFWZR010000016.1, forward strand.
CGCAGTTTGCTGCCCACTCATGATAACTCTTTTCTATTTCCTCAAAATCTTCTCCATTGCTCTCCCCTTCGCTAACTCGTCAACCAATTTATCCATATACCTGATCTTCTGCATCAGCTTATCCTCCATTTCTTCGACACGATACCCACAGATAACACCTGTAATCAGTGACGCATTGGGATTCAGTTTTGCTCTCGCAAAGAAATCCTCAAAATTGGTCTTCTTCTCGATATGTTGTTCCAACGCTTTCTGCGTATAACCAGTAAGCCATCGGATAACTGTATCCACCTCATCTTTTGTCCTTCCTTTTTTCTCGGCTTTGGTCACATAGTGTGGGTACACACTGGCAAATGCCATCTTGAAAACCCTTTCGTTGTTTGAGCTGTTTCCCATCGATTAATTTTTCAAGCGATGAATGTAAAAAAAAATATCTTTTGTAAATCAACCTCTCAGAAAGTATAGTCTCCACGCTGTGTCACCTCCACGCTCACCTCCCTTTTGTCAGACACAAATTTATCATAACCAACTTTTAGATTACTCCAGAAAGACAATAACTCAGCGTCATCCTTATGCCGCGTTTTGTAAGTCACCATATTGGCATCCGACATCCGGAAAGGGAAAACATAAACTGGTATTTTGTTCTGTCCATTGTTTTTGGCGTGGACCGCCATTACATACACTTCTTTGATCACCTCATCGGTCATGGGGATGCACCCAACAGTGACGCAAGACCCGTGAATGAAGATATCTCCGCCCAGGTCTGATGCCTTGCTTTTTCTCATATCAGCCAGGTTGGGATAGTTGATACCCAGAGACAAGTAGAAACTACTGTTGGGATTAAACCGATCGATATAATAGAACCCCTCAGGAACCTGCCCGTCACCTTGCCTTCTTTTAGGACCGAGTTGTCCGGAACGAGTACAAATCTCAAATGAAGCAATCTTCCGGTAGCTGGTCTCCTGTTTCGACTTCCCATAAACTTCCAGCACGTCATCATCCTTGTAGGCAACCAGTAAAATATTCAGTTCATTGAGCGAAAGGTTATTCCCCCGCAATCGCTGTTCAACTAACGCCTGCTTTTCACTGATCGCAGTCCGTACCTTGCCAAATTTCTTTTGTTCTGTAAGAAAGTCAGACTGGAATACAAGGGCAGACAGTGTAAGGCCAAAAATCGAGAGGATCTTCATTGCTCATTAGCTTTTGTTTCGTTCAACGTGGTACAAGTCTAATGCCATATTAATCACCGGCTTATCAATAAGTCACACCAAATAACCCATTAGGAAAGTGTCATCTGCACTTTGAATTACAATCATTAACTTAAAGGCCGCAATCAATATCTCTAACCTGTGAAGTACTTCTACGCAACACTTGTCTTTGTTCTACTCACGCTACACGCCTGTCAACCAACAGAGAAACAAGCCGAACCTCCCAAGGGATTCGTAAGTGCTGCCCACCCTCTTGCCACACAGGCAGGACTAGAGGTTTTAGCAAAAGGCGGTAATGCATTTGATGCATTCATTGCGGTGGCCTCCACCCTCAACGTGACCGAACCCATGATGTCTGGTATTGGTGGCTATGGCACCATCCTGATTTATGATGCCAAGAAGAATCAGGTGCGCTACCTCAATTCATCCGGCCGCATACCTGTGGGCACCAACTCTGATTTGATGAGGGCACCAACACCCAACTTCATGGAAAATCGTACCGGTGCGAAAGCAGTGTCTACTCCTTCCAACCTCCACGCGTGGAAAGCCATGCATAAAGAATACGGATCTTTGGAGTGGACTTCATTGTTTGACCGCGCTATCGAACATGCAGAAAATGGTTTTGAAGTGTATCCACTGTTGGCAAGATTTATCGAGATGTCCGCTCCGGACTTCACCGACTATACAAAAGGTTTCTATGCCCCATCCGGAAAACTATTGGCCGAAGGAGATCAATTGGTTCAAAAAGATCTCGCGAATACATTCGGGCAAATTGCATCATCAGGTGTGGAGCCTTTCTATGAAGGAGCCATTGCCGATGCGATAGATGATGCTATGCAACAGCGAGATGGATTCCTGCGAAAGGTTGACCTGGTGAACGACACAGCTGAATGGTGGGAACCGATAAAGTACACTTATAAAGGATACGATGTATACACGGCATCACCACCTTCCAACGCATTTGCTGCTTTCACCTTCCTTGGTCTGAAGGAGCAGTTCAATAACACACAATACAAGCCCGGCAGCGCAAACTATCTTCACCTACTTGCTGAAATCGCGAAGGCCTCCTATTCCAGCAGATTACTTTACTCTGTCGATCCTGAACTGGATCCGTTTCCCGGAGATAGTATTTTCTCTCAACCATATTTATCTGCGTTAGCTTCACAACTGAATATGAAGGAAGCAACTGAGTACAAACTTCCGTTCGCCAGCGCCAACAGCATGAACACCACACACTTTGTCATTGCCGACAGCGAAGGGAACCTGGTAAGTGCGACACAGACACTTGGAAATCTCTTCGGCAGCCGGATCATGCCAGAGGGCACCGGTATTTGGTTGAACAACTCCCTCGCTTACTGCACTTATGAACCAAAAGGCAATCCCATGGACGCGAAACCCGGTCATCACAAACTTTCAGGAGATTGCCCTGTCATCATCATGAAAGACAATCAGCCATGGGCAGCACTCGGCTCGCCCGGTGGACATACCATCACGCAAAATGTACCGCAGATCATCTTCAACCTTCTTGATTTTCAGATGACAATGGCAGATGCCATTGCAGCCTCAAAAATTTCCTTTGAAGAACCTAACAACCTGATTGTTGAACCAACAGTACCCGTTGCTGTTCAAGACTCGCTACGCCAAATGGGACATCAGGTGATCAATGATTACATTGGCAACGCACACGGAGTACAGATCATCAGAGATGAAAATGGAAATATCATTCGTTTTGAAGGTGCAGCCGACCCACGTGGCCACGGGCTGGCCGCAGGAAATTGATTAAATCTGATTCAGTCTCCGTTTAATGTCAGCATAGGCTGAATGGATCAGCGCTTCTATTGCCTTCTCGTCAACCTCCTCACCTAGTCTAAGCTTAACATGGCGCATGCGCTTGCCTGTACCTTCCATCAAACCAAACTTATCCTCTAGCTCCGTACCATAGAAAAAGCCCACATTCACGTGCGACTGAAACACATTGACATAGGCGAAGGGTGCGCGATCCACACATCCCATGGGATAGTAGTCGTGAAAGATATCCTCGACATCTGGTCCGCAGGCTTTGATTACATCAAACCATCGGATAGCCATTGGGCGTAACTCTTCAGGCTTCTGCTCCAGCCATTCATCCATTCGGATGTCCTGGATGTCTTTGTCGGTATACCGAAGGAGTTTTTGCATATGTGTTGACATTCAACTTTAGCGCTATCCAAATCGGTAAGCACTCATCTAGTTCAGCTGATATTCCTTCCTGAGAGCAGCCAGCAACTTTGCATTCACTTCAAGATAATCCTTAAAGGGTATCATACGGGTCGATTTGATGTTGTTGGTGTGATAGTAGCTAAGGGCGTTGATCAGTGCTTGCCGGTCAATCTTGTCGATCTGAGTCAAATGAAAAGGAATGTAATCATTGCCATTCTCATATAGCGACAACTGATCAAAAATTCCATCGTGGAAGAGTTTATTTTGAAAATCATAATCCATGTGATTGATCATGATGGGCTCGATATATTTTTGATAAACGGCTGCCTCCGTTGCCTGACGTTCTATGATATAGTCTATGGCGATGGACAACTCTCCCACCAGGTTGCGCAACTCACTACTTTTGAAATACCGAATGGTGCCGGAACTTTTGAGTTGCTCTAACACCACGGTTCTGGGTGTAAAGATCACCGGTGTCCTTACGGTGGTGGCCCAAATGAAGTTTATCGAAAGGCTTTTGGAGGTCGAGGTAAGTGCGCTGTCTCTAAAGAAAGACACCATGTAATCTATCGCTCGTTCTTTCTTTATTCTCCCCTGCACGCGGGCGCTGGCAGCGATAGAATCATTTTTCAGTTCTTCGTAAAAGCTCCTTGCCAGCTGAGTGGCCTGCTGACGCTCAAAGTATTCCTCGCGAAAGTTGTCAGCCAGGAAACCTAGAAAAACGGCCAGGAAGATGAATATGAACTCCAGAAGATATCTTTTCCAGGGTCTGGAGTGATTGACCACTGGGTTGTTTTCATTCGAGGATGGCTCCATAGTTTGGTAACAATGCCGTAAGGCACATTCTACCAAAATACAAAAAACCAATTGATTTAAAATTGCTCACACTAGCTATTGACCACTGCTTCGCACAAGCTAGATAGATAAGTGCTTGCTTGTTGGCGACTCCTCGTTAGTCAATAAGACCAACAAGGGCAAGGAGTGCTTGTGGTCACGGGGATACCGTTGGCTAAGCAGACCAACAACTGCAAGGAACGACCTTTTTTATTTTGAATTTGCCCGAACGAGCGGTTGAAAACCTCCATATACCATTCTCTCGGCATCAAAAATTAATCTTCTCGGGTCGGTTAATGGGGCAACTAATTCTGTCATTCTTGAATCTGTAGGAACTTGCTTATTAGCCTTATCACGAATTTCTTTAGAAGGGAAAACAACCCATCCAAAAACAACAACTTCACCTTCCTTCAAGTCCACTAATTCAATGAAAGAACGGGTACCTTCTAATTTTAAATCTTCTCCGACATACTCAAAGTATGCAAGTGTTCCATATTCTTTCCAAATTTCAGCTACTTTCTCGGCCACACCTTTATATTCATTCAAGTGAATTCGTGGAACTGGAAGTACAAATCCGTCTATGTAGTTTTCCATAATTTCATTTGTTTTGAGTCTCCATTATTTTGTCAGCTTGCCCCTACTCAGAGTCACCTGAAAGGGAGTCTGAGGGAGGGTTAGCGGGCCTGCCACATCTGGCTTATGTTATCCAAATCATACCCCCACCAGATTCCTCCCATTCGTCATTAGGCTTTCTTTTCCATACTGCAACAAATCCGGCAGCCGAGTGTTTACTCGATAATTTATAGTAGATAATGATTGCTTTCTGATCACGAGAGACGATAGGAAGAGATACGGTTAAGCAATCGATCCTCCCTTTACATTTTTTTAGAATCTTGAGATTCTTGATCCCTCGTATTTCTGGCACATCCCAAGTCTTGAAGATTGGATGAGCTACCTGATACGAAATAGTGTCAAGGTCATCACTCGTCAAGTAGGCTCCCGTTCTTGGTTGATTTGTTTTCGAATCCCAGACCTCTGTGGGCATTGCAACAAACTTCAGAAGTTTATGGGCTACTATTGAGTCTGCCTCTATTGTCCGCTTTGTCAAGGAGTAAAGTAACTCAGAGGTTACCTCATTTTGTGCCGAAACAGAAATAGACAATAACAATAGGGAAAATGAACATGTGTACTTCATCTTTTTTAAGCTATATTACTCAATTCCTCGTTGGTCAAGAAGACCAACAAGGGCAAAGAGGGCACAATAAGCGTCTACATGAAATCATTGTTGAGGTCTAAGGGTTTCAATAATCTTAGCATCAACCCAATAATTTTTTGTTTCCGAATATGTCGTTCCATCTTCTCTCACCTTTTCTTCTGACCTTCCAAAAAGCAAATATTTTCCATCGGGTGTTAAATGGGCTCCATTTTCTACTAATTCTGAATTTATCTTATCGCCCATATTAATAGCAGGCCCCCATGAACCATCTTGTTGTCGAAAACTGATATAGTTATCAGACATTCCATATCCATCGTCTCGCTCACTACCCCATATTAAGAAGGATTCATCGGGAGCTATAAATGGGTGAGCTGTCCATTTTCCTGTATTAATATTTTCGTCAAGCAATTTTGGTTCTTCACGTTTGCCCTCTATAGCCCTTGACATTCGGATTACATCATTACTCTTATAGTCATCAAAGACCATTGTTCCTTTAGAAGATACTGACATCACCATAATACCCCAATCCTCCCTGTCAAACATAGAACCCAGGCTTTTAATCTTTGACCATCCGGAATCTGTGCGCTCTATGTAGTTCCACCTGGAGTATAAGATGTTACTATCGCCAGGGTTATTGTTAAAACTGTACTTATTAACCCTGTAGTAACTACCCTCATTCCGATACACTACAACGAGGGGCTCAAAGGGGTTGTTACCTGTGTATTCAAAATAAAACTCGTCCATATCCAACGAGTCTGTATTCCCTAATTTCCAATCTTGAGAAGTACTCTTTTTAGGAACAAAAATCTCGGGAGTCAACCCCGGTGGTTTATATCCAAAGTAAAGGCTTTCATCCGTCAAAGAATTATTCTTCTTCAGTTCAGGCCTTTGCATTTCACATGCACTTAAAATTACAGCAAGTACAACTATTGTAATTTTAGCCAGGTTATTTCTCAATGTCTATTGTTTAATTTATCCGCAACAGTTTGTCTATCTGACCTAGTATAGGAGGACTTACCAATCCCCGCAAATACCCTGAAAGATAAAACCCCATTCATAGCACTTGTTGGCATTAATTATTTTAACCCCTCTATTTTATCTATTATTTTTTCAGCCATGTTTTTAGATTCATTAATTTCATCAATCATCATGTCGATTATGCTCAATAATCTCAGCTTGGCTTCTTTTAACACAGCATATTTTGTAGGTAACTTTTGAACTCCACTTCTCATTACGTTGATCCCGGCAACTGCTTCGTTACTAGCCTCGGGTATTTTCAGCAACTGCTTGAACGGAATATCAAGTGTTTTTGCGTCCCGTGTTAGTAAGTAAAAAATAATTGTCAGCTCTTCAAATGCAAAGATACCCTCAGAATACAATTCCGCGTACAATTCAATTTCTGTTTCAAGTCTTTTAGAGCTAATATTCATGTCCTTGCCGAACCCTTTAATACTGGCCTTTACATGCGCGTCTTGGTCAGAATATCCATCGTTAACAAACTTTCTGAGTTTTGCATTAAAGGCACTTGTTTTGTCCTGTAACTCTTTAATACCATCTATTATTTTATTTATAGTAACCACAGAATCAAGGATGCATTCTGATTTTTCCACCAAATCATATATATCGTCCTCCTCGACATTTCCTTTATACAATTCAAACACAATGCTTCTATTAGAATTATCTGCTAGAATGTTCGTTAGTCTTGATTTTGCGGTTACATTAAATTTTTGATTGAAAGGAATCTCAACTTTCCATCGCTTCTTAGTTTTTCGAAACGATTTATCATGTAAATGTTGCCAGTATGTTTGACCTGACTCAGGTAAATGGGCAATAATAATTACGGGAATATTAAAATTCGACCAATAGTGATAATGGACATTTGTCAGGTAATAGGTTAAACACTTTTCGGTTAGATGAAAATTTCCCCTGCCAGATTTTATTTGCGCAGCAAAGAATTTTCCAGTTGGATTACCATTTTCCGATTGTTCAATTATTGCATCGACTCCAACATCAACAAGTGGTTGTTCTCTGAAGATCCAGTCTAGTTCATTAGTAACTACTAGGTCTGAGGCAATGATGCCAAGTCTTTCAGTTTTATCAAATCTGGTCACGATGGAATGAATGGAAACGTTTGGCTATAAGCCGTTTGTTTTACCAAATAAAAATAAACAAATCAAAACAAATGGATTATAGACCTTGTTATGCGTTCGGCTTCAGTCTTCGTTCATTTTGAAAATTCTAGAGTAGTCAGAGAACTCAGTATTTTTCAAATCTTCTTCAATTGTCCTTTTGCAAATGTCAAAGTCAACTACAACGCAGCCTGCCTCCATAGTGCCAGAACCAATGCTTCCTCCGTCAACGTGTCCAAGTCCTGTCCATCCAAGTAATTCATTTAATCTTTCTTCAAGTTTATGTCTTTTGTCAAGATCTTCCTCTGTCCCAAACCCATCGATTGAATATTGTACTTCTAAAAAGACCATATTGTCTTCTTCAAACTCTGAATAACCTTCCTTTATCCTTTCATTAATTTCCTTTTGTATTATGCTTCGGAAATTTGAAAAAAGTCCCCCTTTTACTTCTTTGTTTTGGCCACGTTGTCCGACTATGCCCCAATGCACGATTGCGGTTTTCTCGTCTTTGTCCCAAGTCTCCCAGTAATTAAGTTGATTGCCAATGAGCTTGTAAAGTTTTATCATTTGATGTTCTTATTGTTCTTAGAAGCTGACGCACAACATCCATATAAAAACACCAGGTGCTTTTATACTACGTATATCTCCTAAATTACTCAAAAATGGGAAAATCTCTATCCGTAAAGATTATCCGCATAACTCAACGGATAAGTTTGATTAGCTGCACCCAACCCCTCAAAAGCAAAAAAACCTGACGTCCTTGCGGAGTCAGACCGTGGTTGGGGGTTGCCCCTTGCGCCTCAGCGTCCTTGCGGTTAGACATCGTTCGTACCTATTTAATTCGAACTCTATGGAGTTGCTTCAGCACTATAGTACTCAAGGCTGAGTATGCAGTGCCGAAAGCCATACACACGAGCATATAAATACCCCCTCTGACGGCTGGGTTTAATTGTGTCACAGCCATTGAATCAACAAGGTCTTCATCGGATAATTCAGCGCTATTTGAAGCCAGCTCCTGTTCATAATACTGGACTATTTTAGAAGAAAGGTCCGGGTCAATATAATTGTTGAGGATAACAATGTAGATTGTATATAACGCTCCGCTCAAGAGTCCCGCAAAAATCCCAATCTTTATGGCTTGACCCAGTGAAAAGGAAAGTGCATCCAGCTTTCTGAATCGAGACACGGCAAAAAATATAGAAAGGGCAAATATCGTCCAGTATACATGACTTAAAGTATGGTCGTTACGAAGGATCATACCTGTTTGATATCGGATGATGCCAATGCTGATCACCACGATACCTAAAGCTGTTCCAAGCAACAAGCCAATCTTGATTGGAAGATTTTTGTCTTGAGTCATGAGATTTTTGATTTCCGGGTTAGACGCGAATCCGGATTAAGATGTTGCAGACTGGATGAAGGTCGCAATAACACAAGTAAGCACGGAGCACGCGTTGCAAACGCACCCTAGCGTCCTGCCTAAACTACCAGACTGAGCACGGGCAACTTGCTCTTGTACAGCAATGACTCCGTAACACCGAAGTAGTAGCCTGGTTTATGCCTGCGGTCATGGGTGATCTTGGCAATCACCTGCGCTTTCAGAAAATCAGCCACTTCCATGATACCACGCTCCACCTCATTGGCATTGTAGATAAGACTCCTCATTTTGATGTCAGGAAAAGCCTTCATCAACTTGTCCATCCCCTTCTGCATGGTCAATGATTCCTTGAAGTGACCGGGAGTGTTGATAAACACAAGATCCACGCTTGCTCCGGTAGCTTTGATAAACCCTGTCATCATACCAAAAGCTTTAATGAGGTTCTCCTCAAAGTCTGCAGCGAACAGTATCCTCTTGACAGAACCTGCCTTGAAATCTTTCTTTACCGACAGCACCGGGCAATCAAGTGTGCGTAAAACTTTCTGCGCGTGTGAACCGATGAAGTAGCGATGGGATTCTCCTTTGCCATGAGCACCCATAATCACAAGTTCGCATTTATACAGTTTCGCAAAATGTTGAATTTGTTCTTGTATCACTCCGGGCCTCACGATGCCTGTCACCTTCACGCCCTTGAACACTTTGTCTTTGGTGATCCTTTCCATATTGATCTCCGCCTCTACCATATTTCCCTCAATTTCAGGGTGCATCTGCTGCTGATCGACAGATATACGGTTCCAATCATCCGGGCCCTTGAACACATTCAGCAAGAAAAGCTCCGCTCCGGTTTTCTTTGCCAGTGTAATGCCCAGGTTGATGGCGGTCTTCGCGTAAGCGGAATAGTCGATGGGAATGAGAATGGATTTCATAGTCGTAGGTGATTAAAAACTGACACACTTGTACACCCCAAAGGTGCCTCACACCTCTCTACTTACCTATGATATCTGTCAATGAAAGCGATGATGAGGGTCAATTGGGCGGAAGTGCGTAATTAGCCACCGTAGCCTTACCAAAGAGATAACCTATCCCCAGGGCTAATGGATAGTCGCTTGCCCAATGCACCCCATTATTGATCATGGCGGTGGAGACGAGCATCATCAGTGCATAGCCAACAGGCTTGATCCATTTCTTTTCAGGATAATGCAAGGCCAGCACCGTGACAGTTGCCATCATCGAGGCCAGATGCCCGGAGGGAAATGCATCATAGTTGGGCACGTGTTTCTGGTAGGCAGCGGGTGAAGTAAATGGACTCCATTTCCCACCATCTTGTGTCGACACAAACGGGCTCTGCCTGCCGCTAATTCTTTTGAGCAGCTGCGTGACCAGTCCTACGGCAATCTGTGCCCTCACAATGTCGCTGGCCGCCTGCCCTGCACGATAGTCCTTACCAATCTTACCATAGAGGTATAGACCGCCACTGATCAGCATACTGGTAGAACCTTCACCCAGTGTGTAGAGCACAGAGTTAAGATTCCGGGGCGCTTCATACACTTTTACTTCCGTGTCTCCCAGGTCAAAACCTATCAGTGTTTTGTATTTCCTTGCGGGATCAACATGAATGAAGGAAGAAAACCTGTTGGTAGCCTCTAAGATATCCTGATCGAACGGTAAGATGACAAGCGTTGATGCCGTGATCAGTGCTAAAGGAAGCAGTGTCTCCTTTCTCCATGTAAGCTCGCCTGCGTCCGCAAAGCTAGTAGGGAGTTTGGTGATGTACTCGAAGTGCTTTGGCTTCGGGTACTCAAGGGTATCATCCTTGAAGTTATACTGCTGAACGGGATACTGTGCTTGCGTCTGGCGGCACATCAGCAGAGCAATTATTAACAGCAGCCACGTCTGACGCACAGACAAAGCGATTAATGAAAGGTGTGGCTGTAATAAACACCCGGACCGGTGCCGGTGTACATGGGCAGGATCGTACTTCTCCTCTTACCTTTTTCACCCCATTTGTACTGATGGGTCAGGTACACCACATTGGCTGATAGTATACCTATCCCTGCTCCTGCCAGCACATCCGACAGCCAGTGCCGGTTGTTCATCATGCGCAGTGTGCCGATGCTGGTCGCCACAGCGTAAGCACCCACGCTATACAACTTATTTATACTTCCATATTCTTTTGCCATAAATGTGGCGGCAGCAAAGGCCTGCGCAGTGTGTCCCGAAGGAAACGAATTGCGTTCGCCCGTATCCGGCCTCGGCACAGCTGTAAGTTTCTTTAGGGAAAAAGTAAGTGCTGCAGTCAGTGCCTCTGTTTTGATGAGCAATGCCGTGCGATTGCCAAAGTTGTTCTCTCCTTTTACCCCAGCAATATTCAAGGCGTACGTAGCCACGATAGGCGCATATTGCAAGTAGTCATCAACGTGCACACGAAACGATGGCATCCATTCATTCCTTTCCTCGTGCAACTCAAAACGATTTATATAACTATCATCCGAGAAGGCATACATGGCAGCCACACCAAACATCACAGGCACCCTGAGCGCACTTTTCCATTGCTGAGATTTGGTGGCTTGATTGATCTCAAGTCTATACGGTTGGGCTTGTGGCAGATCTTCAACACGTTGGGCCATCCCCATGATTGACGTTGTGACGAGAATACCAAAAAGAGCGATTTTGGGTAGCATGACAGGATTATGCCCCAAGGTGCAACACGAATCTGAATTAAATCTGAATGCTACCGCTTGAAATCAACCCGGAAATGATGCATTCTATCAGCATATCCATAAGCGATGTCGAAGCCGTTCACCTTGCAGATACTTTTGGCAATAGAAAGGCCCAATCCACTGCCTACACCTGAAAGCTGGCCTCTCTTGAAGCGCTGAAAAACGTTGGTCGCATCTGGTAGCGGTTCACCAGAGTTCGCAAAGTGAATGTGGTTATCGCGAAGTTCAATTTTGATATTTCCACCCCGGTCGGTGTATTTCACTGCATTCGACAACAGGTTTGTGATCAACACCTCTAGCAGGGTTGGATTGGCTCCTACTTTTATGTCTGTGTCAAGTTGGGTCTGAAGTGTAATCTCCTTTTGACTTACCTGATCGTGATATTGCGTAATTACATCTTGTACTGTGTCTCTTACACTCACAGTCTCCTTATCCGGGTACTGCTCATTATCGATTCGTGCCAGTAGCAGCAAATTCTTGTTCAGGCGTGACAATCTCTTAGAGGCATCATACAGTTCTGAAATCAGTGCTGCCTGATCTGCGCTAAGATCTTTGTTTTGCATCAGCATTTCAATCTTCGACATACACACCGCTACTGGTGTCTGCATCTCATGAGCTGCATTTTCTGTAAACTCCTTTTGTGACAAGTATGCGTGCGTGCTTCGCTTCGTCAAGCTGGTAAGCTCATTGTGAAGATCCTTAAACTCTGCTATGGAAGGTTCAGCAGCTAGAAACACCTCACCTGATCTAATGTCAAATGATTTTAATCTTTCCAGCATTCCATAAAACGGACCCCAGGTCTTCTTTGAGATGTTGCGATTGATCACTACCAATCCGATGAGCAGCAGTGCGAGCAGGGTGATCTGCGCAAGTACAATGGCCTCGATGATGTCTTCATTTTCAAAAATGGATTCCCTTATGACCACTTCGTATTGCTTACCGTGCAGTTCGAGTCCCGAACGAAGTATTCGAAATGGCACTTCTTCTCCCTCAATCGAATCGTATATGTGGATGGTGTACAGACTGTCTTTCGTAATGGGGTGCGTCACCTCATGTATGGTAATCTCCCTGTTGAAATTGCTGTACTGTTCAATGTCAGTGGTTGATTTGATGTGTGGTGCAGCCCTTACGAACTCAGTCACGTGTTCATGCAGTTCTTCTTCTATCTCTTCCAAAAACAGGCTTTGCACTACCACATAAAATATAGGAGTACTAATGACCAACAGAATAGCCGAATAAATGATGTAATGACGGACGAAACGGGTGAGCAACTTCATAACCAGGCGTACAAGTTAGTCAATGGCTTCCATTCGATACCCTAGTCCATAAACGGTCTTGATATAGTCCTTCGCTCCTGCCTCAGTAAGTTTCTTCTTCAGATTTTTAATGTGAGCATAGATGAAGTCAAAGTTATCGAATGCTTCTGCCTCATCTCCCGACAGGTGTTCTGCGATGGCACTTTTCGAGATTACCCTATTTTTATTTGCCAATAGAAATAATAACAAATTCAATTCTTTGGGAGTAAGAATGACAGGCTCTCCGGCTACAGTCACCTCCTTCGCATTCATGTCAATCTCTATCTCCTCAAATCGTACAAGGTTGACACCTGCAAAGTGTTTACGTCTCACCACGGCCGAAACTCTAGCCCCTAACTCAGCAAGGTGAAACGGTTTGGTCAGGTAGTCGTCTGCCCCCAGGTCAAGGCCCTTGATCCGGTCCTCGATAGCATTTCGTGCAGAGATGATGATCACACCCTCCATCTTTCCCTCCTGTTTCAACTTCTCCAGTACACGCAATCCGCTACCATCGGGAAGGTTGATGTCGAGCAATACACAATCATAATCATGCATCAGAATCTTTTCTAATGCCTCGTCCATCTGAGTGGCTGCTTCTATGGTATAATGCTGAGGTGTAAAGTATGACACCATACTTTTCACTAGTTCCTTTTCATCCTCAACGATCAATAGCTTCACACCTAATGAATTTATAAATAAAGTTAACGGAATTCGGATTACTCCTTCATGAGTCCGTGCTGAAATGCGTAGCTCGCAGCCTGATACCAGCTGATTGCTTCATCCATCAACTGCTGCTGCTCGTCCTTGTCAATCGGGTGACTTGCCGATAGGCTTTGAACTTCTACTCCCTGCTGGGGTGAGAGTATTACCAGCGCGCTGTCCCTAAGGTATCCCAGCTTTTGGTAAGTACTTATGAAGGCACGCTCTCTGCCTGGCTCCAGGCGAAAGATGTCATAGCCGTAGAATTTACTACGATACGAGAAATTGAGCATGCCCAATAATGTAGGTGCGATATCCACCTGGCTCATCAAGCGATCCATCACGCCTGCCTTCACGTGTGACGGTGCATAGACCAGCATGGGGATGTGATAACCTTCGATAGGTAATTCTGTTTTCCCTGCACTTGAAGCACAGTGATCAGCTACAATCACAAACATCGTATTATCAAACCAGGGTTTCGATTTTGCCTCCCGGATGAACTTACCGATGGCATAGTCGGTGTACTTTACAGCACCCTCTCTACCGGAATGAGAAGGTATGTCGATGCGTCCCTCCGGATAAGTAAACGGTCGGTGATTGGAAGTGGTCATCACCTGAGCGAAGAAGGGCTTGCCTGAGTTGTAGTCCTTTTCTATTTCTTTAAAAGCAAGCTCAAACAGGTTTTCATCGGCCACCCCCCAGATGTTCTCGTAGTCAATTTCTTCATCAGGTATGGCAGTGCGATCCACCACATGATATCCATTGTGATCAAAGAAATAATTCATGTTATCGAAGTAGCCGTATCCTCCATAGATATATTGCGTTTCATAACCTTTATTTCGAAACACAGTACCGAGTGTGAAGAGATCTTCATTGTTGGGTCGTCTCACGATAGACTGTCCCGGAGTTGGCGGAACCGCTAACGACAAGGCTTCAAGTCCACGTACAGTGCGTGTGCCGGTGGCATAGAGGTTGGTAAACACCAGACTGTGATCGTAAAGCGAATCCAGGAAAGGTGTGATCTCCTTTGGATTACCAAAGTGGTGCATAAAATCGGCACTGAAACTTTCCACGCTGATCATCAGCACGTTCAATCGTTTCTCTTCTCCCTCAGACGTAATATACCTGTCAATGGAATTGGGTTGATCATTTACAAATCTGCTGTCAACTGTTTTAATAAGTGACCGTACATGGTCATTCACATCACCATAGTCCAAACGTTTATAGAATTGATCGTAGGACAGTTCATTATTTCGATAGGCAGCAAACAACTCGTATAATCCGTTTCCCGCCAACTCATTCACATAAGGATTGGTACTGAGATGGTGAAAGCTGTTGTCTATACACAGGAATGAAAAAAAGGGGAATACAGACAAGGGTAAAATGAACTTCGCCCTTGGCTTCCATGCATTTAAAGAAGATGTTGATGATTGGACAACAGCTGGTTTCAGTAGGTAAGTGAGTGCCACAGAAACAAAAGCAAGAACCAGTAGAATCCACTCGATCGGGTAAGATTCGCGGATATTACCCAACACTTCAGTGGTGTAGACAAGGTAGTCGACTGCAATGAAATTATATCGCGTGTGAAACTCATCCCAAAAGAAATATTCGGACACAGCATTGAACAGGGCAAGGAAGGTGAAAAGAAATAGTGTGATATACCGTAAGTAACCAAACCATGCTTGTTTGTAGAAGAGCGATGGAGTGATCAGCATAAATAATAGCAAAGGGATAATGACATAACCAGCGTTGATTATATCGTAGCCCAGTCCGACAACAAAAATGCCAGCCGTAGTTAATAACGAAGGATCGACATCGTGAATGGATAAAAAGAAAAGAATGACACGTGTGGTGCTGGAAACAAGTACAATTACTGTGGCCACCAGGAATACGAAACCAAACTTGCTGCTGATGATGCGAGAAACCACCTTTTAAAGAAATTCTGATGGCAATCACGAGTTTGATTCTGTAGAAATCCTGAATCATTCGCTTATCCCATCCGAATGTGTGGGTTGCCAAATTTTTAGCAAATTGAAGCCCTATAAAATCCCCGTTTATGAATCGACTGATGAGACTCTCCGTTTTTGTTCTGTTACTGTTTTGTTCTGCTCCGGTGATAGCCCAGGAAGACAAAGAAGATAAGAAAGAACCGAAGCCCGTGCCCCCTCCTAAGGAATTTGTCACCAGCCATCAGGGTACGTTTGGCGGAAAACCAATCAAATACAAGGCGATCGCTGGGGAGACCTACCTGAAAGATAAAGAAGGCGAACCCGTTGCATCCATATGGTCGGTGACCTACAAATTGGATGGGCCGGAGAACTTCAACCGCCCTGTGACATTTGTATTCAATGGTGGTCCCGGCTCTGCCTCTGTATGGCTTCACCTGGGCCTGTTCGGACCGCAGCTGACTAAAGTTGACAGCGATGCAAAAATGGATGATGGTGCTGCTCCTTACCCATTGGTGAACAATAACTATGGCATGTTGGATCTCACTGACCTCGTGTTTATCGATCCTGTGGGCACCGGCTATAGTCGTGTAGTTGGAGAAGGTAAAGTCGAAGACTACTGGGGGCTCAATGAAGACGCTTCTTCTATCGCCAGCTTCATGAGGCTCTGGGTTACCAAATACAAACGCTGGAATTCGCCCAAGTACATAGCAGGTGAAAGCTTCGGCACAACTCGTGCGGCAGCAGTAACCTATGAGCTTGAAGGTGGTGGTCAGGAAATGGCATTGAATGGATTAATACTTATATCTCAAGCCCTGGACTATCAGGGTTCAACAAGCACGCATGACAACATAGTTTCGTACGTCACCTACTTCCCTAGCATGGCTGCCACTTCGTGGTATCACAAGAAGGCGGGTCAGGGAAAAACACTGGAGGCTTTCGTAGATGAAGCCCGTAAGTTTGCATTGGATGAGTATGTGAGCGCGCTTTATAAAGGGTCGCGACTGACTGATGCTGAGTTCAAACACATTGCCGAACGCGTTAGCTATTTCACGGGACTATCACAATCGTATGTCGAGTTGTCGAACCTCAGGGTATTGGTACCACGCTATCGCAAAGAGTTGTTCAGAGACAAGGGACTTGCGATTGGTCAATTGGATGGAAGGTTTATGGGTGATGAAGCCGATGATGTGGACGACAGGCCCAACCTCGGTGACCCTTCCAGTTACAATATCGATGGTGCCTATAGTGCAATACTCAATCACTATTATGCCAGCGTATTGAATGTGGAAATGGATCGGCCTTACATCACATCCAATGAAGAGCTGGGATCGAAGTGGCGTTGGCGCGATGTGCCAGACGGACACTATTGGGAGCCGTCTTATGTAAATGTGGCGCGTAAGCTTGGTGAGAGCATGCGCAGAAACAAAGACCTGAAGGTGATGGTTGCCAGCGGCTACTATGATTTGATTTGTCCGTTCTTCGATACGGAATATACATTTGCTCGCAATGGCATTTTAAAAGATCGTGTGAACCTGACATACTATGAAGCTGGTCACATGATGTACGTACATGAACCAGATTTGGTGAAGCTAGCTGCCGATATCAGAAAATTTTATACTGGTAAATAAAGGTATGTTCCACAGAGGTACGGGAGATAAATCGCTTATGTAGAGCATAGGACACCGAACGAAAGTGACGTGTCTCCTCTATCGTTAGAGTTTACCCTGAGGAGATACCTCACTCTGTTCGGTATCCCATAAAAGCTTTGGGAAGTAAAATTTACTATTCGTAATTACTGAAGTGGGTATGAGCAATCTTCGCCTTACCCTCTTTGTCTTTGATAACGATAAAAGTTACCGGTCCATTCTGAACACTGTCTTGCGGAAGTGACTTGTCGCCAAAGTACCATATCGCCTCAACGGCTGCAAAGCCGGGATGAAGTGTGACGTTGGTTTCATCAAGCCATAAACTTTTGGATGGTTGTTTCCCTCCGGCCACAAAACCAAATCCCTCATGGTGTGGCTTCATTTGATCAAAGCCTTTGATCAATCCTCGCTTCTCTGATGAAAAGTAAGTGTGCTGTGGGTCATTCCAGAAAATGTTTTCCAGCTTATTCACATCATAGGTAGCCCAAAGGTCGAGCCATTGACTCATCAACTCGTCTACCTCGGTTTGGGAAAGATCATGGGTTTCAGTCTTCGGTTGAGTACATGACCATGTTAAAGCGATTACACAAAGGAGCAAAACGATGTATTTCATTGGGGTTGGTTTAGAAGCTATTAAATTTATGAATAAGTTGATTTGATTATGAAGAAAGTATTGATAACAGGAGCAGCGGGTGCATTGGGCGGTGCGTGCGTCAGTAAATTTGTTGAAGCAGGACATGAGGTGATTGCAATCTTGTCTCCAGGAAAGACATTAGAGAATAAAAAAGTATCGACTTACAACGCTAACCTAACGAATGAACAGGAGACCGAAAGTGTAATCAAAAATATTATTAAAGATCACGGACGAATTGACATTGCGCTAATGCTGGTTGGTGGTTTCGGTATGGGTTCTGTCGCAGACACTTCCGGTGAGCAAATGAACAAGATGATCAACCTGAACTTCATGACCGCCTATTTCACCTCACGGCCTGTCTTTCAACACATGATGGATAACAATGGCGGGCGTCTTGTATTCATCGGCTCCAAGCCGGCATTGGAATCCGGAGGTGGCAAAGGAATGACGGGCTATACCCTCTCTAAAGGAATGGTGATTCGGCTTGCTGAATTGTTGAATCTTGAAGGCGCATCTCACAATGTAGTCTCCACGGTTGTCGCCGCGAGCGTAATAGATACGGCGGATAATCGCAAAGCCATGCCCAAAGCAGACCCTTCCAAGTGGGTAACGCCCCAACAAATTGCAGAACAGATTTTGTTTGTTACATCTGACCAAGCCAGTCCCTTGCGTCAGCCCATCCTCAGGGTGTACGGAGATTCTTAATCAGTGATCCTGTCGCGGTTTACCGAAAAGGTGAAGACATCTCTTCGCTGATAGTGACCAGAAGCATCCAGTGTCATTTGCTCTTTAACCACTTCGTCAAGATCCAATTCACAAGTGATCATCAGTTCTTTGTCAAAGGTGGGTTCAATTAGGTATCGTCCATTCGGTGCCACCACGCAACTCCCACCATTCAAGGTCCATTGATCGGGGTTTTTCTTGAGGTCATCAGGTAACTCAAGCACAGAAGGAAATGCCGATGCCTTTAACATTTGCCCAGCTGCCAGCACAAAACATCTTCCTTCAAATGCATATTGACGGCTTACCACCTGGTGCATCTCGTGAACTTTCGGCCAAAGCGCGATGTGTATGTCTTCGCCCTGATCGTGTAACGCCTGCCGGTTCAGAGGCATCCAATGTTCCCAACAAATACTGGCACTCACACGACCAGCTTCTGTTACGACAGACTTCAATCCATGTCCATCGCCTAATCCATACAGCATCTTTTCTGTATAGGTGGGCATTAGCTTACGGTGGTGGTTGAGCACAGCTCCATCAGGACTGATGATTACATAACTATTATAAACTGTTCCATTGCCCGGTCCCTGTTCCACTTTTTCATTCATTCCCAGACAAAGTGTTACCCGATGTTTCTTCACCATCTCACACACTTCTTGAAACTCTTTGCTTGTCACTGACACGCTGCTGTTGTAAAACTGCAGGTACGCTTCCTTCATCTCCTTACCATCCCAGCGTGCCACGTTTGTGCAGTAGTCAAGCCAGGAAGGGTATCCCGACAACCAGGTCTCTCCCACCACCAGCAACTTCACGCCAAGATCGGCCGCTTCAGATAAAATAGTTTCGAGTTTCTTAATACTCGCAGTCAGATTCATGTGAACAGAACTGTACTGACCAATTCCGACTTTCACTATTCTCGACATAAACTTGATTTGGTTATTGCTCCAATACGCATTCAAAAATTTAGGAGCATAGTTAAAACTAAAGTAATTTAACCCATTGTTTAAACCTATTTCTACTTCATAGATGTTTAGCAGGATCCACCGACTGTTCAGACACGTCCTTGGTTACCTCCAGAGGCGACTTAACGAAAAGCAGTTTCTTATCTTCTCCAGTATTCTGGTTGGCTTGTCCAGCGGTCTGGCTGCCGTTATCCTGAAGCTCTTTGCCCACAACATCAACGAATTTATCGCAAAGTATTCAGGCAACTACGAAGACTTCTTTTTGTTCACTTTATTTCCCCTGATCGGGCTCACTATCACAGTGTTGTTCCTCCGTTACTTTATTAAAAAGGGTGAATTCCTCAAAGGCAGTGCTGACATTGTCTATTCTATTGCAAAGAAGTCGAGTATGTTGCCACAGTCACAAATGTACTCACACATTGTAAGCAGTGCCTTCACGGTAGGCTTTGGAGGTTCTGTGGGGCTGGAGTCTCCTCTGGTAAGTTCCGGGTCTGCCATCGGTGCCAATTATGGTCGCACCTACCATCTTAATTATAAAGATCGCACGATGCTGCTAGCATGCGGTGCAGCTGCAGCAATTGCCGGTGCTTTCAACTCTCCGATTGCCGGTGTGCTGTTCGCCATTGAAGTGTTGCTCACCGACATTTCCGTATCTGCATTCATTCCACTGATTGTGTCGGCCGCATCAGGCGCCTTATTTTCCAAGATCATTCTAGGCGAGGGTGTATTGCTTTCCTTTTCCAATGTTGAGCCTTTTGATTACAATAACACTCCCTTCTACATTTTGCTCGGAATACTGGCAGGGTTGACATCCCTCTACTACACGCGCATGTTTACAAAGGTAGAACACCGGATAGCGCAGGTAAATAATCCCGTCAGCAAAGTCGCTGGTGCAGGTCTCGCCCTGGCGGTGCTGCTCATTCTTTTTCCTCCACTTTATGGTGAAGGCTATGAAGGTATTAAACAACTCGCATCGCTAGACCATGAGATGTTGTTTCAGAATAGCATCCTTCAACCTTTGATCTCAACGGAGTGGGCAGGGCTTGTATTTGTTCTGTTGCTTGTACTGATCAAAGTATTTGCCACTGCTATTACTATTGGAAGTGGAGGTAATGGAGGAAACTTCGCCCCTTCTCTTTGTGTGGGTGCGTACCTCGGTTACGCTTATTCGCATTTCATCAACCTCACGGGTTTAGCACGCATACCTCAGGCTAACTTTACGTTGGTTGCGATGGCCGGTATTCTGAGCGGTGTCTTTTATGCTCCCTTAACGGCTATATTCCTTATCGCTGAGATTACTGGCGGTTACAACTTAATGATCCCGCTGATGATCGTGGCCGCTTCAAGCAATATTATCATGAAGTACTTCGAGCCATTATCGATGGAAAACAAGAAGCTGGCAACACGCATGAATCTCTCTGTTGAGAACCGCGACAAGTATTTGCTCAGCAAGCTTGACCTGGAAAAGATGATCGAGACTGACTTTCAGCCGGTGAAGCCTGATGGTGATCTGCGCAGCCTTGTCAATGCTATCAGCAAATCAAGAAGGAACCTTTTCCCTGTGGTGACTGAAGATCAGGAACTGGCGGGTGTTATTCTCCTGGATGGAGTGAAAGAGATGATCTTCAATCACGAGTTGTACGACAAGGTAATGATCAAAGACATCATGACACGGCCACATGCCATCATCTCGCCAGATGAGAATTTGAATTCCGTGTTGAAGAAGTTTGAAGAGACAGGGCAATGGAATCTGCCTGTGATTGAGAATCACCGCTACATCGGATTTCTATCCAAGTCCAGCATCCTTACGGAGTATAGAACTGAACTGCTTCGTTCAACCTAGGCACAAAAAGAAAGGCCACCCTTTCGGACGGCCTTTCGTGTGAAGGAATCACTTTTAGTCCCAAAGACCGAGTGATTTCATTTTCTTCTCTATTCTAGCCATTTGTGGTTGCATATCCAAATCCTGGTAGATGCTGTATAGGTTGTCAAGCACTCTTTCATCATCAGGGCTGATTTTTTCGCAAGCTTCCCAGTAAGGAAGAGCTATTTTCAGCTTTTCAACGAGCTGCTTGTCAAGTTCAAATCTTTTCTTCTTGTCATCGGCTGAGATACCCAATTGGTTCATCTCTGCTTTGATCTTCTTGGCATCAAGGTGAACCAACTCTGCTATGGCAAGGCGAGGCTCAAGGTATTTAGGATCGAGCTTCACAGACTCATCATACCACTTCCTTGCCTCGGCATTGTTACCCAACTGCTGGTTAATCACACCTAAGAAATAGCGAGTTTCATGATCGGTCGGATCGTTTGCCGCCTGCTTCTCCATAGCTTCCTTCGCTTCAGGCAGCTTACCCATTTTGATGTACATGTCCAATTCGTACTTAGGAAACTCAGGGTTGCCTGGGTGCGCTGCCATAGCTTCCTTTGCAATGGCGAGTGCCTTCTCGTTGTCTTTTAGTTGATCGCGATATACACCGAACATCATCACATATGCGTCAGTAGACTGACCACCTTTCTCGATGTATTGGCGAAGAAACTCCAAAGTCTTTTCATGATTGTCTGCAGCAGGTGCAAAGAACAAACCTGCATTTAGCAGTACTGATGTATCACCGGGGATGAAATACAACGTCTCTTCAACATGCTTCAATGCACTTGCATAGTCTTTCTCGTCCTGATAAGCCTTAAGCGCCTTGTCAAAATAGCTCTGAGCAAAGTAAGAATTCACCTGGTCAGTCAACATAGGGAAGCCGGTAGCATCATTGATGAAGCTGGCTGATTTCCCTTTGTCGAGCTCGTTGGCCTTGTCAAAAGCTGCCTTCGCTTCTGCAAAAGGACTGTCAACTAGAGATTTATACTGTTGATTCTTTGTCGTGTCAATACCGGCATAGATCAAACCTTTGAGGTACCATGCCTTGGCACTGGTGGCAAATTTCTCGCTGGCCACGGTAGCGTCAATAATCGCTTTGGCTTCATCGAAAGCGCCATCGCGAAGGGCTTTCTCAGCCTTGGGAAGGCTGGGTTTTATTGGCTTTTGAGCAGCCACTGCCAACGGTAGTATGAACGCTATTAGAAGTAATCGTTTCATTTTTTAATAGGTTTAGAGAACAAATTTATGGGTTTACATCCGTACTTGACGTATCCGCTTCTTCCATTTTTTGTATTTTTTCGATGGATGAAATGGCATCGTCTTCATTTAACCGAATGACTCTGACACCCTGTGTCGCGCGACCCATGATTCGCAATTCTGATACTTTTATCCGAATGCTGATACCGGATCGATTGATAATCATCAGTTCGTCTTCGTCACCAACTACCTTTATTGCAACAAGCTTGCCAGTTTTTTCCGTGATATTGATCGTTTTTACTCCCTTTCCCCCTCTGCGGGTGATGCGATAATCTTCGATAGACGAACGCTTACCGTATCCCTTCTCTGACACTACCAAGACATTCGCGTCTTCACGCGTAATACAAATCATCCCAATCACTTTGTCCGCATCTGACTCTAACGTCACGCCTCGTACACCAGCGGCTGTTCGTCCCATCGGCCGAACGTCAGACTCATCGAAGTGCACCGCTTTGCCAAAACTTTTTGCGATGATGATATGATTCTTTCCATTCGTCAGTGCAGCGGTCAATAACTTATCACCTTCATGAATGGTGATCGCATTGATACCGTTTGCTCTCGGTCGTGAATATGCTTCAAGCGATGTTTTCTTAATGATACCTTTCTCTGTACAAAGAATTACAAAATTGCTCTTGATGTACTCTTCGTCCGTGAGGTCTTTAAGGTTCAATACCGCGCGAATGGTATCCCCCGCTTCAATGTTTAACAAGTTTTGAATGGCACGGCCTTTCGATGTCTTGCTGCCTTCCGGGATCTCGTACACTTTCTTCCAGTACACCTTACCAAACTCCGTAAAGATCAGTAGATAGTTATGTGCCTGCGCAATAAAGAGATGTTCAGTGAAGTCATTTTCCTTCGTACTCACCCCTCTCGATCCGATACCTCCCCGTCCCTGAGTTCTGTATTCTGAGAGCGATGTTCTCTTCACATATCCCTGGTTGGAAATAGTGATCACCATCTCTTCGTTCGGGATCATATCCTCCACCGTCAGGTCATCGTCACTGTGCACGATCTCTGTCCTGCGCTCATCACCGTACCGCTCCTTCATGTCGAGCAGCTCGGTCTTGATGATATCCATGCGCATAGACTCATTTGCCAACACCTCGTTCAGGTGGGCGATCAGCGCTTTCAGTTCCTTGTATTCGTTCTCAATCTTCTCACGCTCCAGGCCGGTGAGGCGCTGTAGCCTCATCTCAAGAATGGCCTTAGCCTGAATCTCGGTCAGTTTGAAGCGCTCCATTAAACCCGTCTTGGCGATTTCAGGATCCTTAGAGGCACGAATCAGGGCGATAACCTCGTCAAGGTTATCTAGTGCAATCAGATATCCCTCAAGGATGTGGGCACGCTTCTCTGCCTCATTGAGGTCATATTTGGTTCTTCGAATGACCACCTCGTGGCGGTGATCCACAAACAAACTGATCAAATCCTTTAGGTTCAGTGTTTGAGGTCTTCCTTTCACAAGGGCCACGTTATTCACTCCAAATGAGGACTGTAGGTGGGTGTACTTGTATAGATTATTCAGTACAATGTTTGGAATAGCGTCCTTTCTTAAATCATAGACCACACGGTAGCCTTCTCTATCAGATTCATCACGGATATCTGAAATGCCTTCAATTTTCTTTTCGTTGACCAGGGCAGCTGTACGCTCAATCATCATGGCTTTGTTGACCAGATATGGGATCTCTGTCACGATGATCTGGTCGCGGCCATTGGCATTGGTTACGATCTCCGCTTTTCCCCGAACTACTACTCTACCACGACCGGAAAGGAAACCTTGCTGTACGCCTGAGTATCCGTAAATGATACCTCCGGTTGGGAAGTCAGGTCCCTTGATGTACTCCATCAATTGTGGGATCGTGATCTCCCTGTTGTCGATGTAGGCGATGATACCGTCCACCACTTCGCCAAGATTGTGCGGTGGCATGTTAGTAGCCATACCCACGGCAATACCCGATGATCCATTGATCAACAGGTTTGGAATCTTAGCCGGTAAAACTGTCGGTTCAGAAAGCGAGTCGTCAAAGTTGGGCTGGAAGTCAACTGTTTCTTTGTTGATATCTGCCAGTAGCTCTTCTGCTATTCTCTTTAGTCGAGCCTCGGTGTAGCGCATCGCTGCGGGAGGGTCACCATCGATGGAGCCAAAGTTTCCCTGGCCATCTACAAGCGGGTAACGTAATGACCAGTCCTGCGCCATGCGCACAAGTGTGTCATAAACGGAAGCATCCCCGTGAGGGTGATATTTACCCAACACCTCTCCAACGACCGTAGCTGATTTCTTGTAGGGCTTGTTATAGTTAAGACCCAACTGGATCATACCGTAGAGTACTCTTCGGTGAACGGGCTTTAGTCCGTCACGTACGTCAGGTAAGGCTCTGGAAACGATCACCGACATCGAATAGTCGATGTAGGCGCCTCTCATTTCATCTTCAAGATTTATCGGAATGATCCGCTGATTGGGTGCGGATGGAGTCGGGGTTTCGTCTGCCACGCTAGCTGTTTTATAGTTCTTTCTGGGGGGTCAAAATCAGAATTTTCGACCTATCAATTTTCGGCTTGCAAGATAAGCAAAAATGACCAATACAAAGGCCCCTAAAACAGCTTTTAACGGGCTAAAAAACAAGAATTTACACCTGTTTAGTAGGGGTTCAATTTCTTCCTGTTTTTACGCTTTTCCTTGATCAGATTACGGTAGTTTTCACCGTAGTGTGGGTTCTGTTTTTTGTAGAACGGATGCATACGGCTGCGGTACTCTTTGTTGCCATGGGCATGGTTGATTTGCGCATGACAATCGGGGTGATAGCACTTGCGCAATTCTGGTATTCTGTAGGAAAGTCCAACATTGACGTAGAAGGCATTCATGCTATGTACAATACTGCGATCGTTGCTTCCCGGTACAGAAAGCGTATAATTTTTGATTTCGAAAGACGGACGAGCAAACACCCGGATATACTCAGACAAATTCTTTTCAACCGTCACCCCTATATTGGCAAACACCCCTTTCTTGATGAGGCTTCGGGCGAAGTTGTTGCCCGGATTGTAAGCCCCCACATTTGCGTCACCGGTGAAGAGCAGTCCATTCCAGCGATAGAAAGAGACACCCAGCATCACAAAATACTTTTTCATCAGACCTGTAGGTCGATATGGCCTGAATGATTCAATCCTGTCTTTGTAATTGGTGGGACTGAAGTTACCCATTGTCATCGCTTCAAAGGACAGTCCACCTCCAACCCGGTAACGCTCAAGAAATTCATAGTGAATGGTAAACTTCAGGGGGATATTCAGCGCATTTCCTTTGAATCCTAACTGGGTGGTGTCAGACGAGACCGTGAAACTATCCGGTCCGGAATTAGGAATATCCGATCGAACCAGATTCACCCAACTGCTGAAACGATCAGATCGATCTACAGGGAAGATAAGCGGAGCCTCACCCGCAATCTGCGAAATGCCGAAGCCATCAAGCTTGTGGCGCATGAAAGTATTGCCTGCACCGGTGCTCACGCTAAACACAAAATTCTTGAGCACACTGCGAAATGGACTCTTCACCCGCTTGGCGTAAAAGTGATCCAACGGAAAGGTGATCTCTTCATCTTGCTTTTGAGCAAGGCAAGACATTGACCAGCCCAGCAAGGCAAGGCACAGCAATATGGTTCTCAGGCTAGTCAGACAGGTAGATTAACAGCAAAATAGAGCCCTAAATTGCCTAAAAATAGGAAAATAAGGGGAGTATTAGTACAGGTTATAACTGGGATAGCGGGTCTCCAGGGAGGTGAAGGTGTGGAATATCATCCCTTTCTTGTCAATCACGTACGTAAATGTGTGTGGTTCTACCGGCTTATCCATAGCAGGCTGGAGCTTCAATGTCACCTCATTCGTGCCCAGTTTCAACGGTACACGTGAGTAGTAAATAGAATGAGGCAGCGTTTGCCAGTTGCGGGTATCAGCTTTTTCTGTAAGGGCATTGATGATGCCGAATAATGAGCCCAGTGCCTTGTTCTCTTTCCTCATCTGATATTCTGTTGCCTTTTTCAATGCCGCCCTCAGCAATGCTTTACTAAACTCCAGTGTCATTCGCTGTGACAGCACCTGTTGTGCGATTTTGTTCACATCTTCAACTTGCTGAAGTTCAATCGTGGTTTGGTCTGTTTCAATTGAGGCCGAGCCAAAGTATACCGGTCTTTCTACATACTTAGGAAAAGCCACGCGAAATACTTCCAGGGCTGCCAGGCCTGACTTGTCTTCTTCATCGTAGTCGCCAATGTTGAAAGGAAAACTGAAACCGAACTCCTCGTTCACAAAAGTGACCGTATTTCCATTTCTGTTCACTACAAAATTGATACTCCACTCCGCCTTTACTGGTGTCAAACCATTATGCCAGAAAAATACCAGATCTCCCCCCTCAGTCGGTTCATATTGATAATCCAGCATGTCGAACTCCGTCTTGAACTGCTCAAACTCGGACTGCAATCCACTTAGCAATGCAGTCCGAAGGATGTCCGTCTTTAACTGGGGAGGGGCGCTCTCGTTGAACAACTGCTGATAGTCTGCCTGATATATTTCGTAAGCATTTCGATAGGCAATAAATGCATTGTTGAAATCATTGTCGGCCTCATAAATGATTCCCATCAGCAAATGAATAAAGGCATCACGCTGAAATTTCTTGTCTGACTGATAACGGTCGCTCAACTGCTGAAGGCGAATGTTAAGTCTGCGGCACTCCACCAGCGCTTCTGAATTTTTGCCCATTTTCAGGAAGTTCATCGCCTTGTAGTACAGCACCATCAGATGCTCATGATCTTCACCTCTATAGTTCGTGATGGTTGGGTTGGTCAGATACGATGCTGCTTCATTCAGATAATTGATTCGAAAGTCTTCACCGAAGATGAAGGCTTTTTCGAGGTATTCGTTGCTCTCCTCATAGCGACCAAGAACAGAAAGCAACAAACCATTATTGACGAGGTAGAGAAACTCCGTCTTGCGATAATCGCGGGAAGATGATTCCTGCAGAGCCTTCAGCGCTGCCTCCAGGTTGCCGCGCTCGAAAGACTCATTGAAACTGTAGTTGGTTTGATAGTAGGTAGCGCAGCCCTGCCCGATCAGCAAGGAAAAAAGAACAACAACTTTTGCACTGCCTAACCTGAACACATGAATGGTCTTTGGCGAACTGCGATCAGTTCTTTATAAACTTCTTGATTTCCTTCTGACCGTACCAAACCCTCTTATTGGTTTCGATATCGGTCAGAAAAAGGGTAACGATGTAATTCACTACCCTTTTGTTATTGTACACATCGGTCTCCGAGGTCATTTCACCAAACAGCATCAGATCAGCGCCCACTTCCATACCCCAGCGACTAGTGGTTTCGCTGCTGGCGAAGTCTTGCTGTTGCGCTCGTTCTTCACGCAGCTTATTTCTGAAATCATCAGACTCAACCAGCTCGGCAATTCCGGAATTAAATATGGTCAGCTCAATTTTCTTGATGAAGTTATCAGCATCAATGTGCTCACTGGTTTTATTAAGCACCCATCCTACGATGATGGCGGGCTTCTTGCCGTGCTCTTTCGCAAAGTCTGCGAACTTGTCACTGGAGAGTAATTCAGTTGTCATCGTCTCTGCTACCGTGCGCGAATCCGTGTCATTCCAACGACCGCTTAGGTCAATTGACGTACCCGGATCGATGCGGGAAACAGACCGTGCACAGCCCAATACTAAAACAGAAATAATCGTGATAACAAAAAGAGACCTCATATCATTTGTATAACCAAATACCTTGCCGAATCTATTTTGTGTTTTTCAATTTCTGAATAACATCAATCGGATCAGATGCGGAGAAAACGAAATTACCGGCCACCAACACATCAGCTCCTGCGTCAAGTAGTGGCTTCGCATTCTGAAGATTTACACCACCATCAATCTCGATGTGTACCTTCGCCCTTGCCTGATCAATCATCGCTCGGAGCATTTTCACTTTGTCGTAGGTGCGCTCAATGAACTTCTGACCACCAAAGCCCGGGTTCACCGACATCATACACACCAAATCAATATCTCCTATAATATCTTCCAACTGTGACACAGGCGTATGCGGATTAAGCGCAACTCCCGCTTTGCATCCAATACTTTTTATTAGTTGCACGGTACGATGCAGGTGTGGACTTGCTTCAATATGAACAGAGATGATCTCCGCTCCAGCCTCCTTAAAAGCCTCAACGTATCTTTCGGGTTGTACAATCATCAGGTGAACATCCAAAGGTTTTTTCGCGTGCCGCTTTACCGCCTGAACAACCGGCAAGCCCATTGAGATATTAGGTACAAAGACGCCATCCATGATATCGACATGAATCCAGTCTGCCTGGCTATTGTTAATCATTTTGATCTCAGACTCGAGATTGGCAAAGTCTGAAGCTAGAATGGATGGGGCGATAACGGGGTTCATTAGATCGGGCATTTCAACCGCAAATATAACGGCTTTGGATGACGATACCGGTACTAATACGGAAGGAAGCTGTTTTGGTTATAGCTTTACCAACCGGAACGTCTTGAGTATCCCTAATGTCTCTACCCTCACGATATATAAGCCAGCACTAAACTTTGAGAGATCAAGTTCAACCGGATTGTTTCCATACGTCAATTGGCCCTCACTTTGAAACACAAGTTGTCCCTTCAGCGAGTAAATCGATATAGTTGCTTCTTGCCCCGGCTCAATGTCCATTTCGATTTTAAGCGTATCTCCAGAGATTGGATTAGGATATAGTAAGATGGCTGACGTTGGCACATGTACCTCACCACCTTCCATGATTTGCTTGGCCGCGAGGTAATGAGGGATACCATAACCGAACAGGTTGTCTGGATTCTCGCTTCTGTTTCCTGATTGAATAATGAGATCAAATATCTCGCCTGAAGTAAGCTCTGGATAGCCCTGCATCAAACCTGCGGCAAGGCTTGCAATGAGTGGTGTTGAAGATGACGTTCCGCTACTAAACCCGGAACTGCCATTAGCCTTTATCACTGACACACCAGAACCCAGTGCCACCACGTCTGGTTTGATACGACCGTCTGCTGTTGGTCCGACAGAACTAAAACTGCTGAGATTTCCAGTGCTCGTAACAGCACCAACGGCTAACACACCCTCTACATCTGCGGGAGGGTTTATAAACTTGAAAGAACTACCTCCATCATTCCCCGCACTTTCAACTACAAGAATGCCTTTCGATTTGGCCATCGCTGCCGCCCTGCTCACCACCGCTGTGCTACCATCCAACTGATCAATTGTGTAATCCATTGATGAATCATCGAACAAGTTGTATCCCAGTGAAGAATTGATGATGTCTACTCCGGCACTGTCCGCCTTCTCAGCCGCTACCAGCCAATTGTATTCTTCAACTCTGAACTCACTGGACACGTCTTCAGTGACAAATAACTGATATATAGCATCCGGAACACCACCCTGATATACTCCGTCCTGTCGTGCGGCCATGACAGACAATACTTCAGTTCCATGATCATCGTATTGAAAGACGTTGCCACTTTTATTAACAAGGTCAAGCGTTAGTTGAAGCTTTCCTTGTTGGAGATGTCCAAATGGTACGGTCAGATTCACACCTGTAAAACCACTATCAAATACTGCGATTGAGATACCAGCACCTGTAAGTCCATCGGCATGCATATCATCCAAACCAATCATGTTGGTTTGAATCTGATTCACCACTTCAATGTTGGAATCCTTTTTTGATTTGAATTTTTTGGCCCGACCGCCAGAAGATGACTTTGTCGGAGCCACGTATTCAGCATTCTGAACAAATGCCAAAGCCAGGATATCATTTAGTTCATCATTTTCAACCTGCACTAATACACCGTTGGCCCATTTTGAGGAATACCATACCTGTGCCCCTGTGGCACTTACTTGACTGATATAGTCAGCACTCACAGGCAAGTCTTCTTCCGATAGGGAAATTTGATGTTTGGCTCTTCGGTCGATGCTTCGCTGAGAAAGAAATTGTTCTGGATTATCGACTGAGAACGTGGTGCCGACTTTGTCTTTGAAGAAAACCATATACCGTCCCTCCTGGGCTTTTACCACAAGAGAAGATAAAATCAAGAGAACAGTGACAACCTTACTCTCGCCCATACTCAACAAGGGTTTGTGTTGACACAATTCCATTTTCAATTTCCTGCTGCCCGATGCAGTCACCGACCGTACAGTATTCAAGTATTGTGACTGCGCGTGATGCAAGCCCCACGTTTCGCACATATATTTCTTTTCTGATGTCCTGTTTAACGATCAGGTCCTGGTTGTTGTTCTGAATCACCTCCACAGCATCACTAAATGTCTCGCTATTTAATTCAAACATGACTGGTTCGTCAGCTACCGCATACAGGTCGCACGTAAACAACTCTCCATTACCACAGTCCTCCTCTCCCTCTAATGTATTAAATGCATTTCCGTTCCATGTCTTCCCCGGCACAACAGGGAACGACAGCTTAACAAATGGCACACCGCCTTCTTCAACTACAATTTGATTTGCTTCTGATCTCACGGCCCATGTATCGGCATAGGTAAACGATGATTCTCCTTCATTTTTCCTGGAGTGCTGAATAACGTAAGTAAACCCACCGCCCAAGTTTGGGAATGAATCTGTCACCATAAGTTTCGTTTGATACGAAGAGGCTTGCTCACCCGCAGAGACGGAATACTGTGTCTCTTGCACATCGTACACCCAATAATTGCCTTTTCGTAATGGAAAGAAATCTGAGTCTGCTGGGAGTTCAGGTAATTCATCTTCGGAGCACCCTATCATCAGGAGGCCCAAAAGGAAAAAAGACAGATATTTGCGGCAGTAATTCACGTGCTTACACGAATCAACGTATAAAGTTATTTTTTCTTTTTGACAAATTGGGTTATGTCTCTAAAAACGAAAGTCATAGTCGGAAATATTACTAACCTAAGTGATGCGAGATACTGTGCCGGAATGGGCGTTGACCTGCTCAGTTTTCCCGTGGGTAACGCCTCTAACCAGATTTCGCTCGCCACCTTTCTGGAAATATCCGAATGGGTGGCTGGTCCGTCATATGCAATCGAAATGACCAATGATGTTGATCAGGACCTGCTTCAAAAAGTAACCGAACTGGAAGTGATCGAATACGTCAGAGTAAAGGCTGCGGACTTGTCTGTCCTTTCCACACTTCGAAACAAAAAAGTAATTGTAGATGTCAATGCCTCCGAATGGGGTGAACAAAAAGATGCTATCCTGAATATGAAGCCTGCCTTTCTGGTATGGCATAGTTCATCAGGGGAACTTGAAAATGCCATCGAAGCCAATCACCTCGTTCCAGTTTTGTTTTCAATGAACGCGGTGCTTAACACTTCCGACAACTTCTCTTCCTGGCCGGTGGCTGGTATTGCTCTCACCGGCACCGCTGAGGATAAGCCAGGTCAAAAAGACTACGAGGCACTGGCTGACATTTTGGAACTGCTGGAAGCAGACTAGGCACTTCCAAACTGAATCGCCCGCTCCACGGCATCGTAGGTACAATCAGGGAAGCTGATACCCAGCGGCTTGCTGTCATTGATCCAACTCTCAATTTTGGGAAGGTGTTTCCCTTTTACTTTCTTCAAAACAGGGACTCCCAGTTTTTTTAAGGCTGCTGCGTTGCAATGTTGCTCGTATTGGCTCTTCATCGGCACTACCATCAGCTTTTTGTTAAGATGCAGTACTTCAGCTGGTGTTTCAAATCCAGCGCCTGTCAACACACCTTCACAACTCACTACGCTCTCTACAAAGTCAATTCCGCTAACCGGCCGCACGGATATGCGCCCCACGTTATAAGCCGACTTTGTGTGCTTAGAAAAAATGTGCCAACGCGCATATGGAAATCTGAGCAGAAGGTTTACCAACTTTTTATCATCATAAGCTGGTAAGTAAACAGTGTAATGACCCTTATTGGAAACCTTCGCATTACGAACAGCTGCGCGAATTACAGGTGTGAATATATTCTTGTCGTACTTCTCAAAGTGAAAGCCAACATACTTCTTCACTGGCGCATAGTTGTTCAATATCCACTCACCAAATGGATCGATGGATTTCGGTCTTGGTGACTTTTTTGAAAGCAATGCAGATTGATGACTGAGCGCGACACACTTTACCTTTTTCTTTCGCGCTGCCCAGGCGGATATGGGTTCAAAATCATTGACGACCAAGTCGTAGTCCTCAACCGGAAACTCGTTGATCTCGTGGATCACATCCTTGGAGCTATTTTTCTTGAAAGTCTTGTAGAAATTAATGCCACCCTTTTTACCAAAATAGAAGCTCAGTCCCTTTGATTTGTACTTAACTGGGTAAGGCAACTCGACTTCCGCCTGAGCGCCACTCACGAACAATTCAATCTCACCAAATTTTTTCAACTCGGGAATAACATCCACCGCCCTGCTCAGGTGACCATTACCTGTCCCCTGGATTGCATAGAGTATCTTCATCTTTTTACAGTAAGGAACTCAGTGACAAGGTCCTTGAAAATCTCATCATTATCCAGACTGCTTCGGAATCTTTTTGCAATCTTGATGGACTGGGCCTTTTTGTCATCGGCATAGCGATAGATCGACCATTCGTTTTTGTTGTACTCCAAAGCTGAAAGGTTCTCTACCCAATCACCTGAATTGAGATAAATCACCTGTCCTTTGTCTGTAGTAATGGTTTTGATTTCCGGTTGATGTATGTGACCGCAAACAACATAGTGGTATCCATTGGCGATGGCGATGTCAGCAGCTGTTTTTTCAAAGTCATTAATGAACTTAACCGCCCCTTTTACGCTATCCTTTACTTTCTTGGAAAGTGAGATCTTACCGCGACCCAATGCTTTTGATATAAAGTTCACCAGCGCGTTGAGGAGGATAAGCAAATCATAACCTATGGCACCCAGCTTCGCAATCCACTTTGAATATTTCATCGTCACATCAAATACATCACCATGAAATATCCAGGCAGACTTACCCTGTAGTGATAGCACCTTCTTGTTTTCAATCTGGAATGAGCCAAGGCGGAAGCCCGCAAACTTCCGGAGCATCTCATCGTGGTTACCTGTGAGGTAAGTAATCTTGGTGCCCTTGGCCAGCAACCCAGTGATGTGCTTCACTATCTCCATGTGGCTCTTAGGCCAATAGCGTTTGCTAAACTGCCACATGTCGATGATGTCACCGTTTAGTATGAGTCGCTTGGGCTTGATGCTTTTTAGATATCGGAGGAGTTCTTCTGAATGACAGCCGTAGGTACCGAGATGAACGTCAGAGATAATGACCAGTTCGACCTCTCTTTTTCGCTTTTTACCCATTCAGCTTTTCACGTATGTGTGACAAACCCATGTATCTGAGGTGTTTGCCAAAAGTATTAACACAAACTTACCAAACTTTCACCATAACGTTACCCTTGTGTTAAGGCTGATTGGGCTCAGCGAAACTCGAACCGCAGGTATTTTATCGTCTCTCCTTTCGAGGCGAACATTAATTCATAGCGGGTTTTTATATCCATCACTTCCGAAGCCAGGTCAGAATTATAAACGTCATGCGTGACCTTCAGATTGACGATGTCATTTCGGCTTTCGAGCTCTTCAAGTGTGAAGTCAAACAAAGCGGTGTTGTCGGTCTTCAGCCTGAAAGTACCTCCCGGGCGAAGTGCTTTCTTGTAGAGGTCGAGAAACGAATTGTTTGACAGACGCCTTTTGATGTCTCTCTTCTTGGGTCGAGGGTCAGGAAAGGTAAGCCATATTTCATCTACTTCTCCATCCTCAAAAAAATTTCCAATCATTAGAATTTGGGTACGTAGAAACGCGACATTGGATAGTTGCTTTTCAACAGCCCAGGTGCTCCCTTTCCATATCCTGTCGCCCTTGATATCTATACCGATGAAGTTGCGATCAGGAAAACGTTCAGCCATTCCGATGGTGTATTCACCTCTACCGCAGGCCAGTTCAAGTGTGATCGGGTTGTCGTTTTTGAAATAGGTCTTATTCCAGTGGCCTTTGATGTCGAAGTACAATTCCTTCCCAGGCTCCAACACATTGTCCCTTTCGGAAATTACTTTGAACCTCGCGAGCTTACTCTTCATGATTACAGTTCATCTATTTCAGCTACCACAAAAGTGCTTCCTCCAATGAAGATCAAATCATCAGGCTGTGCTTCTTTCTTTGCTGCTCCGATCGCTTCTGCCACACTTTTGTAAGCACTGCCATTCAAAGCAAAACTTTGTGCATTCCTTCGTAAATCTTCCACTGGCATTGCTCTAGGGATTGCCGCCTGGCAAAAATAATAAGTTGCGTGTTTTGGTAACAATGATAGCACGGCTGAGGGATCCTTGTCTTTCACTACCCCCATAACGAAATGAAGATGTTTGAACTCCAAAGTATTAATCATGACGATGACTTCCTTAATGCCCTCCGCGTTGTGTCCGGTGTCACAATAGGTAATTGGTTGATCACTTAGCTTTTGCCAACGTCCCTTTAATCCAGTAAGGGAAACAGTCGCAGCAATACCTTCACGTATAGCTCGATCTTCAATAATAACTCCAACTTCTCTAAGTTGATCGATCACTGCCAGCACACCAGCAATATTCTTGCGTTGATAGCCACCTGTCAATTCAGACCGAAGATCGGCAAACAGTAAAGCATCGTCTTTTAAGATCTCAAATTGTTGGCCGCCACTGTTCAACTGTTTGATCTTATAGTGATCTTCAGCGAAGACAATTGGAGAGTTGGTATTTTGCGCCTTGTTCGTAAAAACGTGTTCGATTTCACTTTGGCGTTCGCTGATTACTACTCCCACATCCTTCTTTATGATACCTGCCTTCTCACCAGCTATGGCTTCCAAAGTGTCGCCCAGCAAATCCTTGTGGTCGAATCCAATGTTTGTAATCAAAGAAACAAGTGGTGTAATTACGTTCGTTGAATCTAATCTGCCTCCCAGCCCCACTTCGATCACAGCATAGTCCACGTCTTGAGAAACAAAATAATCAAATGCCATGGCCACTGTGATCTCGAAAAAGGATGGCTTGATCCTTTCAATCTCCGGACGAACTCTTTTTACAAATGAAACCACAAAGTCTTCAGACACTTGTTGCCCATCCACACGAATTCTTTCCGTAAACTCCTTGAGGTGTGGAGAAGTATAGAGGCCCGTTTTATATCCTTGCTGCTGAAGGATAGCTGCGATCATGTGGCTTGAGCTTCCCTTTCCGTTCGTCCCACCCACGTGAATAGTTTTAAGCTTTTGATGAGGATTACCCAATGCCTGACACAATGCAATCGTGTTGGACAAATCACGTTTGTATGCCACCGCTCCGACCCGTTGAAACATGGGGAGCACGGTGTAGAGGTAATCTAATGTTTGTTGATATTCGGACGAAGCCATGACTGGAAAACGCGCGAAGTTAGGACGAGCGGAAAAATAAAAAAAGCCATCTTCCGATGGCTTTTTCACGAGGTTTAAAATCTGCTATTTGCCCAGCTTGATCAACTTGTAACCCAAAGAAACCTGGATTACTTTGTTCTTAAAGTCAACTCCGCTGTAGCTGAAGTCTGAAACTCCGATGTTATAACGCGCATCAATCGTCAGGCCAAATGGTAAATCCCATCCAGCACCAAGAGCAATCGATGTATCTGACTTCTTATTCAGTTCGTCTTTGATATCCGTAGTTGTGCTCACTCCACCAATTGTTTCTTTGATCTCGGAGGTCGTTGTAAAGCCAAACTGCGGACCGGCTTGAAGGTTTAAGCCAGCAACCAGATACAGTTTCAGGATGATTGGAATATTGATATA
>JBFWZR010000017.1:0-51830 GCA_050185175.1 Cyclobacteriaceae bacterium
TACAGACTCAAGCTCGCTTCTTCTGGAAAGCCACCCCTCAAGATCGTCAGCACTCTTAATTTCTTCACCAAGCAACTGCTCAAAGTAAGGCTTCAGCGCCTCCCAACTGGTCACTTTAAAATCTTCCGGTAAAAAAATGCGTTTCGGTCTTTTCGGGATAACTACTTCATTCATATGCTACTATTCTTACTTGATTTGAGAACATCAAAATTAACTAAATTGACCCACCAACCGGCCTCCACTTGGAATTTCTCTTATTCTTCCTCCTTACACTGATCGCAGAAATTGCGGGTACTGTTGGTGGCTTTGGCTCCTCGGTGTTCTTTGTTTCACTCGGTCAGTTTTTTTACAGCTTTCAAACTATACTGGCACTCACTGGCATACTTCATGTATTTAGTAACACTTCCAAACTGATGTTTTTTTGGAAGACTATTGACTGGAAGCTTGTGCTCTGGATTGGCCTCTCAAGCACAGCACTTGCAATTGGTGGCGCCTTACTGACCAGATGGGTAGAATTCACCTATGCAAAAATACTGCTGGGCATTTTCCTGATCACACTGGCTACCATTCTCCTCTCAAAACCCAAAAGTAAAATAACACCGACTCTTGCGAATAGTGTAACAGGTGGTGCACTCGCAGGATTCCTTGCCGGATTCATCGGAACAGGAGGTGCTATCCGCGGTGTGGTGCTCACTGCCTTCAGTCTGGAGAAGAATTTTTTCGTTGGCACCTCTGCTGCGATTGATTTCGGTGTTGACTTTAGCCGCATGATCATCTACTTGGACAATGGCTTCCTTCCTGACGAATACATTTGGTATATCCCTTCACTGATCGTAGGCGCATTTCTGGGCAGCTATTTGGGCAAACGAATCCTCGACCGCATTTCGCAAGATACTTTTCGAAATATTATTCTTGGACTTATTCTGGCCATTGGCTTGTCACTTGTGATCAAAGAGTCACAGGTTCTGTTCTTTTGATCCCCTAGTTCAAAACAACTCCCACGCTTCCAAACTTCATAATGAAATCTGTGAGATTCTCATCGCGATCAAGGTTGAGCTTTTTGCGTAGTCGATAGCGGGATGTTTTCACACTGTCGGTCGAGATTCCAAGAATCTTGGCCGACTCTTTCATCGTCATGTTAAGGCGAAGTAGCGAACAGAGTCTGAGATCACTATTTGAAAGTTCTGGATACTCCGCCTTGAGTTGCTCAAAGAATCCGGCATGCACCTCTTCAAATCGAAGTTTAAAATCATCCCACTCTTTATCGATTTGATAGTTAGAGTCGACCATTTTTTTTAGCGGATTCAGTTTCATTGCCACATCAGTTTCCGCACTGTTCATTAAACTCGCGATGTTCTCCTTCAATTCTTCAAACAGCTGGCCCTTTTGAACGAAGTTGATCGTGTAGGACGTTAATTCCCGGTTTTTAAATTCGAGCTCTCTCTTCAGTTCACTCTCACGCAACTGGGCGTTTTGTATTTCGGCATCATGAAGTTTTTGCTGAGCAGCAAACATTTCCTTTTGCTGCCGCTGTCTTTGGTAAAACCATACTCCAATAATGGCTACCATTACTGCCCCACCAACAAGGAGAATCAAGACAATATTACGCTGCAGTGCCTTGTTGTCTCGTTCGTTCTGCAAGAGCTTAATTTCCGTTTCTTTTTTGTCAAGCTCATACACAGATTGAAGTGTCGCCAGCTGATTGCTCTTCGTCTCGTTAAATAATACCTCACGGGTGGAATCTTTTTTTTCTTGCCACTTTTCAGAGATGTCATATTGGCCACGAGCGTAGTAATACTCTTTGTAGCGATGAAATAAATTGATATAGGGTTCTTTGGAGTTGATTTGCTCCAAAATCTCTTCACTCTTTTTCAGAAGTTCCATCGCCTCGGCAAATTTTTTTTGTGTGATCCAGATTCCGATTTGAGTATCAAACACCTGAATCAATCCCATCAAGTCCCCCGCCTCTTCCTTCGTCTTCCTTGATTGTTGCAAAAGTGAATTGGCCCTAGGTAGGTCACCAAGGTTTTTATAAACGACAGCCAGATTCTGCTGTGTTGCACTCGCCCCAATATCATCGCTTACTTGGGTTTTATAGTCTAACGACTGTTCATAATAAATTCTGGCCCCATCGTACAAACCTTTCGTGTTCAGAATTATCCCAATATTGTTACACACCCTGCCCATCATTCTAAGATCATTGGCCTCCTCACCGTATACCAGCGCCTTTTCGTAGTAATCAAGCGCTTTGTCAAGATCATTCTGATCATGATAGACCAGACCTATATTAGTGTAGATGTTAGCCAGGTATCTTGGATTTCCCGTTTTCTCAGACAGTTTCAGGGCGCCCAGGAAGTATTCGAGAGCAATATTGTATTGGCTCAAGTGATAGTAGGCAACACCCAACACATTTTGAACAGAAGCAGTCTGTGAAGGCTCGTTAAGTTGTAAAGCAATCGGCATTGCTTTCTTGTATGCGTCTATTGCCTGAACGTATTCTGACCTAAGGTCATGGCTAATCCCCAGCACACGATAGCCTCCGAGCAGCCCTTTGGCATCTTCAAGCTCAGTCGCCTCTTCTATTGCCTGGTTCGCAAGTTCCTGGGCCTCTTCCGGATCCGAGAACACAACCTCGTATGCAAGACTATTCAAAGCCGCGATGCGAGTGGTATCAGAAGTGCTGGATACAACAGACCGTAGGCTATCAATTTTCGATTGTTGCCCATAAACCCCAGTTGCAACACCTAAAATCAACAAAAGAGGAGCTCCAGACGCAATTGAAAAATCCCTGATCATCATGGTGGTGCAAAAATAGATGAGTCCTAAAACTTATGATCAAATTTTCTATCTATTTTAACCTAACGATTGTTCACCAATCCCAGTTTTAAAATATAATTCGATCAAAAATATGTTTTTAGCAACTCAGCTTGGCTTCGCACTTCTCACTGTTGTTTTCTTTGTCCTGGTGTTGAAAGAATTAAAAACGGCTTTAAGCCGTTCAGGTTTTGAGGGCAATAGACAAAAGAAAATACTTAACCGGGTTTCTCTTGCACTATCTTTCTGGTTGGCGCTTGTAAGTGTGCTCTCAATCCGAGGCTTCTTTTCCAATTTCGATTCCTTTCCACCTCGCCTCATGATTGTATTATTTGTTCCTCTGATAACATTGGTGTGGGCGTTGCTGATATCAAAGACAACCAAAGAGCTGCTTCCATTCATTTCATCCAAGGCGCTGGCAGCACTCCAGGTGTTCCGATTGTTTGTCGAGATATTGCTTTGGATGCTGTTCGTCCAAAACCTCCTCCCAATTCAGATGACTTTCGAAGGACGTAACTTCGACATACTCGCTGGGATTACAGGCCCAATCATTGCCTATCTGGCCTACTCAAAGAATGTAATTGGAAAAACAGGTGTGATCATCTGGAATATTGCCTGTCTTTGTTTGTTGATCAACATCGTTGCTACAGCAATTTTATCAATACCTGGTCCACTTCGCTATTTTATGAATGAACCAGCTAACACCATCGTAGCCCAGTTTCCCATTATTTGGCTTCCAGCCTTTTTAGTTCCGCTAGCCTACAGCTTGCACTTCCTATCCTTGCGTCAACTGATTAATCAAAAGAATTGATCAACGCAGTTTTTTTCGATACTTATGTACAATGAAGCTCCTGATTGATATTCTCGGCTGGGTTGGATCCGTGGAAGTTATTTTAGCGTATGGCCTTAATAGCTACCAAAGAATAAAGTCTGACTCACTCACTTTTCAAATTCTTAACGTGACCGGGGCAGCATTTCTCATCGTCAACACCGTGTACTACGGAGCGTTTCCATCGGCCTTCATCAACGTAGTCTGGGTACTCATTGCAATTCCAGCTATATTCAAAATCATAAGAAAAAAGCAAAGGGCACTTTGATCAGCTATAACCCACCTCACTCCTTCACATCATGAAAAAAATTCTTTCCCTTATTTACTGCACTTTAATAATTGCAAGCACACAAACTGCTTACGCGCAAAACAAGGTTCAGGCTAAACAGATCAACGAGTTTGACACCTACGTAGAGAATGCAAGAAAGCAATGGGGTGCAGTCGGTCTTGCGGTAGCAGTCGTAAAAGACGGTCGGATCATCTTCGAAAAAGGTTATGGTGTGAAAGAGTTAAACACAACTGATGTGGTTGATGCACACACGCTCTTTGCAATTGGATCCACCACAAAAGCAATCACAGCCACGTGCATGGGTATTCTTGTCGATAGAGGCAAAGTAAACTGGGATGATCACGTGATGGAATACCTTCCGGAGTTTCAACTCTATGACCCGTTCGTTACAAGAGAACTTACAATCCGCGATTTGTTCCTGCACAACAGCGGTGTGGGGAATACCGATTTTCTTTGGTCGTGGATGACTATCGATGGTGACGAAGTACTTCACAGAATGCGCTGGGTAGAGCCGACCTACTCGTTCAGAGCTGGCTTTATTTATCAAAACATATTTTACCTCGCGGCTGGAAAGGTAATTGAGAAAGTCAGCGGCAAGACATGGTATGATTTTATGAATGATGAAATTTTTAAGCCACTGCAGATGACAGAAACAGTGCCGAGGCTGCAGGACATCAAGTCGCCTAATAAAACCAAACCTCACATGACGATGAATGGTAAAATGGCTGTGATTGAAGATCTGAGTGCAGATAACATCGGATCAGCCGGATCGGTCTGGTCTTCAATTTCCGACATCGCTAAATGGACACAGTGTATGCTCGATAGTGGCAAATACAAAGGTGGGCGCCTGGTGAAGCCAACGACCTGGATGGAGATGATGAAAGTTCAAACAATAGTTCCTTCGTCCGAGTTTTACCCCACCGCACAAATCACCAAACCCAACTGGACAACGTATGGAATGGGTTGGTTCCAACATGACTACAAGGGACGAAAAGTTAATTTTCACACGGGAAGTCTACCCGGCTCAATTGCAATACATGGCCAGATCCCCGAAGAGAATGTAGCCGTTTATGTTTTTGGAAATACTGATCATGCAGAAGTGCGGCACGCAATAATGTACAAGGCTTTTGACACATTTGCTTTAGGTGGAAGCCGCGACTGGAGCACCGAGTTTCATACACTCTATACCAACCTGGCTAAGGGATATGAGGCAGCCGAAAATAAGATCAATGAGGGAAGAGTTAAAAACACGAAACCATCACATGATCTTGCTGACTATGCAGGTGAGTACAGCGATCCTCTCTATGGCACAGCAACAATTACAGTCAGCGGAGATCAACTTGATGTGAGCGTTAACAAAGTGTTCAACGCCAAACTATCACATTGGCATTACGACACGTTCAGAGGCCCTGCCGAAAAGGAGTGGTACGGACAGGCAATGATGTCATTTGAAGTCAATAATGCTGGCAAAATTGTAGCATTGAAGATTGGCAACGCCTCGCTGAAAAAAACCAGGTAAGTCCCAAATCCCCCTCTTCGCGGAATCGCATGGTTGCGCAATAATTCCTAGTTTTGCGTGTTTAGACTATGAATATGATGAAGAAGATTGCATCAATTGTTTTGATCGCTGTTGTTATTGGAGCTTGCGATCCTAGCAATCCTTTTGCTCCACCACCCGCTGAAGACTATCTGAATGAGTTGGTTGACGTGATGGAAGACAACCATATCAACAAGGCCACCATCAACTGGGATGATCTGAGAACCCAGGTGTTGCAAAAAGGAGCTGGCGCAGCCACCATTTCTGCTGCCAATGATGCAGTCCTTCTGGCATTGGAATTACTTGACGACAGAAGCAGTTTTGTATTAACGGCAACGGGAGCAGTCATTGAGTACAAAGTACCTTGCGAAGATGAAGCTGCACCAGAGCCAACGGTACCAGCTGACATCGGATACGTGCTTATTCCACCCTACAGCAACTTTGGTATTAACGCTGCCATCTTCGCTGAAAAAATGCATGGAACCATAAGCAGTCAGGACAATGCGAGTTTAAAAGGTTGGATTATTGACCTCCGTGGAAATACTGGTGGCAACCTATGGCCAATGATCGCAGGTATCGGACCCGTGCTAGGAAATGGTACTGTTGGATATTTCGTAGATAGCGATGGCATCAAGAAAACTTTTGCCTACAAGGACGGCACAAGCTTTTACAATGATGAAGCAGTTGTAACAGTGAGCTTCCCTTATGTTGACTTCAAAAGTGCAGGAAAGAAAATCGCAGTGTTGGTGGATCACTCCACATCCAATGCTGGCGAGGGTGTAATGGTGGCTTTTTCAGGAATGGCCAACTCAAGAAGTTTTGGTGCAGCTACCTGTGGTCAGGGTGGGGGCAATCAACCATTCCAACTTTCTGACAGATCAGTACTTTATTTGAACGTAGCCTACCTTGAAGATAGAAATGAGCAAAATTTACAAGGTGTAATTACTCCGGATGAAGTTATCGATGACCAGGCAGCGGTATTCAATGCTGCAGTCGACTGGATCAACAACTAGCCGATTTCAATTACGACATCATCAGTCATGGGGTGGCCTACGCAGGTGAGGACGTAGCCTTCGTCTCTTTCGGATTGAGATAGCCCTTCCTCTTCATCCAGTTTCACTTTTCCAGAAAGTGCTTTGCCACGGCATGCGGTACAAAGTCCGCTTTGACACGAGTATGGCAAATCAATTCCCTGATCAAGCGCTGTCTCCAGAATTGCCTTTCCAGGTTCTACCATGATTTTGTATTCCTCACCATCATAGCGAATGGTTACCTCTCTCGCCTTTACTTCGCCATCAGATGCCGGCTCTTCCTTCTTCTCCGCCTTATCAATGGTGCCTTGTACGAAGCTCTCCTTAAATATCTTTTCCTTAGGGATCGAGCGAGCGGCCAGTAAAGTATCAACATTCTTCATCATGCCTTCTGGTCCGCACATCAGATAGGTTGTTTTTTCAATTCCCCAATCCGGAATTCTCTCCACCAGCTTGGATAGCATATCATGGTTCAGTAAACCGGAATATCCCTGCCAGTTCATAGGCGCATTGTCAAGTACATGGATCACATGAAGGCGACCTTCATACTTGGTTTGAAGTTTCTCAAGTTCATCTTTAAAAATGATACTGTCGATATCCCGATTGCAGTAGATCAGCGAAACTATACTCTCAGGTTCCTGATTGATAATACTCTTAATCAGTGACATCATGGGCGTAATCCCAGATCCACCCGCAAACATGATGACGTGCCGTTTGTTTGAGCCACTGAACTCCGTGGTGAACTGTCCCATGGGCTCCATCACTTTCACACGATCACCAGCCTTCAGATTGTCAGGCAGATAATTTGACATCAACCCACCATCAACACGCTTTACGGTGACAGCAAGATCTGTATCCACAAACGGAGAGGTGCATAACGAATATGCGCGTCTCACTTCTTTTCCATGTATCGGAATGATCAAGGTTAAAAACTGCCCGGAGCGATAGTCAATGGTGTGTTCCGCAGGCTGAGCAAATACAATCGAAATTGCATCCTTAGTTTCTTTTACAATTTCTTTCACCTGCAGGTCGTGATACCTTGAACTGGATGCACCTTCTGGCTTGCTCTCTGATTTTTTTTCCGACTTTTTAAATAATCCAAACGCCATGTCTGTCCATTTCCTAATTCACTGGTAAAATTAGCCTAATCTGGCCATTCATTCACCTCGTTTTAAATATTAAGCCAATATGTCAACTTCAACACCAGGGCCCTGTTTTTGTTTTTGAAGTTGTCGGAAAGGTAATTCTCCGTATAAACAACAAAAAAATCCGAGGCTGGTTTGAATCTCCACTGAAATCTTGAGTTGAAATTCACGTTGTCCTGTAGGTTATTGTACTGTACGAAAGTGGTGAGGAAGATCTTGTCGGTGAAAGTAACATCAAGTTTGGGCCCTACCAGAAACAGCTTTTCCTTTCCATAGTTCGATGGAAGACTTACATCGTTGTAGTCGAAGCGCACTGCAAAACTTCCATATGGCTGAAAACGGTAACTCAATAGTCCGTTGAAATTGATGTTATCCCCATTATAAAAACCACCGACTCCACCACCCAACTGATAGGTAAAGCGATATCGCTGATCAGAGGTGTACATAAACATTGCTCGATTCCAATCGTACTCCTCTCCCACCAAAAAACTGGTGTACTTCGTGTCATCAATCGGATTAAAGTCGATCGTTAGATTTTGAAAAGAATGGTTAATGGAAAACTCCAATCTTGAAGTATTGAAGAAGTTGAAGGCATAACCTGCAAAAATGCTTTTGCTCCTGTTCTTAATTCTATCAATGTTGGTAAGATTGAGTTCAGCAAACGGCCCCATGTTTGCAATCTTTTTACTCTTAGGGAATAGCCTTCCCTCCAGTCGTGTGAAGAACGAATGATATCCGTCATAAACAACAAGCCCCGGCACAAACCCCGCCTCAGCATTGTAGTTTTTACCAGCAGCACTTTGGCCAGCCATAGCATTGATGTTTCTCGCAAAGTAGCCGAGAAA
Source organism: Cyclobacteriaceae bacterium (assembly GCA_050185175.1). Classification (GTDB taxonomy): domain Bacteria; phylum Bacteroidota; class Bacteroidia; order Cytophagales; family Cyclobacteriaceae; genus ELB16-189. Next base: position 8,491 of record JBFWZR010000017.1, read on the forward strand.
TGTTCCGAAAGAATAAGTCTCATCCGACACACCTTCATCCACCGAGCGATGATAGTACATGTCTCCCCTCCACTTGTTGTTAACGGACCTTAAATTATAATCGACTCCAAAAACACGGTTGTATCTTTTCAGCGACTGCACCGTCACTCCGTTTTCCATCTTTTCAGAAATCAGGCTCTCATGATAAAATTTGCTCGGATCAAAGTCTCCAACGCCAAGTGATTCTTTGTTCACAAAAACAAACCCAACGTTCGACCTCCCGATGTTTCGCTGCACCACGCCAACTGTGTAATTCTGTTTTGGCAAACCAAGTGATTCCTTCTCTTGCGTTTGCATGTTCATCAGCCCGACCCGCCATTTGGGGCCAATCTTCCCACTAAGCCTCGCCCCGAAAGCAATCGGCACTCGTTGAAGATTATCTGAAGTGTCGCTCACCAGGCCAATGCGTCTTGAAAAAAATGGCCTTGTATCAGGATAACCCGGCTGATCAAAAAGGTCGCTATTCTCCAAAAAAAACTGTCGCCTCTCGGGGAAACCAAATTCAAACTGCGTAAGATTAATTACCTGTTGATCCACTTCTACCTGAGAAAAGTCTGGGTTCACAGTAAGGTCAAGATTCAAACTCGGAGTAACAGCTACTTTTGCATCAAAGCCAATCCCTGGATCGTATTCGCTGGGGGTGTTTGCTTCATTGTCCTTATTCACAGCACCTGTGAGATAGGGTATTAATGAAATGTTCATACCCGGTGTCGGTGCAGGATCGTCCCAAATCAATTTACCTGAATAGGCGAACGACCCCGGAATATATTGTAGCGGAGCATGTATCCAACTTGACACCTCATTCCTTTTGGCGTCATTTCGAACCACATTGAAGTTCCATGTGTCATTGTTGTAACGAATAGACTTGAAGGGAACAGCCACCTCCACGACCCATCGGTCATCGTATTGAGCTGCTGCGGTGTACCACTTGTTGTCCCAAAATGATGAGTAGTCCATCGGTTCATTACCTCCTGAAGACATCAGCCCTTCCCTTTGTACACCAAACGGATTCACATTAAAGAAAAACCCATTGGTGTGATCATTGTACGTGTCGAAGTAAATCCCAAGGTTGTCATTGTTTCTAAATTCAAAATCACGCCTCAGCGATTGCACAATTACGGCCTTGTTGGTTTCATAGCACGTGAATCCTATGTAGAGGTTGTGTGCATCAAACGTCATGCGCACCTCCGTAGGATTGAGTGGGGCCATCGAGTCCACCGGGTTGTTCATGAAAAAGTCCTTGGCAACATCGGCTTGGTTCCAGTCAGGCTCATCCAGTCTGCCATCCAGCACCACTTCACCAGTAGTTTTCTTAATATGATATTCTAAACCAGGTTTGTTTTGTGCCTCAATCACGTCCCAGGCAAACACCGATAACAGAGCTGAAAATATGACCTTTGAATTCATCGGTTGCAAAGAAATGAAACCGTAAGGCAATTCCATAACCTCCTAAAAAAACACCCATTACCCTCAAAATTTGTAATTTTGCCACTTACAATTCGCAAATGTCAGTACAACCCTTAATGGCCATCTCACCCGTTGATGGCCGGTACGCAAAAACGACCCAGTCACTCACCCCCTACTTTTCGGAATACGGCCTGATGAGATACAGGGTACTCGTGGAAATCGAGTATTTCATTGCCCTTTGTAAAACAGTTCCTGAACTAAAGTCTGTGTCCGAAAATCAGTTTGATGCCTTGCGCAATATCTATCGCGACTTCAAATACGAACATGCCCTCGCCATCAAGGAGATCGAAAAAACAACCAATCACGATGTAAAGGCGGTTGAATATTTTATTAAGCAAGAGTTTGAACGGCTAGGACTGAAAGAGCAAAAAGAATTCGTACACTTCGGTCTTACCTCACAAGACGTAAACAATACTGCCACTCCTCTGCTTCTAAAGGAATTTCTTGACGATGAGTTTCTGCCAAAACTCATCAGTGTTCTAGGCCTAATTGATAAACAGGCAGAGAGCTGGAAAGATATTCCGATGCTGGCGCGGACACATGGACAACCTGCCTCACCTACCCGGCTGGGTAAGGAGATGGAGGTGTTCTCCGTTCGAATAGCCAAGCAACTTGATTTGCTGAAACAAATTCCACACTGTGCCAAGTTTGGTGGCGCCACTGGCAATTTCAATGCACATCATGCAGCGTACCCAAAAATTGATTGGATAAAATTCGGAAATCACTTTGTTAGCGAATACCTGAAACTGAACCGGAGTCATCCAACAACACAAATCGAACACTACGACAATCTTGCTGCCTTGTTTGACAACCTCAAACGTATCAACACGATTCTCATCGATTATTCTCGCGATATCTGGCAATACGTGGCCATGAATTATTTTAAACAGAAAATCAAAGCGGGTGAAGTTGGCTCATCTGCCATGCCGCACAAGGTGAATCCCATTGACTTTGAAAATGCTGAAGGAAATCTCGGACTTGCCAACGCACTTTTCGAACATCTTTCGGCAAAGCTACCCATCTCGCGCTTGCAACGTGATCTCACAGACTCTACTGTATTGAGAAATATCGGAGTGCCACTGGCACATACATTCATTGCATTACATTCTCTTGAAAAAGGAATTAACAAACTAGAACTTAATCAGGAGGCAATCGAACGCGATCTCGAAGACAACTGGGCAGTTGTGGCTGAAGCCATTCAGACTATCCTACGTCAAACCGGTTATCCTAATCCTTACGAAGCACTAAAGAACCTGACGCGTAAAAACGAAAAAATTACAAAAGAGAGTATCCATTCCTTTATCGACTCATTAGAAGTGTCGGCTGACGTGAAGAAACGACTAAAGGATATTTCACCATTCAACTACACCGGAGTGTAGACTGGTTGACCTGTGAAGAAGCTGATTTCCCTACTCATTCGATTTGTTCCGAGGAAGTATTTACAACGCGTAAGCGGTTTGGGACTGAAGGCAATGGGATTTTTTTACATGGGCAATAGGGTCGAATGCCCTATTTGCAATCATCATTATCGTATTTTTTTGCCCTATGGCAGAATAAACCCGAGATCAAACGCGCTGTGTCCTCATTGCCAATCGCTGGAACGGCACAGGTTGATTTGGCTTTACCTCCGGGAGAAGACGGATTTCTTTTCGAGACAACAAGATGTCCTTCACATCGCGCCAGAAGCTTGCTTCATGAAACGTTTTGAAAAACAGCATAAACAACAATACATCACAGCTGATCTTGAGTCTCCCTTGGCAAAAGTGAAAATGGATATTCATGAAATGCCTTTTCAAGACAATTCATTTGACATGGTGCTTTGCAACCACGTTCTGGAACATGTGGAGAGTGATATCACAGCGATAAAAGAGATTCAAAGAGTGCTTAGACCTGGTGGCTATGCCATCCTTCAGGTTCCTTTTTTTTCGCCCGTACCCGATGTGACACTTGAAGATACCTCTGTGACAGACCCACGAGAGCGAGAACGATTGTTTGGGCAAGATGATCACGTGAGGAAATTCGGAAAGGACTATCCCCAAAGAATTGAAGCCGGTGGACTATTCGCTGAAGCAAGTGATTTTGCAATGTCGTTAGGAGCGGAGAGCTGCATTCACTCCGGCATCACGCGTGACGAAATACTGTACATCGGCCACAAAAAATAAAAGCCTGCTCACGCAGGCCTTTATCGCTTATCTATTTTTTCAATTTATCCCAGATTGTCCAGCACTTCCATTACCTCACGTACGTGCTTCCGGCTGGTTTCCAACATTGCCTTCTCTTCGGCATTGAGGTCAAGTTCAATCACGCGCTCAATTCCATTCTTGCCGAGTACAACCGGCACACCCAGGTAACAATTCCTGATACCGTACTCGCCATCCAACTGAACACAAACTGGAAGGACTCTTCTCTGATCTTTTACGATCGCTTCCACCATTTGAGCTGCCGCAGAGCCCGGTGCATACCATGCTGAAGTTCCCATCAACTTCACAAGTTCTCCTCCTCCTACTTTCGTTCTTTCGATGATCGCATTGAGTTTGTCAGGAGCAATCATTTCAGTCACTGGTATTCCACCAACAGTAGTATAGCGTGGAAGTGGCACCATAGTATCGCCATGCCCCCCCATCAACATTGCCTGAATATCTTTCGGAGACACATTCAAAGCTTCTGCGAGAAATGCACGATAGCGAGCTGTGTCAAGAATTCCTGCCATTCCCATTACTCGTGTGCGAGGCAATTTGGAGGTAAGATGCGCCTGGTAGGTCATTACATCCAATGGATTCGACACGACAATAATGATCGCCTCTGGAGAGTGTTTTATTACATTTTCAGTCACCGTTTTTACGATCCCCGCGTTTGTTCCTATCAAATCATCACGGCTCATACCCGGCTTGCGTGGTAGTCCCGAAGTGATAACAACCACATCCGATCCTGCAGACTTCGAGTAGTCATTGGTGGAGCCAATGGTACGGCTGTCATAAAGGTTGATTGGCGCCTTTTGCCAGATATCAAGGGCCTTGCCCTCAGCCAGACCTTCTTTGATGTCTACAAGAACGATTTCATTTGCAATTTCTCTGTACGCCAGCACATCGGCACAAGTCGCGCCCACATTTCCAGCTCCTACAACGGTGATTTTCATAGTTCTAATTGATAATTATTGAATAGTTAGGTGGTTCGCTAAAAGGCTCGCAATTTATCACTGACAGCATCAAAGAAAAAGGGATATTACCCAAAAAGTCATAGCAACGTAAAACGAACAACTTCCTCTGTATCTACAGTTATTCTATTGCGATTATCAATGCGATAGCCCACCACCCAAACAATGTCGCCCTGGCTTTCCAAAACGGTGACCCTCTCCTTGTCTGCAATTGACACCTTGCAATCAATTAAAAAATCGCTGACCTTTTTTCGGTGGTCCATACCGAGTGGATAAAAGGCATCTCCCTCTTTCCACTTTCTCCAAATAATGGGAAATCGCAAACTGTCCCTGTCCAGTTTAGCTACATGAGGATCGGGCTCTATTGTTTTGTCTGAAAGCACCTCTATCCGCAGTTTTTGATCGCGAAAGGAGACAGAACTATCGCTTTCCCGGATCAACACTTCTCCATCAATTGCTCCCGGTTGGTGGACTATCCATTCGTTACGATCGACAACCAGATGATAGTCTCCCGCGATAAAATGACGACCCGATTCTTCAACCTCTACAACCTCCTGGATTTGTTTAAAATTAAATCCAAATTTCTTCACCAGTTCCCAAATCACAACAGCAGGGAATGGAGTTGACTTTAGTATTGCCTTGTCAATTATGATTCTGTCACCAACTTTCTTCAGATACTTGTTCTTCAATTCTCTCAAACCCAGATTAAATACATTCAAAGCTCCCATCAAACGCTCTTGCGTCTGCAACATACTTTCATCGAGAGAAGGATTAAGAGATCTTAACTGAGGCAAAATATTGTGGCGGATGAAATTCCGATCATAGTCATCCGTATCATTTGACCGATCTTCGCGCCATTCAATTCTATTTTCGAGCGCATAGGCGCGAAGTTCATCGCGGGTGAATCCAAGTAACGGCCTGATGACACGGCCCATCCGGATAGGAATGCCAGCGGCTCCACTGATACCTGTTCCGCGTGTCAGGTGCAGTAAGATCGTCTCCAGATTGTCATTAGCATGATGTGCAGTCGCTACACAATCAAAGCCCTCCTCATTACACAATTGATCAAACCACGCATACCGAAGGTTGCGAGCCGCGACCTGGATAGAAAGTTTTTGCTCTACGGCATAATTATTGGTATCAAATCGTTTCGAGTAAAAGGGAACATTTAATGACTTGCAACTGGCTTCAACAAACTTTTCATCCTTTTCCGAATCGCTGTCACGGAGTTGAAAGTTGCAATGCGCCACTGCGATCTGATATCCTGCAGAATGGAGCAAATGAAGCATCACCATGGAATCTAATCCTCCACTCACTGCCAGCAAAACCCTCTGGCTCTTGCTACACAGTTGATGTCTTTCGATATATCGCGCCACTCTGCTTACCATACCGCAAAGGTAACTTTTATCTATTTTTGCCACTGAAAGTATTATGAAGGTTCAACTACTGATTTTCATCGCTCTAATTAGCCTTGCGGCACCAGTGCTGGGACAGCGAAGGGTGAAACTGAAAAAAGCAGACAACCTCTACGGTAGTATCAAGGACGGTCAGCGCTACGATCGGCTAATCGGCAACGTGGTATTCGTTCAAAACAACACCACGATCTATTGCGACTCTGCTCACTTCTTCAAATCAGACAACCGTGTAGAGGCATTTGGCAAGATTCACATCATAGAAGGTGACTCCGTAGATGTAACTTCAAATGGTCTTTCTTATGACGGCAACGATCGTATTGCTCACCTGAGAAAAAATGTGGTCTTCACCAAGCTGGGACTTGCAACTTTATATACCGATTTCCTTGATTATTACCGAACTAGAAACGAAGCGCGTTATTTCAATGGAGGAAAGCTGGTAGACTCTACCAACGTACTTACCAGCATCAAAGGCTATTACGATGTCAATACCAACATGGCATCCTTTAAAAGGGATGTCGTTGGTGTTAACGATGAGTACACTTTAACTTCCGACACCCTGCAGTACAATTCCCGTACTAAAGTAATCTTCTTCCGAGATCACACGATCATTAAAGACAAAGAGGGCGGCACCGCTGTTTACGAAAATGGATTTTATGACACGAATAAGAAACAATCCTCACTAAACCGAGGTGAGATTGAAACGCAGTCATACAAGTTGAATGGCGACAAATATTTTCTCAATGACCTGAGAAAGTTTTATAAAGCCAAGGGAAATGTCGTGATGACTTCGAAGGAAGAAAATTTGATCATCTATGGTGATGATGGCGACTACGATCGCAAAGCCGGGATCACGAAAGTATATGGCAATGCCTACCTGGCTAAAATATCAGACGACAATGATACCTTATTTCTAAGCGCTGACACGCTCGTTTCTGTCGAAAGTCCAGACCCAGCGAAGAAGAAACTATTGGCTTATAACAATGTGAAGATTTTTAAATCAGACTTGCAAGGAATCGCTGACTCATTGGTGTATGTGGCACATGATTCGACTCTATATTTCTTCAATGACCCAGTGCTATGGACGGAAGAGAATCAGATGACCGCTGATTCCATTCATATGCTGATCACCAACAAAACCATCGACAAAATTTACCTGGTGAACAATTCCTTTGTCGTATCTCAGGATTCGCTTTCTCATTTTAATCAGATCAAGGGCCGAAAGATGACAGCAATATTTGACGGCAGAGCGATCAACCACGTGGATGTGATGGGTAATGGAGAGAGCATTTATTACGCTCTTCAAGAATTGGAGAAGGAATCAGAAGAAAAGGATTCGGTGCAAACGATTGCAGTGTTAACCGGTATGAATAAGATCATTTGCAGCAACATGAAAATCAACTTCAAAGAGGGAAAAGTAAACAATATCAGTTTTTACGTACAGCCTGATGCCTCGTTCATCCCACCCCATGAAATTGCGGAAGGTGATAAGAAACTAAGGGGATTTGTGTGGCGTAGAAAGGAAAAACCTGAGAAAGAAGACGTGGTAAAATCCCAAAGCGAACCGTAACGCGCAGATTGGGTGATAAATTGCCTCCACCCATCATTTTTTTTCTGAATTATCTAGGACAAAAAACTCAATTCAATTATATTTTCACTTGAATTAGTGTGCCTATATGCGTTTGAGGTTGACCATAGCGACTCTGATACTGTGCAGCTTGAAAGTGTCTGCCCAGACGCCTGAGCTCGTCAACAAAAACGAAATAGCCTACCAGGCCAATTTGAGCGAGATCGTCAAGATTCCGCTCAGGATCAAAAACAACACAGATAAAGCTCAATTTTATATTATCCGTAAGGTGAGCGGTGATTTGGGTGGCACGCAAAAGGGATATTTTTGCCTAGATGACAACTGCCTCGAATCGGGCATGGATGAATTCTCAAAGAAAATTGAACCAGGCCAAACGCTGACCGGACTTTACTACACCCTGGAAACGGGACTGGTTTCCGGCCAAAATAACATCAGATTCGAGGTTTTTGAGCGCGGACACCTGGCAGAAGGTATTGAACACGCAGTTTCGGTGTCAATTGAGGAGCGAAAAGAACGTTCACTGGTATTTCAGTCGAAAGACATCACCATCCATGATGTATATCCAAACCCGGTTTCAGACTATGCATTCATCGAATACCGGATTATCAACGAAAATGTCAAAGCCAACGTAGTGATTCACAACATTTTGGGCATGCCCATGGGGGATTATGAGCTCCCCTCCTTCGAAAACAGAGTCAAAATTCATACGGAAGACCTGGCTCCTGGCGTTTATTTCTACACGCTATACCTCGATAATGACGGGGTATTGACCCGAAAGCTCATCGTTCGGAAGTAAGAACTTTACCTACCCTAAAACAAGTTGAAATCTGGCGTTTAACGGCAAATTGTGATTCTTTAACAGTGTAGTATATTTGCAGGCTTATGTGGGTTCGAAAACTGTATTTTTTGCTTTTTCTAGGGGGTTTTGTGTTCCTGGTCTCTTCTTGCAGCAAGTTTAGAAAGATTGAGAAAAGCGAGGACTGGCGCGTGAAATACGAAGCAGCCCTCAACTATTACGATAAAAAAGACTATTACCATTCTGCGCTGCTGTTTGAGCAAATTCGCCCCATTGTGCGCGGATTGCCTGAAGGGGAAAAGGTTGAGTTCCTGCTAGCCTACTGCCAATACTATGAGCGCACTTATCTGCTGGCATCGGCTCAGTTCAAAACTTTTTATGAAACCTACGGGCGCAGTAACCTGTCACAGGAAGCCCATTTCATGTACGCGTACTCACTTTACGAGGCCTCTCCGGAATATAATCTTGATCAGCAAAGCAGCGTTGAAGCGATGGCTGCGATGCAGACTTTTCTAAATCAATTTCCTGGAAGTGAGTTCAGTGAAAGAGCAGCACAGGTAATAGTAGAGTGCCAAAAGAAACTGGAAAGAAAGAACTACGAAAACGCCAAACTTTACCTAAAGCTGAGGAGTTATAAAGCTGCGATCATCGCATTTGATACCTTCCGCGAGAATTTCCCAGATTCTAATTATCTCGAGGAAGTGGCATTTCTAAAAGTGGAAGCGCAATTCAGATTGGCAGACCAAAGTTTACCAAGCCTTCAAAAGGAACGATTCAGTGTAGTTCTTGATTTCTACAAACAGTTGATCGACAGCTACCCGAACAGCGGATTTCTAAGAGAAGCAGAAAAATTTTATACAGAAAGCTTAAGCAAAGTCAATAAACTAAAAACAGATAATTCATAACAACATGGCTATACAACCATCTATTACAACACGCGACCTTGACAAAATCATCACCCCTACTGGCAACATCTATGAGTCAGTGGTGATCATTTCAAAGCGCGCACGTCAGATTGCAGTGAACATCAAAGAAGAGCTGAACGCAAAGTTGGCAGAGTTCGCTACGACAGTGGACAACCTTGAGGAAGTATTCGAGAACCGCGAGCAGATTGAAATCTCTAAGTTCTACGAGCGCATGCCCAAGCCTACAACTACAGCAACTGAGGAATTTCTGGAAAACAGACTGACCTACAGGATGCGCAGCGAGACAGAAGAGGTCTCTGAATAAGCAAATAACTCTCTTGGAAGGACGGAAGATCATTCTGGGCATTACTGGAAGCATCGCAGCTTACAAGGCTGCCGTCCTGACACGATTGTTGGTAAAAGAAGGCGCAGAGGTCAAAGTAATCATGACCGAGTCTGCGAAAGATTTCATCACACCACTTACACTCTCTACCCTCTCCAAAAATCCTGTACTCACCGAGTTCGTCAAAAACGAAGCCGGAGAGTGGAACAACCATGTTGAGCTTGGGCTGTGGGCCGATGCCATGGTGATTGCCCCTGCCAGTGCCAACACCCTGGCGAAAATGGCTCATGGTGAATGTGATAACTTGTTGCTTGCAGTTTACTTATCCGCTCGTTGCCCCGTTTTCATAGCACCTGCTATGGATCTGGATATGCTCCAGCATCCATCTACCAAAAGAAACCTTGATACGCTTAAAGGCTACGGAGTTCGCACCATCGATCCTGCACATGGCGAGCTTGCTAGTGGTCTGGTAGGTGTCGGGCGACTGGCTGAGCCAGAAGAAATCGTAGAAAGACTGAAGGCTTTCTTCAACGAAAAAAAAAAGCTTAGCAACAAAAAAGCGCTCGTAACGGCCGGCCCTACGCACGAAGCGCTTGACCCCGTTCGATTCATTGGGAATAACTCCAGCGGCAAAATGGGATTTGCCATTGCCGAATCTCTTGCCAACCAGGGCGCCAAAGTCACTTTGGTGACCGGCCCAACACACCTGGCGCTTTCTCATCCTGGCATTGAAGTGAAAAGAGTAACCTCTGCACAGGAAATGTACGAGGCATGTCAAAAGGTATTTGCAGACACTGACATCACCGTGCTCTCGGCTGCTGTGGCCGACTATCGACCGGCTCAGGCAGCTACACAAAAAATAAAAAAGACAGATCAAGACCTTGCCATTAAGTTGGTAAAGACTCCCGACATCGCTGCAGAACTTGGCAAGCAAAAGAAGAACGGACAACGTATCGTTGGCTTTGCCCTGGAAACAGAAAATGAGGAGAACAATGCGAAGAAAAAAATTGAAGCCAAGAATTTCGATCTCATCGTTCTCAACTCACTAAACGATTCAGGCGCAGGATTCGGGCACGATACCAACAAAATATCGGTAATCAACCGGAATGGCGAGATTCAAAAATTTTCTCTGAAAAGTAAAAAAGATGTAGCAGCCGACATCGTTAATGCCATAGTAGGACTCTATGACTAAGCTGGCTTCCATATTGCTTTGTTTTGTTGCACTCACCAGTGTAGCTCAGGAACTCAACTTTAAGGTGATTGTGAATGCAGAACAAATCCAAACCACGGATAGAGCTGTGTTCAAAGATATGGAGCGTGCATTTGCCAACTTCCTCAACACACGCAAATGGACCAATGACTCTTATAAGAACTACGAAAAGATCAACGGTACGCTGTTCCTGAACATCACTAAGATGCCGTCCATCGGTAACTTCACAGCAAACGCGCAGATCACCTCAGCACGCCCGATCTATAATACCAATTACGAATCGGTACTCTTCAATTTTGCTGACAGAGAATGGGAATTTGAATACATCGAATCGTTGCCATTGGAATACAATGACAACACCTACATCAACAACCTTACGTCCATGCTTGCATTCTATGCCTATATCGTGCTGGGAATGGACTACGATTCATTTAGCGAACTGGGTGGTACACCTTTTTTCCAAAGAGCCCTCACAGTAGTAAACAACGCACAAAGCTCAAACCGGCCGGGATGGCAAGCCCTGGGTAGCAACCGAAACCGTTATGCTCTGATCGAAAACCTCAACAACCCACAAATGGTTGAATTAAGGAAAAACACCTACCGGTACCATCGCCAGGCGTTGGACTCATTTGATAAAACACCGGATCAAAGCCGTCAGGTGGTATTGGATGCACTAAAAAATGTAAAGACCGTCTGGACCATCTACCCTAACTCCATTTTTGTTATCTCCTTCTTTGACACCAAATCCACGGAGTTGGTAAATATCTTTTCGGACGGCAATCTAAGTGTGCGCAGGGAAGCCTACGACATCCTGAATACCTTGGATCCTAAGCGGAATATTTACCAAAAAATCATCTCCAACTAGTCCAAATTATACCGGACTGCCGGCCTCCCCTTTCTTCACCAAATAATTTAATCCAAAAAAGTTATCGGACTTTTTTGCACTACGTGCTGACGATTGAAAATGAATGAATTATTTTTCGAAAAAACGCTATGTTCATTTTCAATGTCAGGATTAACCCCGATAATACTGACGTTTCCGTCAGTATTCATCGGCCCGCAGGGCAAAATTGTAAATCCTATTGACAATTTTGGGTTAATATTGTAATCCGGCCTTCTGGCTCGATTGATTTATGCTCACCCACCTCACGATAAAAAACTACGCCCTGATAGACCATCTCGAAATGGACTTGTCTGGTCACCTGAATGTGCTAACGGGTGAAACTGGTGCGGGTAAGTCGATCATGCTGGGTGCCATTGGCCTTTTACTCGGCAACAGAGCCGATACCAAAGTTTTGTGGAATGAAGATGAGAAGTGCATCGCGGAGGGAACATTCGATATCAAAGAATATGCATTAAGGGAAATATTTGAAGCTGAGAATCTGGACTATGATGACCAGACAGTGTTAAGGCGAGAGATAAGTCCTGGAGGCAAAAGCAGGGCCTTCGTCAACGATACGCCAGTAACGCTGGACATCATGAAACGCATCGGTAGCCAGCTAATGGACGTCCATTCACAACATGAAACATTAGACCTCGGCAACAAACAATTTCAATTGAGTGTTGTCGATGCCTTTGCAGTAAACTCAAAGCTGAGAGCAGCCTACACGCATTGCTGGAAACAGTATCAAAGCGCAAAATCAGAATACGAACACCTGCGTGACGAAGCCAACGCGCTGAAACAAGAATCTGACTTTGTCAAATTTCAGTTGGATGAACTCACGCAAGCAAATCTTGACGCTGATGAACAGCCAAAGCTGGAAAGTGATTTAAAAATCATGGAACATGCTGAAGACATCAAAAGCAAGTTCAGCCTGCTGTTGCAACAATTGGATCAGGGGGATGTTGCTGCTAATGCCATTATCAATGAAAGTAAGGCGTTGCTCAACTCGATCAGCAACTATTCTGAATCGTACAAGAAATTGGCAGACCGATTGGAGAGTTTACGAATAGAATTGATTGATATCGTTAACGAAGCAGAAACCGAAGAGCAAAAGGTTGACTTCGATCCGGAAAGAATTGAAGAAATCAAAGATCGGCTAAGTCTGCTTTATCAACTTCAGCAAAAACACAGGCTTGGCTCGGTAGTGGAACTGATTTCGTTGCGCGACAGTCTTCAGGAAAAGGCAAATAAAACCGACAGCCTCGATGACGAGTTGCGTAAGTTGGAGTTTAAACTTGACGAGGCAACCAAGAACCTGGCCGAGGCAGGGGGCCAGCTAAGTCAATCGAGAACAAAAGTTTTTAACCCGCTTTGCAAGGAGATGCGGACGCTGTTGCATGAGTTGGGGATACCAGAGGCAAAACTCAAAGTGGATCACCACACCCTGGAGCCCGGGCCATCAGGCATTGACAGTATTGAGCTAATGTTCAGTGCAAATAAAGGGATTGAAGTGAAGCCGCTTGCGCAAGTCGCATCGGGCGGTGAGTTTTCCCGCGTGATGTTTTGTATCAAATACATTTTAGCAGACCGAACCGCTCTACCCACCCTCATCCTCGATGAAATCGACACGGGAGTCTCTGGCGAGATTGCCATCCGACTTGGCAAGATGATGAAAACCATGGCGCAGAAGCACCAACTGCTGGCGATCAGCCACCTGCCCCAGATTGCCGCCAAGGCAGACCGGCATTTTTATGCCTTTAAAGAATCGAAAGCGAAGAAAACAATCAGCCAAATCAGGCTGCTAAGTGAAGATGAGAGAGTGGACGAAATCGCCAAAATGATAGGCGGAGAAAAGCCATCGCCACTTGCCAAAGAAAACGCGCGCGAGCTGATCACCAGCTAGGCCCGCCTCCTTGAATATTTATAGATTAATTTTTATTTTGTATCCTATTGACTTGGTCCGTAAGACGTACTTACCTATTCAAGTCAGAAATATCAATTAATTCTATCATGAACATTTTTGTTGCCAGGTTAAATTTTAAAACCGGACAGGACGAACTGCACAACGCATTCGCACAGTACGGTGAAGTCACTTCTGCCAAGATTATCACTGATCGTGATACAGGCCGCTCTAAAGGTTATGGCTTTGTTGAAATGCCCAATGACGAAGAGGGAAACAAAGCGATTGCGGCTCTGAACGAAACAGAATTGGATGGACGCACCATCGTGGTGAAGCCCGCCAATCCGAAGACAAACTAAGCCGAAATACACATCTAAATATTTGAAGGCCTGTTAAGTAACAGGCCTTTTTTACTTATCCTAAAAGCATTTGCTTTCGTTCAGAACTAATTTAAATTGGTGATCTAACCTTTTAATCTGGCTCAAATTGGCATCTGTCTTCTCAAAAAATAAGGTCATCGGGTTGCTACTGGGACCTGCCCTCTTCATCGCTTTTTACTTTTTGCTTTCGCAAACAGAGCTCACCTACAAAGCTGTAGTGATTCTGTCACTAGGTGCATGGATGGTGACATGGTGGGTGACAGAAGCTGCGCCAATTCCTGTCACTGCTCTACTTCCCATGATTATGTTTCCGCTGTTTAGCCTCGCTACAGCACGTGAAGCAGCCGCCCCCTACGGAGACTCCATCATCTTCCTCTTCATGGGTGGCTTTATGATCGCCCTGGGTTTGGAGAAACACAACCTGCATCAACGAATTGCATTGAACCTGATCAGGCTAACAGGCACCAGCGGAAACGGTATCATTATGGGATTCATGCTTTCCACAGCACTTATAAGCATGTGGATCAGCAACACAGCAACAGCTGTCATGATGTTGCCCATCGCCAGTTCGGTAACAAGCCTTTTAAAAAAAGAAATCAGTGAAGTCGACAAACCAAAGTTCGATCGGTTCGCCACTGGACTCATGTTGAGTATTGCCTACGCGGCCAGCATCGGAGGTATCGCTACCATTATCGGTACCCCACCTAACGTAGTCACCGTTGGCTTCATCAAAAGATTTTATGATCAGGATGTCAGCTTTGCCACCTGGATGGTGATTGGCATTCCATTGATGTTAACCATTCTCGCTTCGTGTTATATTATCATTACACGAATTCTTTATCCCAATCGGCTTAAGTCGATTGAAGGGTCGAATGAGCTGATCTCCGCCAAGCTCGCAGAACTGGGGGTCATTTCAAAAGAAGAAAAACGCGTGCTGGTGATTTTTGCCGTTACGTGCTTCTTCTGGATTTTCAGACAAAACATCAATGCACTCATCGGATCAAACCTGCTGGATGATACTACTATCGCGATGACAGGTGGTATACTTATGTTCATCACCCCTATTGACCTGAAGTCAGCAAGTTTTATTCTGGATTGGAGCGATATGAAAAACCTGCCATGGGGAATTCTACTTCTGTTTGGTGGTGGGCTGTGTCTGGCACAGGGAATGGAGGATGCAGGACTAGTGCAAATGATAGGTGATCAGATATCGAAACAGGGCACCATGTCTACAGGAACTCTCGTGGTCGCCCTTTCGGGGATTTCAATGTTCCTGACAGAACTGATGAGCAATGTAGCGTTGACCACCATTTTCGTTCCTGTGGTACTCGGCATTGCCGATGGTCTTCAGATTAATCCAATTATCCTTGCGATGCCCGTTGCTTTCGCAGCCAGTTGCGCATTTATGATGCCGATTTCCACTCCGCCCAATGCGATTCTTTTCGCCAGTGGTTATATTTCAGTCAAGCAGATGATGAAGGCGGGCGTGTTGTTGAACTTATTCTCGCTGATACAGATCTCGATCGCAATGTTAACGATCGGGATGTATCTATATTCCTGATAGAGAGACTTGTCTAAATTGGTGTGAAGCTATTCATTGTGCGCCTTTGAGGCTCCTTTGTGTACCTCTGTGGAATAGCTGTTTCACAAAGGCCCACAAAGAAGTCACAGAGTTGCACTGACGATGGCAAATATGAATTTGCGCCATATTAACGATTCTCTTTGCTTTTCTTCTCTTCAATCATGTAGGCTAAACCAAGCCCCAGACCTCCGAAGAGGAACAGCATTGAAAAATAGGCTACTTCGTCCATAAAGAACGCGTTGTCCAGCCAGTAGCCCATCAGCAAACCGATACCCGCGCCAATGAGCAACAGTGATGCTCTCAAAGCTCCGGCCGCGGATCTTTCTACTTTGAAGAGTGCGGGGTCAAGGCCTTTTTCAATGATTGCCATTCGCTCCATGTTCTGGAATTTGCGAAGGTATACTATCGTGATGAATGCCCCGATCGTTCCGATGATTGGGATCATTACTCCTAAAACTGCTACGTCCATAATTGAAATGTTGTTTTGCCCATTTGACGCACCCCTCTTAAAGCTGGTTACACGTCCCCGAGAAAAAATGTATACGTTAATTTATGTAACTTCCTTGAGAAACTCCGCGTCAAAGGCCCGTGATCACAGCACAAGAAGAAAACGAGTTAATCGACCGCATACTGGCCGGTGAAGACAATCTTTATGCTAGCCTCGTGGATCAGCATAAAAGTTATGCCTTTACCATCGCCTACAAGATCGTGGGCAACAGGTCAGACGCGGAGGAAGTGTCCCAAGACTCTTTTATTAAGGCCTTCCACTACCTGAGGGGGTTCAAGAGGGGAGCAAGATTCTCCACGTGGCTTTATCGAATCGTCTTCAACACTGCGATCAGCTATAAGCGAAAAAACAGACGTGTGTTTCAGTCCATCGAAAACACGCCTCACCAGGCAGCGGATGATAACGAAAGCATGGAGAAGAGTGACAAACAGGTATACATAGACAGGGCATTGAACAGGCTCAACGAGGCTGACAGGCTTTCGCTGCAGCTTTTCTACCTGAAGGAATTCTCTCTGGAAGAGGTGGCGGACATGATGGGGCAAAAAATAAATACCACGAAAGTGAGAATTCACAGAGCCAGGCAGCGACTGGCCGATGAATTGACAAGCATTTTACAGAAAGAGGCATTAACTTTATAAGTGAAAGTTACCATGAACCGGATAACACAAGAAATCGACCAACTGCTTCAGGACTACCTTGAGGGGAACCTTGTCGGAGAAAAATTGGAAAAGGTGAAGAAAGGCCTTGACACTTCGGAGGAGCTAAGGAACCGATTGGAGATTCTGAAAACAATCGAGCTGTCAATGCAGAAGGGTCAACTGATGGAGCCATCATCTCACTTCACGCAACGGGTAATGAGCAACCTCCACAAACTACCTGCCACACAGGGCATCACCCCTCGCAATGGTTTGCTGTTGCTTGCGGGGATTCTGGTAGCCCTTGGCATTGGCGTCACACTGGTAGATGCAGGTTTCTACAATTCATTAAATGGTATACTCTCTTTTGAAAATGTGAAACTCCCAACCGGAGTCACTACGCCATCCTTGCCTTCCATTCCTTTCAATGGCAAGTGGGTAGTGAATGGCATCATCGGTTTGAATATCGGGCTGGCGTTTCTGCTTCTGGACCGGACGATCCTGAAGCCTTTCTTCCAACGAAGATCACGGGTGCAGTTCTAGCGATCTTTAATCCTGAACATGAATTTGAGACCCGACCATGTCTCATCCACAGCACAGACTTTTACGTCAACCATGCCATTGGTTAAGCCAAAGTCGCGGATGATATTTTCGTTGAGGTCGGTGGCTACGCCTGATGACTTCTTTGGCCACGAAATCCATAGCATACCCGTCTTCTTTAGTTCATCCCTGAGCTTGATAAACTCTTTTTCAAGGTCTTGTTGGCTTTTACAAACAGATGTGCGAAGTCGAGACTCTCTTTTTTCGATCGGGCGGATACTTTCATATCCTCCGGCAGCGGAGCAATCCAATCCCAATATTCTGCCGGTTCGTTTTTTACTTTGATGACAAAACCGGATTTGAGTCCCAGCTTTTTACCGAGTGGAGTTCCAGAGTAGCCTGCCATATTGTGTAAAACTGGTTGGAGTACCAAGTTATTATTTTCACGGTAAATCTTCAGTTTGATTCCTGTCCCTTTCGTCTTTACTCCTACTCAGAGTCACCTGACAGGGACACTGAGGGGATTAAGGGCAAAGCCTACTCGCGTCACGACTATGCAGAGCTGACTACCGTGCAGGGGGGATTGTTTTGAGGTAGTATTGAGTGGGGAGTAATCTCTTTTAATGAGGTTCCGAATTCACTTGCCCGTGTTAAATACCCTGAATTCCAAATATGAGGTCAATGCTGAGAATACTAAAGCAGAGGGTAGAAAGTAAACTATTCCATCTTCAAGCAAATCAGTTCTTCCACTCATCAGAAACTGAACCATCAAAAGGGTGGCACATATTCCAACGAACAGAACTATAAAACTTATGAGGGTAGACTTCAAGTCTCTGGTTCTTCCAGTTAGTTTGAAATATAAGAGCATTAGACCAACTACTAGCAGATAAAGAACTGCCGAGCTAGTTGTTACTACAATTGCCATATATAGTCCTGCCTGAATCCAAGGTTCTCCAGCCAGAGCGCCATAGCCAAAATTTAATATCGCAATTATCAATATTGAGATTATGGAGGACTTAAAAAGATTCATTTTGGTTCGAATGAGTTTTCGAGAATCCGGTGGCGTTTACCTCAGGGAATATTTATTCGATGAATAATCCAATCAAAAATGTTAATACTCCAGCTGCAATAAACAGGTTTTGCATCACTTCATAAAACAGCCCCAGGCGTATTCCAGATCTTACTTTGTCACTATCACTGGATTGATATTTTTTTCTTAGGTCAACTCTACTGAAGGCGTAACCTGAATACCATTTTTTCTTGAACGACAGATTGTGCCTGTAGATCAACCTATTGAGGGTTACGCTATAAAAGATCTTGAAAACAAAACCGAGGAGAACAAGTAATGTGCCTATTACAGAGCTAGTCATGATCTTTTGATGATCTCACCTACCTTTTCCATTCCTTTCATCCCTTATCATCTTCCGCACTTTAAAGAAAGCAAATACACCAAAGATCAATACAATGCCGTACACTATATAAAGTACTTTGGGAGGAATACCAGTAGTACTATCATATGGAATGGAGAAGTAACTTTTAGAATGGTTAAGCTGAAGGAGTATGAAAGCAATTACGGTCATGGACTCAACTCTATAGATATCCCATTTTGAAGCCGTCAATTTTCCAATCAGTACCTTTTCGGATGAAAGTAAACGTTGCTTGTTTAAAATCCCATCTTGACTTTCTCCCATCTGCGCTTATCGTATAGAATTGAACCGTGCCTTCTATTGTCCGCTTGTTAATTCTCTTAAGACTTACCAGATCCGCTCCATCATGTGAATCCTGATCAGTGGTCCATTCACGGGCATTACCAAAATCACATTTGATTTCCTCATAATCGTCCAATCCGTCAAAATTCAAGTAGGTCTGATATTCTATCAGTTCCAAGTTATCCAGGCACGGTTTGAAGTTCTCGACTCTTGATTTGATAAAACGATCGGTAAATCCATGACTTCTCAACCCAGCCTCATATCTTTCGAAGTCCAAGGTGGTCATCCCGTCATCTGTTCTTTTAAAACTCGGGCTAAAATCTTCCTTCTTATTCTTTATTTGGTCAGCGTACCAAGAATAAAACCCTTCTATTTGATTTTTGATAATTAAAGAATCGGCCTGGCTGATGTCTTTGTCAATCTTCCAACCTGTTGTGAGTATGCTTATTATTAGGATTGTCAACGTCATCTTTTGAGTAGCTCAAGTTTCTATATCTATGGATGCTTCACCATATTTCCTTTTGCTTTTCTCTCAACGGCAGCCAAGTTGGGGGGCTTCCTAAACACTTAACTGCAACTCAAGTTCAGGCATCTCATCATAAGTCTTGCCATTCAGCAATCGCCCGCTTTTCTTTTTGTTTTTACCGCCCCATTGTTTGAAAAAGAATGCGACATCTCTTTTTTCACATTGCTCTTGGATATCAATCACCCACTCGGGGTTCATAGGCCTAGGATTATGGCCACTCTCTCCTCCAACGATAACCCAATCAATACCCTTCAAATTCAAGTTCGGAAGTGGGCCTATAAGTGGCTCCAACGAGAGAAATTTAACTCGGGCTCCTGTCTTCCTTAGAAATTCGATCCTATCAATGACCTTTTCGTTTTCCACTGACACACCCATCCAAATGTTATGTGACCACTTTAACCTCGGGCTCAGCTTTGCCAATCTATCCGCTCTCTTCGTAAGAACCTGAAAGACATGCTGTGGATTCTCTCTCATTACTGTAAAAACCTTTTGAATAAAACTAAGTGGAACGTTCTTGTGAAAAAGGTCGCTCATTGAGTTAACAAAGACGACTTTAGATTTTTTCCAAGAGTAGGGAACACTAAGAGAATCTTCATGGGTCCTAACCTTGAAATTGTCTTTATACTTCTCTATTCCCATAGATTGCAACCTTTTTGACATAATCTCCGCGTAGCAAAATTTACAACCCTGCGAAATCTTAGTACACCCAGTAGTTGGGTTCCAAGTCATTTCAGTCCATTCAATAGAAGTCTGAGCCATTTATTTAAGTTTAATATTCTTATCAAGTCTATGGATATTTCCCATAACAAGTTTCACGTTTTTATTAATATCACCCGATTTCTTAAGTTTTGTTAATATCCCATTGGCGTGCCTGGGTAGACAACCGAACGTATAGGTAAATTTGTAAACATCATGAAGGTTATTCAATTCACCTTTTTTTATTTTCAATACTAACTTACCCTCTAGTGATTGAAGTTTCTTGGGTGTGGAATCAGGATTAAACATGTCAAGTGTCATACCTGGCATGATATCGTTATCAATATTAAAATTAGCTTCTCCAGTATTTCCATCCATCTTCCAGCAGATATTCATAAACTTCTCCATCCCTAGTGAGTGATTAGAGCCAAAAATTAGTCCATATATGTTTCCTTTGTCCTTCTTGAGCGAAAAAGGAGCTAAATAAAATTCTTTTTCTGGCAAAAGACTCTGATAATACTCAAAAATCACCCGATGGCAATGATATGGGTTGCGGTCATCGAATTCCTTTTTATTGATTTGTAGATATTTTTGAAATTCTTTTTGCTCAGCGAATCTTGGAAAAAAAGAAGATGAAATAAAAAATATAAAGTCAGTCCTACCAAGGTAAGTTAGTTTTCTAAATACTGATGGAGTAACATATTTGATTCCATACTGATCCAAAAACATAAAACGTGGTAAGCGAGAATTCTGTAAACTTGAAAGGTCGGGATAAATTGAATCGAATAGTTCAGTAAAATCGGAGTTCAAATATTCAATATTGAAGGGCAAGCCCTCACCAATTCGTATCTGAAGTTTCGTTATTTTTTCAAGATCAATATCATTGAAAACAACCTTCAAATTAACCTCTCCTGCAACAAGAACATCCGAGTATTCCTTTAACTCTTCTACAATAATTGTCGGACTACCTGGATTCTCGTTTATATCAAATCCTTCGCCAGCGAAAAAGTCATAGATATAAATATCCTTCCAAAACTTCTCCTTTTTCTTCAAAAAGACTGGCAACCATTCTCGAATATACTCCTTTAATATGTGGAGCTTAATCTTTGTCGCAGTATCGAATCCCTCCTTATATAAATCAGGCATCTGTCTTTCTCTTCAATGGGCTACCCGTCAGCACGGCTATCAAAACGATGATGAAGATAGGAAATACTGAGAGAAAAAACCATTGATAGACGTAGGATTTGAGACGTAAGATGTAAGATATGGGCTGCGGGGATGGGATTGGAAACTGGATACTGGCTGGTCTAAAGTAGAGTTAGTGTGTTGACATCAGACATCACCAAAACCTTTCATGTTTTCATTTTTCCTTGGTGAACAAAACAATTTGACCTCCCTGCTTGAGCGTCACCTCATTCTTGTCAGGGTTGAACTCCATTACTATTCCTGCAGGATCAAACGTAAACACATCATTTTCTGTCGCCTCAAGCGGAATGGATGATTGTCCGGTTGCCTGTGAGATTAGGGTTGTACTGTCCTTGGTGATCGTAATCTTTAATGGGATTTGTGCGCTTGAATAAGTACCTAAATACTTGTCCAGGTCTTCCGTTTTCAATTCGATTGTCTTGAATGCTGGGACGGAATAGGGTCTATCAAAGTAAGTACTTAACACTCCGATAAGGATATTATTGTAAGGGTAGACTTGTCCGTTGGTGCAATAGGCCACTGCCAAACTATCTTCAGGAAAGTACCCCAGAACAGACACAAACCCATCAATCCCTCCATTATGTCCGTAGGCAATCTTCTCATAAAAAGGAAGTTGAAACATCCCCATTCCATACCCCTCTGTCATCGTTTCCATTTGCGTCAAGCTGCTATTGGAAACTAATTTCAAGGAGAACAACGACTCAATAAATTTAGTCAGATCAGCCGGTGTTGAAACAATGGCACCAGCACCCCCCGGAATACTCATATCTGTTTCCGGACCTTGTTCCCAACTATCTAGAAAGCGATATGAAAAACTCTCATTCTTTTTCGTGTCTGTATTTGACCCAACGTAAGTATTGAGAAGACCAATTTTTGAAGTCATTCTATCATGCAAATATTTTGAATAGGGCTGTTTAGAAATTTTCTCGATGATATGACCTAATACGACATAGTTCGAATTACTGTAGGAAAATTTCTCGTCAGGCTGGAAATCGATTCCACCTTTTGTGATGATCGCGAGCATATCATCTTGTGTTTTCGGTTGCGTCATCCAGTTTTGATATTCCGGATCGTCCGTAAAATTGTGAAGGCCACTCCTGTGATTCAGCAGGTTGCTAATGGTGATTTTACTGGCATTTGGAAGTTGCGGATAGTATTTATCCAGGGTTGTGGTCAGGTTTAGTTTCCCTTCTTCAATAAGTTGAAAAATCATTGTAGCGGTAAACATTTTAGTGATCGACCCAATGCGATATTTCGTTTGATCAGTTGCAGAAACCTTCTCACCTCCCGATATCAAGCTATACCCAATGGCTCTGCTATAAATAATATTGCCATTTTTAGAAATTGCCAAACTACCCATTGCTTTATTCCTTTCGGCAAGGATGTCCATCAGGCTATCAAGCTTCGGCTAGTTGAAGTTCTGAGAAAAACTTGTTCCGAAAGCAAGACCGATAAATAAGATTGTTGCAAGGAGTTTAGCTTTCATTATTTTGAATCTGGTTCATTGGCCTTTTCCCGTGGCGCCAGGTGTAGTACGCATTAAAAGGTGAATGAAGATAGGAAATGCTTATAGAAAAAACCATTAATAGACATAGGATTTAAGACGTAAGATGCTGGGCTGTGGGCTGGGGATGGATACTGGATACCAGAGCTAGAAGCTCACGTGGCAGACTTTCGGAGTTTTGGTCTCGAAATTTAACGTATGTTCAAACGCTTGTCGACATGACGACAACGTGAAATCGCCTTTTTAATATCAAGATTAGAATCGTGATCCATAGTAAGTCTGATAACAACTTAGTCACGCTATGCAGCTCAACCACTGACAAAGCCACCCTAACACTACAAATAACAATAATCAACAGATAGAACCGCTTTAAAAGTTTGGTGGTTTCATTGCCAAAGGATAATCGCCAGAGACAAACGATCCCGATTATGAATATTTTAAGATAGAAGAGAAACATAATTGTCCAAATAAACCATTCTTCCCTGTAATCAATTGCAGATTCGTCAGCTGATACCTTACCCGATATAGGGAATATGTCAACTAGTGCGTTGACCAAAATACTATTAAACTCAATAAAGGTCACCAATGGGCCTACCAGAATGAAAGCAACAATAAAGATGTTAACCCCTTTATTCACAAAATATTCTTACCCCTACTCAGAGTCACCTGAAAGGGACTCTGAGATAACATACCCAAAAATCCATTCCTTTTTTATGAATCCTTTATCCGTAATGGCTTGACATGAATATGGTTTATCAAAGCTCAGAGTCCTCTTCGAGTGACTCTGAAAGGGGTTAGGCTCAAATCACTCTGTCAACCTTCAATTTTTCGTATATACTAGTTGCTGCCTTGTCGGCAAAGAGCGATGGTCCAAAAGAACTACTAGAAGTGAATTCAGCCTTCCAAACCTCCTTTCTTGATTTCAAATCTGTACCCGTAATTAGATAAGTAGCGGACTGAAGGCCTCCGTTGTAAAACTGCATTTTTGTGGGCCTAAAAATTATAATTAAGTCTTTGTTATCGCTAGCAATCGTGGCATTAATTTTCGCATCAATGTCAGTCGATGAGTTTAATTTCAATTCACTTCGGCTCTGTTGCACAAGAAGTACTTCGACTTTCCGGCTATCGGCCTTAAATTTTTCTTCAATCTTTTGTTTCATTAAACTCGTAAAGTTTGCTGTAATACCGTTTTCATAAGGAATTACAATAAGTGGGTTTAAATAAGGGGTTGCGACAGCTGTTTTATCAACTACTGAATTGATTTGAACTCCACAAGAAGCTAAGAGCATCACAACAATTGTTGCTGGTAATAATCTACTCATACTTGGTTATTTTTTCACACCAGGTGACATATTACTAAAGTGAGATACACAATAATTGGTGGATGAAGATAGGAAATGCTTATAGAAAAAGCTAAGGGTGGCTTGATACTGGATTCTAGACGCTGGGGAATGGTTATTAGAGACGGCACGGAAGTAGCTTCCGCGTCATTGAGGAGAGATAGCATGCCTTGGCCCAAAAAATAAGGGCTCCCCGCTTTATCGCGAAGAGCCCCTTACCTGTGGGTGTTAACTTCTTAGTTGTTACCCATTTTTTCCATCTCCTTGTCGAAGGTTTCTTTGAACTTCTCATAATCGTAGTCGATTTTGAGACGCTCGTCCTTGGAAAGGCGCTCGTTGTATTTTGATACCAGCTCGTCAGCTGACAGCTCGATTGCTACATAAGTCTTGTAGGTTCCTTGCTCAGTTTTCACCAGCTTCTCGCAAAGGGTACGCACTCCAGACAAGGTCTGATCAACCACTTCACGGTTAAGGCTCTCAAAGCGCTCTTCAACTTCTTCCTTGTTATTCATTTCGCGTGAGTTCACGTAGTTATCAGTTACGGTCTTCACGGTAGTCTGAATACTTTGAGCGAGTTCGTTGCGGGCGTTGGTCAAGGCCTTCTTTTTAGAAGTTACCTGGTCCTGGCTCTCACCGATTGAGTTTGCACGGAAGTACTTGTTGGTAGTGAAGAAGTCAGGACCTGAACAGGGTACAATCACTTCTTGTTCGCCCACTGGAAGTTTCTCCTTGCTCTTACAGCCGGCAATAATTGCAGCCGCTGCGATCGCGATTATAGTGGATAGGTTGATGAATTTTTTCATATCGATTTCATATTTGGTTATGCAAGTTAATCATTGCAATTATAAGGCCAACTCGATTTTTATCGTTTTTTGGGCCTTTCCTATTGCAATATGGCGTTTAGCAATTCCGGCAATTTCTCCTTCTCCAGCACGTCCAGCGACTTATTATAGGCCTCCTGGCTGGAACGTTCGTAGTCCAGACTGTAGCCCTTAATCCGGTCGAGGGTGGTGGCGTAGATTTCCTTGTTTCCGTCCAGTGATACTACCTTGATCACCGCAGTAACGTAGGTGATATAGATACTTCCCGACACCGCCCCTTTCTCGGAGTTGGCGTTCACGTCCATCCACAACTCTGCCTTACTCCTATTGTCTGTAAACTCAAATCCTGAGCTGGTCAAAAAGTTTTTCAACCGGTTGGTGATCTGCTCGTTTGATTTGTTGATTCCCAACGTCTTCTCCATCGAAGTGATGTACACAATAGGCCGCTGCACTTTCAGTAATACGTTGACCTTGGGCACCACCATACGTTCTGCCACCAGTGAATAAATGTCTGACGCGTTCTCTCCGGCAAAATTCAGCATGTTCACTTTCACTCCAACTGTCTGCTCCACGTCTTTGGAACTGATTTTCGTAATCAGAATCTTACTTCGGCCTGATTCATCGGTTTTATAATCCGGGAACACATCACCGGCACCTTTTTCGAAAGCGGCCTTCAGCGGAAGTCCTGCGATGGGCTTTTTAGAATCTTTATATACAGCACTCACCACAACGGTTTGTTCGCTTTGCACAACTCTGCGGTTGAGCATCAGCTCGTGTGGTGTGGCCACCAGTTGCATCTTATCCAGCAACTGCTGAATAGAGGCATAGATTTCGTTGGTGAGTAGAATCTCTTTACCCTCGTACTCCAGGCGGATAGGCTCTGCAAGGTATTTCTCAATAGCCCCGAAGCCCTTGAAATAAAAACCCAGGGCCTGTACATCATCACCGGCTCGTTCGGATTGCTTGGCTTTCGTGAAAAAATCCAGTGCAAGGGTTACAGCATTCCGCTTTTGCTCATCCTTAATTTCCTTATAACGCTGCTTGGAAAGGCGGTAGTAGACCCAGTAGTTCTGGTCGTCCTGCCATGCGTCTACCTGTTCAAATTCCTGCAGTTCATCAGTAGCGGTGGTTTTGATGATCTGCTCATACTTCTCCTGAAATTCCTTGTTGGCATCGATCTGACTCAGCACAGAGGTGGATGAAACCGTAACCCGAATCTCGGAGATAATGTCTTCCAGCGCGCTTTTTTTGGCAGATTGGATGTAGTTATTAATCCCGTCCTTTACGCTATGTCCAATTCCTATATAATAGCGATCTTGTATTGGCTTAGCACTCAGCCAGGCGGGTTTTGGGTTCTGTAAGTCAGTCTTGAGTGAACTGTTGGTCAGAGAAGGACTGCAGCCACAAAGGATCAGAAAAGCAATAAAAACTCGGGTAGCCAAACTATTCGATTTTTTTAGAGGTTATATATCCACATCCGTGCCAATTGGCTGAAAAAACGAAAACAAATCTAATTTGTTCGTACGGTTGGTCAACTCAAGATCGTTCAAAAAATATAATTTTGACTAGTAAAACAGCAAAATGAGGGGATTAAGAGGAATTCATATGAAAAAGCTAATCAGCGTGGCTGTATTGGGTATTATTTTGATATCCTGCCAGGAAAGTGAAAGTGTTTCTGAATTCACCGGAAATGAAGTGGTATACGCACTTCAGCAGGGCTCAAGCTTCAACGTAAGCGGGCAGGTGATCATCAGCGAGAAAAAAGATGGAAGTGCAGTGATTGAAATACAATTGGATGGAACGGATGGTGATGTGCAATTGCCTGCTCACCTCCACCTTGGTGATATATCGACTCCGGGTGCGGATGTGGCTGCCTTGCTGACGCCAGTAGATGGCGTTACCGGGAAAAGTAAAACCAACCTGTTGCGACTGGCCGATGAAACTTCCGTCTCATACAAAGACCTGATCGACCTCGAAGCTTGTATCAAAGTTCACCTTTCAGATATCGGTCCAGAGAGAGATATCGTGCTCGCAGGAGGGAATATTGGTGCTATTGCAACTAAGGATGCTACTAATGGAAGGATTGGTATTGGGGTGTGTAAAAGCGAGTAGCTCAATTAACCGCTGAGACGCCAAGGCGCAGGGACTCCCAATTCCTAACTTAATTCCGAATAAAAAAGCCACCCGAAAGTGGCTCTTCTATTTTTAGAGCATCAACATCAAACATTTGTTGAACTCATCATCGCTGAGAAATACTCGCGATTCATTCGCGCAATGTTGGTAATCTTAATCTCCTTAGGGCACTCCGCCTCACAAGCTTTCGTGTTGGTGCAAGCTCCAAATCCTTCCTCATCCATCTGAGCCACCATTTTCTCTACCCTTGTCTTACGTTCTACCTGGCCTTGCGGCAACATGGCGAACTGAGAAACCTTGGCACTTACGAATAACATCGCTGAGGCATTCTTACATGCAGCCACACAAGCACCACACCCAATACAGGTTGCAGAATCAAAAGCTTCATCAGCAATCCTCTTGGGAATTGGAATCTCGTTGGCATCAGGCACACCACCCGTGTTGACGGATACATATCCACCTGCCTGCTGAATTCTGTCGAAAGACGAACGATCAACTACAAGATCCTTTACAATAGGAAAGGGTTTTGCGCGCCATGGTTCCACGGTTATCGTTTCACCATCCTTGAATGAGCGCATGTGCAATTGGCAAGTGGTTGTTTGCAACGGCCCGTGCGGACGGCCATTGATGTACAGGCTGCACATACCACAAATACCTTCTCTGCAGTCATGATCGAACGCAATGGGCTCCTCGCCTTTCTTCACCAAACTTTCGTTGAGCACATCGATCATCTCCAGAAATGACATATCCTGCGACACGTGATCAAGGGGATAAGATTTAAATGCACCCTTTGAATTTTTATCCTTTTGTCTCCAGACTTTAAGTGTAATCTTCATAACGACTATTTATAACTACGCTGGGTAAGTTTAACATTTTCAAAAATGAGCTCTTCCTTGTGAAGAACTTCCTGCTGGTTATCTCCTTTGTATTCCCATGCTGACACGTAAGAGAACTCGTCATCTTTACGCTTGGCTTCACCTTCCGGGGTTTGAGATTCCTCACGGAAGTGACCACCACACGACTCGCTTCTATTGAGGGCATCATCCACCATCAATTCACCAAGTTCCATGAAATCGGCCACGCGACCTGCCTTCTCCAACTCCTGATTCAGTTCGCCTGAACCCCCAACCACATTTACATTTTCCCAGAATTCAGCGCGGAGCTCCTGAATTTTCTTTTTAGCAGTCTTAAGTCCCTCTTCCGTTCTTGACATACCGCAGTAGTCCCACATGGTGAGTCCCAGTTCACGGTGTAGCTGGTCAACCGTTTTCTTTCCTTTGATACCTAAGAGTTTACTGACGCGTCCGTTCACATTTTCCATCGCCTCTTTGAATTCTGGACGATCAGTGGAAACTTTCTCGTAAGACATTCCGGCCAAATAATCTCCAATGGTATAAGGTATCACGAAGTAACCGTCAGCCAATCCCTGCATCAATGCGCTGGCACCAAGTCGGTTTGCACCATGATCAGAGAAGTTCGCTTCGCCAAGCGCATACAACCCTGGAACGTTGGTCATCAAATTATAATCAACCCAAAGACCTCCCATTGTATAGTGCACCGCAGGGTAAATCATCATCGGGCCTTTGTATGGATTGTCGCCTGTGATCTGCTTATACATATCGAACAGGTTGCCATACTTCGCCTCGATTGTTTTTTCACCGTCTCTCTTGATCGCATCCGCGAAGTCGAGAAACACGGCAAGACCCGATCCTACTCCACGTCCTTCATCGCAAACATATTTTGCATTCCTTGAGGCCACGTCACGAGGCACAAGGTTTCCGAATGACGGATATTTTCTCTCCAGGAAATAATCCCTTTCTGATTCGGGAATGGTAGCGGCTTCAATTGCCTTAAGTCCAGGCTTTGCATTTTTTGGTACCCACACGCGTCCATCATTTCGCAGCGACTCAGACATCAATGTCAACTTAGACTGATGATCTCCAGAAACGGGAATACAGGTCGGGTGAATTTGTGTGAAGCAGGGGTTTCCAAAAAAGGCTCCCTTTTTATGTGCGCGCCAGGCAGCGGTAACATTCGATCCTTTTGCGTTTGTTGAAAGGAAGAAAACATTTCCATATCCACCCGTACACAACAACACGGCATGCGCGCTGTGTGCTTCGATCTTACCAGTGATAAGATTTCTTGTAATGATTCCTCTCGCCTTTCCATCCACCATCACCAAATCCAACATCTCGGTGCGGTTATGCATTTCTACCTTTCCATTGGCAATTTGTCTGTTCAATGCAGAGTAGGCTCCCAACAAAAGTTGCTGTCCGGTTTGACCTCGTGCATAAAATGTTCTGGACACCTGAGCACCACCAAACGAGCGGTTAGACAATAGCCCACCATACTCTCTGGCAAACGGTACACCCTGAGCAACGCACTGGTCGATAATATTTACGCTTACTTCCGCAAGGCGGTGCACATTCCCTTCGCGTGAACGATAATCTCCCCCCTTGATAGTATCATAGAACAAGCGGTACACGCTGTCTCCATCGTTCTGATAATTTTTTGCCGCATTGATACCTCCCTGTGCAGCAATACTGTGTGCTCTGCGTGGGCTGTCCTGAAAGCAAAATGCTTTTACATTATAGCCAAGTTCGGCAAGTGAGGCGGCTGCAGAAGCTCCTGCAAGACCGGTGCCTACCACGATGACATCATACTTCCTCTTGTTGGCAGGGTTTACCAGCTTCAAATTGAATTTGTGCTTGGTCCACTTTTCGCCTAAAGGTCCTTCCGGAATTTTTGATTCTAACTTCATAGTTATGGAATGGCTATTAATTCAAAAACATCATAATTGGTATCAGGGCAAACAGAGCAGGAACAATGATTGCAAATGCTCGTCCCACGAAATTGATAACAGGATTATACTTCACATGGTTTAGGCCAAGTGTTTGAAAAGCACTTGAAAATCCGTGCCACAGGTGAAATGCGATGGCGAACATGCAGAATACATATAGTGCAACGTACCAGGCCTTATCGAACCAGATGGCTACGATGCTGGCGAGGTCGCGTACCTCTGTACCGTCATAGTTTACAATAGGCACAGACCCGTAGTGCATCTGAGCCCAGAAATCTTTAAGGTGTATTGTGATGAATACCAGGACAATCGTCCCGAGGATTCCCATGTTGCGGGAAGTCCAGTGTGAAGATTTGTTGTTGACAGCATAAGAGCTGCCTCGTGCTGCTCTGTTTTTGCGACTCAGCAGGATGGCCCAGATCACGTGAATGATGATAAGTGCGAAGTTGACCTTGGATACAGTTTGGATCAACGCGTTGGTACTCATGAACTCCGCGTAGATATTGAATGACTTACCTCCGTCATCCTTCAGCAATTGCAGGTTACCCGCCAGGTGAACGGCCAGAAATGTAATCAGAAACAGGCCGGTGAGAGCCATCAACAATTTTCTTCCAAGTGTACTTGTGAAGAGGTTAGTTAACCATTTCATCCGCTTATAGTTGTTTTTTGGTGGTCAGACGAAATCATCCTTTGAACAGTCTGATCAAAGTCGATTTCAAGTGCTGGAAATTGAATTAGAGAAGTATGTTGACAGTTGGGCGACATCATTATTTGATCATAAGCTGTCGCAACCGGATATGTCATCAAACTTAGGTTTAGTCCGAGCCTGCCGAGTTATTCCTGTTAAAGAATCCCTCAAATAAAGAAGGCTTTGGGGTTATTTTGAAACGAATCAAAAATACTCCCCAAAGCCTTACTAAACAATTTGAATATGATTTTTAGAATGTTTCGAAAGAAGGATTCAAATGACTAGAAGATTTGAAACAACAAAACCACAAGCGTGAGCATGCCAAGCATTATAAACAAGAACCATTCTCGCTTAATAAACTCTTTGAAATTTCTAAACCAGTTCATAGGACATTTTGTTGTTAAACACTGGAATAATCTCAAACCCTATTCCATAGCCAAAAAAGGCCAAAAAAAAAGGTTTTGATTTCTATTCTGTCCATTTCGCGGAAAATATTCCCAATATGAGACTGATTGTCATCACAGGGTGTAAACCGTATTTTTACACTTTAGCAACCACTAACTGCTACTGATGTACTTAATCTTCGATACGGAGACCACCGGTATTCCGCACAATAAGACTGCGCCTTTAACAGACCTGGAAAACTGGCCAAGACTGGTTCAACTTGCCTGGCAACTGCACGATCACCAGGGCAAACTCATCTCACAACATAATTACATCATCAAACCTGAGGGGTTTGATATCCCATTTAAGGCTGAACAAATACACGGTATCTCTACCAAGCGTGCAACCGAGGAAGGTATTCCGCTGAAGCAAGCCATAGACGCCTTTAAGAAAGATATGGACTCCACCCAACTGCTGGTTGGGCACAACATAGAATTTGATATCAACATTATCGGTGCGGAGTTTATCCGACTTTTATATGAACCGGATCAGTTTCTGGCCATCGACAGGTTAGATACTGGTATCGCTTCCACGGAGTTTTGTCAAATGCAGGGTGGAATCGGTGGCAAACTCAAGATGCCTCGTTTATCAGAACTCCATGAGAAACTCTTTGGTGAAGGATTCAATGATGCCCATGATGCTTCGTATGATGTGGACGCAACAGCAAGGTCATTCTTCGGGCTGATCAAGCAGAGGGTAACAAAGCCTTTTGATGCCACGCTGGTCGAAGACATAGAATACGAGCAACCCAACCTTGAAGCCGGGAACTCAACAAAGAGAGAAAAGGTCAAAGGGGCGGACTACAATCAAAACATAGCCGAGGAAAACCTAACCGACTGGCCGTTTAGTCACCTTCACACGCACTCGCAGTTTTCTGTCCTTCAAGCCACACCACCTGTCAAAGAAATTGTGACACTGGCAAAGAACAATGGCATGCCAGCGGTAGCGCTGACCGATCTGGGCAACATGTATGGTGCCTTTAAGTTTGTAACAGAAGCCTTGAAGCATGAAATCAAGCCGATAGTTGGTTGTGAATTTTTCATCGCAGAGGAAAGGACGAAACTAAAGTTCACGAAGGACAATCCGGACAAGCGCTACACTCAGGTGTTGTTGGCAAAGAACAAGAAAGGGTATCTCAACCTCGCGCGATTGAGCTCACTGGGGTTTACTGAGGGTCTTTATGGTATCTATCCGCGAATTGACAAAGCACTTGTTGAAAAATATCGGGAAGGTTTGATTGCCTCAACTGGAGGACTGGCGAGCGAGATACCTCATCTTATCCTCCATGTAGGTGAACGACAAGCCGAAGAAGCGTTTCAGTGGTGGCATAGTATTTTTAAAGATGACTTCTATGTGGAACTCAATCGACATGGAATTCCAGAAGAGGAACGTGTAAATGAGACACTGCTGAAGTTTTGTGAGAAGTACAAGGTAAAATATTATGCAGCCAATGAATGCTACTACCTAGATAAGGAAGAGTCCAACGCGCATGATGTATTGCTTTGCATAAAAGAAGGCGAGTTCCAATCGACACCTATCGGATCGGGTCGCGGCTATCGCTATGGCCTTCCCAACAATGAGTTCTACTTCAAGAACCAACAGGAAATGAAATCAACATTTCATGATCTTCCTGAAGCCATCGAGACCATTAGTGAAATCGTTGACAAGGTAGAGTCATACGACTTGCGTCAAAATGTTTTGTTGCCCATCTACCAGATTCCGAAAGAGTTCAAGACAGAAGATGAATATTTAAAGCACCTTACTTATGAAGGTGCAAAGGTGCGCTATCCGGAAATCACAAATGAAATCAGAGAGCGGATTGACTTTGAACTGGAGACAATCAAAAAAACAGGATACCCCGGCTACTTTTTGATTGTACAGGACTTCACGCGCAAGGCAAGAGAAATGGGAGTGTCTGTCGGGCCGGGCCGCGGGTCTGCCGCAGGTTCTGCTGTAGCCTATTGTATTGGTATCACCAATGTAGATCCGATCGCTTACGATCTCCTGTTCGAGCGTTTCCTCAACCCCGACAGGATTTCATTACCCGATATTGATATTGACTTTGATGATGAAGGGCGCGACAAGGTATTGCAGTACGTGATTGAAAAGTACGGCAAGAGTCAAGTTGCACAGATTATCACCTATGGCACAATGGCAGCCAAGTCCTCCATTCGAGATTGTGCGCGTGTGATGGAACTGCCACTTGCTGAGGCAAACAACATGGCAAAGCTGATACCGGAAAGGCCCGGCACTTCTCTTGAGAAAGCATTTGAGGAAGTAAAAGAACTGAACGACATCCGGAAAGGAAACGACTTGAAAGCTCAAGTGTTGAAGCAAGCTATTATCCTGGAAGGCTCGCTCAGAAACACGGGTACGCATGCCTGCGGTGTGATCATCACGCCTGACGAACTCACATCGCTCGTGCCGGTGGCCACGGCACGTGACTCAGACATGCTGGTGACGCAGTTCGACAACAGTGTGGTGGAAAGTGCGGGGATGTTGAAGATGGACTTTCTCGGTCTCACGACACTCACCATTATTAAGACAGCGCTAAAGAACATCAAGAAGAAACACAACATCGACATCGATATTGATGCCATTCCTCTTGACGACCAAAAAACATTTCAACTCTATCAGCGAGGAGAAACCACAGGCACATTCCAGTTCGAATCCGAAGGCATGCAGAACTACCTCAAGGGGCTGAAGCCTGACAAACTGGAAGACCTCATTGCCATGAACGCCCTCTACAGGCCGGGGCCAATGGAATACATTCCAAACTTCATTGCGAGAAAGCATGGCAGGGAACCGATAAGATACGATCTGCCGGAGATGGAAGAATACCTGAAAGACACCTACGGTATCACCGTCTATCAGGAGCAGGTGATGTTGCTCTCGCAGCAACTCGCCAACTTCTCAAAAGGTGATGCGGACGTGCTGCGTAAAGCGATGGGTAAGAAACAGAAGGACGTTCTCGACAAGATGAAGGATCGATTCATCGATGGATGTAAGTCGAACGGCCATGACGAACGCGTAGCTGAAAAGATATGGAAAGACTGGGAAGCCTTTGCACAATACGCTTTCAACAAATCACACTCTACCTGCTATTCTCTGGTAGCCTATCAAACGGCTTACCTGAAAGCAAACTACCCTGCCGAATACATGGCGGCCGTGTTAACGCATTCACAAAGCAACCTTGACAAGGTTACGTTCTTCATTGAAGAATGTCGCAAACAAAATATAGAAGTACTAGGTCCGCACGTAAATGAATCAGGAGTTTACTTTGAGGTGAACGATAAGGGAGAAATCCGTTTCGGTCTTGGTGCCATCAAAGGTGCTGGCGAGGCTGCTGTTGAGTCTATCATTCAGGAGCGCGAAGAGCACGGACCATTCAAAGACATTTTTGAATTCGCTAAGCGCGTAAATCAGCGCGCTGTGAATAAGAAGACAATAGAATGCCTGGCCCTGTCCGGAGCATTCGACTGCTTTAGCGATTTTCACCGGAGGCAGTTTGTATTTGCCAAAGAAGGCGATATCACACTGAC
The DNA here is from genome assembly GCA_050185175.1 of Cyclobacteriaceae bacterium. Taxonomy (GTDB): domain Bacteria; phylum Bacteroidota; class Bacteroidia; order Cytophagales; family Cyclobacteriaceae; genus ELB16-189. The sequence goes on from JBFWZR010000017.1 coordinate 43,242, forward strand.
TGAAAAGCTTACGCGGTACGCGAACAAGATGCAACAGGAATTGCAAAGCGCTCAGGTGAGTCTGTTCGGTGGCAACACCGGCACAGAGATGCCGTTGCCCAAAGTAGATCCCATCGAGCCGTTCAGTGAAATCGAAAAACTCCATTTTGAAAAAGAAGTTGTTGGAGTTTACATCTCAGGCCATCCGCTTGATAATTTCAAATTTGAACTGGATGCCTTTTGTAATACTCCCCTGAGTCAGCTCTCTGAACTGGAGGGAAATGAAGGCAGGGAAACGAAACTAGGCGGCATTGTTGCCTCTGTTGAACATCGGCTCACTAAAACCGGAAAGCCTTTTGGCAAACTCATCCTGGAGGACTATTCAGGGCGGTTTGAAATCATGCTTTGGAGCGAAGACTATCTCAAGTTCAAATCATTTCTCATGCCAGGGCTATTCTTATTTGTAGAGGGAATGATTGTAAAAAGGACATGGGGAGATCAGAGCCTGGAGTTCAGAATCAAGAATATTGACTTACTCAATGAACTAGGGCTTAAAAGAACCAAAGGCCTCCAGATTAAGATTGATACACAGGCGATCAACCCCGGTCTTATTGCCAAAATTGAAGATTTGTGTACTGAATTCTCAGGCAATTGCCCGCTTTACCTAAAAATCAAGGACGAAAGCGAAAGCATCAATCTCGAGATGATGTCCAGAAAATATAGAGTGAGGCCGGTGAACGATATGGTGAAAAAGATCAAGCGTATACCCGATCTTGAAGTGGAGGTAGTGTATTGATTTGTCAGCTTTTTGACTATTTCCAAAACTGCAAATCGGGCTGGAACAAATTCAGTTATATTTGCGTTGGCTATTTGAACATTCAAAAAACTCAACTTATAACATATACCAAAATGGGTAAAACACTAGAACTTAACGACTCAAACTTTGAAGAAACCATCAAAGGAGATAAACCAGTACTTGTAGATTTTTGGGCAGAATGGTGTGGACCGTGTAAGATGATTGGTCCTGTAGTAGAGGAGTTGGCAGGAGATTATGAAGGTAAAGCCGTGGTAGCCAAATTAAATGTGGATGAAAACCCGGAGGTAGCAGGAAAATATGGCATCCGCTCAATCCCAACACTACTCGTTTTTAAAGGCGGTCAGATTGTGGACAAGCAAGTAGGTGCAGTTCCCAAGTCTGTGTTGGCGCAAAAGCTAGCCGCACAGGTTGCATAACAAATAACAAGTGAACTCACGAGCCGCCCCTTTAAAGGCGGCTTTTTTTATTTTTCAGTCTTTAACCTCTCTACCATTTCCAACACAGCAGGGCAAACGAGAGTGTTCTTATAAGTTAGATCCATGATCTGCACCATCTTCTTTCGGTCAGTGTGTGGATACTCACGGCAGGCCTTCGGTCGGGCATCATAAATACTGCAATAATTGTCGCTACCCAGAAAAGGGCACGGTGCCGACTTCAACACGTGATCCCCATCTTCATCGACACGAAGGTATTGTTCGACAAAGGCTCCCGGCTTCAACTTTAAAAATCGTGCCGCCCGCTCGATGTCTGTTTGATAAAATATAGGGCTGGTTGTTTTACAACAATTGGCACACTCGAGGCAATCCATTTCTGCAAATACTTCATCGTGCACTGCGTGAAAGGCATCGTCCACTTTACGTGCATTCTTGGTTTTTAATCCTTGCAGAAATTTTTTGTTAGCTGCAGACCTCCCTTTGGCCAGGTCTCCGAATTTTTCCAGATCAATACTCACTCCACCTCATTTATGATTACCGAAAGCTTTCTGATCACTATATCCAGAGCAGAAGTTTCCCGTTGCATAAGTTCAACAATATTCTCCTTCTCCATCTTATTCACATTTTCGCTGGCAAATAAATTTGACAGCCCCAGCAAGGTAGCAACATGAGCGCGAACTTCATGTGAGTTGATAAAGGCATATTTGCGAAGTGCCTCATATTGCTCATCAATTTTCTGAAGACTCAATCTTCTTTCAGTAATGTCAGTTATTGTTCCTTCTATGTACTCGATCGTTTTGCCCACGCTATAGGCAAGGTGTGCGTTGATGCTCACCCAGATCGTGTCACCTAGCCGGGTCTTCGCCTTTACCTCGGCTTTGTTTACAAACCCTTTGACCAAAAGTTCGCTCAGGAAACGTTGACGATCGGCCGCTACGGCATAGAGGTTTTCACCAATATCTTTAACATCAGACTTCATTTCTTCTTCGGAAGTATATCCGAAGATCTGAACGAATGAAGGGTTAGCCAGTAACAACTCACCTTCAACCGTGCAGCGATAGATTCCTTCAGACGTGTTTTCAAAAATTGTACGATACTTCTTCTCACTGGCCTTTAGTGCTTCTTCACGCAATTGCAAAGTGGTGATGTCGAGTACTGTCCCGCTGAATTTCACCGGTTTTCCATATTTGTCTTTCACCAAAAAGTAAGTGGGCTTAAAGTACCTGAGGGCTAATGTCTCGGGATTGGTTCGGAATATTTTTGCAGTCGGTTCAATTCCTTTATTCATTTTATGAAAGGCATCCTCCACTATCCCCTTGTCATCGGGATGGATATGTGAAATGTAGGTTTCAAAATCAGGGACGTCTCTATCAAGGTCGAACCCAAACATCCGAAACATTTGCTTTGACCACCGCGCCTGGCCGGTACTCAGATCTATTTCCCAGTTGCCCAGGTTAGCATATTCTTCCGCCAATTCAAGTGCAGCTTTACTTTGCAGCAAGTCTTCTTCCGCAAGCTTCCTGTCAGTAACATCTCTGGTGATCCCAAGAAGTGAGATAATTTGTCCACGCGAATCTTTGAGGGGAACTGCGTTCATCTCTACCCAACGAACAGTTCCATTCAGTCCAGATATCTTGTACTCAAACGACAATGAATCTCCATTAAAAACACTTCCAATTATTTTCTTGAATTCGTTTCTATACTCAGCCTCCACAATATTCAAAAAGTAGAGTCCCTCAACCTTTTCCAAGCCATATGCTTCGATCATTTTAATACCGGCAGGATTAATGCTAATAAGATTCCCGTGAGCGTCCAACTCCATGATACATTCCGGTTCGGTTTCAATAATCGTGCGAATGTGATTTTCGCTTTCCACTAACTCATTTTCAATTTTCTTTCTATCAGAAATATCAATGAATGTGCTCAGCCAATGATGTTTGCCTTCGATGCTAATCCCTGATATTGAAAGGAGAACCGGTATTCTCTTTCCATCGCGCATCACAATTTCACATTCAGCATTTCGCACTTCACCTTTCTCATACAAGTATTTTCGAACCGGACCAGACTTACCTCCAGTGAAATCAACTTTCAAAATTCCCGCCTCCTCGGAAGTCTTACCTACCATCTCTTCAGGATTTATGCCGAGCAAAGTTGCCAGTGATTGATTGACTTCAACAATTCTGCGATCAAGGTCTGTGATCGAAAGACCAACTACATTGGATTCAAATGCAGAAGAGAATTTTTGTTCGCTTTGTTTTACACTCTCTTCCGTGCGTGCTTTTTCCAATGCAATCTTGGCTTGGTTGGAAGCCCGCTCTATCAACTCATAATCAAAATCTCCTGGTGAACGCACGTGTTTGTAATAGATGGCGAAAGTTCCCATCACTACATCATCTCTTGAAATGATAGGAGTTGACCAACAGGCCCGCAGACCGAGCGGTAGCGCCAGCGCTTTGTAGTCTTCCCACAATGGATCATTCTCAATGTCCGAAACAATGACTTGCTTTTTGAGATAAGCTGCAGTGCCACAAGAGCCTGCTTTGGGACCGATAGGAAGACCGTCAATCGCTTTCACAAACTCCTGGGGCAAACTTGGGGATGCACCTTGATGCACAGTCTTTCCGTCATACGACAGTAACAGGATTGAACAAATTGATCCGGGAGAGAATTTTTCGAAGTTAACAGCGATCGCGTTCAAGACAGTCTTTATTGGCTCGCCCGTGGCAATCAACTCCAGCACTCGCTTCTCCCCGTTCATTACCAGATCACGGAGCCTCGATTCTGTCACATCTTCAGCGAAGCCTGCGACTCGTTGCCCTTCCCCATATTCGTTTTTGATAGGATAACCCCTGGAAAAAATATGGCGAATATCTCCTTTGGGTCTTTTAATGCGATAGTACACTTCACTATACTCACCTCTTCCTTGTGCCTCGAGTGCTTTTTCAAGTCCATCCCGATCTTCTTCTACAATCCAATCATAAAACCCCCCTGTCTTGTCAATGGGTGCTCCCCAAATCCTTTCAAATGCCGGACTGATATATTCAATCTTCCCACTCTCAAGATTGAGAATGTAAAATACCTGGTTGATGTTCTCTGCAAGCAGCTTGAACTTGTCTTCACTTTCTGCCAGGTCCTTCTCTACCAACTTCTTAAAAGTAATATCCTGCCAACTGTAGCGCACATAGCCGACTTGACCATTATCATTCAAAATAGAAGCAGCACTCTGCATTACTGAGAGGACAATACCATGTCGTGTGAATATTTTGAATTCCTTCGCTGTCGATACCCCGGTTTCCAACAATTCGTGCATTGCGTCTCTCGCCACATCCAAACTATCCGGATGGTAGAACTCACTGATTGCCTTTTGTAGGATCTCATCCCTTGAGTAACCTGTATGTGTGACAAACGTGTCATTGCAATCAATAATTCTCTGATCACGCAGGTCTACCGACATCAGCATAGTTGGAGACTGATTGTAGAGGTCCACGTATTTCAGTTCGCTTTCCTTCAGGGATAAACTTCTCTCCTGCAATTTTTCTGAAAGCAATATGGGCATCCTGACCAAAGACCATACAAGGAAGGAACCTAGTGTTGACAAAATCAATCCAATAGAAGCGATCGGAATAGTCGCTTTGATCGGCTGCATTTTGTCTTTTGGGGTAGCTGACAATCTCCACTCGCCATGGTGGATAATCAAATCTGTTGAGTACCCAGAATTGACAGTGACAGAATCTGATAGGAAGAACTCCTCCCTTCCGTTATTAGGATTGATTTTCGAAAGGCCAAAGAAATAATCCCCATTAGAAATTGTGTCGAGGCCAGTTGCTTCAATCAATGTTTCTAACTTTATCAATACTGCGGAAAATCCCCAGAATTCATCATCCAGGACAATGGGCAATCTTCCAACAATGCCAACTCCCCCCTGACGAAGCTCAATGGGCCCGGCAAAATAGAGTTCGTTCCGGGTAATGGCTTCCAGCGCCTCTAGATTTCTGGATTTATCTTCCAGAATATTGTATCCAATCACGCTCTCATTGCCCTCCATAGGATAGACACAACAGATAACTCCATTGGGAACCAATTCGATAGCATCGATGTACTTTTGAGTTTCAAATACGTTTTTGGCAATTGATTCAAAGTTTTCCACCGCATCATACCCCCTTACCAAAAAAGCCAGAAGCTGCGTAGCTGATGTGCTGTAGTTTAAAAGTTGTTGTAGTCTGTTTTTAGCGACATCCAACAACTCATGAGCCCTGCTCTGCTCATCTAGCTTGGCAAATTGGAAGGTTCGATAAGAAAAAAAGGCTGCCGTCCCCGTCAGGATCAGGAAAACGATTGCGCTAAGTCTAAATGGGCTTTTTTTCAGACTTGACATAGGAAAATTCCAGTTGAGATATTCCTTCGGACGAAAGCAATAGAAATTACGTAGCTGAATTGAAATCAGCAATTAAAAACTCAATTAAATCAAAGATATAGGTAAGGAAGGTTGGCGTAACCGAGTAAATAGGGCTACAGGAGGCTAGCTGCCAATGACGTCAAGGACGATTTTCCAGTTGGTGTCGGGCTCCCTTTTCCATACGCGCAGATAGCTCGCTTTTTCCATATTGCCGTCCCGGCTTTCAATTTTCACCCGGCCATAGGTATAGCCCAAATCCCCTGATTCGGAAACATCGGCATCGATTGGTTCAAAATAGAACTGGCGATCCTCCTGAATATTTTCAATTACTTTCAGGGAGGTGTACGGCCAACTTCCCGAGCGGTGGATTCTACACTCGCGTGAAAAGTACTCAGGCAGAAATGAGTTACCGGTTTCATTTAGCCACTGTGTGTAAGACTGCTCGATAAAGATCAAACCTTCTTTGGTTGATTGCAGTGGTTTTTTTCCTTTGCTGGAGGATTTTCTGACAGTTCGAAGTGGGTGGTTGTCTTCTTCCGGAGATTCGAAATTGATCCCGAGGTCAGCGACCACCTTCCAGGTGCCGCTGCCATTTTTTTTCCACACTGTAGAATAATATCCAAAGGCAAAGGGATGACTGTTTTTGTCCTTGCTCATTTGATAAGGACCCGTAGTATATCCCATATCTTCAGCCAGTGAGATGTCTGCGAACACTGGCCACCAAAACAAGGTGCCATTGCCGGGAGGCCTTTTTTTCCAGGTATCTACCCCATTCACAGGCTCTCCGTTGGAGAAGATAACTCCATCGGCTGATAGGTGCTCAAGAAATGCTTCCTTGGTACTCTTATCCCGCGACATCTGGGCGAATGCCACCTCAGCGTCTACCACTTCCTGAACCGGACCCGACAATTTCTGTGCTGCAACTTTGAAAGAACCAAGAGAAACACCAACACCCAACACGCACACGCCTGCAAAAAATCTAATCATTCCTAACCCAAATTAACGCGAAAATTTAGAATAATAAGCCCCCCTCGAAAATCCCTTATATAGAAGGATTTTTACAAATGGTATACACCACGGTTCATCGGATGTATTGGATTGTATAATTACAATCATGAGGTTCTCAACATAATTACGAGGAAATAAGAAATCCAAAACCTTGCCAGATGCCCAATATCGATCTCACTACTCAACTACCGATGTTTCTCTATCGGCTAGCAAGTTGTATTGTTGCCTGTTTGCCAGAAATTGTAACTGCTTCTACCACAATATCCCGAAGATTGGGTCATCGAATTCCTATTGCTTGCCAGGCTTAACATCCGGGACTTCAAACCCGATGTCTGTCAATTGCTGTCTGGTCATACTTATGATATCTACGTCTAGCGTCACTGGGATAAGCGGCTGATCTGTTGAGTCACGCTCAACGTTCACTATGGTATCTACAACATCCATCCCCTTTATCACTTTGCCAAAAACAGTATAATCACCGTCCAGTCGGTGGACTCCTTCTTTGTTTTGCACAATATAAAATTGACAGCGAGCGGATAGCTTTTCCGCATTGCCATCGCGGCCCGCTCCCAGAGCACCATAGTCGTGACGAAGAGAAGGAACAAACTCAGGCTCAAGCAAATATTCAGGATCATTAAATCCTTCGGGTGTATCAGGACATCCACCTTGAGCAACAAAATTTGGAATTACACGATTGAAAGTGAGCGAATCCCAATAGCCCGCGTTCGCCAGCTCAATAAAACTCTCGCGATGGCGTGGAGTGTTCTCATACAACCAAAGTAAAATTTCCCCTTTGGGAGTTCTAATTTGACCGACCTCATAGCCATCCTTTCCAGCAGGCCGACATGATGCGAAAAGTCCCAGAATTGCGAAAAGCGTAAACAATCTCATAACAAAAAAGTTGGTGCGTATGCCAATAAAGGTATGCAAAAAGGAAAAATACCGTTCAACAAAACAAAGGCCGATCGCGGTTAATAAGCCTCTAATTTAGTTACCCATTACAGCAAATAACTACTATTCAATGCTATGAAAAGACTGATACCATTATTACTTATTCAATTTACTGTCCTCACAGTGTTCGCTCAGGAACGACACCTTCCTGCGGATACAGCGGTAACCACTACTCATGAAGTTACCGTAAAGGGAAAGCGCTTGCCCTACACAGCTACCACCGGCACACAGCCTGTTTGGAATGCCAATGGAAAAGTGATCGCTTCTCTATACTATACTTACTATGAAAGAAGTGACATTAAAGACCGTGCTTCACGCCCGTTGTTAATTTCCTTCAACGGAGGCCCGGGCTCGGCATCAGTGTGGATGCACGTGGCCTACACCGGTCCTCGTGTGCTACAAATTGATCCCGAAGGATATCCAATACAACCTTACGGTGTTAAAGAAAATCCAAACTCTGTGTTGGATATCGCTGACATTGTTTATGTGAATCCTGTAAACACAGGCTACTCCAGAGTTCTCGACAAGGATGAACCAAGAGAAACTTTCTTCGGTGTAAATGCTGACATTAAATATCTGGCGGAGTGGCTGAATACATTTGTGACAAGAAAGAACCGTTGGCAATCCCCTAAGTATCTGATTGGCGAGAGCTACGGAACAACGCGTGTATCAGGTCTTGCGCTTGAACTGCAAAATGCACAATGGATGTATTTGAATGGGGTGATCTTAGTTTCACCTACTGACCTTGGTATAGAAAGAGATGGAGCAGTTGATGCTGCCAACCGACTCCCCTACTTTGCTGCAGCGGCATGGTTTCACAAGATGTTGCCAGGCGACCTTCAGCAAAAAGACCTTACAGCCATGCTACCTGAAGCGGAGCAGTATGCGATCAATGAACTGATGCCTGCACTTGCGATGGGGGGATTTTTAGATGACGCGAAGAAGAAGGAAGTGGCTGGAAAAATAGCAAGATATTCCGGACTATCTGAAAAATTTATTCTGCA
>JBFWZR010000018.1:0-50717 GCA_050185175.1 Cyclobacteriaceae bacterium
GTAGAGCCGGAACTACCGACAGCTACCGCGGATGCTCGGTACCCGTATCTGCGTACCGGTCATTACTGCCTCGACAAGGAATCGACCTCGGACAAACTGGTTTTCAATCGCACGGTCACGCTTCGCGACATGTGGGCGAAGGAGCAAAAAAAGGGATAAGGTCAGGACTGGGCGTTCTTTCCGATCATACCAAGATGAGTATGTTGAAAGCTGTCACTGAACTTGAGTCCATATCCTAAAATTCGATCGAAGGAACTGTGGCCGAGTAAAATCACTCCGGCCAATGTAAGTTCATGAATCACTAAAAAATAACCAGCCAGATAACAAACAATGGCAATCCCCTTGTGGTGGAACAGGTTGTACGTGATCGCGCCAACTTTCGGATTCACCACGTATCCCAACATGCCAATATCTGGCGCGAGAAAGAATGCCCAGAAAACCCAGGTTGGAAACGGCAGAAAGGAATTAAGATAGATTGCCAGACCGAGCAAGGCGATCTCCTCCAGTTTTAAAATATTTTTCATAAGGATTTAATGACAATCTGCGTCCGAAAATAGCTAAATGAACTTTAACTACTTATTATCTTTTTGTACCACCATTGAAAAACAATAAGCGCCCATATCCTCGCATGAACGTCTCCTGGGTTCCTGGAAAACAATTGCTTCTTGAGCACATTTACTGACTGATAGTTAAATATTCCTTGCTCTTCTATTCTCTTTTGTGAAAGCAGATCATCGGTGATCATCGATTTCATTTCCGTCCGGAACCACTTCAACAACGGGACTTCAAATCCTTTCTTCGGTCGATTGTACAGTTTGGCAGGTAACATTTCCCTGAAAGCATCCTGGGCTATCCGTTTTCGTAACTGGCGATTGATCTTAAACTCCTCGGGTAGAGTCGTGACAAAATTTACCAACTCATAGTCAAGGAAAGGTACGCGTACTTCCAGGCTATTGGCCATAGACATTAAATCTACCTTGGCCAGCATGTCGTTTGTCAGCACGAGTTGGAGGTCATTGCGTAAGAATGCATTGATGGAGTTTTCATTTCCAGTTTCACTTAGCCAGCCCTGTTTCCTGTTTTGGAATAACTGGTCATCGAGTTGCTCCTTAGATTGTGGTGAGAGAAGATGTCGACTCTCAGAGTTACTTGCAAAAGTGGCCAACTGCCAGTAGCGATCGGCAGCACTTAGCTTCATCGCTTTCGCAAATCGATCAAGTTGTCTGAATTTATTGAACAAGGGAGAGTTGCGAGACTTTGGTAGTGCACTCCACAGACCACCAAGACTTGTGACAGCCTTTTCTTTCCAGCCTCCATTGAACATGCGGAAGGCGGCCTCATGTTTATTGTACCCCGCCAACAGTTCATCAGCACCATCACCAGACAAGGCCACCGTTGCGTGTTTACGAGTCTCGCGGCTAAGGATATACACTGCAATCGCAGAGGAGTCTGCAAATGGTTCGTCAATGTAGTCTAGTATCGAATGGAGATGGGAATAGAGGTCATCATTGGTCAAAGAGAAAACAGTGTGCTCCGTGTTGAAATGCTTTGCAACCAGCCTCGCATAGTCAGTTTCGTCAAAGAATGGTTCATCCTTATAGCCAATACTGAAAGTGTGGATATCTGGTTTGTATCTTGCTGCAAGACCAGCGACAATGGAGGAGTCGATACCTCCGCTTAGGAACGATCCAAGCGGAACATCTGCAACCAGGCGCCTCCTCACAGAATCTTCCAGAAGAGCTTTGAATTTTTCTTTTGCGGATTCGTAGGAGAGTGGAGTTGAATCTGAATGAGTTTGAAGTGTGTAGTATTCTTGTCGATCAAGTTTTCCCCTTTGTACTTTTATGTAATGTCCAGGCTGTAGTTTTTTGACATTGGTGAAAATAGAATCCGGTCCCGGAACGTAATTCAGTTGGAGGTATGCGTGTAGAGAAGCATAATCAATCTTTTTCTCGATGCCATAGTGAATGAGTGCCTTCATTTCAGATCCGAAGATGAATTTGTCCTCATCCATCAAGTAGAGAAGCGGCTTTATGCCATATCGATCTCGTGCCAGGAAAAGACTCTGTTCCTGAAGGTCATAAATACAAAAAGCAAAGAAGCCATTCAAGCGCTGCAAGCAATTCTCTTTTTCAAGAATAAAAAGTTTGAGCAACACTTCCGTGTCTGAGTCAGATCGGAAGCTTACACCTTGTTGTTTGAGTTCTTCTCGTAGTTCCCGATAGTTGAAAATCTCTCCATTGAAAATGATGCAATATCTTTTGTCATCGTCCCACATGGGTTGATTGCCAGCTTGACTAGTATCAATGATAGAAAGTCTTCGATGACCCAGCCCTACCCAGCTGTCGGTGTAGATGTCTTGAAAATCAGGACCACGTTTTGCCAAGGCCATGGTGGCAGCTGTCACATTGATCATGTTGAATTTGCCGACCAGGTTGAAAGCAAAAATGCCAGTGATGCCACACATGGTGTGCAATGTAGAAAATTCAAAAAGAAAATCTGCTAGGGCAGTGGTGCTACAGGGTTTTGATCATGATGTTTCTAAACCACGCCTCCATGGAGTGATCTTGCAGGTCGATGTGGCCAACTGCATTCGAGCCATAAGACTCAACATCTTTCCACTTACAGTTGGCTTTTTGTTGTTGCCATTCCCCTGATCCGATATCGTAGCCCAGAACTTTCACCCCGTTGAGCCAATGTTCAACATGATTTCCGTTCACGAGCAGGCGCGAGGTGTTCCACTCACCCTGTGGTTTTGCAGCTTTCGATTCAGGCGCTTGCATGTCGAAGTTGGCACCGGTCTTATTGGCATCCTTTGATTCACCCGGATAACCAACATCATCCAACAGTTGATATTCAGGACCCGTCAGATAAGGTTGATCAAAATCCTCAGAAACACGGAACATCACTCCACTATTGCCTTGATAGCCGATCTTCCAGTCAAACTGCAGTTCGAAATTTTCGTATTGATCGATAGTAACTAAATCAGCACGTTGTTCTGCCGAGTCGAAAGGCAGACAGTGCAAAGTTCCGTTCTCCACCCGCCAACTGTCATTGGGTTGGTTTTGATAGGTTCTCCAACCATTCAGACTCTGGCCGTCAAACAAAAGTTTCCAACCTTCAGCAACTTGCTCGGGAGTTATTGTTGCTGCCGGTGATGATTCCTGAACAGCATCTTCTTTAGGTTTAGTTTGACAGGACCAAATCAAAAGCAGAGTGAGTGGAAATAGAAACTTCATGACTTAAAATATTTTTCCAGGATTAAGAATGCCATTTGGATCGAATACTTTTTTGATGCCTCTCATGAGATTGAGGTTTACCTCACTCATCGCGATACTCATGTAAGGCCGCTTAGTGATACCAACACCATGCTCACCAGAAAGCGTTCCTCCCAACTTAACTACAAGTTTGAAGACCTCTCCGATCCCTTCCGGAATTTTCGTCTCCCACTCATGATCTGTAAGTCCTTCCCGTAGGAAATTGATGTGAAGGTTGCCATCACCCAGGTGACCAAAACACACCGTGTTGAAGCCGTACTGCTTTCCGATTTCTTTTATACCGGTTACGAGTTTAGGGAGATTGGAGCGTGGCACTACGACATCATCTGATTTAGTAACTGTCTTCCAGTTTACGGCTGGAGAAATATTCTTGCGTACCTTCCACAATTCTTCTTTCTGTGCGGCACTATCAGCAAATAACACTTCTCCAATCGAGAATCGCTCTACAACTTTCATCACTTTCTCAGCATCACGCATTAGCAGTTCTTCGTCATTGCCATCCAGCTCGCACAACAGATAAGCACCCATGTCTTCCGGGAGTTGGGTAGTGACAGGACTATTTAAAACTTGTTGACAATAGTCAATGGTCTTGATGCCGGCTTCTCTTTCAAAAAATTCCACGCCAGAAGGTTGTATGCCTTCCACGAAAATTGCTGCAATAGCCTTGCACGCTTCTTCGTTCGTGGTAAAGGGAATAAGGAGCAGGATATTTTTTTGCGGATAGCCTCTAAGTTTAAAAACGATCTTGGTGATGATGCCTAATGTTCCCTCGCTGCCACACATCAGTTGTGTGAGATTGTAACCGGTTGAGTTTTTCATCACATTCGCTCCAGTCCAAATGATTTCTCCGGTAGGGAGCACCACTTCCATGTTGATGACGTAGTCACGCGTCACGCCATACTTTACAGCCTTTGGTCCACCAGAATTATTAGCAAGGTTTCCGCCTAAATAGCATGAGCCCTTGCTGGAAGGATCAGGGGGGTAAAATAGTCCCTTTTCTTTAACAGCGTTTTGAAATACTTCGGTGATTACACCTGGCTCTACTGTTGCCTGGAGGTTTAGCTCATCAATGTTGATGATTTTATTAAATCTCTCCATGGAGAGGATCACACCCTTTTGTACCGGTAGTGCTCCACCTGCCAATCCCGTTCCCGCTCCGCGTGGTGTAACGAATATTTTATTCTGGTTGCAGATTTTTAGTATTTCACTTACTTCGCTTGTATTGCCAGGCTTCACAACGAGATCGGGAAGGAAAACCAAATCCTCAGTTTTGTCGTGGCCATATTCAGCCAAGATTGATTCCTCTGTCAGCACGTTTTCTTTACCGACAATGGATTCAATTGCTTCTATAATGTTTGATGAAATGGTGGAATCTATTACTGTTTCCTTCTCGTAAGCCATCAAATTTGTATCTTTAAGTCGTGCATTCCGGATCGGGCTTCAAAATTACTCAATTCTGTTTTTATCGAGCCTGGGTTCTCTTTTTCATTTTTTTAGTCGCAACCGGTTGCGCTGCCTCACGCAAAGCCAAGCTCAGGGAAAAACAGGTAGATACCGTCATAGGCACAGCTAGAACTTTTATTGGTACGCCTTACAAATGGGGAGGCACAACACGCTCAGGAATGGACTGTTCCGGTTTACTCATCAATTCTTTCCGGGCTATCAATATCTCACTGCCTCGAGAGTCCGCAGATCAAGCTTTGATGGGAGAGAAAATTAAGATAAAAGAACTTAGGGAGGGAGACCTTGTATTTTTTGCAACCGGGAAGAAGAGGAGGCAAGTCACACACGTTGGACTTGTTACGGATGTGAAGGGTAAAGAAAATGTGAAGTTCATTCATGCTTCCTCCAGCGTTGGAGTCATTGAAACCAACCTCTATACTGATTATTATCTGAAGCGCTTTCGATTTGCGCGAAGAATTGTTGATTAGACATTTTAAAGATGAAGAAAACAACCAGACGAAAGTTTATCGGATATGGTGCGGCTGCACTGTCGATGCCATTGGTAGCTTCTTGTGCTACTGAGGAAAAGAAGGAGACAGTTCGGCCCATCGTGGTCTCAACTTGGAATTTTGGAGTTGCTGCCAATAGCGAAGCATGGAAGATTTTATCAACAGGTGGCAGAGCACTGGATGCAGTCGAAAAAGGGGTTCAGGTTCCTGAAGGTGATCCAACAGAAAGTAGTGTTGGGCTTGGGGGACTACCTGATCGTGAAGGAAGGGTGACATTGGATGCTTGTATCATGGATGAGCATGCCAACTGTGGTGCTGTAGCTTGTTTGGAACATATCGTTCACCCCATCTCTGTGGCTAGAAAAGTGATGGAAGAGACACAGCACGTGATGTTGGTGGGAGAAGGCGCCCTTCAGTTTGCTTTGGACCAAGGATTTGAAAAACAAAACTTGCTGACACCTGAATCGGAAGCAGCGTGGAAGGAATGGTTGAAAACATCAGAGTATAAGCCAGTGGCCAATATCGAAAACCATGACACGATAGGAATGGTGGCAATGGATGCGAATGGTAATCTGTCAGGAGCTTGCACTACAAGTGGCATGGCTTACAAACTTCGGGGGAGAGTGGGTGACTCACCAATAATTGGGGCAGGTCTGTATGTGGATAACGAAGTAGGCGCAGCAACTTCGACTGGTGTAGGTGAAGAAGTCATTAAGATTGTGGGTTCACATCTTGTGGTAGAGTTAATGCGTCAGGGACGTTCACCACAGCAGGCGTGTGAAGAAGCTGTTGGTCGAATTGTGAAACGATACGGTGAGAAATCAAAAGATATTCAAGTTGGGTTTCTAGCGATTAACAAGCTGGGTGAATATGGAGCTTATGCCCTTCAGAAAGGTTTCACGTATGCGGTGAAATCAAATAATACGGACAACGAACTACTGGACTCAGCTAGTTACTATGTTTTGTGAAGTCGTAGTTTATAATATGGAGTCTGCGCTTAAGGCGCAAGAAGGTGGAGCAGACCGGATCGAGTTGTGCGACAATCCTGGCGAGGGAGGTACAACGCCATCTTATGCCATGATCGAGCAGGTAAGGCAAAATATCAGCATGGACGTTTATGCAATGCTTCGACCAAGAGGAGGAGATTTTCTTTACTCCAACTATGAATTTCATATTATGAAACGGGACTTATATCAATGCCAGAAGCTGAGTGTTGATGGTGTGGTATTTGGGATCCTGAATGCAGATGGCACAATCGATAAAAAAAGATGCGCTGAGTTAATTCGTATATCCAGACCACTGAAAGTAACGTGCCACCGTGCATTTGATATGACGCGCGACCCGTTTGAGGCATTGGAAGATTGTATTGAGGTAGGATTTGATCGAATACTTACTTCAGGGCAATGCACGACAGCCATCGAAGGAGCTGAACTGATAAGGCGGCTGAAAAGTAAAGCTGGCGACAGAATAAAGATCATGGCAGGTTCCGGAGTACGCGCTAGCAACGTAAAGCAACTTATTGAGACAACGCGAGTGGATGAAATTCACTTCTCAGCGGCCAGCGTAAGGCCGAGCAACATGAGTTTCGTCAATACCAAAATTTCAGGAATGGGCTCCGGTAGTGGAACTGAGTATGTGGTTCGCACTGTCGATCCGGAAATGGTTCGCTCAATTAGAAGCTTGGCGGAATCAGTAGTTATTTGAGTGCAAGCAAAGGTATTTTAGTCTGATAGGCCATCGCCTTGGTCATGCTCGGGTTATAAATCTTTTCGAAAAAATTTCTGTGGTGCGTGAGCATGGCGATCCAGTCTGCATCAACTTGATTGACCGCGGTTTGAAGTGCCCTGGAAATATCCTCCTCATACTTTATCATGTAAGAGATAGCCGAGTAATCGGTAGCATTGGCCACT
The DNA here is from genome assembly GCA_050185175.1 of Cyclobacteriaceae bacterium. GTDB lineage: Bacteria > Bacteroidota > Bacteroidia > Cytophagales > Cyclobacteriaceae > ELB16-189. Next base: position 7,141 of record JBFWZR010000018.1, read on the forward strand.
CGCTTGGCGAAATTGTTCTTCAACATCTCCTCAGACTGCATTGCTTCGTGGTCCGTAGTGATGTGTGTCATCAATATTTCCGATCCAAGACTCTTTGCCAAGTTTGCCAGTTTGGGTATGTGACCCAACTCTTCGTTTGCAAAATCAGTGGCCAGAATAATTTTAGTAGGCTTGCGATAGGGGACTTCCTTTGGAATGGCAAGGACCGGACAACTAGATATTTCAATTACCCTGGCCGTGTTACTTCCAAACAGGATCTTATCCAGCCCGGTGGAGCCCCGTGTTCCCATCACAATCATATCAGCATTTAACTGCTGCGCAAGTTTCTCTATTGACGCTACCACTGACCCTGTGGCGAAGCTAATTTCACAATTGACTCCTGGGAATTGATCAGTCACTGTTTCTTTGATCGCGTTGAGCTTTGTCTGCGCACTATTTTCAGCAGCAGTGATTTCTTCTTGTATAAGCGGGCTTATAACGCTTGACTTCGTAACCGCTGGAGTATAGATGTTGACGACTGAAATTTTAGCTCCTGCATGATAGGCCAACTCTGCAGCGTACTCGATAGCGGTGTTCGCGTTCTCAGAAAAATCAGTTGGAACAAGAATAGTCTTCATGAGCTTATGTGTTATTGTGAATCTAAACCTAATTTTTCCCCATCAAAAACCAAATGACTATTGTCAGGGAGTGATGTCGTCAAAGTATTAACGCGGGATGGGGGCTTGGCGTTCAGCCGTTTGGTATAAATTCTGGAGCAAGTAGATTTCTTGGATGATTGTTTTTTTGAAATATATTTGCCTTCCAAACGGGATGGGTTTGTGGCAATTCTTAAGGGGCATTAGCTCAGCTGGCTAGAGCGCTACAATGGCATTGTAGAGGTCATCGGTTCGACTCCGATATGCTCCACTTCCTCCATATTTCTAAGGCCTTTTAGAAACGGATGACGTACCGCGAACCGTATCCTGCGCAATGTATTACGTTTGGCGCGTTTGAGGGTGCGTCCAGCAATTTGCCATTCACACGAAAAGTGAACTCGTAGAATGTCTGATTGGGCTCTCGAACCATGCTTATGGGAACTGATAGTTCATAACCTTCTCCTTCCTTGTACTTCATTAGCCAATTGGCATCTTTACTCCAACCATTGAAGTTGCCAGACACAATTACTTCCATACCTGTTCCGCCCTTCGCGTATCTGAATGTGATCGTATCTCCTTTAATGGAATAGCCTTGATCGTTAGCAAAAAATAGTGTAGCGCAAATCAGTATAACTGCTTTCATATTTTTGATTTTGATGATAAGATACCTTCGAGTATCCCATCCAATGTTGTGATTTATAAATCTGAAGTAGACTTTTCAGAAGTGATTAGTGAGAATCCATATTCGGGCGGTTGTTGCACTCTTTTATAATTTTCGTAACTTTTCACGTTACCTAATTCAGTCAAATGGCTAAACTTAAAAATATTGTCAAGCAGCTTTCGGAGAAGGATTTTAAAGCTATCTACGATTCGCTGATTGAGAGCAATGCTGAAAAGTCAGCTTATTTGTTGAAGGCACTTAGGGAGAGGCAATTGTCTGATTCAAAGATTATGGTGGAATTGGAGGTAAATGCCAATGCCTACTATACACTAAGATCCAGGTTGAATCAGAAAATCGAGGAACACCTGTTGGAACAAATGGAGAGCCCTCGCACAGATATACTGAGAAAAGTAGCCAATCTCAATGAAGTTCTGTTTACTAAGAAGCGTACGATATCAATTGCTACTCTTAAAAAATTGGAGAAGGAACTCATCGACTACGATCTCGCTAACGAGCTTACGGTCGTGTATAAGTCGCTGAAGAAGATTCATATTAACAGTCCCGAGCATTTCACCTATTCGCAGCTTTACAACCGTCATGTGGCCTACATGTTGGCTGTGGACAAAGCCGAAGATCTTCTTGCTGAGTATTTCAAGAAGTATGGTAGCTATCTTCTTTCCGGTGATGAGACTGAAAAGATGGGTTTGGTGCTTTTGATGAAAGAGATGCAAAACGTGGCTCATCTCTACGAATCACATCGTCTCTACGTCTATCAAAGTTGTATGCTTATTCATCATCGCCTCTTTGTGGAGGCCGAGGATTCAATGGAGGGCGAGTCGATAGAAGATATTTTTGATCATGTGCAAAAGGTATTTGATAACTACAATCTCGATCCCCTTTATTATCACCTCAACCTTGTCTTCGAATTTCTGAAGTTGGAATACTACAATCATTACAAAGTTTACCGACAGGCTGAGAAATATTTTGAGGAAGTAAATGATGCCATTGCCAATCTATTGGTCAATTACCCTCACTATACGTTCCCCGCTCAGGTGCTCGTTTCGAAAATCGAAAGAAGCCTGAGACTTGGAACCGAGAATGAACTTTACGCAGAAAATGAAAGCCTTTTCATTGACTTCGAACCAGATACGTTGGACGTTCCAAGGCATACTGTATTTACAATGTACAGGGCATTGTCGAGCTACTATGTGGGCAAATACGAGGAATCAGCCAAGATCATTAACACTTTACTCAACGAGGTTAGCTTGAAGAAATATCCTTTTGCTCAAATGGAAGTGAAGACCTTGTTAGCGTTGCAGTATTGTATGCTCAACGATTTTGAGCTTTTCAACCAATTGGCCAATAGCATACAGAGACAGATTCGCTTGTTTGGCAAACATGCCTGTGAGAATATTCTCTATTTCATCAAGATTCTTAAAATCGCGGTGAGCGAATCAAAGAAGGATAAGCGGAAAAAGATTTCACAATTGGTTCCGAAGTTGCAAGGCGTGAAAGTCAATTACTTTGCTCCAACGCTACTTATACGGATGGACGATAAGTTTGTGGATAGTCTTGTGTCGCTGTAAGAACTACACGTTCACCTTCTGAATGCTATCGCTTGACAACGGCTTGTTTAGATAAAGCTTTACGTTGTTGTATTTCTTAGAGCGGTTGAAGTCCTGAGGATTAATTGATGAAGTGAGCATCACAATTTTGCACATCTTCTTGGTCGCATTAGAGAGCTTCTCAAACTCATCCAGGAACTGGAAGCCGTCCATCAGCGGCATATCGATATCGAGGAAGATAACGTTAGGTAACACCTGATCAGCTATTTCCAACTTCTCCATATTTCTTAGAAACTCGATCGCACTTTTAGCGCCCGTGTGTGTGTAGATGTTTTCAGCAATTGCTGCTGCCTCAATCATCTTTTGATTAATGAGATTGTCAATTTCATTATCATCGATGAGCATTACTGTGCGATATTTTTTCGCGGACATTTGGAAATGTTTATCTTTTAAAAGTAGTGGTAAACCCTATGATTTCCAAGGTGAGTTAGATATCGAATTTGATGCCTTGCGCCAGTGGCAAGTCATTGCCAAAGTTAATCGTGTTGGTTTGTCTTCTCATGTACACTTTCCATGAATCTGATCCGGATTCCCTACCTCCACCAGTCTCTTTCTCTCCACCAAATGCTCCTCCAATTTCTGCCCCGGAAGTCCCGATGTTTACGTTAGCGATACCACAATCTGAACCTTCGTGTGATAAAAATTGCTCCATTTCCTGAAGATTGTTGGTCATGATGGCAGAAGAAAGTCCTTGTTTCACGCCATTTTGATATTGTAGTGCCTCAGAAAGCTTTTTATACTTGATTAAGTACAGAATGGGAGCAAAGGTTTCTTCCTGCACGATCTGGTAATTATTCTTTACCTCAGCAATTGCGGGCTTAACATAACAACCTGACTCGTAGCCTTTTCCTTTTAATACCCCTCCTGATACCGCAAAGGTGCCACCCTCATCTTTGATTTTTTTCAAAGCACCTTGATAGAGCTTCACTGCTAGCTTGTCAATAAGTGGTCCAACATGATTTTCCGGGTCGAGTGGATTACCAATGTTAAGTTTTCCGTAGGCGCTCTTTAAACGCTCTTTCACTTCATCATATACGTCTTCATGAACGATCAATCGTCTCGTTGAGGTGCAACGTTGACCGGCAGTGCCCACAGCCCCGAATAATGCTCCTCTGATTGCCATATCAAGGTTTGCATTCTCCGAAATAATGATTGCGTTGTTGCCACCAAGCTCAAGCAAAGGCCTGCCCAATCTCTCGCTTACTGTGCGCGCTACCGCTTTTCCCATCCGGATAGATCCTGTGGCAGACACAAGAGGAATCATTTCGGAACTTGCCATGAGCTGACCAACTCTATAGTCTCCATTGACGAGACAAGACACACCTTCAGGTACGTTATTCTTCTTAAATACTTTCGCTACGATATTTTGGCAAGCGATTCCACACAAAGGAGTTTTTTCGCTTGGTTTCCAGATACAAGTATCACCACACACCCACGCGATCATTGCGTTCCACGACCACACAGCAACCGGAAAATTAAATGCAGAGATAATACCCACAACACCAAGTGGATGGTACTGCTCATACATACGATGACGAGGGCGTTCAGAGTGCATCGTCAAGCCATTTAGTTGTCTGGACAGCCCGACTGCAAAATCACAGATGTCAATCATTTCCTGAACTTCGCCCAAACCTTCCTGGTAAGATTTGCCCATTTCATAGGACACAAGCTTACCCAGCGGTTCTTTGTTTTTTCGAAGCGCTTCACCGATCTGACGCACAATTTCTCCGCGCTTTGGGGCTGGTACCAATCTCCATTCTAAAAAAGCCTTGTGAGCTTGCTCTACCGCTTTTTGAAATGATTTCTCATCACCTGCCTTCACCTTTCCAATAAGTTTACCATCAGCCGGTGAATAGGATTCGAGCGTTGGACCTGTTGAGGTCAGCCATTTTTGACCCGTGGATACTCCTGGATTGCTTGACTTAATTCCTAAAGTGGTGAGTGCTTCTTTGATGCCGAAATTCTTCATTCCCTGATCTGCTTTTTTGTGGGCCACAAAGCTAATCAGGATTTATCAGAATAGGCAAGACGTAGGGACTAATGGCGGAAGTATTGTATTAGCGATGGCTACCAATCCACGCCATAAACTTCTTTGTCATCATTGTCATTACCATAAAGGCCTTCCACAAGCATGCCTCCATGTTTGTTGACAATTATCCTGTTCAGGTCTTCTACGTTATCCACTGGCACTTTGTCAATGTGAGTGATAATAAATCCTTCTTTGACACCTGCTTTTTTCCACTTGCCGGCTTCGAGGCTGGCGATGAGCACACCGCCATCGATGTTGAGTTTTGTCAATTCACGATAGGAGAGGTCTTCAAATATGGCGCCTTCCATCTCGAATTCTATCTCTCTTTTTCTCACATTGCTGGTTCCCTCAAAATTTTTCAATACCGTTTGAACGGACTTTTCTTCACCGTTTCTTCTAAAGGTTACAGTTATTATTTCACCGGGCCTGTTTCGTGCCACCCATTCCTGAAGTTCGGAGACGCTGCCCACTGGGTGATCGTTGATTGCAACAATGACATCACCGGTCTCCATTCCCGAATCGTCCGCTGCACTGCCAGTGTTTACTCTTGTTATGTACACCCCCTGTACTACATCCAGGTCGCGGCTCTCGGCTAGGTCTGCCGAAACATCCACGATCTGCACACCAAGAAGTCCCCGTTGTACTTCGCCAAATTCAAGAAGGTCATCAACAATTTTTTTAACCAATGCCACGGGTATTGCAAATGAATATCCTGCGTAGTTACCCGTTGAAGTTGCTATCGCTGAATTAATTCCTATGAGTTCACCTTTTAAGTTGACTAACGCACCTCCGCTGTTACCCGGGTTCACCGCTGCATCTGTTTGAATAAAAGACTCCACCTGCAAGTTATTCCTGTCTCTCAAGATGCCAATGTTTCTCGCCTTAGCGCTGATAATACCAGCGGTCACAGTTGAATTGAGATCAAAAGGATTTCCGATAGCCAGTACCCATTGTCCGGGTACTACGTCATCCGAGTCGCCATACTTTACAAATGGAAGGTTCCTTGCTTTGATTTTGAGAAGTGCCAGGTCTGTACTCGGATCTTTACCAATTAGTTTTGCATAGAAGCGTTGATTATTTGTCATCACCACTTCGATGCGGGTCGCATCCTCAATTACATGGCTGTTGGTCACGATATATCCATCATCAGTTAGTATTACGCCTGATCCGGATGATCTTGCAGGAGGGTTCAGATATTGCTGCAAAGGATTAAGGCTGAATTCCCCCGAGCCATAAGTTGTTCTAATATGGACGACAGCTGGAGTAATTTGCCTTGCGGCTGATTCGAATTGAAGACCTTTAGGAATGTGAAAAAGTGTGTCCTTAGAATAACTTACCAGCCTGGCCTGCCTGTCTTCAACCGAGTTGTATGATGGACTCAGAATGTCCACGTTTCGAATGGTGAAAATGACCCCAAGCGTAGCGCCAATAAATGCCGATACTAAAACAGTAAGAATTAAGAGTGATTTTTTCATGCGCTTCCAATTTCAACCCGCGGAATGAATCTTTCTAAAGATAACGACAATCTGGATAAAAGGATAGGCGTAAATAAAAAAGCCCCGGGCAATGCCCGGGGCGCACAATCAACCCACAAACCAACCTTAGTCTACCTTGATTGTTGACTTCAATACTTTTTTCTCGTCCTTGGGCACTGTCAACTCCAAAATACCATTGTTGTATTTGGCGTTGATCTTATCCGCATTCACGTTTTCGGGTAATGTGAATGATCTTGTAAATGTGCCATAACTGGTTTCAATTGAGTGGAAGCTTTTCTCCCGCTTTTCTGAAGACAGTTTACGTTCTCCACTGATGGTGAGGTAATTGTCTTTGACCTCAATTTTGAAATCCTCCTTGTTCATCCCAGGTACCTCAACATGCAATTCGAAAGCTTTGTCGTTTTCGCTGATATCGACTTTTGGTACGAAAGTGTTCATGCCTGATTTCTGCATGGACTCATTAAAAAACTTGTCGATAATGCTACTGAAAGTAGTAGGAACGAAGTCAGCTGGATTATAACGGATAATGCTCATAGCAATTAATTTTTTTAAGGTTTAACATCAATTTTTCGTTGATGTCTATCCTATCATTGAAAAGTATGCCGGAGCAAAATCAGGCTAAAAATAAGCCATAATGTCTGTGTTTGATTACCCAACAAGGCAATCTACAGACATTATGACGTAAAAATTTGACTTAAGGACCTTATTCCAGGCCGATCATCATGAAAGCACCCCAGTAGATCGGTTCAGGGTACTCGGTGCGAAGTTCCTTTTTGGCATCTATGAAAGACTGACGCAGGTTGCCCGTGGTTAGCCATTTGCGGTAGAAGTTGAGGATAAGCTTTTGTGTGGCGGCATCGTCCACTTTAAACATACTCATGATAAGGGTTTTAGCGCCAGCGACCAGGAAAGCTCTTTGAAGACCGTAAACACCCTCACCGTTAGAAATTTCGCCAAGGCCGGTTTCACAGGCACTTAGAACCACAAGGTCTGTTTTGTCGAGATTCAAACTCATGGCCTCGTAGGCTGTGAGGATCCCACTTTCCATGTTGTAATTGTATTTTGTTTTCTCCAGAAGGTCCCCTGCGCCTTTCAACAGCAATCCAGTTTTCAACAACGGATTTTCCGTCATCTGTGCTTCATTTTCTGAGTCAGCAATTGTAGTGTTTTCGTCTGCAGGCGTATAGAACCCGTGGGTGGCAATGTGGAAAATCTTTGGACTCTCCAGTTCTTTCACCTGCTCTTCGCTTGCTAATTTTTCTGTGAACTCATTTGTCTTCCAGCCCTGTGTGTTTAATAATTTCTGAAGTTCCGCTACTTCTTTTTCTGTGCCAGGCAACGAAGGAATGTTTCCGGTAGAAGCTGTCATGTAGAAGGTAGGATTACCAAACATAGTCGCTGTATTGGTGGTGCCCTGCTGCTTCGATTTGATCTTACGGAGGTACAAGTCCTTGGTATTGCTTACGATTACGATGTTGGAGTTGTCGATTACATATTTGCCATCAGGTGTTGGTATAGATTCTAGGTTCAGCTGGTTGTAAACTCCATCGGGCGACATAAACAGCGTGGTGTATTGCCCTATGCTACTTTGAATTGGTTCCCAGAAAACTTTATAAGAATATTGGTCTGCAATTTTGCCGGTGATACAGTTCCGATAATACTTAAAGAACCTTGTTTCCATCCGGTGCCCTTCAGGTAGCTCCACCGCCTTTGGTCTTGCATTGTCATTTCTGAGATACAATGCCACGTAAATAACAGAGTCTGTGAAGCTGTGATTGAAATATCTGTAGCGCACCATTTCAATAGCCACGTCATTTTTCCCAAGTGATTTTTGTACATTCTCATAGGTAATACGCTTGTTGTCGAAATCCTGACCGAATAGTTCAGACTTCTCACTTAGCTCTTTTTCCAGTCGTTCAACTTCATTGCCCAGGGCTCCTGGATCAATACCATTCTCGGTGAGTTGCAGCGTGCTCATGGATAGCGCGTTGGTTAACACCTCTTTTTTCTGCACCCATTCATTGTAGCTTGTCTTCAGAGCTTCATCATTGCTATTTAGAATCCGTTCCTTCATCTTGATTGATGAACTAAGTAACAGTGCTTTGGTGAGCAATTGATAATTATAAACCTTTCCACTCAAGTCTCTGAAATCCTCCAATTGACCAAACGCAAGCGTGTTATAAAACTCAAAGTCGGGTTTGATGGTATTCCAGTATTTCGCCTTCTCACGCTCACTCAAGGCGGGGAAGAACTGTTTTAAGAAGTTTTCGTAGTTGGCTAAAGCATCTTCAATATTCTTCTTGGCTTTCTTATAATCTTTCTCCATATAGTACACCTTCGCCAGCTTCGAGAGTACCTTCACATATTCTGGATGTGATCGACTAAAAGACCGTTCATAGATTGACTTGGCGTTGTCGTAAAATTCTTCCGACTTTTTATAGTTCTTGATCTCATAATACACATCACCAGTTAAAGCATAGATGCTGGCTGCGTTGATGTTATTCTTTGAGCCTGTCTTGGCACGCCAGATGGCTTCGGCCTGAGTAAGAGAGCTGAATGCAACGTCATACTTTTTCTGCGCGATATTCAGAATGGCAACATTCTTCAGGATGTCAGCGTACTGTGGGTTTTCTCTTCCGAGCTTGCTGCCCATGATATCACGAGCTTCAACGAGTAGTTTCTCAACAGCCTTGGGATCATCTCCCTTGTAAAACTTGATTAATGCAAGCTGCGATAGTGATTTAGCCACGTCTACATGGTTCCTTCCAAATTGACGCTGCTGACTCTCCAACGCTTTTTGGATGTTTGTTTCAGCTTTTTCGTAATCGCCTATTGTGTAGTAGATATCGCTAAGTAGTTTTTGAGTCGGTGCTGTCTTTGTTGACTTTTCACCGTACACGTCACGTGCGACACCATTTACGCGTAACGCAATTTTTTCAGCATCCGTGTAGTCACCTTCTGCCAGCGTAAGTTGCCCCATGTTTACCAATGGATCAATCAAACGAATTGAGTTGGAACCATAAAGTTTTTCATATTCACTGATCAACTCGTTCAGTAGTTTTTCTGTAGTGGAGTATCGCCCCAGTTGAATGAAGAGACTTGATAATTCCTTCGCAGTACTGAGATCGTCAATCCCGACCACATCGGATTTCGAAATCATTCTGCCTGATCGATCTAGGGCGTCCTCAGCCTCGTCAAACATCCCCTTGATTCCAAAAAGGGTCGCCTGAGTTTCGATCGCTCCGATCAGATAAATTTTCTTTTCATCGTCTTTGCGGAAAGGCTCTAGTATTGCCAGGGCCTGGTTGATATTTGACTCAGCCTTTTCGTATTCACCCAGCTTCAACCTAAGTCTGGCGCTGCTATTGAGTTCCACTCCATATTGATAATCATCATCCTGGTATTTTCCACGTGCCACGTTTTCAGCTTTTTCAAGCGCGGCAATTGCTTCTTTGTATTTATCCGTGAGTTCGAAAAGTGCGGCTTGATGATTGAGTATGTCCAGGTGGTCCTTATGCCAATCACCAATTTCCTTTTCAACAACTTTTGTAAAACTCTCCTCATAAATTTTCGCAGCCTCTGAGAGTTTGTTGGTGTTATCTACATAAAAATTGGCAACGTGAATCCGCGCCAGGTGAGTTTGGGGAGCATCGGCTCCGTAGAGTTCAGTTTTTATTTTTACAATGTCATCCAGGTACTTTTCTGCATTGGAATATTTTTTCTGTTGAATGGCCAGGTCGTATAAGAATTCCAGAACGTGAATGGTCGTGACATTATTCCTTGGTAAACCTGCAGTATTGGACAACATGTTCATCGCATCATTCTCCAGATTTCTCGTTTTGTCTTTGCTCTTCTTTGAATCAAAATCAACGGCCTTCAAGCGCACAGAGTAGATACTTCCCTTTTCAAAACTGCTATTGATCATCTTTTCAAACTCCAGTTTGGTGTTCAGGTAGCGGGCGGAGTTGTTTGAATTCAGAAGTTGCTTGAGATATTCTTCGTAGATTTCAACGGCCATGTAATGTGATGGCTTGTGCTTGATCTTGAGCGTATTCAACGTCCTGCTAAAATCAAGATCGCGTGGTAAACCTGCTTCGTTTCCATTTTCGATCAGCATGCGCGCGTGAAGCAATTGATTCTCAACATATGTAAGGCTTGCCGTTCCGAGATTTTTATCAATCCATGTGGTGGCTCCAACGAAAGCAGAGTCTGCACTAATAAGACTTCCTCGATCACCGTATACCTTTGCCAGAAGCGTTGCGTAATTGGCATACTCGTTGAATCGCTCCTCTACCTCCTCACTACTTAGTTTTCTGCTCTTCAGATTCCCGTTGTCGTCCACATAGGTTTCTTGTCGTAATGCACGGCCAGAAAAATAGGCATCATATTCTTTCAGGATTTCCAAAGCTTCATTATAAAACCCTTGGCCACACAGGACCTCAGCACGATCAATGCTCCAGCGTGCTTCGACTAGTTTGTCGAAGAACGCTCCTTTATCCAAAATAGATTTTGCCTGATCCAGATAATCCTTTGCCTGGCGAAAGGCACCGTTCTGATTGTAAAGTTCCGCAATGTCGATGAGCACCAATCCGTGCTTTTTGCTGTCCTCCTGGTTGATTGCCTTGCTAGTGTTGATTGCATTGAGTACGCTTGATTCGAAATCGATGACCTGACCTGCTGCAAGTTGATACTTGGCGACCAGCAGATGATAGGTGGGTGTATACTCATTTTGCTTGCCCAGTTTTTTGGTTGACTTCTTATTGAACTTGGCAAGGTTCTTATTTGCCTTCGCATAGTCCCCAATCACGTAGGATGCTTCGGCCTTATTAATCATTTTATCCCACTTGCTTTGAGCCATTACCATTTGGCTGATGAAAAGCAGAATAATCAACAACAGGCGAGTGTTCCGTTTCATGTTAAAATATTTATCGAATTATGTTTCCGAATCCAGTGCACGACAGGCAACGAATGTCCGAATGTTTTGATACATGCACCAAAAATTAAAGTTAAGCAATTCAGAAATTAGTTGTGAGGTGGAATGCCAATATTAACATGACCCTTTGCGGTCAAATTTGTGACATTTCAACAATTGGAAATGAATTGCCTACCGCGATAGCAGTTTCTCAAGGATTAACCTTGCAGATTGGGCCACCGGGGTGCCCGGGCCAAAGACTCCGTCTATTCCTGCATTGTGCAGAAAATCATAGTCCTGCTGGGGAATTACTCCTCCTGCAACAACCATGATGTCCGGTCGTCCTATTTTCTCCAGCTCTTTCACCAGTTCCGGGATTAAGGTTTTGTGGCCTCCTGCCAGGCTTGAAGCTCCCACAACATGCACGTCATTTTCCGTTGCCTGCTTAGCCACCTCTGCAGGAGTTTGAAATAAAGGACCGATGTCCACATCGAAACCGAGATCAGCAAAACTAGTGGCAATCACTTTTGCTCCTCTGTCGTGACCATCTTGACCCATTTTGGCAACCAGGATTCGTGGTCTGCGCCCGTCTGCCTCCGCAAATTGATCAGAGAGCTTCCTAACCTCATCAAATTCTTTATCCGCCTTCATTTCCCTTGAATATACACCAGAAATAGATTTGACAGTTGCTTTGTATCTGCCAAATGCCTTTTCCATCGCGTCTGAGATCTCACCGAGCGTGGCTCTCTTATGAGCTGCATTGACAGCAAGATCTAGCAAATTGCCTTCACCTGACTCCGCGCATCGCGTGATTGCATTGAGCGCATCCTCGACTTCAACTTGATTGCGGTCTTTTCTTAGCTGCTCCAGTCTTGCTATTTGTTCTTTCCGTACCTGGGTGTTGTCTACTTCTCTAATTTCGAAGTCTGGTGTTTCATCGGTTTGGTATTTATTAACGCCTACGATCACATCTTTTCCAGAATCAATGCGTGCCTGCTTAATGGCAGCCGCCTCTTCAATTCTCATTTTAGGAATGCCACTTTCGATTGCCGCGGTCATCCCGCCCAAGGCCTCAACCTCTTCGATGAGTTTCCAGGCTTTGTTTACAAGTTTATTGGTCAAATACTCCACGTAGTAAGAACCACCCATGGGGTCAACGACTTTTGTTATTCCTGTTTCTTTTTGTAGATAGATTTGTGTGTTTCTGGCTATTCTTGCTGAGTAGTCAGTAGGTAATGCGATGGCTTCATCCAACGAGTTGGTGTGCAACGATTGTGTGCCACCCAGCACGGCAGCCAATGCTTCAATGCATGTTCGAGTTACGTTATTATAGGGGTCTTGTTCTGTGAGACTCCATCCTGAAGTTTGACAATGCGTACGCAACGCCATTGACTTTGGATTCTTTGGATTGAATTGCTTCACAATTTTTGACCAGAGCAATCGCCCTGCCCGCATCTTTGCGATCTCCATAAAAAAGTTCACACCGATTCCCCAGAAGAAAGAAAGCCTTGGAGCAAAGTCATCAATCGCAATGCCTGCTTTGATGCCCGAACGGATGTACTCCATTCCATCTGCAAGCGTATAGGCAAGTTCGATATGTGCTGGAGCGCCAGCCTCATGCATATGATAGCCGCTGATGCTAATTGAGTTGAAGCGTGGCATGTGTTGGGAGCAGTACCTGAAGATATCTGCCACAATGCGCATGGAAGGTGCAGGTGGATAGATGTAGGTGTTGCGCACCATAAATTCCTTCAGGATGTCATTCTGAATTGTACCACTCAGTTGTTCTCTTTTTACTCCTTCTTCTTCAGCAGCGGCAATGTAAAACGCCATGATTGGAATTACCGCACCATTCATTGTCATAGAAACCGACATTTGATCAAGTGGGATCTGATCAAACAAAATCTTCATGTCCAGAATCGAGTCGATAGCAACACCGGCTTTACCTACATCGCCAGCTACTCTCGGATGGTCAGAGTCATATCCGCGATGTGTTGCCAAATCGAATGCAACAGAAAGGCCTTTCTGGCCTGCGGCAAGGTTCTTACGGTAGAATTCATTGGACTCTTTGGCGGTAGAGAATCCAGCATACTGTCGGATGGTCCACGGCCGCACGGCATACATTGTGGCATAAGGCCCTCGCAGAAACGGTGGGACACCGGCTGTGAAGGTGTTCTGGTCAGTGCCTGATTTTTTGTATGATGGCGAAATCGTGATTTGCTCTGGTGATTGCATTGATGCAAACCCTCGGTCATTTGCCTCGTGGCTGCGGAATTGGTTATAAACAATTTTTGAAAAATCCGGCTTCATGACTTTACAAGGTCTTGAAATTGCTGCCAGGCGCGTTGCGAAAATTGCTCGATACAATCTTCGAGAAAGTATGAGCCGGCAGTTGGATCGGCTGGCTGATTAAGCTTCGATTCCTCACGAAGGATATTCAAAACATTTCTTGCCACACGCTCTTTGAATGGACTTTTGTCATCTTCAGACTCTACTGTTATCGAATCGCACCCACCCAGGACAGCGCTGAGTGCTGAGGTGGTGCTTTTGATCATGTTGCCATTAGGTGAATATTTTTCATTTGTCCATGGTGAGGATATTCCATGAATATGCAAATGAGTTTGAGGTGCGACATATGCTCCCTGAATTTGTCTCCAAAGCCTCCGCAGGCATTTGAGCTTGGCGATGTCCGAAAAGAAGTCAGTGCCTGTGTTGATTGAAAAACAGATTTTGGAAACTGAATCTTTACCAGCGTCTGATATTACCCTCACAGCTTCGCAGAGACCTTCCGCTATTTCTTTTGTCGGGTCACTGTTGGGTTTCACTACAATACCAAGGGGATTGAATCGATTCCAGTGTTTTATAGCCTGAGCACGTGAAGCTATCTCAGATGAAATGGGAGAGGTCCAGAAAAAGCCGCCAACCAACTGCGAGGTGTCCACTTTTTTATTCGTTACATATTGTTCGAAATCGGTTATCAGTCTTGATTGTGCGGCATCGACCAAAAAGAACACAGCGCAGTATGGGAGTTTTATTTTCGAAAAGAGCTTGTCAAGGCTAACAGGGCCGGAAATTTCAAAAAGAACAGCGTCAGCGCCATTGATCAGGTGGTTAAGGGCAACATTGTTAGCAGTGGTTTCATCCACTACCACCACTTTAGGACTGTTAAACCAACCACGCGGCCCCAGATAGAGGTCTTGTGCTACATCGAGTGTTTCAGGTTGCAGACCATTGGTGTCTGATTCATCATAATATGGCTTCAGTGTAATGGGTCCGATGTCAAATGTTAATTCTGTAAATGGGTCTTTCCCCGAAAGCTCCTTTTGTGCGGCTTCCTTCCAAGCATTCTTGTCACTCCCTGGAAATGAATTAAAAAGAGCGTCTGACATGAATTTATTTTTGACCTGATGCTTTAAATGACTGGTTCACAATATTGAACCCAAATTATGCATTAGTGCATAATTTGCCCAACGGGCAGACGAAAGCTTCGCTTTGTCTGGGTTAAACCCTGACAATACTGATGCTACCATCAGTATTCGTCAAGATCAATAGAATATTTTTATCCATAGCAGACGAATATTCAATTGATATCCCGGGTTGAATCTTAGTTAGGACTTATACAATTTTTTTACTTTGGTTTTAGATGTTGTCACGAAAATATTTTTTCAAATATTCAAGTGCCGTTTCGGTTTTTTGTTCTTCGATTTTTTTACACCTTTGTCTCCCTTTCCCTAACCGGGAACAAAGAAGAACAAACACAACGGTACTATAGATCTTGTAATGGAAGTTGAAAGCGGCACCATTTGGAATGACTGTCTCGAGATTATTCGAAAGGAAGTAGACGAGCAAAATTTCAACACATGGTTTAAGCCCATCGTTCCGTTACGCACAGAAGGTAGTGTGCTTACCATTCAGGTGCCATCTCAATTCTTTTACGAATGGCTCGAAGAGCATTATGTGCCCGTCCTTAAGAAGGCCGTTCATGGTGTCTTAGGCGATACAGGACGCTTGGAGTACTCTGTCATCGTGGACAGTGGAAACAATCAGAATCCTCCCTTGATGGTGAACTATCCCAACGGTGGTGGAATGAAACGCGCTAATGGGATTCAGACTCAGAATGGGAACGGAAATCTTGATGATTATTCTCCATTCAGCTTTAGGGCGCTGAACCCCCAGACTGTCAATTCAAGACTTAACCCTAACTACACCTTTGAAAATTTTGTTGAAGGAGACTGTAATAGGCTGGCAAGGTCTGCCGGAGTTGCTGTAGCGAAAAAACCAGGTGTAACGTCATTCAATCCATTGATGCTCTACGGTGGTGTAGGGGTGGGGAAGACACACCTTGTGCAGTCGATTGGCAATGAAATCAAAAAGAATCTTCCTGAGAAGATCGTATTGTATGTGGATCAAAACGATTTCACGAACCAGTTCCTGAATGCCCTTCAGAACCACAAACTTCAGGACTTCCAGAACTTTTATTTGCAGGTCGATCTATTGATCCTGGACGATGTCCAGTTTTTGGCGGGAAGAGAGAAAACACAGGAGATGTTCTTCCATATCTTCAATCAACTTCACCAATCGGGCAAGCAAATCATCATGACCAGCGATTGCCCTCCGCGTGACCTCAAAGGATTCCAGGAGCGTTTGTTATCCAGATTTAAATGGGGCCTCACGGCAGATCTCCAAGAACCAGATTTCGAGACCAAGCTTGCCATCATTCACAATAAAATGGAATCTGATGGCATTGACATACCAACGGAGGTTGCCGAATACCTTGCATACAGCGTAGACACCAACCTTCGCGACATGGAAGGCGTATTGAATTCATTGATGTTCCACGCAACGCTACTCAAGAAGGAAATTGATCTTGAACTCGCGAAGGAGGTGCTAAAGAATATCGTGAAAGAGATTCAGTCTGACGTGAGCGTGGATTTCATTCAAAAAACAGTGGCTGACTACTTTAAAGTAAGCCTTGATTCTCTAAAGGCTAAAGTAAAGAAGCGCGAGATCGTAATCCCACGTCAGGTGGCCATGTACTTCTGCAAGCGTTATACTCAATTGACACTGGCTTTGATCGGTGAAAACTTCGGAGGAAGGGATCACAGCACCGTGATTCATGCGCTTGAATCTGTGGAGGACATGATGAAAGCCGACTCCAACTTCAAGAACTCAGTCGATGAACTGAGCAAGAAGTTGAAGTTGAGAATGGTTTCTTAACCTATTGTAAATAAAAGGACATCGGAAGCTCTTGCTTCGAGCTGGTCACTCCGTAAATAATCACTCTTCCTTTGTATTTATTGAAGAACTCAATCACCTCCTGAGGGTCTTTTACCCTTTGACGGTTGATCGAGATAATGGTATAGTTTTCTGGTATACCAATCTTCTTGAACAAACCACCAGTAATCTTAAATGCTTTCACTCCGTATTCTACGGCCTCTAGAGTTGCGCCAAGTGTTGCGTCATTGTAAAACTTTCTTTTGATAAGACTGGTTTCGCCATCGCGATTAACCAGCGTCATCGTGGTATTGCCTTCCTTATTGTCTCTCAGATATGTAACTGACAGCTTATCTCCAGGTGAGTGATGACTGAGTTCTTCCTCGAATTCACTCTTACTGTTAATCTCCACATCGCCAAGTTTTATAATTATATCACCAAGTTTCAACCCTGCGTTCATTGCGGCTCCTTGCTTTTCAAGTTCGGCCAGAAGCACTCCGTTGAAATCTTTTACGTTGGTGTTGAGATTATACTTCTCTGCATTTTGAAAATCGTACTCTACCACATTGCCACCAAAGAACGGCTTTTGTACGATGCCATATTTTACTAAATCTTCAACAACTTTTCTCGCAATGTCGATGGGGACGGCAAATGCATAGCCGGTGTACGATCCTGTACGGGAAAGTATCGCAGTATTTATCCCAACGAGTTCTCCGTTCTTATTAACGAGTGCTCCGCCACTGTTTCCTGGATTAATAGCTGCGTCAGTTTGAATAAATGACTCGATAGGGAACTTGTCTTCTACTATGTTGATTCTTCGCCCTTTCGCACTTACAATTCCCGCAGTGACTGTGGAGGAAAGTGAAAACGGATTTCCGACTGCGATTACCCATTCACCCACAGCTAGATTTGTTGAACTGCCTAGCGTAATGGCAGGGAGGTTAGTCTCCTGAATTTTAAGTACAGCAAGGTCTGTTGAAGGGTCGGTGCCTATTAGTTCGGCTTCGAAAACTTTTTTGTTGTGAACGACTTGAATTTTCTCGGCTGCCTCCACCACGTGATTATTGGTAACGATGTAGCCATCGCTGGTAAAAATTACGCCAGAACCGGAGCTCACCTGTGTTTGTGATCTACCATTGAAAAGCATATCCCAATAGGAGTAGGATGCGCCACTTTGTGAAATGCTATTAATATAAACTACACTCGGTGTGGCTTTCGCGGCCGCGTCACTGAAGTCAACACCTGCCAGTGTGGCCTTTGTCGAAGGGTTAATGATCGTAGGTCGGTAGGCATCTTCTGGTTTGTAGGACGCTACATTAAAGGTAGTATCGTCTGTATGACCGGGGATCTGGCCATTCTCAACTCCATATTTCACAAAAGTGTATGCGCCTGCCAATCCGGCAATAAATCCTATGACAAGAGTCTTTAGCGTATTCATTTGACTTCGTTTACTACAAACAACGGTTTTATTCCAGTTCTGGTTTTTACTTTTTTGACAGAAAGCAAATATAGTCCCAAAGCTGAGGGACTGAAGAAATGTCAGGGTGGGCAATTATTGGTCACTCCAACTTTTTTACTTTTACAGGTCATGGGATTCAGATCTTTTTTGTCAAAACCGTTCGCAGCTCTCATTGCGTCAGAAACACGAAAGTGGTCGGGCAATGCACCAGCCTTTCAGCAACAGATATTGTTCGAGAATATTAGAAAGGCGTCTTCGACTTCATTTGGCAAAGACCATCATTTCGCTGACCTGAAAACTTACGAGGATTTCAAGAAGGCAGTTCCGGTTCGTGACTACGAAGATCTAAAACAATATATCAATCAGGTTGCAGAAGGGAAACCCGACATATTGTGGCCAGGCAAACCTGCCTATTTGTCTAAGACGTCAGGTACTACCTCTGGCACAAAGTATATTCCAGTTACCAAAGACTCAATCCCGAACCATATTAATAGTGCTCGAAACGCATTGCTGAGTTACGTTCATGAAACAGGTAAAGGTCAATTCCTGGATGGCAAGCTGATCTTCCTCTCTGGAAGCCCCGAACTTGATCAAAAGGGAGGGATCAATACAGGACGTCTCTCGGGGATAGTCAATCATCATGTGCCAGGTTATTTGAGAAGTAATCAATTGCCGAGTTATGAAACGAACTGCATTGAAGATTGGGAGAAAAAATTGGAGAAAATTATAGATGAGACGCTTGGTCAAAACATGACTTTGATTTCAGGTATTCCTCCATGGGTTCAAATGTATTTTGATAGAATACAAGGAAGAACAGGTAAGAAGATCAAAGATGTTTTCCCTGAGTTCTCACTATTTGTGTATGGAGGAGTGAACTTTGAACCCTATCGGGCAAAACTATTTGAGTCAATTGGCAAACCGATTGATTCAATAGAGCTTTACCCTGCATCAGAAGGATTTATTGCCTATCAGGATTCACAAAGAGAGCACGGCATGCTCATGTTGTTGAATTCAGGAATTTTTTATGAGTTCATTCCTGCCGATGAATTTTTCAATGAGAACCCGACTCGTCTATCCATTGGAGAAGTCGAACTCAATAAAAACTACGCGCTGATTATCAATAGCAATGCAGGGTTGTGGGGCTATTCTATAGGAGATACCATTAAGTTTGTTTCAAAGAACCCATATCGTATCATCGTCAGCGGTAGAATTAAACATTTCATTTCCGCTTTTGGGGAGCACGTGATTGGTGAGGAGGTCGAGAAGGCGATGAAGAATACGATGTTACAATTTCCGGAGGTAGAACTTGTTGAGTTTACTGTTGCGCCACAGGTAGCGCCAGACAGCGGACTGCCACACCACGAATGGCTGATCGAGTTTGCTCAACCTCCGCGCGATACGGAAGCATTTTCACAGTTGCTGGATGAGCAATTGAGAGGGCTCAATGTGTATTATGATGATTTAATCTCAGGTAGCATCCTGCGAACGTTGAAGATTACGAAACTTAAGAAGAACGGGTTTATAGAGTACATGAAGTCATTGGGTAAACTAGGAGGGCAGAACAAAGTTCCGAGGCTATCCAATGACAGAAAGATTGCAGATAGTTTGCGAGAGTTTGTTTTATAAAGATGACTTCGCCCCGCCTCACCATTCTGATGCCAGCGTACAATGCTGCGTTGTATATTTCCGAGGCTATTGAAAGTTTACTGAATCAAACATTTCGGGATTTTGAACTTTGGATACTGAATGACGGGTCGACTGATAATACTTGGCAAATAATCGAATCTTTTTCAGATTCGAGAATCAAGAAGTTTAGTTCAGATGTAAACAAGGGGAGGGTAGGCACTGTTAATGAGTACATCACCAGAGTAAAAACCGAGTACCTGACCGTAACTGATGCTGATGATGTTTCTGTAGCTGACAGGCTTCAGCAACAAATAGAGTTGATGGATAGGAACGGAAAGTTGGTGATGTGTGGGACCTCATACTTTATGATGAATGAAAAAGGTATAGTGATGGGGAAAATGATATTATCGGATGACTTTGAATGGATTCGAAATGGCATCTTGACCAAGTCGATGTTTCTTGGAGGGACAACAGTAATGCGGACGTCAGCCTTGGAGAGACTTGATGAATTCTATCGAGCCTATTTCAAGGACAATCGCGCAGATACCGATCTCTCTGCAAGAATGACTGACCTTGGAATGTGTGTGAATATTGTTGAGCCGTTGTATTTATATCGAACAGTCACTAATTCACTCTCCAGACGAAACTACTCCCCCAGGTTTGTCATTATTGATCAATTGATATGCTTTTTGACTGCCCAAAGAAGAGAAAATGGAGCAGACTGTTTAATGAGTAATAACCTTGAGGTATTGAAACAATTTGAACTTGAGAAACTTGAGGGGTACAACCGGGACACCGCTCGTATCCATTATCAAGGAGCGTTCTATCATTTGTATTGGGGAGTCAATAAATTGGCTTTTCAAAGTGCAGTGCGTGCGTTCTGGATGCGCCCGTTTTACCCCAAGAGTATTTTTGTTTTACTGTTTGTCATCATAAAGGGTTCAGTGAATTCATTGAGACTGGTTTTTTTTGGGAAACATTATAATAACTTGAATTTTTTTGCTGAACGCTCATGAAAAAATCCATCGCCATCCTGGGTTCTACTGGAAGCATCGGCACTCAAGCCCTTGAAGTGATCGCACAGCATCCCGATCATTTTGAGGTTGAGGTTCTTACTGCGCAAAACAATGCTGATCTTCTCATTGAGCAGGCCACGAAATTTAAGCCGAACGTGGTGGTGATTGTGAACGAATCTCATTACCAAAAAGTGCAAGACGCGCTTGACCCTCTCCAAATTAAAGTTTATGCAGGAGAGAATGCATTGGCTTCAGTCGTGCAGATGGATGAAATTGACTTGGTACTGACAGCGTTAGTTGGCTATTCAGGTCTTCGACCAACGATCAAGGCCATTGAAGCAGGAAAGACTATAGCTCTGGCAAACAAGGAAACACTTGTGGTGGCTGGAGAACTGATCACCTCGCTCGCACGCGAAAGAGGTGTGAATATCTATCCGGTTGATTCAGAACACTCGGCAATTTTTCAATGCATTGTTGGGGAGTTTGAAAACAAGATTGAGAAAATAATTTTAACAGCATCTGGAGGACCGTTCAGAGGTAGGGCAAGAGCGGACCTGATTAATGTAACCAAGGCGCAAGCACTTCGGCATCCCAATTGGACGATGGGAGCGAAAGTTACTATCGACTCGGCTACGCTAATGAACAAAGGGCTCGAAGTCATTGAAGCCAAATGGCTATTTGGTTTGAATCCCGATCAAATTGAAGTGGTGATCCATCCCCAATCTATTATCCATTCCATGGTTCAATTCGAAGATGGTTCAATCAAGGCGCAACTCGGGTTGCCAGATATGCGTTTGCCCATACAGTTCGCACTGTCGTACCCTGAGCGCCTGAAGTCCGGTTTCGAGCGGTTTGACTTTTCGAAGTATCCATCGCTCGCTTTCGAAGGGCCGGATACGGAAACTTTTCGTAATCTTGCGCTTGCTTTTGAGGCCTTGCGCCTGGGTGGCAATATGCCCTGTGTGCTCAATGCAGCGAATGAGGTGGCGGTAGCGGAATTTTTGGACGATAATATTGGTTTCCTTGACATGTCTCCAATAGTGGAGAAATGCATGGAGAAAATAAGTTTCGTTGCGCAACCTACTTATGATGATTATGTGAGTTCTGATCGGGAGGCAAGGGCAGTGGCGAAAGAATTGATAAAAAAGTAGAATTAAGTAAGAATGGAAGGAATGATAATGGCGGCCCAGCTTCTGCTGAGCCTTTCGATTTTAATTACGGTTCACGAGTGGGGGCATTTCATCACGGCCAGGATGTTTAACATCAAAGTGGAGAAGTTTTATCTCTTCTTTGACTTCCTTTTCCCGATGGCTAACGTCCTCAACTTTTCTTTGTTCAAGTACAAAAAAGGTGATACTGAGTACGGAGTAGGTTGGTTTCCGCTTGGCGGATATGTGAAGATTGCCGGGATGGTGGATGAGAGTATGGACAAGGAGCAGATGAAGCAGGAACCGCAGCCCTGGGAATTTAGGGCGAAGCCAGCCTGGCAACGATTGATTGTGATGTTGGGAGGAATCATCGTGAATGTGATCACAGGTGTCCTGATCTTTATCGGCCTTACCTACTTCCTTGGTGATACCTATATTCCCAAAGACCTGATAAACGAAAATGGAGGAGTTGAGGCACTGGAGTTGGCGCAGCAGATTGGCTTTGAGACAGGAGATAAGATCATCAAAATCAATGGTAAAGATTTTACCGACTTCCAGGACGTAGCCAAACCTGATGTATTGCTTTCGCAGAATTCATATTACACAGTGTTGAGAGATGGACAGGAGGTGACCATTCCTATCCCTTCAAACTTTATTGAGAATTTTAATCGCAAGGATGCGATTTCAAATTTTCTCATTCCGAGGATCCCTGCCATAGTTGGGCGAGTATCCGAAAAGGCACCATTTAAAATTGGGGATGAGCCCGAGCGTGAGGTGCAAAGTATTAGCAGCAAAGTAGGCCTTCAGCCTGGTGACCGTTTTGTTGAGGTAGATGGCCAGCCTGTCAACTATCATGACGAAGTTTTTGCCATCGTAAAATCGGGCGCCCGGGATTCTATTTCATTTAAAGTTCAGCGTGGCGATGAAATACTTTCATTCAACGAAAGTTTCAAAGGTTACAGTGCAATAGGCTTTATGGCCAAAGGGTTGGATAAAAATCAATTGGCATACATCAACTACGGTTTTGGTGAGTCAATCGGCCTCGGTACTGAGCGCGCTTTTGGCGTAATCTTTCTTCAGCTAAAAGCATTCAAGAAAATATTTTCAGGTGACATCTCGTTTCAAAAATCTCTGTCAGGACCAATCGGCATGGCCCAGGCTTTTGGAACGGAATGGGACTGGGAACGATTCTGGAGAATGACGGGATTGCTGTCGATGGTACTTGCGTTTATGAACCTATTGCCAATACCAGCGCTTGATGGAGGTTACGTAGTGTTCCTGCTTTATGAGATGATCAGTGGCCGTGAGCCTTCCGAGAAGTTTTTCGAAACTGCACTGAAGATTGGAATGGCGCTGTTGCTAGTTTTGATGGTGTTCGTATTCTACAACGACATCGCCAAGCTATTTACCGGAGGTTAGTTCCTGAAGATTTCAAATTCAACTCTGCGGTTGAGTTGCCGGTCCTGGTCGGTGATCTCTTCAACTATTGGTTTTGAACTTCCATAGCCAATGGCTTCCACACGATTTGTGTCAATGCCAAATTCTTCGGTCAGGTATCGTTTGATTGCGTCTGCGCGGTCTTGTGAGAGTTTAAGATTAGCTTCTTCACGACCGGCTGAATCCGTGTGACCGGAGATTCTCAAACTCAAATGTGGATGATCGATAAGGAAGTTCGCCACCTTGTCCAGGTCACGATGCATGCTCTCAAGGATGTTGGCTTTTCCATTTTCAAATTCCAGCGATTCAAATTCGATTTTACTTTCAATTGGATCTGCTTTTCTATCCATTTGCATTTCGCCATCCAGAAAGAACAGTTCTTCAATTCTGAAAAAATCATCGCCCTGAATGATTAGTAGGTAGTTGCGTCTGTTGATTAACTCAAAATCAAACGACCCATCTTCACGCAGATATTTTGGAGCCACTTCTACCCCTTCGTCAAGATCTATAATTGAGACAATACCCTTCAAAGGTTGACCGGTATGGCTATTCTTCAATGACCCCTTTAGCGCAACGATTGCTTCTGGCTGAGCCTCCATTGGAACCGGAAACGAATACAAATCCAGATTGGCGAGATCCTCTTCTGAGGATTTGGCATAATAAAGATTCTTCGACTCTGAATCGATGGTAAAATAGTACTCACTGCCCGTGCCGTTTACCAATGGCCCTATGTTCTTTGGATCCGACCAATAATTTGTTCGATAGTAGGATTTGTAAATATCAAATTCACCGAAGTTCAGGGGTTGTCCATTTGAACTGAAATAAAGCACGTTGAACTTGTGATGAAAAAACGGACTTACCTCGCTATTGCGTGTGTTTACAATCGGTCCGGCATTTTGTGCTTGTGTCCAATTGCCTTTAGCATCTTTTGTGGAAAAATAAATATCAGACAGTCCGAATCCACCAACGCGATTTGAGGCGAAGTATAAAGTGTCACCAGTGTGCGTGAGACTGGGATGAGAATCCCACCCCGTGCTGTTTACAGTTGGTCCAAGATTTTTTGCGGCACTCCACACGCTATCGGCACCAAGCTCGCTCACATAAAGGTCACAATTGCCAATAGAGCCTGGCGCATCGCATCTTGAAAAGATCAGATACTTGCCATCTTTACTCAGGCATGCCGAACCTTCATTATAACTGGTATTGATTGTCGAGAACTCGTGTGCTTTTCCCCAGTAGCCTCCTGGTTCGGTGTGACTGAAGAACAAATCCTCATTAACAACTCTTTCACCAGCGGCATACGTTACGTTTCTTTTTGAGGTGAAAAGTAGAATGTCATCGACATTTCCGATCGTTGGCCCGTAATCTTCCTTGAGAGAATTGATGTCATCGCCCATGTTGATGAGCACTGATTGTGGTGGTTGCAATGTGTCTACTTCTCTGCGCAATGCGACTAAATCATAATAGTAATCGAGAGGGACGTAGTATTCCTTTTTATCGGTCTCGATGGAGTCGTACACATGAAACAATTCCTTGATATTGATCCCTTGCTGATGATGTTTTAAAATCAACTTATAGAGTAGAATGGATTCATCAGGTGGGCCTTGACCCTGAGATAGTTTTGCCAGCCGCCAGAGCATAGGGGCATTTTTGCTGAAGTTTTCTATTCCGAATTTTCGCACATAGCTTTTGAGTGCGAGGTATAGTTTGTCCTCCAAACCTGCATTGTCGAAGCGCTGGATTTCTTCCAGTTCTTTACCGTTTTGATAAAATCGAACCTTTTGGAGGTTGGGGAAGTCGAATATGTCAGACTGGCTGAATGTGGTTATGGAGTCCTCAAGGGTTACGACACCGGCACTTTTTAGCTTTTTTTGCCTTTTTTGGGCCAGTACTTCTGTGGATAACAGTAGCTGGAGTACACAAATAGCTATCAGAGGCGTCTTTTTCACTAAGTCTGTAAACGTTGCCGAGTCAACTTAAATCATAAGTTTAAGCAATTTTCATTCATAATTAAGCCTTTGGCATTGTGATTGACCAATATAGACCGCATATTAAAATTTGTATAAAAAGCGCATTAAGGTGCCAAATTGGCACGTTCAATCCATATGTTTAAGTCTCTAGAAATAGCTCCAATAGTGCAGGATGACTCAGAAGAGTTGATTCAAATGATCAACCCCGAACAAGAGTCAGACCTCAAACCAGAAGACATTCCTGAAGAAATTTCAATACTTCCAATTAAGAATACGGTTCTTTTTCCTGGCGTTGTGATTCCTATCACCGTTACCCGTCAAAAGTCAATTCGATTGATTAAGAAAGCTTATCAGGGTAATCGGATTGTTGGAGTCATTGCACAGAAAACAAAAAACACAGAAGAACCGACTGCAGAAGATCTCTATCGTTTTGGTACCGTGGCACGGATCATCAAGATGTTGGTGCTACCTGATGGAAATACAACCATTATTATCCAGGGAAAGAATCGATTTGCTGTACGCGAATTCTTAAATGAGGATCCTTACCTCACAGCTAGAATCGAACTCAAGTCTGATCAAAAAGAAGATTTGAAGTCACACGAGGTAAAAGCACTGGTGCAATCTCTAAAGGATGCAGCTTCAAAAATTTTAAAACTCAATCCAGAGATTCCTCAGGAAGCCCAGGTGGCGTTGGATAATATTCATAGCACGTCATTCCTGATTCACTTTCTTAGTTCAAATTTGAACGTAGAGGTCACGGACAAGCAAAAGATTCTTGAAACAAGTAAGATTATTGACAGGGGTACACTTTTGTTGAAATACATGTTGAAGGAAATCCAGATGCTAGAGATTAAGTATGAGATTCAAAAGAAGGTTCATACTGATATCGATCAACAGCAGCGCGATTATTTTCTTCGTCAGCAAATTAAAGTGCTTCAGGATGAATTAGGTTTCGATGGGCCAGACAAAGAGATTGAGAGACTTCGTGCCTTGGGCAAAGAAAAGAAGTGGTCAAAGGAAGTAGCAGAGCATTTCAATAAGGAACTTGACAAACTGCAGCGCATCAATCCGCAGGCCGCAGAGTTTCCTGTAGCGATGAACTATGTTGAGTTCATGCTTGACCTTCCATGGAACGAGGGTACTGATGATGACTTTGACCTGAAGAGAGCGAAGCGCATTCTTGACAAAGATCATTTTGGATTAACTAAAGTCAAGAACCGGATATTGGAGTATTTGGCGGTGCTGAAGTTGAAACAAGATATGAAGGGACCAATCCTTTGCCTTCATGGACCTCCGGGTGTTGGTAAAACATCATTGGGTAAATCGATCGCGACTTCCCTACAACGTAAGTATACGCGTATGTCACTGGGTGGCGTGCATGACGAAGCAGAGATACGTGGCCACAGGAAGACCTATGTAGGCGCTATGCCCGGAAAGATTTTGCAAAATATTAAGAAGTCTAAGTCTTCAAATCCGGTTTTTATTTTGGACGAGATCGACAAGGTGCGTTCTGATTTTAGAGGAGACCCATCATCGGCTTTGTTGGAAGTCCTTGATCCGGAACAGAATAGTACGTTCGCGGATAACTACCTCGAAGTGGAATACGACCTTTCGAAGGTCCTATTTATCGCCACTGCTAACTCCCTTGAGACAATACATCCTGCGCTGAGAGATAGGATGGAGGTTATTGATATCTCTGGTTATACCGTTGAGGAGAAAGAGCAGATTGCGAAGCGACATCTTGTGCCCAAGCAGATGGAGGAGCACGGGTTGAAACGCCATAAAATTAAATTTGAACTTACTGCCATTCGAAAAATAATCGAGAGCTATACGCGGGAGTCTGGAGTTCGTAACCTGGAACGCAGGATAGGATCTGTGGTAAGGCATGTAGCCAAGTCCGTTGCGATGGAAGAGGATGTGCCTAAGTCCATTACTCCCGAGTTTGTTGTTAAAGTATTGGGCGCTGAAATATTTGATGATGAACTCTATCAGGATAATAAGACTGCAGGTGTGGTGACGGGTCTGGCCTGGACACAGGTTGGAGGGGACATCCTTTTCGTAGAGTCTAGCTTAAGCAAAGGTAAAGGTGTACTTACGTTGTCTGGACAGTTGGGCGATGTGATGAAGGAATCTGCCGTGGCTGCTTTGTCATATCTCAAGTCACGCGCAGCCGATCTCAAAATTGATCACCGCGCATTTCAACAATATGACTTGCATGTACACGTGCCAGCCGGAGCCATCCCTAAAGATGGACCGTCTGCCGGTATTACAATGCTCACGTCATTAGCTTCCATTTTTACACAAAGGAAAGTGAAATCGAAGATTGCAATGACGGGAGAGATCACACTTCGCGGCAAGGTGCTTCCAGTAGGTGGTATTAAGGAGAAAATATTGGCAGCGAAGCGAAGTGGCATTAAAGAGATCATTTTGAGCGCGAAGAATAAAAGAGATATCAACGAGATCGAAAAAAGTTATCTGCGTGGTTTGAAATTCCATTTTGTGGAGACGGTGGACGAGGTGTTAAAGATTGCATTGATGAAGGATAAGGTTGATAATCCTCTGCACTTTGAGTTTACAGAGACCAAACAGAGCTAGTTTGGGAATGGCTTCCTTGTTAATTTGCCATGAATGAGGAGGGCTTTTTTCGGTATTTGCTTTTTACTTGGAGTATTATGGAGCTGCGAAAGTTGGGGGCAGTCAGCTACCGCTTCCTTTCCAACGCTTTCGTTACCCGTCAGCGCGGAGATATCGGGAGTCAGTGGAGTGAACGTTTCAGACAACAAACTTTCAGTTGCCCAATTTCAAAATAACCCATCTCTTTCATCTGACACACTCGATGGATCACTATCGGTTAGTCATCTCTTTTATTTTGCTGGCACTGGATTTACCAGTTTTGCTTTTCAGAACAACTTTCGGTCCGTTGGATTGATCTCATTTGGGGTGAGTCATCTCAGTCTTGGGAGTGTTGATGGGTATGATTTGTTGGGTACGCCTACTGGTTCGTTTAACTCAGGTGAAACCGTGCTTGCTGTTGGGAAGTCGCACCAGGTCAATAAGTTCAGGTTCGGTGTAAACTTGAAAGGTGTCTTTTCAAACCTCGCAGGTTATCGGGCGAGTGCTGTCTCGTTTGATTTGGGAGGTTTGTTTATTCACCCTCAAAAAGATTTTACAATTGGGCTTGTGATAAAGAATGTTGGCGTTGTAACCAGGGAGTATTCTGCAACGAGTTCAAGTTCAATTCCCTTTGACGTACAAGCCGGGATTACATACAAGCCGGAACACATGCCGCTGCGCTTTTCTGCTACAGCCTATCACCTTACAGAATACAATAGCCCATATGAGGTTGATGTTACAGATCCTCCAGGAACATTGGATAAGGTACTTAGCCATCTTACCTTTGGCGGTGAACTGCTGATCCACAAGAATGTATCACTTCTCCTCGGTTACAATTTTTTGAGACACCAGGAGTTGAAGTTGGAAGAGGCTGGAGGAGGCGCTGGGTTTTCGATTGGAGCATTAGCAAAAGTAAATCGATTTTCGCTTTCATTCAGTCGATCAGGTTTTGTTGCAGGAGGTGCATACCAGGTTTCACTGAATGTGGATACTAAAAAAATAATTATACGGAAGTAGCATTATGATGAATTCAGAATATTTGACACCCCGTCAAATCGTAGAAGAACTTGATAAATATATTATTGGGCAAAACGATGCGAAGAGAAATGTGGCGATCGCCCTTCGCAACAGATGGAGACGCATGAGCGTGAAATCAGAAATTCAATCTGAAATCGTGCCCAACAACATTTTGATGATCGGAGCAACAGGTGTGGGAAAGACAGAGATTGCCAGGAGACTTGCTAAGCTCGCGGATGCGCCATTTGTGAAAGTAGAAGCTTCCAAGTTTACTGAAGTCGGCTATGTGGGTCGTGATGTGGAAAGTATAGTGCGTGATTTGGTTGAGCAGGCAGTTAATATGATCAAGGCCCGGAAAAAGGACCAAGTGAAGGAAAGGGCTGCTGCTATCGTGGATGAGATTATTCTTGATGCTTTGATACCACCTCTCAAAGGCCCAACGATAAAACCAGCTCAACAGCCTTTTAGTGACGCAAAGTCAGACTCACCAACGTCAGATGCCGAGCTCAATGAGAGGACGAGAAACCTTTTTAGAGAGAAGATTAAGAATGGAGAAATGGATGATCGTAAGATCGACATCCAGATTAACCAAAAAAATGGCCCTGGCATTGGAATGATAGGTGCTGGCATGATGGATGAGACATCCATGATGAACCTTCAAGATATGATCAGCGGAATGCTTCCAAAGAAAGCCAAGAAAAGGAAGGTCACCGTTAGTGAAGCGCGAAAGATATTGCTGGAAGAGGAGGCTGCCAAATTGATTGATATGGATGAGGTGAAGGAAGAGGCTATCCGAGTAGCAGAGAATTCAGGAATAATCTTTATAGACGAAATTGACAAAGTGGCTTCCGGATCTGGAAAGAAGGGTGGGCCGGATGTGAGCCGTGAAGGGGTGCAACGTGATTTGCTTCCTATTGTTGAAGGAAGCACGGTAAATACAAAACACGGAGTGGTAAAGACAGATCACATCTTGTTTGTTGCAGCCGGAGCATTTCACATCTCCAAACCGTCCGACTTGATTCCGGAACTTCAGGGGCGATTCCCTATTCGTGTGGAGCTAAACAACCTGACCAAAGAAGACTTTGTTCGTATCTTGAAGGAACCAAAGAACGCACTCACCAAGCAATACACCGCTCTTTTTGAGGCGGAAGGTGTGACGATAGAATTTGAAGAATCGGCTTTGGATTCCATTGCACAAACTGCGTTTGAGATCAATGCTGAGATTGAAAATATCGGAGCCAGACGCTTGCACACGGTGATCAGTAAGCTGCTTAATGAGTTTTTGTTCGATGTGCCCGACAGAATTCAACCTAACTCTCATATCGTTATTACCAAAGACATGGTAAGTGAGAAACTTAGCGGCTTGGTTAAAAACAAGGATCTAAGTGAGTACATCCTGTAGTGGCCAAATCTGTAGCCATACTAATTTTATCTTTTACCTGCATTGAGTCTTTAGCCGTTGAGCAAGATTCCGTAAGGCAAGAGAATATAGAATCCTATAGTGACTATTTCTTTTTAGGGCCGTTACTGCAGCGGAATAGTATTGACTTCAGTGTTGTTTCCTCTCTGGACAGCAAAAAGAAAATAGACTACAAATCAAATACCTCATACGCCCTTGGCGCAAACCTCAATTTATTTGACGTTAATATTCGTTTCGCTTTTGCAGTGCCTCTGGGTGCTAAAAGTGAGAGACTTTTTGGTGAAAGTGATATTAGAGGTTTTCAAATTGCCGGGATCACACGCAGGTGGTTTGCCGATGCTTCATTTATTCGATACAGTGGTTTTTACAGAGAGTCATCTGATGTCGTTGTCCCAAAAGGTCAGCCGTATCCTCAGAGAAGTGATATTGATATTTCAAATCATGGGATTTCATTTGGCTATATCT
Organism: Cyclobacteriaceae bacterium; assembly: GCA_050185175.1. Lineage (GTDB taxonomy): Bacteria > Bacteroidota > Bacteroidia > Cytophagales > Cyclobacteriaceae > ELB16-189. Next base: position 37,884 of record JBFWZR010000018.1, read on the forward strand.
TTAACCATGAGCGATTTTCGCTTAAGGCACCTTATCTATTTAGTGAGCGGCAGAAGAATAGCCGTGGATCATTTATCATTAGTGGGGTACTTTCAACGTTCTCACTTTCTGCCGACTCAGCGCTCGTACCTACGCAACAATGGATCAGTTGGGGACCCGGAGCGACAGTTAGTAAGATAAGGTTTACCTCACTAGGTTTCGGTCCAGGATATAGTCACACCTTTGTGATGAAGAGGTTTTTTGTAAATCTCACGTTGACACTCGGCCCTGCCCACTATTGGCTTTCATATACTGATGCAGACAGGGATCATAACGATATAAAAATCGATGCTTTCTCTCAGGGAAGGATTGGAATGGGATATAATACTCAAAAATTTTTTGCTGGTTTTAGTATCACTACACAGTCTAGAAACGTCACCTACGATAACATCAGTTTGCAAAATGGCGCGGCTGTGTTTCGGATTGTAACGGGTTACCGATTTCCTGAGGAGGGGATTCTGAAACGAAAAGCTACCGAGTTGCTTCCCATCGGTTTATAGTACTTACTTTTTTATATGCTTTTTGGGAAAATCGAAGAAGTGAAGTTTCCCGCAGCCGGGTTTGATTGCTTTCCAGGAATCGATCTTGAGTTTGCCAGCAACGATACCACATGTGGGCACATTCATGATTCTTTCGTTCACCAGTTCGTTGACAAAGTCAGTGAGTCCCGGATTGTGTCCGAAAATCATCACCTCATCAAAATTGTCATTGAGTTCTGCGGCTACCTCAAAAAGTTCGCTTTCATTGGCATGATAAATTTTTTGATCGGTTTTTATCCTTCCCTGATCGTAGCCAAGAATGTCCGCAATCGCCTTACAAGTGGTTAAGGCTCTGTTTGCCGGGCTGCTTAGCATAAGGTCGGGGACGATTTCTCGTTCCTTTAGTCTTCGGCCCATTTTGGGGGCGTCACGTTTGCCTCGGTCATTCAGCGGTCTATCGAAATCCCGGAGGTCAGGATTGTCCCAACTTGATTTGGCATGACGGACTACGTAAAGGATCTTCATTCTGATGTTGTAAGAGAAAATATTTTCAAAGGATGAATTTAGCGAATGCTGACTTATCTTGCGACCTGTTATGTCGAAACGCCCTTTGAGAAAACGTGCCAAGTACAGTGTAGTGTACTACTTCGTCCGATTTCTCATATTCATTTCCAATTTGATGCCGCGTAAGTTATGGCTCGCATTCTGCGGGGGGCTTGGCAGGTTGGCTTATCCGTTTGCAAATAAAACGAGGGAGTTGGTGATCCTCCACCTGGGTCTTGCCTTCAGTGGCGAGATGTCCATGAGAGAAATTCTGACCATGAGTAAGGAGGTATTTAGAATGCTGGGTAAGAATGCGGGAGATGTATTACGTGCACGAAAAGTGGAGACGATTGAGGACCTCAACCGCTTTCTTGTAACTCATGGAATAGAAAATTTTGATGAGGCTACTGCAAAAGGCAAGGGGGTTATTTTTCTGACTTGTCATCTTGGTGCCTTCGATATTCAAATTACAAACATGGCTTTAAGAGGCTTGAAGCCTAACATTATTGGCACTCCCCTGAAAGATGAGAGACTTAATGAACTTTTGTTCGACTACCGAAATGCATATGGAGCAGTTGCCGTAGAGCGAGGTAAGGAAACGCTGCGATTAATTAAGGCACTGAAAACAGGAGGCTCGGTGGCGATACTTATAGACCAGGACACGAAAGTAAAAAGCAGGTTTGTTAACTTCTTTGGGATGAAGGCCGCCACTCCCGTTGGGGCTGCGATATTGGCGATGAAGACAGGTGCTGCGGTGGTGCCCACTTATATTTTTTTAGGAGACGATGGTAAGCAACATATGCACATTCTCCCCGAGATCCCGACTGTGCTGACTGGCGATGAAGAGGCCGATATGATTGCCAATACTCAGAATTATACCGCTTTCATTGAAGAACAGGTGAGAGCACATCCCACGCAGTGGGTGTGGATGCATGAACGATGGAAGACAAAGCCGGGTGAGGAGATTGTGTAGCGTTCGCCTCAGTCTAATCTAATCAAGTCAGTGTCAGGAGGGGTATATCCATTAATTCTCGCCATTGACATCATCTGACCTTTATGATGAAATTCGTGGGTGATTACGTGGGTGAATAACTTGAGCGGACTGAATCCGACCTTTCCGCGATCGGGAATGTTTCTTTCGAGTAGTTCATCAGAGTCATCATAAAATTTTTCAAAGAACTCTTCAATAAGTTTGTTCACCTTAATGAACTCTCTCCGAAGTGCGTCAACACTATTCACGGTCTTGGGATTCAGGTATTCGATTTCCTTCTGAAGACCAAACTTCCCTATCCAGTGAATGTAAGTGTCAGCTACATGAGCATGAGTGCTACAAATGCTACCTCTGCCAAAATGCTCAACAGGCTTCGTGAAGTGCTCAGCACTCATCGTCTCGCAGAAGTTAAAAACCACTTCTCTCGATCCCTTTACAAATGTGTATTGTTTTGTAGCAGCTTCCATTTGGTGAGAAAGATAATCGAACACAATTAACCGTTTTTGTAAAGCATTGCAAAGAGAATCATTATCAACTATTTTGTGAGCCAAATCACTATTGTTATGCGCTTCATTTTCACATTGCTATTGTTAAACGTTTGTTTAATTACTGCAGCTCAGGTTTCCAAGACTGAAAAGAGAATTGTGGCATCAGTCGATGCCCATCACAATGAAGCTTTGAAACTTTTGGAAGAGGTCGTTAACATCAATAGTGGTTCAATGAATTTTGAGGGAGTGAAGAAGGTGGGAATGATTTTTAAAGCAAAACTTGATGCCCTTGGCTTTGAGACACGATGGATTGATGGCAAGGAATGGGGACGATCCGGTCACCTGGTAGCAGAACATAAAGGAAAGGGGAAAACGATGTTGCTGATTGGTCACCTCGATACGGTGTTTGAATTGTCAAGCCCATTTCAACAATATAATACCGTAAATGACTCCACCGTCAGCGGACCGGGTGTGGGTGATATGAAGGGTGGTGATGTAGTTATAATACAAGCGATGCAGGCTTTGAAGGAATCGGGTGCGCTGAATGATATGAATATCATAATCGTGATGACGGGCGATGAAGAATTAAGCGGTAAACCTTTGAGTCTGGCAAGGAGAGATCTTATAGAGGCCGCAAAAAAGGCGGATATCGCGATTGGATTTGAAGACGGTGATGGAAACCCGAAGACTGCCGTGGTAGCAAGGCGAAGTTCTTCCGGATGGCAGCTAAATGTGGAGGGCGTGCCAGCACACTCATCACAGGTTTTCACAAGGGACATTGGTGCAGGAGCGATATACGAAGCGGCAAGGATTGTAAATGGTTTTTATGAAGCGCTTTCAAAAGAAGAGAACCTGACGTTTAATCCTGGAATGATACTTGGCGGCACGACTGTGGATCATGACAGGGAGATGGATGGAGGAAGCGCGTATGGAAAGAGCAACATCGTGGCAAAGCATGCTGTGGTTACTGGCGACATTCGAGCCATTTCTCCAGAACAACTTAAGATGACGCAGGAAACGATGCAAAAAATCGTTGCCGAGCATCGACCACAGACTAAAGCAGAGATCACATTTGGTGAAGGGTATCCTCCGCTTGCACCCGTGCAAGGTAACTACGACCTGCTTGCCAGATTCAACAAGGTGAGCCAAGATCTCGGCTTTGGGGAGGTGCGTGCAGTCAATCCTCGTGATGCAGGCGCTGCCGATATTTCGTTCACAGCTCCTTACGTGGAGATGGCCATGGACGGCCTAGGACCAGGCAGCGCTGGTGGACATACTGTAAACGAAACAGCAGACCCAAGAACGATCGCGATTCAGGCAAAGCGTGCTGCGGTGCTCATGTATAGACTAAGTCAGGAGAAGATCAGTACTGAGCAGAAAAAATAGGGTCAGGCTATTTTTTGAATATGAAATAAACGGCTCCAATTAAAAGGAGAAAACCAACAAAATGATTCCAGCGAAAGGTTTCGTTCTTAAATAAGAACAACGAAAAAATCAGAAACACAATCAAAGTGATTACTTCCTGAAGAACTTTTAGTTCGACAAGAGAAAATGGGCCGCCATAATTTTTTGATCCAATTCTATTAGCAGGAACCTGAAGCATATATTCAAAAAATGCGATTCCCCAACTTATTAAGATCACCGTTATCAAAGGAAGGTTCTGGCTCCACTTCATTTCTTTAAATTTCAGGTGACCATACCAGGCAAAAGTCATGAATGTGTTGGAGAGCGTGAGCAACACAATGGTGTAAATAGGTTTCATAGGCGGTATCTATTTTGCAAAAATAAAAAAGCAAACGCAGGTGTACGTTTGCTTCATTGTAGGATAATTAAAAGCTTTACTTAACGAGCTTTTTGTAGCGAATCCTGTGGGGTTGTTCGTCACCAAGCCGTTTCCTCTTGTTCTCCTCGTATTCGCTAAACGTGCCTTCAAACCAAAACACCTGCGAATCTCCTTCGAATGCCAGGATATGCGTACAAACCCTGTCGAGGAACCAACGATCGTGAGAGATGATTACTGCGCAACCTGCAAAGTTCTCCAAAGCTTCTTCCAACGCACGCAGTGTGTTTACGTCAAGGTCGTTGGTAGGTTCGTCCAGCAGCAATAAGTTGCCGCCTTGCTTCAAGGCAATCGCGAGATGCACCCGGTTACGCATGCCTCCTGATAGCTCTTTTACTTTCTTCTGCTGATCGGTTCCCCCAAAGTTGAATTTACTCACGTAGGCTCTGGAGTTGATTTGCTTTCCGCCCAACTCCATCAACTCGCTGCCGCCAGTGATTGCCTGCCAAACGGAGTCATCCGGTTTCAAGTCATCATGTTCCTGATCAACATAAGCGATTTGCACAGTGTCACCTACGCTGAATGTGCCGGCATCTGGTTTCTCTTTGCCAATAATCATTTTGAACAGCGTGGTCTTACCAGCACCGTTCGGTCCGATGATTCCTACGATGCCTGCAGGAGGTAATGAGAAAGTCAAATTTTCATAGAGCAGCTTATCACCGTATCCCTTTGCCACACCATTCGCCTCAATTACTTTATTGCCGAGTCGTGGGCCAGGTGGAATGAAGAGTTCGAGTTTTTCCTCCTTCTCCTTTGCTTCCTGTGTTAACAGTTTTTCATAAGCGCTCAAACGAGCCTTACCCTTTGCATGTCTGCCTTTAGGGCCCATACGCACCCACTCCAGCTCCCGCTCCAGTGTTTTTTGTCTTTTAGATTCAGTCTTCTCCTCCTGTGCGAGTCGCTTCGATTTCTGATCCAACCACGATGAGTAATTTCCTTTCCAGGGAATGCCTTCTCCGCGATCCAATTCCAGAATCCAGCCTGCTACATTATCCAAAAAATAACGATCGTGGGTAACTGCGATGATGGTTCCCTTGTACTGGCGCAAATGTTCTTCCAGCCAATGCACGGATTCAGCATCAAGGTGGTTAGTTGGTTCGTCCAGTAAAAGTACATCAGGCTCTTGCAGTAGCAAGCGACACAGTGCTACTCTTCTTTTTTCGCCACCCGACAGATGTTCTACGCTCGCATCGGGTGGAGGACAACGAAGTGCGTCCATTGCGCGCTCCAGTTTATGGTCCAGTTCCCATGCTTCTGTGGCATCAAGTTTTTCTTGCACTTCACCCTGACGATTGATCAATTTTTCCATCGCATCAGGGTTATCCATGATCTCAGGGTCAGCAAACTTATTATTGATCTCCTCGAATTCCTTCAGCAAGTCAACCGTTTCCTTAACGCCTTCCTCTACAATCTGTTTTACTGTTTTCGTCTTGTCCAACTGAGGCTCTTGTTCCAGCAACCCAACAGAGAAACTAAGGTCTGATACAACCTCGCCTTGATATTCCTTGTCGATACCAGCAATAATTCTCAACAATGAAGACTTACCAGATCCGTTTAGACCAAGAACACCAATCTTGGCTCCGTAGAAGAATGAGAGATAAATGTTTTTGAGAACTTGTTTGTTGGGTGGGTAAATCTTGTTTACCCCGGTCATCGAGAAAATAATCTTTTCGTCCGCCATTTAGATCAATCCTATTTAGAGTCGCTAATATGATCAATTTGACCCAGCCCATGAAGTTTACCATTCTAAATGTTTATTTCGGCCAAAAACGGAGTGTTTTTTGCTTTCGGGGATTAAAAATGAACCGTGTTTGTTTTAATCAATTAAATTCTATTTTTGCGAAAAATTAAAAGGGAGGACGACTATGTATTGGACACTCGAATTAGCTTCCTATCTGGAAGATGCACCCTGGCCGGCTACTAAAGATGAGTTGATTGACTTCTCTATCAGGTCTGGTGCGCCATTGGAAGTTGTGGAAAATTTGCAGGAGTTGGAAGATGACGGACAACCTTACGAAAGCATTGAGGAGATTTGGCCTGATTATCCCACGAAAGAAGACTTCTTCTTCAACGAGGATGAATATTAAATGTCAATTGATATTTGAGAAAGGCTAGCGGGAACGTTAGCCTTTTTTGTTTCTGTTCGCCAATAGGGCTTCTGCAATCACCAAGTCTTCGGCCGTGGTGATCTTGATGTTCTCATAACTTCCCTCAAATAACGAAATGCGATGCCCGCTATGCTCGGCTACGCTGGCATCGTCAGTTAGGGTGATGTCTTCCTTCATTTCGTAGGCTTTTTTAATAAGCCCAATATCGAAGGTCTGAGGGGTTTGAATCAATCTGAAACGGGATCGATCTACGGCTTTTGTAGTATCCTGATCGGTCATGCGGATAGACTCTTTGAGTCGCACGGCAGCTACGGCCGATTGATGAACAGCGGCCAATCGGAATGAGGCAGCAATAATATCAGCGCTTACAAGTGGCCTCACGCCATCGTGAATGGCCACTAGACCTTCGCCCTCTATTTTGCTTAGCCCGGATTTTACTGACTGGAACCTTGTGTCACCGCCTTTTTGAAGCGTGATTGGCACCTTAAATTGAAACCTGGTGCTTAGTTCAGTCCATATCGGGAAATCTTCTTCCGGAAGTACGAGTATGATTTTGATCTGATTAGAATAGCGGAGGAATGCTTCAAGGGTGTGAAGGAGCACTGGCTTACCTCCAAGTTCAAGGAATTGCTTGGGCACTTTGCTTTTGATGCGCGTTCCTTTGCCTCCTGCTACTATTAGGGCGTATTCCGTCACGTCTTTGTTTGAAGTTGGACAAAATAAAAAGCTCCAGATATTCTGAAGCTTCCTTCTTTAATCATGTTGGTGTTAAACAATCAACATTGCATCCCCATAAGTGAGAAACTTATATTTTTCCTTCTTCGCTACCTGGTACGCATGCATCACCTGATCATATCCACCAAAGGCTGCGGCCATCATTAGCAATGTTGACTCAGGCATGTGGAAATTGGTGATCATTGCGCTACAAATCTTGAAATCGTAGGGAGGGAAGATGAATTTGTCAGTCCAGCCTTCGCGCTCTTTCAGGCGATTACCAGCTGAGACGGATGACTCAAGGGCTCTCATTGTTGTAGTACCTACGGCACATACTTTGTTCTTTGCCTCCAAAGCTTTGTTTACCAGATCCACGCACTCTTTGCCAACAATAAAGTTTTCAGAGTCCATCTTATGCTTCGTCAGGTCTTCCACATCCACTTGGCGGAATGTGCCTAGACCAATATGAAGCGTGATGAATGTCATGTCAACGCCTTTGATCTGAAGACGCTTAATCAATTGTTTGGTGAAGTGCATTCCTGCTGTAGGGGCAGAAACGGCACCTTTGTTTTTGGCGTAGATGGTTTGGAATCGTTCTTTGTCAGCTGGCTCAATTTTTCTCTTAATGTATTTTGGGAGAGGAGTTTCGCCCAATGACTCAACCACTTTGCTGAAAGACTCCGAATCGCCATCGAAAAGAAAGCGAATTGTGCGTCCTCTTGATGTGGTGTTGTCGATTACTTCGGCCACCAGGTCGCCATCTCCGAAATAAAGTTTGTTACCTACCCTGATCTTTCGGGCCGGATCTACGAGTACATCCCATAGGTGCATTTCAGCATTCAACTCGCGAAGCAAAAACACCTCTATTTTGGCGCCTGTTTTCTCTTTTCTGCCGTAAAGCCTGGCCGGAAATACCATGGTATCATTACCCACCAGCAAGTCCCCTTCATCAAAGTAGTCCACCACATCTTTGAACACTTTATGCTCAATTTTGCCGCTGTCGCGGTGAAGAACCATCAATCGTGATTCATCGCGGTTTTCGGCCGGGTGCGAAGAGATGAGATTATTAGGGAGATCAAACTTAAATTTGGATAACTTCATAGTTTGCAATGGGCCCAGAAAGGGCATTTTAAATCAAGGTTGCAAAAATAAGGATTTGTTTTAATTAATGGCTTTTGTAACTCATTTTCGATCTTATCGTCTAACGGATAAGCATGCTCACATTTCGACTAATTTTTGAAAGCTTTCGCTTTGCATTTCGTGCCCTGAGGGTTAACCTGTTGCGCACCGTCCTTTCCCTGCTTGGGGTAACTATAGGCATTTTTGCCATTATTGCTGTATTCACCATTGTGGATTCGTTGGAGAGGAATATCAAAGACAGTTTCTCTTTCCTTGGCTCGGGTGTGATTTATGCCGAAAAGTGGCCTTTTCCGGGAAGCGATGGAGGCGAGGAGTATAAGTGGTGGGATTATTGGAAACGTCCAAATGCGTCTTACAACGAGTTTAAGTTTTTGCAGACCAACCTTCAAAACCATGATGGCATTACCATTTTTGCTGCGCGTGGGAATGCGGTAATCCGGAAAGGAAGCAGTAGCATTGGACAGATTGGCTTGAGAGGCGCGAGTGATGGATATGATGATGTCTTTGAAATTAATGTGGAGGAGGGAAGGTACTTTACTTTCGATGAGATAGAGGGAGGCAGGACAGTGGCTATCCTGGGTAACGAGGTGGCGAAGGCATTGTTTCCCAATCGAACGGCAATTGGAGAAACTATTAAAATAAAAAACTCAAAGTTTGTTGTTGTTGGGGTTCAGAAGCGTGAAGGTCAGAGTTTTCTTGGCACACCCAGCAGCGACTTTGGATGTATCATACCATACAATGCCTTCAGAAGATTATATCAAACGGGAACGGGTGCCTGGAATGAAACCTCATCGCGAATAGGCGTGAAAGGTAAAGAGTCTGATGTGGGCCTTGTAGAATTGGAAAACGAAATGCGAGGTCAGTTGAGAAGCAGGCGCGGCCTTCGCCCAACAGAGAAAGATGACTTCGCTTTAAATAGACCTGAAGCGTTGGCGAATGTGATCAGTGGTCTGTTTGACGTAGTGGGAGTTGCCGGTTGGATCATTGGTGGGTTCTCGATACTCGTTGGAGGATTTGGCATCGCCAATATCATGTTTGTCTCTGTGAAAGAACGAACAAGCATCATCGGACTTCAGAAGAGCCTTGGGTCGAAAAACTACTTTATTCTGTTTCAGTTTTTGTTTGAAGCCATATTCCTCAGTTTGATTGGAGGCCTTACGGGGATTTTCCTCGTATTCCTTCTCACCTTTGCTCCATTTGGAAGTCTCGAAGTGATTCTGAGTTTTAAAAATATAGTGCTTGGCCTTGGTGTGTCCTGTGCTATTGGCGTGATCTCGGGTATTGTACCTGCAGCGTTAGCGGCAAGGCTTGATCCGGTGGAGGCGATCAGGTCATAAAAAAGGCCATGCCTTTAGCACAGCCTTCAATAATTTTATTAATAAGATTTATTCCTCTACTGCGGCTGGCGCTTTGGTCACACCAGAGATTTTCTCCTTGATTTTCTTTTCGAGTTCGTCCATCAGTTCTGGGTTATCCTCAATCAACTGCTTCACCGCATCACGACCTTGGCCTAATTTATTGCCATCGTAGCTGAACCATGAACCTGATTTTTGAACAACATTAAGTTCAACACCCAAATCCAATACCTCGCCAGATTTAGAAATCCCTCTTCCATACATGATATCAAACTCCACCACCTTGAAAGGAGGGGCCACCTTGTTTTTCACCACTTTCACGCGCACTCGGTTTCCAGTAATGTCGTCTGCAGATTCCTTTATCTGTCCTATTCTTCTAATGTCGAGCCTTACAGAAGCGTAGAACTTCAGTGCATTGCCGCCAGTTGTGGTTTCAGGATTACCAAACATGATTCCAATCTTCTCACGAAGCTGGTTGATAAACACACAAGCGCATCCCGTCTTGCTGATGGTTCCAGTTAATTTTCTCAAAGCCTGTGACATGAGTCGCGCCTGAAGACCCATTTTGCTCTCTCCCATCTCGCCCTCGAGTTCACCCTTGGGTACCAGTGCCGCCACCGAGTCAATGACAATAATATCAATAGCTCCGGAGCGGATCAGGTGTTCAGCAATTTCAAGAGCCTGCTCACCATTATCAGGTTGTGATATCAGCAGGTTCTCAGTGTCAATCCCAAGTTTCTCAGCGTAGCTCTTATCAAAAGCGTGTTCTGCATCAATAAATGCAGCCAATCCGCCTTTCTTCTGTGCTTCGGCTATACAGTGCATAGTCAGCGTTGTCTTTCCAGATGATTCAGGTCCGTAAATCTCAGTCACGCGACCGCGCGGAATACCACCAATGCCAAGCGCCAGATCCAAGCCCAGCGATCCCGTAGAAATGGCGGGTATGTCGACAATTTTCTCATCACTCAATTTCATGACCGCACCCTTACCATAAGTTTTCTCCAGTTTATCGATGGTAAGTTGCAGGGCCTTCAGTTTCTCCTTGTTGTCGCTCATATACGTGTTAAATTAAAAGTGTATTTATTCAAAAGTAGGGGATGAAATTACCATTTCAGTGCTTATTCGCCAAGGTTCAGATTTTGATTAAAAGTTGTTTCCGAACTGATTTTATTCCTTTCGTTTACGGAATTCATTAACCACTAAGGTTTAAGAGATAACTGCTTTAATTTGCACTTTAATAGAATATGCAAAAGGCTGCCCTGATAACTTTTTTGAGTCTCGCCTGTCTGCCGATATGGGCCCAACTGAACAATCAAATGTTTGAGGATAGGCTGGTCGTGGATGAGGTTGACTCAGGGAAGCTATTTCTTGGAGTCAACTTTTTGGGTTTTTCCAAGAACAACGAATACTTCGACACGATAATAGAGGGCTATACATCGTTGGGCTACCAGTTTAACCCCTATGTGAGCTACAATATCTCCAAAAATGTGCGCCTGGACGCGGGGGCGTTCTTCCATAAAGACTTTGGCAATGAAGATTTTTCAACGATCGCGCCAACCCTCACACTTAAGATCACAAAAAGGAACATGGCTTTGCTTTTTGGTAACCTGGAAAGCAGCTTAAATCATCGACTAATAGAACCACTTTATGATTTTGAGAGGGTAATGAATGACAGGCTGGAAACAGGAGTACAATTCCAGACAATAAAGGATGGACTGTTTTTTGACCTATGGCTCGACTGGCAGAACATGATTTATAACAATGATCCCGAACAAGAAAGATTTGTCTCCGGAGTATCACTCAATAAAAGATTGATTAATCGGGAAGTCGCGCTTCACCTGGTGGGTCAGGCTTTGATTAGTCATCGCGGTGGACAAATCAACCTCAACTCACCTCCCTTGGAGACCGTAACGAACTCAGCATTTGGTGTGGAGGCGAGACGCGAGGCCGATGGGATTGTCAAGGCCTGGACGGCCAGCGCATTTTACAGTTCTTACAACAACCTTAGTGAAGGCAACGAACGACCATATAAAGATGGCTCCGCAATTTATTTTAATGTGAATGCATCTACGAAGTGGGGCCTGGACGTTATTATGAATTATTGGCAGGGGCATGAGTTTATTTCAATTCAGGGCGGTAAGGTATATCCTTCTGTTTCTGAGTTTAACAATGCACGCCAACGTGAAGACATGAGACTAATTATGTGGCGTGCGCTTTATCAGAAACAAGTAGCCGAAGGGGTGGTTATGGGTTTGAGGTTTGAGCCTTACTATGATCTCGGTTTCAAATCATTCCAGTACGCCTATGGCTTTTATCTTCAATTCAATAATAGATTTTATCTAACGAGTCGGAAATGAAAAGAGTCGGGTGGGGACTTTTATTGGTGCTTGTAGTTGCACTTCTTTGGAACTGGTCGCTGGTTATCTATGGATTGAATCAGGGAATCGGGCAGATGAAAATAGTATGGGGCGCGCGGCCCATTGCTGAGGTCATGGCGGATCCCTCTTTTCCAGACTCATTGAAAGCTAAACTTCGGATCATCGATGAGATAAAAGAGTTTGCCATTGATTCTCTTGGACTGAAGGATTCCAAGAACTACCAGACTGTTTTCGATCAAAAAGGAGAGGAGCTAATGTGGGTGGTCACCGCCAGTGAGCCGTTTCAATTGAAACCTAAGACCTGGCATTTTCCTGTAGTAGGCACGGTTCCTTACAAAGGTTATTTCGATAAGGAGAAGGCTGTAGCTGAAATGAAGCGTCTTCAGGCAGAGGGGTGGGATGTGGGTGTCCGAAATCCAGGAGGTTGGTCTACACTTGGTTGGTTTACCGATCCAATTCTTAGCGGAATGCTTGAGCGAAATGAAGGTGATCTTGCGAGCCTCATCATTCATGAAATGGTGCATGCAAGCATTTTTATTAAGGACAGTGTGGAGTTCAATGAGAACTTCGCTTCATTCATCGCTGACTCAGCAGCCTATGATTTTATTGCATGGAAGTATGGAAGAGAATCAGAAGAATACGAGACCTATCTATTCGAAGTGATAGATCATCAACGATACAGCAATCATGTGATGAGAGGTGCAAACTCACTAGACTCATTGTATCAATCGTGGAATGATTCTATGGTAGTGGACGAAA
>JBFWZR010000019.1:0-48230 GCA_050185175.1 Cyclobacteriaceae bacterium
GTTCAAGAATCTCGTCAACGTTAATCCATTTTTGGCACTCAGACTGCTTAAGAATCATCTTGCTCTTAACTGAGATGCACGTCTAGCCGATTTCCATAAATAATTGCATAATTTTTAACTTGGATGATGTTCCTTCGACAAAAAGATTCTGAGAAATCAGATGAAGAGATTATAGCTGCCTACAAGCAGGCCGCAGAAGTCAGTCTCGTTGGGGCACTATTTTCAAGGTATAGCGCTATGATCTACGGGGTATGTCTAAAATATTTGAAGGATCGGGATGATGCGAAAGATGCTGTCATGCAAATATTCGAGCGGCTCCCGAAAATCCTGATAGATCACGAAATTCAGCACTTTAAGAGTTGGTTGTACACCACCAGCCGAAATCACTGTTTAATGGCTCTGAGAGCCGCCAAAAGTAAAAATCAGGAAGAATTCAGAGAGGCCTTTATGGAAAGTACCTTGGAGGTGCATCTTGAAGTCGGAACGGATACAAATGAAGAAGATTTACAGAAATTAGAACGATGTATAGAACAGTTGCGTGATGAGCAAAAAGGGTGCGTAGAATTGTTCTATCTAAAGTCGGTATGTTACAGAGACATCTCGCAAAAGACAGGATTAGATATTGGAAAGGTGAAAAGCCATATTCAAAACGGGAAAAGGAATTTGAAAAAATGTATGGAAGGTGAATAACCTCAACGACCAAATTGCCAAATACCTGAAGGGAGAACTTTCTCCAGAGGAAATGCATGCGCTCGAAAAGCGAGCACTAAGTGATCCATTTCTTGCGGATGCGTTGGAGGGAGCCGAATCAATCGACCCCGTGCAATTCGAAAAAGATGTGAGTGATATCGAAAAAGATACCCTTTATAAAAAACATAGTAAGATATTTTGGCCATTGCGAGTTGTCGCTTCCATCATTTTGATTGTGACTGTTACCTATGTAGTTGTCAACATCTCTTCCAGAGAAAATGAAAATGACTCTATCGCATTAAACAAAACTTCAGAATCAAAAGATCAGACTGACGAAATAGCAACTCAGCCAAAAGAAGAGACCATATCACCGCATGAAGAGGCTCAAGAGGAAGCTGAACAATCGAAACCGATAATCAATTCCAAACCAAGAACAGAAATACGTGAACGTGTAGCCTCAGAACAGTCAAAACCAATCGAAACAAAATCGGCAACTGAGAACGCGGGGGCTGGTGCCACAATGAGTAACGAAAATTTGATTGCTGAACAAGCTTTGACAGAAACTTCTACAGAAGAAGAAGCTCTTTCGTTAGAGGATGACACAGAGTTAAATGCACGAGATGAAAATGTTGCGGCAAGAAAAGAAGTGGCAAAGGCGGATATCGCTGCAGAAGATACCAGGAGTGAACGATTGAAATCAAAAAAATTAGCTCAGCGCGCAGCAGAGCAGCCATCGGCCATTTCTTCGCGTGAAGGCGACTACCAAGATTACGTCAAAAATAACTTAGTATATCCTCAAAGCGCGGTTGCAAACAAAATTGAAGGGGAAGTCACTGTATCTTTTAGAATTGCAAATGATGGAACTCCTTATGATTTTCAAGTTGAAAAATCGCTGGGCTTTGGTTGTGATGAAGAATTAATAAAGTTAATTTCGAATGGTCCAAAATGGACTCCTCCAGCGAGCGCAACACAACGCACCAATTTTAGCTTCACATTTACACTTCCTGAATAATTTTAGTTTGGTTTCATTGAGTTACCCACTCAATTCTTTTTACTTTTAAGAGTTACCAACTCACACTGTTATGTCAAATTCCCTTTTCAAAACGAAGCCGATGGAAGTATTAAAAGCTGAGTCGGGAAGTTCCAGTACACTTAAACGCACACTAAGTAGAACAAACCTCGTTGCACTCGGGATTGGCGCGGTAATTGGTGCCGGAATTTTTGTTTTGACAGGACAGGCTGCAGCACAATATGCTGGTCCGGCAGTAGCAATTTCTTTTATCGTCTCGGCAATGGCGTGCGCCTTCGCAGGATTATGCTACGCAGAGTTTGCTGCCATGATTCCCATTGCAGGGAGCGCATATACTTATGCTTATGCAACTATGGGTAGAATTGTTGCATGGATTATCGGCTGGGCACTTATTCTCGAATATCTTTTTTCCGGGGCTACTGTGGCGGTTGGCTGGTCGGGTTATGTAGTTAACTTCTTGTCTTCAACATTTGGAATTGATATTCCGGCTGCATTTGCTACAGCTCCAATATCAATCAACGAAAACAATGAATTGTACTTTACGGGATCGATTGTCAATTTACCCGCAGTTATCATCGTTCTTGTTATCACAATACTTCTTTACAGAGGGATTAAAGAATCTGCCAACTTTAACAATTTTGTTGTCATTCTTAAACTGACTGTCATCGCGCTATTTATCGTTGCGGGATGGTTCTATATCAACAATGATAATTGGGTGCCGTTTATCCCTGAGAATACTGGGAATTTTGGTCAGTTCGGATGGACTGGAATTTTTCGAGCCTCGGCAGTTATTTTCTTTGCCTATATAGGCTTTGATGCAGTGTCTACCGCTGCCCAGGAAGCAAAAAATCCTCAAAAAGATATGCCATGGGGAATTTTGGGATCCCTGTTAATATGCACGGTAGTGTATATCCTGGTTGCGCTGGTAATGACAGGTATTGCGCCTTTTGAAGAGTTGAATACAGCCGCACCCATCGCTGTCGCGATTGATAAGGCAGGGAGCGGACTGGCCTGGCTCAGTCCATTTATCAAACTTGGTGCAATAGCTGGTTTGAGTTCTGTAATTCTGGTGATGCTCATGGGGCAAACCCGAGTGTTCTACTCAATGTCTAATGACGGTTTATTCTTCGCCCCTTTTTCTAAAATTCACGAGAAATTTCAGACCCCATACGTGGCTACAGTGATCACAGGGGTGATCGCCATGATAGCCTGTGGCCTGTTGCCAATTGGTATTCTCGGTGAATTGGTTTCGATAGGTACCCTGCTGGCCTTCATGATTGTTTGTCTGGGAATACTTTTGCTTAGATACAAACACCCTGAATTTGAAAGACCTTTCAAAACACCATTGTTCCCGTTTGTTCCGATTATGGGAATCATTTGCTGTGGCGGAGTAATGCTTTTTCTTAACCCGATCATTTTCGTGATCTGTGGGATTTGGATCCTGATCGGTTTGGGTATCTACTTCTTCTACGGAAGTAAACATGCAAAATACTAATTCAGGATTTCTTCGGTGATGGTGAGTACACCACCATCAAATTGAGTACGATATTGACGAAGTGGTCGCCACGCAGGTCCACCACTTGGCATTCCATCCTCGAACGAAAAGGAGGATCCGCAACAAGGATCAACCAAAAAAAATCCTGAAGAATGCACTTCAACGGTTGCGCAAGCTTGATTGGGTGTGTAAGAACAGTTCTTTTCGAATGCAAGGAAAGTCGTTGCTGATTTGCGATAGACAATGATACCTCGAACGCCAGCGTCTTTAAGGTTGCTAATGTCTTTGAATCCCCCATCTCTATTTAAGTCTGTGTATTCGGGAAATGATGGATTGATGACCACATCCGAGAATGACGCCAAGGGAATTGGGTCATCCACTAAATTTGGCTCGCATGATGACAGCACTATAACGGCAGCTAAAAAACTAGCTCGAATAATCATAAAATCCCTTGCCTGATTTTCTTCCCCATTCACCTGCGCTTACTTTTTGTTCCTGAATCCTGCTTGGTCGGAACTTAGGATTTTGATGGAATGCATTGTACATGGATGTGGTAACAGAAAAATTCGTGTCAACACCAATCAAGTCCATAAGCTTGAAGGGCCCCATTTTAAAACCGCAGCTCTGCAACAGCGAATCAATGTTCTCCACACTGGCAACTTGTTCTTCTAAAATCTGCAATGCCTCCACATAGTAATGTCTAGCAACCCGGTTAACGATGAAGCCAGGCGAATCTTTTGCAACAACAGGATCTTTTTCGATTGATCGCGCAAAGTTTTTCATAAGCTCGATTACCTCAGGGGATGTCTTCGCCCCAGCAATCACTTCAACAAGTTTCATGATGTGAGCAGGATTGAAAAAATGAAGACCTACACATCGCGAAGGATTGGTTAAGGTTCGAGCAATTTGAGTCACCGGAATTGAAGAGGTGTTGGTTGCTAAAATCGTCTCAGCAGAATTGATCTTTTCCAACTCAGCAAATATTTGTTGTTTTATTTCCAATCGCTCGACTACAGCCTCAATAATCAGGTCAACTTTAAGTTCTGACAGTGATTTGGCAACGGTAACATTAGCTAGCGTAGCTTTATTTTGATCCGGGGTGATCTTCCTCTTCTCAACACCCACATTTAGGTTCCGCTCAATATCTTTCAAAGCTTTGTGCTGAAGTTCCGCATTGACATCAAAAACAAGGGTACTATACCCAGCCATTGCGCAAACCTGCGCGATGCCTGAACCCATGGTGCCAGCTCCAACTATGCCAACAGTTTTGATCTTATTTATCATAATCCTTTACACTTTGTTCTTTACCACAGAGCGCGCAGAGACTCCCACAGAGAACACAGAAAATATTAGTAACCATTTATTACTCGCTTGATGCCTTCTTTTAGCCTTACAACATTAAAGTTAATCAACAATCCTAGTCGATTGTTCGTAAGTTTTAAATAGGTCAACACCTGAGCCAAATGAATATCAGCTAATGCTTCCACCGACTTTATCTCGACAACGATTTTGTTTTCAACCATCAAATCAATGCGATATCCACAATCCAGCCTGACATCTTCATATATCAGTGGAAGAGGCTTGTCTTTCTCCACCAGCAGGCCAGATTTCCTCATTTCATAAAAAAGGCATTCCTGGTAAGCTGATTCCAACAAGCCTGGCCCTAGCGCTGTATGAACATTTAAGGCACACTTGATGATCTGACCTGTCAGTTCACTATCCATTTTCAAGTCTCTGTGTTCTCTGTGCAATGCTCTGTGTTCTCCGTGGTAAAAACTGCTATAATTACCACATAGGGCACCGAGTATTTCACGGAGCCCACAGAGAGAAATATTACATCACCGTTTTAAACTGCTTCAGAAACCGGATGTCGTTTTCTGAATACAAGCGAAGGTCGTTGACGCGATAACGAAGTTGGGTAACGCGTTCAATACCCATCCCAAATGCGAAACCGGTATACTCCTCTGGGTCGATGCCACAATTTTTAAGCACATTAGGATGAACCATACCGGAGCCTGCAATCTCTACCCACCCACTGTGCTTGCACACTGTACATCCATCGCCATGACAAATCAGACATGAGATGTCGATCTCCGCACTTGGCTCGGTGAACGGAAAAAATGAAGGTCTGAAACGAATCTGGATATCCTTGCCATACATTTCTTTGGCAAAATGATAAAGCGTTTGCTTGAGGTCGGCAAAACTCACGTTCTTATCAACATATAAACCTTCCACCTGATGAAAGAAGCAATGGGCTCGAGCCGATATAGCTTCGTTGCGATACACTCTGCCCGGCATGATAGATCGAATAGGTGGTTTTTGTTTTTCCATCAGTCTTATCTGCACGTTAGACGTGTGTGTCCGCAGTAGCGTGTCAGGATTTTTCTCGATGAAGAAAGTATCCTGCATCTCGCGGGCAGGATGGTTTTCTGGAAAATTAAGGGCAGAGAAATTATGCCAGTCGTCTTCAATCTCCGGACCATCTGAGACATTGAATCCCAGACGCTCAAAAATTTGAATGATTTTATAGCGAGTGAGGTTCAGCGGGTGAAGGTTGCCAATTTGTTCTTCAACTGGAGGCAAAGTCAAATCGATATCAACTTCGCCCTGGCCCTTCTTTGACTCCAACTCCTCTTGCAAAGATTTAAAACGTTCCTCAGCTGCTTGCTTCAGCTCATTGAGTGCCTTTCCAACTTTCTTTTTTTCCTCACCCGACAGTTCACGAAACTCATCAAAAAGTTGAGAGATCACCCCTTTTTTACTAATGAACCTAAGTCGATATGATTCGAGGGAGTCGCGAGTGTCGGCCAAGAAGTTCTGTACCTCTGACTCGATTTGTTTTATTTTCTCATTCATCTTCAGACGTTTTTGTTGACAGCTTACGGATAATCAACCTATCCAGAATAACACTCAAAACTAAGCTCAAAATAACTATTAATGGCAGCATGACTGTGTCTCCAAAATCGCGCATCAAAAATGACAAAAGAACAAAAAATGCAGACACAACCGCTAGAATCAATGCGGTCTTCGAATGAGTCACCCCCAATCGCATTATTGCATGATGAATATGACTCTTGTCGGGGCTAAACGGTGATTTCCCTTTTGATATCCTAAGAATAATTATTCTAAGGGTGTCGGACAGCGGCACGATTATAAATGCTACAGCGCTGGCGATGGTCGCTGAGTACTTAACTAAGTGACCCTCCGGCAGGCTGTCATTCACATTCATAAAGTGAATTGACATAATGGCTAACAGCATTCCAATCACCATTGCACCGGTATCCCCCATGAAAATATGCGATGGCTCCCAGTTGAAAAATAAGAAGGCCAAAATACCACCAATCATCGCAAAGCTGAATAACGCAAATACAAACTCACCTGCCAGAAAAAACCATGTACCAAGTGAAATCAATGCAACCAGTCCAACACTTCCTGCCAGGCCATCCAGACCATCGATTAGATTGAATGAATTAGTAATAATGATGATAGTAAGCATTGTGACAGTGTAACTGAGCCAAATCGGAATTTCATTGATCCCAAAAAGCCCGTGCAACGAACCGATATGGATGGACGAAAACAATAAGATAATGACCGCCACGATTTGCCCGAACAACTTGTGAAGCGCCCGGAAGGGAACCAAGTCATCACGGACGCCAATCATAAACACAATCAGCAGGCT
This sequence comes from Cyclobacteriaceae bacterium, assembly GCA_050185175.1. Classification (GTDB taxonomy): domain Bacteria; phylum Bacteroidota; class Bacteroidia; order Cytophagales; family Cyclobacteriaceae; genus ELB16-189. The sequence goes on from JBFWZR010000019.1 coordinate 6,895, forward strand.
TGCCAGCACAAATCTCATGTTGTCCCACTGACTAAAATCCATCCAAAACATCGAGGCAATGGCAAAGCCCAGAAATATCGCGATACCCCCGAGGGAAGGTGTTATCTTTTTGTGGATCTTCCTTCGGCCAGGAACGTCAACAAGATTCTTTTTTAAAGAATACTTGATGATGATCGGAAGGATCAAAAACGAAATTAAAAAAGCCGTTACACACGCTGCAAGATTAACTGCCATTCGCGACCTGAATTTAGCGCGAAGTTATGCTTTTTGCGCAGGAATTTCAGCGGGTCCGGTGGGTGCCTTTATTTCGAACTGGTCCTTGGCATACAACCACAGAAGCGGGCAGAATAAAGCAAAAAATGTCACACCTTTTTGGACGCTCAAGACATTTTCGAACATGGCGGTAACCGCAAAGAGGATAATAAAAGCCCCAAGTAACGGACTCTTGTACCGTAAAGCATGTCGAAATGGTACAAAAAGCAACGCCAAAAAAAGACCCAGGCCGATAATACCATGTCGGTGCAGTTGAGCAAAATATTCACTATGGGAGTCCATGTTCTGCGCGAGAGGCTTTGAATAATTATTTGCAGCAAAACATTTTTGAAGCTCGTCCCTACCATCTCCTGTCCCATAGCCATACACTATCTCTGGCCACTTCAAAAGTTCAATGTTGCATTTTAGGATTTGGAGGCGATTTTCCAGTGGAAAAACATTAGGATCCAGATGATCTATTCCGATGTCCCCTTCCAATACCAATTTGGGAGCTTGAACAAATCGATAATTCGAAAAAGGTATACTGACCAAAATAATAACAAACAAAACCAGACTGGCATAGCCAATAATTCTTGTTCTCCCTTGCCAACGGTAGCCGACAAAAAATATTGAAGCCAACAAGAACGCCAAGATGCCCGCTCTCGAATTCAGCCACAGCAAAAACACGATTAAGACGGCAAGACTAAATAACACCCAGCCAAGTCGAATTCGGTCAAGTTGATGCAAAGGAAAATACCGATCGGTAAGGAAGAAAATACAAAAAGAAATGTACATCGAAAGAAGGGTCGGGTGAATGCTTACAATTATGTTATTGGCTGCTATCAAGTTCGATTGCAGATTTTCATAATCCCATAAGTCGTAGGAGATGAAGAAGAGAGAAAGTATATTAAGGGTAATGACTCCAATTAGAAACATTTTCCCCACTCTTAAAAAACTGAGTCTTGGTGCTTTCCCAAGCAACGTAATTGGAATAGCAAATAGAGCCACACTTGTCTCAATGTAGCTGAAAGCATATTCCATATTCTTTGAATAAACTATTCCAAATAGTTGAAAAAAAAATAGTATCGAAAATAGGAAGAAAACAGAGTTGGTAAATTCTAGAAATCTTGGTTTGGTTATCAAGCCAATAATAACAAGTGCAACCAAGAGCTTTCCATGAACATTCGGGACAAGAAACGGCAGGGAAAGACCAGCGATCGCAAGAAGTGTTTCAAAAAGATATTCAAGGCGGATCATAAAAGAACGTTTTGAGCGTCTAGAGAACCTTATAATAGCTTTTCAAAATACGCTGAACCATCACATCAGAAGTAAACTCTTGTTTAAATCTATCTCTCGCATTTCGCCCGTATTTAAATCGTAAATTTTCATCCTCCTTAAGCTTTAGGAACGACTCTGCAAGCTCCTCGGGCGAATCTGGTTTTACAGTTAAACCGGTTATACCATTCAGGTTTACCCAGTCAGTCCCTGACCCGGGTATGCGTGTTGACACAACCGGCTTGCCTAAGGACATCGCCTCAACCATAACGATACCAAATGCTTCAGATTTTGCAATTGACGGCAGGCAAAACACATCACATGATTTATACTGTTCGATGAGTTCTTCATCAGACAGCTTACCAATCAATTTCACCTTCTTTTTCAAATTCTTTTGTGCGATCAATTTCTCGTAAGACTGTCTAAGGGGCCCAGCTCCACCGATCGAAATAATAAAATTTTCGTCCAAAAATTCCGCAGAAGAAATTAGGTTCTCGAAGCCTTTGTAGTAAACAAACCTACCGACTGCAAATATCTTAAATTTTCCATCTTTCTTTGGATAATCTTCACGTTCTCCACGTGCCAAGCCATCTATACCAATTGGAATAATTGTAGTTTTTTGCAAGTAAGGTTTCAGATGAAATGACTCGTCTGCGTACTTTCTCGAAGTTGCAATAATCAGATCGGCCCTTCTAAGAATCCACTTTTGAAGGGGAGAAAAAAGTAGAAGCCCAATCTTTTGCTTAACTACGTCACTATGCCAATGAACCACAATCTTTGACTTAGGTCGACATAAAAATAATGCCAAGGCGGCCATTGGATCTGGATGATGTAAATGTATGATATCGTAGCTCCTCCAAATCTCTCTCAACTTAGAAATGAACTGGGGCGTTAGGGATACAGAAAAGAGTAACCCAAAACTTTTTGTTCTGATAATTCTGGATCCATTTAAATTCTCCTCTATGAACTCATTCCGGGTATTTGAACATAACACATCGCATGTAAATCCCTGCCTAACAAGCCCATTGGTTATGGTTTGAATAACCGTTTCTATGCCACCCTTTGCAGGTGGAAAGAAACGTCCAAATTGGAGGACTCTGAGCTTTGCCATAAATGCGTAAAAATATCATATTTCTCGGCCCAGGTTCCAGAAATGGAAAATTTCCGAGTAAATAGAAGGTGTGTGTTGACAACACACATGTTAAGTCCCCAACAATTCTTTGCGAAAATGGTTAGGGTCTTGTGTTAAAAGGAAAAAAGCCTTCATTTGCAGAAACTTTGACAATACAGCTTCGTGACATTACGGACGGCCATAAAAAAATATTATATACTCTTCCTATGTGTCAACATCTTCCTTCCTAAGATCAATCTTGGATTCGGTAACTTCTATCTCTTCGAGCTCCTCAATGTCATTTTGCTTCTTGTTCTTCTACCATTTGTAAAGATTCCGACTAGCAGGGTCGCAGTATCTTATGTTATGTTTATGGCACTAACTTTAGCCTCCTTTGCCCTTGGGGTTTTTAAGTTCGGATTCATCGATGGTCCCTCTCTCGGTAGAGTGCTCAAGTTTACTTTTTTTGTGTTTTATCTCATCGTTCCGTACTACGTGGCTGATAAAGTCTCTTATCGCGACTTAAACCAGACACTTAATTTCCAAATACTTTTCTTGATGGTTGCCGGCATTTACGTTGTATTCAACATGATTACCGCACCGTTGAGTCTCAATGAATATATGTGGGGCTATGACAATAAGTATAGACTTGTGGGTCTAACAGGGTATGCTATTGATTTAAGTGGCGCTATTGAAAGATTGGAAAATACTACTTCGGTATCGATGGGTGTTTTTGTTGCCCTGATATTCCTAATCCAACTTTCAGTTTACCGAGCCCAAGGCGGACTTCTTAACCTATTTATTACATTTGCTTTGCTAGGTTTAGAATTGCTAACATATTCCAGGGCAGGCGTTCTTGTCATCATCATTGGGCTTACCTATTACTTCATTCTAAACCTTAAACCAAGTCTAGCGATAAAGGCCGCAATGTTTTTAGCTGTAATTGTCGTTGCTGGTCTCATTTTCAGCCTAACAGAAACATTGCAGGAAGCTGGCACGATTAGCAAATTCACAAAATTATCGATAACAGATGATCCCAGGTTTCAAATGGGACTTGCTGCCATGGAACACTTTGCCAACCACCCATTTACACTTATCATCGGTAATGGGTATGGAGAAGCCTATACAGAATTGGAAACTGGCTATCCACATCTGGAGAGCTTGTTTTTAACAACCCTGTTTACGAGTGGGTTGATAGCTACGCTATTACTCTGCCTCTTTTTCTATTTCATCCACGAGACCTCCAGCCGTTATTCCCGTTTTCAGAGTGAGTTCAAGCCATTTTTGAACGGCATTAGGTTATTCGTGCCAGGATGGTTCCTTAGTTCCTTTATTGCAGGAAACACATTGCAGACTGACTTCTATTTTCCGTTTATCTTTTTTATACTATTTGTATCAATTGAGAAATCCAAGACTTTACCATAATGATAAAGCACACTAAGCAGTTTTACACTTCCCTAAAAGACAATGCCCGAATAAAACAGGTTTTTTATCATTTCAAATCACTGCTGAGTATAGCACAATACGAGCTTTTGTTCAAATATGTGTCCAACAAATATCACTCTGAAGGCAATGCCAAAATTCTTGATTGGGGGTGTGGAAATGGGTGGTTCTCCTATTACCTACTAAATTCAGGGTACAAAAATGTGACGTCCTATGTATACGGATGGGACGACATAAGGCCTGCCATGGCAGCAATAAAGGAACTAAAAGTTGTAAATGGCGAAGATCATACTTTAAATAGTCCCAGCCAATTACCATTCTCAGCAGGCGAATATGATATAGTTTTTTCCATCGGAGTGTTAGAACATGTCCATGAAACAGGGGGTGATCAAGCGGTCTCCCTTGGTGAAATTAATCGCGTTCTCAAGCCCGGAGGGGTATTCTATTGTTATCACCTACCTAACAAATATACATGGATCGAATACTTTAAAGCGAAATTCCTGCCAGTTGAGAAACAAGCATACTTGCATACAAGAAAATTTAATTCAAGAGATATCTTCAAGCTTCTTAGCGCAACGGGATTTAGAATTAAAAAAGTAAGAAGATATAACCTGCTGCCTTACAACATATTCAGAAATCGACCAATCAACAGCAGCTTAGTAACATGGATCTATCGATTCTTCGATTCATGCCTTTCTGCGACTCCCTTGAATTATTTTTGTCAGTGCTATTTGTTCGAAGCCGAAAAGGTCCATGATTTATCCGGATCAGAGATCGTTAGTAGGCAAAAAAACTAGGAGTAGATGAGGTTGATTTTTTCTTTGACAGCCCGTAGTGTATAGCAATCAATCAACTTAATATGATTTCGTTCGACCATTGCAGCTATCTCCGCTGGTCGTTTTTCAAAGTCATTTAGGAATTCAAAAATTGCATCAAGATAACTTTTCACACCTACATCCCTCGACATATAGCCATGCCCTCCACGAAGGAGATCCACCGACCCGTTACAAGGCGTCCCAATCACCGGTAATTTGTAAACCATAGCTTCCAGAATTGTAAACGGTAAGCCCTCAAACCGGGAGGGTAGCAGTAAGGCATCGAAATGTGGCATCAGGCGAAATGCCTCATTTATTTTGCCTTCAAAGGTGACGTTGTCTGATAGATCTTTTTTCCTAATTTCGGACTTTAGGTACTCTTCCATTTCACCATATCCGATTATTGTTAAGTGGTAGTCTTTATAGGTAAGCCGTTTTATGGACTCAAGAAGAATGTCAACACCTTTTTGCCTAGATAGACGTCCTATGAACAGAAATTTTATTTTCTTATCCGTCTGATGTGTGAAAGGCAAAACGGTTTCGTAGTCAGATCTTTCAAGATTCAAGTAGTTTTGAACAACAACGAGCCTCGGATTTGTAGGCCGTAATCGAAGGCTTTTGACATACGTCTGCTTTTCACTTTCTGATACGAAGAATACAATGTTGGTCAAACCAAGAAGGATACGCTCGCCAATCACATACAGCCCGCGAAAATACCATGGCAATGAATTTGGAAAGAATCCATTGGGCGTATAAATGACTTTTATTTTTCGAAATAACCGTACGAATCGACCAAAGGATGCTGCACCTCTACCATGAAGGTGCAACACATCAATATTCCACGTCTTGACTAACCGCACTAATAGCCATAGATTATAGACCAGATTCCATCCTTTTAAGTTCTTCACTTTTTCCGGTCTAAGCGTATGCCGAAAACCCTTCATAAACACCCCCTCATTCCCCACAACAAAATGATTGTACTTCGGAAAATCCTCCACAATTCTCTTGATAGTAATCGGCCCTCCACCTGTATCCATGGAGAAACTAACGTGAAGAATGTTTTTCATAAAAGGGTTTTATAAAAAGGGTTGTCAAGAGAATAGAGAAGAACATGATTCCGTTAAAACGGTTAAGGACAACTTCAGTAAAGCAGGCCAAAACAAAAACCAGAATGAACCCAAATTGCGCAAAACTTTTGCTTCGCACAGCCTCCCGCACACAATATGTCAAAGGCAATAGGAAGACTAACAATGTCAATATCCCTGCAGACATTGCAACATGGAGAAACTCGTTGTGCACGTTGTATTCATTTTTGATTCCTTCATCGAATCCAATTGTCTGATACTGTTCCATTAAATGCTTTGACGTATCTCCGAGACCCACACCAAATAACGGAGCCCCTTTTATCACCTCCCAGCCCGCCTGAAACTCATAATATCTTGCGTCATTTTCTGACAAAACCAAAAAAGTCTTTTCTCTCAAATAGGGAATGGAAAAAAATAGCAAAGAAATAATGACGACACCCGAAGTGAGACTAAAAACAATTGCCTTTCTTGATAGTTGATTGTTGATAAAAAAAGGAAGGCAAAGAAGCACCAAGGACGTGCTAAAAAAGGTTGTGCGAGACGACAGTAGTGCGAGAAAAAAAAAGAAATATGCCCCAAGACTTAAGTAAATCATACGGCTCTTTGTCAAGGCTCTGTCGCCAAAGTAATCATCAACCAAAAGAATCAAAGTTGCCGAACAAAATAATGCGTAGTAATTTGAGTCAATACCAAGGGTATTGGGCAGAACCCAACTAAAGTAAGCTATGTTTTGAAAATCAAACCCATAAACATAACAGGTCGAAAATAAGCTAAACAAGCTTGCGATGAACCAAGTTATAACCCATGTGCCCACGATGTGTTTTCTTTTAACCTGATTCAAGAATAGCGGAAGAATGAAAGGAATTATGATAATTGGTATACGCCTAAACAAAACCTGGAGCCCATGGTGTTGATCCTCCGAAAGCAATGCGCTAATTGCTAACGCCAAATAAAAAACAGCTAGATATTTTACGATGTTAGACTTCCATAGCACTGGCAAGCTCAAGTACCCTCGCGAATACAACCAAAGCGCAATTATCAGCATGAGCACCGCATTTACAGCTGAAGGCTTGATCATGATAGCAAAGACGAGTGTAAAATAGAGCGCTGCACTTACCCTTGACTGATATTGACTTGGCTGCATCATCAATTCCATGGGCTAATCCAGATTCTCCAGGATTTCCTCATACCTTTTCATTATTTTGCTGGCTGCAAATTCTTTGATTGCTAGTTCTCTAATCTGAGTGCGGTCCACTTCCAGGTAAGCCTTGGATTGAATACTCTTTGCGAAAGCATCTATATCATCGTCTGGCACGGTCCAACCATTGACTCCCGGCTTGATAATTTCGTTCATGCCCCCCGGTGCATCGAAAGCAATAACAGGCGTACCGCAAGCAAATGATTCCAAAACAACATTGGGTAGGCCTTCGTATCTGGACCCCAGCAGTAGGCAATCCACCGCAGCCATGTACGCATAAGGGTTGGTGGAATACCCAAATAGTTTTACATTTTGCAAGCCATAGTTCTCAATCAGACGCTCTATCTCCTGTTTTTTTGGACCTTGACCCAATATTAGGTATTCAAACTCGAAGCCTTTTATAAGCGATAACGCACGTAAAATGCGATCATAACCCTTTTGCTGAGACAGTCGTCCGACCGAAAGGAACGTGATCTTCGTACGGTTTCTATTAACGTGTTTGATTTGTTCTTTTATAAATTCAAAATCAACTGGATTATAGATTACCTGAAGTTTCCTTTCCGCTAACCCAAATGAACCCCTCAAATCCTGCTGCATCGATTTGGACTGACAAATCACAAGATTAAGATGTTTGTAAGTAGTCCTGAACAGCATGTTGAACAATTTTGGATAGCGTTCATCCTTGTTTCTTAAGCTAATGAAGTTTGTTTCTCTGGCGACTACTTTTGTCCCTTTCGGAAATAGGAACTTGATAAGAGAAACCACCAAATTCAAATGGCCAAGCGTGGTAAAGGCTATTTGAGGCCTTCTGCGCCAAACCTCCCTAAGAATTGTGAAGACGGAAAGGACGGTTCGTCTAATGTCATATTTGACCACCTCGATATCACTGGGGATCAAATGAGTTAGTTCACCTTCTCTGTTCAATAGCAGAAGGCATATTTCAAATTTTGATCGGTCCAAATGCGTAAGAAAATGAATCGTGAACCTCTGGGCTCCTCCGTCATCCAGACTGGGTATGATGTACAATAGCTTAATTCTGCTTTCAGGCATTGAGTCAATTCATCCATTTCTCGTACCACATATTGAACACAAGCACGTACCAAAGCCTGTTAAAATTGAACTTCTTACCGTCAAAAAAGTTTTTTTTGAGTGCATTGGTAACTTGCGGGTTTAATACGCCAGCCTGTTTGACACGTTGTTCGTCAAAGTAATATTCCACCAAGTATTTCATGTCCGCCTTGAGCCATGTTTCGATGGGTGCGCTAAATCCCATCTTTGGGCGATTCATCATTGTTTCTGGTACATATTTGTGAACAATCTCTCTAAGCAAGTATTTTGACTTACCATCAACGGTAAGCTTATACTCCGAAGGTAACTGCGCCACAAACTCAATGATCCGGTGATCAAGCAATGGTTCTCGTCCTTCCAGACTTGTACACATGGTAGCACGATCAACTTTTGTAAGTATGTCGTCCACCATGTACGTCTTGAAATCAATTGCAAGAAGGGTCTCCAGATCATTGTTGTAAGCAGAATTAACATGATCCGTGAAACTAGTTGGCAACAAATTATTAGAATAGTGCAAAAGCATCTGCCTTAGTTCCTTCTCGACAAATGTCTTACTTGCTGCAAGGTTAAACTCAAGCATATCACGCGTTAAGAGTACAGATGACAATTTTGAAAGTCTGGCCTCTGCGTTGTACGCTCCGAGGAAAAGAAGTCTTAGTCTTTCATAAGGTACTCGCGCAAGAATATCTCTCGCGACACTTGGTATTCGAGCGATCCGGTGAAAATTTTTCAGAAATAGCGGATATTTTTCGTAGCCAGCAAAGATCTCATCACCGGCATCAGCAGATAGAGCCACCTTTACATATTTGTTTGCCAACCGACTCACAAGCACAGTGGGAATTGCGGAGCCATCGCCAAATGGTTCATCCCAAATGGTAGGAAGTTCCGGCAAGATTTTTTTTGCTTCATTAATCGAACAATATTGCTCGTTATGCCTGGTGCCTAAGTAGTTTGCTATAGCCCTTGCATGCGGAGCTTCATTGTAACGAGGCTCATCAAATCCGATAGAGAATGTGTCTACTTGTCGTCCGGCATGGGCTTGCAAGATGGCAGCGACCGCAGTGCTATCATAGCCCCCGCTGAGAAAAACCCCGACTGGCACATCAGAAACCATCCGATATCGAAATGCTGAAATCAAGATTTTTTCGGTTTCGTCACAAGCATCTTCAAATGACATCTTCAACTTTGGCCGATTGTAGTAATCCAGTACGTCCCAATATTTTGAGAGCTTTGTTTCTTTGCCAGCCAATTTCAGCTCTATATAATACCCTGGCTGAAGTTTGTAGGTATTTTTGAATATTGAATTTGGCGCTGGTATGTAACCGAGTTGAAGAAAAAGTTGTAGGGCATTTTGGTTGAGGTTTTTATTGAATTTCGGATATTCATGGAATGCCTTAAGCTCTGACGCGAAAAGAAAAACTCCCTGCTCGTGATAGTAGTATAACGGCTTCACTCCAGCACGATCGCGAAAAAGCCAAAGGCTCTGTTTGTCAGAATCATAGATGACAATTGCAAACATGCCAATAAATCGCCCTACACAAGAAGGACCCCATCGGTGAAAAGACTTCAGAATTACTTCTGTATCGGAATTGGATTCAAAAGTGTACCCGAGTTTCAACAGGTCTGCCCTTATCTCCTTAAAGTTGTATATCTCTCCATTAAAGACAACTCTAAACTGAAGATATTCCATGGGCTGGTGGCCCAGGGGCGAAAGCTCTAAGATTGACAATCTTCTGTGTCCAAGGCCAATAGTAGCGTTAGCAGTGTTCGCTAGCCAATGGCCAGAGTCATCAGGACCCCGATACGAAAGGGAGTCCGTCATTTTCACTAGGACCTCTTTGTTTAAAGTTGAGTCGAAGTCAACAAACCCTACTATGCCGCACATCCGAACTAAATTACATTTGGGTGATTATATTGAATACGATCCGGAACTTCTTCCCGACAATTGGCTCCGAAAATTCTCGCCTGAATAGCTCGCCACTGTTGCCCTTGAGTACCAAAATTTGGTCGGGGTCTAAGCCCACCAGCCTACGAATACAAGAGGCCAAGTCCTCTATGTCCTGAACAGCGAATGTAAATCCGTTTCCGCCAACAAGATCGACCAATCCCCCAGTCCGAGAAAAGATTACGGCATTGTTCATCGCAATCGCTTCAAGGGCGAACATTGACAAGCCCTCAAACCTAGAAGGTAAAACGACCACATCACCTTCTTTCAGATGCCGAATCACTTCTCCATGACTTAACGAGGGTATTACACGAACAATTTTATCAAAACCGTTGGAGGATATCTTCTCCTCTAACAATCCCCGTTTCGCACCCTCGCCCACTATAACGACATCGACCTTGCCTCTCAAATAATCTTTTCCCAAAAGAATACATGCATCTACAAAATCCTCAATGCCTTTTTGCAAGAATCCCTCTGTCGAAAGGCGCCCAAGAAGGAGAAACTTAAGTGGCCCATCGACTTTATTGGGCTCTTGTTTTATTACATCTTGATCTAGGATAGTATTCGGGATGACAAAAAATTTCTTGGAAGCAATCTCAAAGACATTGTTGCCGAGAAAATGGTGTTTTAAAAAATCTATATGATAACTATTTGTTGACGATATAAATTTCAGCTTAGGCATAACCCAGTGCCTAATCAACAATAGATTTATCCGATAAATATATTTGTTGAAAAAGACAAAACTCTCAGTTTCTGTCGTGGCATGAATCCTGACTAAAATCTTTTTAAAAAATTTCTCTTTCAATGCCGCCAAAAAAAAAGCTTCTTGAATCGTTTCGATAAAAACTAAATCAAAGTGAGTCTCTTGCAGCTTTCTATTTACGAAGCGTGCAAACAAGAATCGATTCAAGAAATAGCCAATCTTATCATTCTTAATGAGAGGCTTTAGCCTAATAATTTCTGATCTTCCAAAACTGAGTTCTGGATGGCCACCTAATTGCCTGAAAGTAATGACGGTCAGATCAAAATCATGACATTGATTTTGCAAACATCGGACAAAGTTTAGAAAGGCATTCGCATAGCCGGAGTTTTCTGGATAGAAAGTCGGGCAGACCAGCATTACTCTCTTAACTTTGTCAACTCGGGCCATATTTCTAAGATGCAAGATTAGTTTCAATTTCCGCCTTTGCCCGCGCAAGTGCTGAGCCAATCACCTGATGCATGTCATAGTACTTATAGTCAGCAAGCCTCCCTCCGAAAATGTAATTCGGATGTTCCCTTGCAAGATGCTGGTATCGCGTGAATACTTCATTATTCTGCAGATCGTTTACCGGATAGTAGGGGACCTTATCTGCGGCCCATTTCTCCGGATACTCATGGGTAATTACTGTATTGTCCTGAGTGCCAAACTCAAAGTGTTTATGTTCGATAATTCGAGTGTAAGGAACAGACAAATCAGTATAGTTGACCACTGCATTGCCCTGGAAATTGGCCATTTCAAGCAATTTGTTCTCAAATCTTAACGTTCGATAATTAAGCTCCCCAAACCGATAAGAAAAGAACCGGTCAATCGGTCCAGTGTATATGATTTTGTTAGCAATACCTTCAAAATAACCTCTGTCTAGGAAGAAGTCAGTGTTGAGCTTAACTTCAATTCCCAACAAAAGTTTTTTGAATATCTGTGTGTAGCCTCCGATTGGGATTCCTTGATACTTGTCGCTAAAATAGTTGTTGTTATAGGTGAATCGCACCGGTAGCCTAGTGATAATAAATTTAGGTAAATCCTTAGGATGTGCCATCCATTGCTTTTCGGTATAGCCCTTAATTAGTTTTTCGTATACGTCTTTACCCACCATTGATAAAGCTTGCTCCTCCAAATTGGCGGGTATTCCTCGAAACTTTTGTTCTTCAATTTTTTTTATTGCTTCTTCAGGCGTCACTACACCCCACATTTGATTGAATGTCCACATATTGAATGGCAGCGAATACAGCCTTCCACCTGAAACAGCAACTGGGCTATTGACAAAAGAGTTGAATTCCGCGTATCTGTTAACAAACCTCCAAATAGATTCATTATTGGTATGAAAGATGTGAGCACCATATTTATGCACATTTATTCCACCAATTGCTTCCGTAAAGCAATTACCTCCAATATGATCCCGTTTGTCTATTACTAAGCACTTTTTCCCATGATCTGTGAGCATTCTAGCGAACACAGCTCCAAACAACCCAGCACCAACAATTAGATAGTCAACCATACGGAAATATTTTGAACCAAGTTAAGGTGTTAAATTGTCGAAGCTCTCGCGACCAATAGCCGGAACTTTTTGTCAAAGAGAAGGTAAAATGACTTTCTTGCCAGCATTCCTATCTGCCAAAAAAAGTTTGTTTTAACTCCGTTAATGCGCGAGTAAGCCTTCAAATACCCAATAAACATGTCCACCAAAACTTGCTCCTTGTTTTTGAAACCTTTCAACTTTGCATATAGCTTAATTGAAATGCACTGCGAAAGATGGATATTCAGTATTTCAAACTCTGAATACCCGAGCTCAAGCATGATCGCCCTGTTCGCAGAAAATTCTTGTGCCCAAATGCTATTAAAGTCAAGATTTTCAAAAGACTGATGCATCTGAAAATGAAATCTTCCGCTATCAAGATTCCAGATTACGTTTGGGATATTACGGTAGATAAATGAGGAATCAATGGAAGCCTTCATGACCTGGAAGTTGAAAACTCTGTCGGCTGTTCGGGCCAATGTCGGATCATAGCGTAAACCATGCTCTCGCAAAGTGCTGAGCCTGAAAATCATTTGTTGGGGAATTCCAAAGCAAATAAACAACAACCTTCTCCTTAAGAAATAATCAGTATATGCTGTAAGAGAAAAGCAGTGGGTGCCTGGTATATTAAATAGCCGGTAGCAATAATCTGGATACCTGTAGTCGATATCCTTCATGATGAGTGAGACACCATGATTTTGCTCAAGCATATCTACGTCAGTTTTTAGATCTGCTTCCTCGTGTACTTCTTCGTTTGCAAAGAGAAACATCAAATATCTTCCCCTAGCCAGATCTATACATTTATTCCAATTTTCTACTCTTCCAATATTTGCAGAGTTTTTGTGCACGAATACGTTCGGAAAAGTTTCTCTGAGCTGCTCTACAACGCCTAAGGAATTATCAGTTGATGCATTATCTACAACAAGAATCTCAAATTCATCATGATTCAAGTTCACGTTATTGCAAGATTTGATTGCCCGCTGAATATTCTTGGCACCATTGTAGTTTGGAATACATATCGATAGAATAGGTTTCATCTCATCTCGACTTATTTGTCCAATAATAATAACCCAGACCGGAAATAAACACAGAACTTTCAGCAGCGATCACACCTGCTACTGCTCCAGCATATCCGAAAGATGGAACAAATACCAAAGTAACGACTATGTTTACTGCAGCACCAATAGCAACAATTATCATATACGTCCTGTACTCTCCCCAAACGTTGATTGGGTTCGCAAATGCTCCCGCGAGGTAGCAGGGAAGTATATCAAAGCTCATCATTCTCAGAACCCTGGCTGACTCCTCGAAGCGCTCACCGTACAAGACATATATAATGACATCTGAGAACAAAAGAAGACCCAAAAATACAATCGAACCCAATAAAATTGTGCGAGCAGCAAACTCCTTGTAAACCCTTCTATTCCACAAGTTCGCTGCGAGCTTTGGAATCATCACCTGCTGGAGTAGCGTAGTCGGAACAATTGCCAACAGTAAGACATTGTATGCGGCCGTGTAGATGCCTAACTCAAAATCCGACCTAAACAATCCGACCGCCAGCACCCCGAGGTAGTAGTAAATTGAAACCAAAAAAAAAGAAGCATTAACGAAGATGCTGTGCCTAACATGTTTTATAGCCTCCCTTAGAGAAACAAAGCTTAGAGAAACTCTCAAAAAGGATACGTAAAGCAGGGTCTTTACCACCTCGCCTATGACGTAGGAAAATGTGAGTAAATAAATATTCGGAAACAGGACGACTAACCCCGCGAAAGCAACTACCGAAAGGGATTGAAAAATAAGAAATTTAGAAATCAAATTAAACTGATTTCTGAAGCGAAATAACCACTCAAAATCAAACACATAAAGCAGCAATCTGAGACTAAGAATAATGAAAATATCCTTATCTGCCCCGTCAATAAAAACGTATGCGTAAGTGATAAGTGTCGTGAAAAAAATGCTCCCCAAGAGACTTCGCATGGAGAACTGGATTCCGACAGCCTCTGGCAAGGTAAGTCCTTCATTACACTTTTTCATGAAATAAATCTCAAAGCCGAGATTCATTGCAAGAAAAAAATAGGTGATAACCGTAGCATAGAAATTGATCAGGCCGAATATCTCTACAGCAAATAGCCTTGCTAATAGCATCTTTGCTATCAACCCTGCAATTCTTAGAACGGATGTTGACGATAGAATGGATGCATAGCTACGTACCAGCGGATCGTTTATGAGCTCCAGACCAAACGTGCGGACTTTCTTATTCAACTTACAAGCGTGGATTTAGTCGCAACATTAGCTGCGATTTTTCAGAAGGTTCACAAATTTCTCTAGGTCTTCCGGCACGCCAATGCCATGCATTTTTTCAAAACTTATCTCAAAAACCCCTATTCGTGACCCTTCGCGAACAGTATAGTTGTAAATAGGACAAGTATAAAATTCACCGTTTACCCTGTCATTACGTACAATCATATCTATTGCCGAACTCACAAAATCCCTGCCCTTCGCAAATAAATATATCCCGACCGTTGCAAGGTCTGAAATAGGATCTTTTTCCTTCGCTTCGACCACTAAATTCATGTCATCAAGCCTGACGTAAGACCACTTTTTACTTCCTTCACGCTCACGAAAAACAAGTATTGATCCATTTAGGTCCCTATTCTTACAATCATTCACAAACTGTGAAATGTCAACATCTACAATCTGGTCAGAATTCGCAATAAGCAGAGGCAAATCGTTGTCAATAAACTTTCTCGCATATAGGACTGTGCAGGCTGTCCCTTCAGTTAGTCTGTCAATACTGACAATACTTGCGTTATATCTTTTGCTAAGGTAATGGACATAGTCTTTCTCTTTCTCCAGATGTTCCGCTCTGGCAATCAAAATTAGATTTGCACCCGGGAAAATCAAGTTGTCAATGACTCGCTCAATCATCGGCTTTCCCAGCACGTCAATAAATGGCTTAGGCTTTGAATATCCAGCCTCGGAGAACCGGCTACCGAGACCGGCCATCGGAATAACTAAGTTTAACTTCATCACAAAATAAATTTATCGCCAGCAACGCTGGGAATCTTCACGACAACGGTAGTAGCATTAGTTATTGCAACAAACCCCGTCACATCTTCCGGTTCTACTACAATTATATCGTCCTGATTATATCTCTCGCCAAACATTTCCACTTCGCCCTCAACTATCAATGTGTACTCAGTCGCAATCTTGTGAAAATGAGGCCGTTCTTGGTCTCCTGCGTTGTATCTTTTTACGGCAACTTCTAATCCAGGGGTTCGAAGGAGTGTTGGTTCAAAATCCCCAATGAACCACCCGCCCTTCATCTTGCTTAATTTTCCAGTCTTCATAATTCTATTTTATTATCAGCAAGTAGTCTCTCGAATTCTTTAATCTTCAGAGGCGAATAAAACGAAATATATTCCTCGTTCCTGATTGGGAAATGCATTACTTTTCTGTTATTAAGTATGATCTGATTCATTACCGAGGAAACGTATAACTGATCCTCAAAAAATTCCTCACTTAATACTGAACTCATTGCGCTTTCAATAAAATCACCAAAACTGCGGAAGTAGTAAAAACCTGCTATCGCATTCCTACTAATGGGCTTTTTTTCAGCCGTCTGCAAAACGATATTGTCTTCATCAGCAAGTGCAAAAGACCACCTTGGATGTACTGAATCAAAAGTAATTAATCCTCCAACAGAAGAATGATCACGAAAAAAGGCGATCGCCTGATTAAGTTTCGCCAAAAAAACCTGGTCCGAGTTTACGATTACAACTTCCTCATCTTTGGCAATTTTGTCAATAGCCAAAAGAACACTGCACGTTGCTCCCTTCGTGTCGCCTTTAACTCGTATAATGTCAGGGGTCTTCGTAAGCAAGGCAAGCGAGTAATCCAAGTTATATTTTGTGCACAATTGATCCTTCACAAGAAAAGTGAATTGCACAGGTTCGGAGATCTTGGAAAGACTCGCAAGTACATACTCAATTAGTGGCTTTCCATGAACGTCAATTAACGGCTTAGGAAAAGTATACTCTGATGAATCAAGAAATACTGAACCGGCCATCGGAACGATGATTCTCATATTGCGGATATCGAATTGATCTTATTCTTGATATTTCCGTAGTTCACCTCGTCAACTGAATTGACTCGTAACAAGTTTGCATTGCTCGCCATTGCAGCCTGGATACCATGCTCGTTGTCTTCTACAATTAGGCATTCAGAAGGAGCTAAATCAAGCCTATCAATTGCCTTTATGTAAATCTCTGGGTGAGGTTTTGGATTAGCCACATCCTGATTCGACAAAAAGAAGTCAATGTATTCGGCTAAACCCGATCTTTCCATCATAATTTCAATTGTCTTTCTGATTGAGTTTGAGCACACTACAATTTTATATCCCTCTGATCGAAGCTTCGATAAAGCATATTGATGGTGAAAAACGGGGCGGCAACGGGTAAAGACCATCTCAGTCGTATATTTCTGTTTGAGCTGATTTATTAACCCATGCAATCCTTTAGGCAGTCCGCTTTCTGCGGTCAACATTTCTAACTTTTTCTTGGTTGGAAGACCGTCAAATGTTACTACGTGCTCATATCGCGAAATACCGAAACCAAAAAATGACAGTGCCTTGTTGAGTGCTTCATAGTGCCATTCCTTCGCATCAATTAAAACACCGTCCATGTCAAAAATAATCGCCTTTATGGAACTCTCTTTCATAAGAAATATTCATTCGCTTTTTGGGGGAAGTCCGTACACAGGTAAAGTCGATTGTCATTAACAAAGGGCATTTTTCTTAGCAGCTCCCATTGCTTCGCATTCGATCGTCCGTGCAATTCTTCGGACACCACACATACTCGCTTACCGGCTACCAGGTGACGCTCTAAAACCTCCTTATCATACCAGACAGACTCAAAACAATCCAGCCAAACACCAAATGAATCAGCATACAAGGAGGGAGAGGTTTCGTATTCACTTTGTCGAGATAGGTAATTCAATCCCTTTTTGCGATATCCTAGTTGGTCGGGGACGGACATGTCAAAAAAGAAATAGTTAGTAACAAGATATCGTTGTAAAAGATCCATCACATCATCCTGCAAACCATCGGCCTTCACATTCAGCGCTAGGGTTAGGTCAAAACCTTTGTCTTGATATTCGCCCAAAAATCGTTCGAATAAACACTCGTCACCAGTTGGCATGTCGTGTGAAATGACAATTTTCCCATTGAAATCTCGGATGTCTGTTTCCAGCCCAAAACCCAATTCGAGGCTTAACAAAAGGGTATCTAGCGCATTCTTTTGATGCGAATCGTCCCAAACCCCTCGATGTGATAGTATTGTCACAAAAAATGTTTTTTTACTGAGCAACTCATCAATAACTGTAAAGCCGCACCACAATTCCCCTTCCACGCAACCTAGTCACGAGGGATCTAATCGGGCGTGCAAATATAACCGTGCACGAGATATTTAACTCCGTTCCAATACACAATCTGCCTAAATTTTGCAATCCCGCCTTTTGAAAAGGTTGTACTTGATCGCTGCCGGTCAGACTGATGATTGGCCGCGCCCAAGGTGGAGTCGCGAATAACCGTTAAAGTGATGTCGGAAGATTTACGTCTAAATTCACTCCTAAGCCGCAGGCCACTGGAACCGAGCCCAGATTCATTTCAATTTCCGTGCACCCCAGATTCTTGATTGCTTACCGTTCCTTGCGAGTCGGATTTTTAACACTCTACTATTTAGTCCTCTTGCCTCAAATTCATTCCTCTTTCGTAGCGGAAATCTCACGCTGCTTACGATATAGTCAACTCTGGCAAACTCAGTATTTACAAGTGTAACAGAAGGTATATGAATCTCCCTATTGTCTATGAGTGATCTAATCTTGTTTTGATCCTTGCTCAAATCATAGTGGGTCCCATTTAGAATTACCGTCCCGGAGCCAACTATTTCATGAACCAATAGGTCTAACTGAATACTCAGAGAATCGATGTGGTTGCAGTATGTTAATCGTAAAGTGTTGTAAGATGGCACATGCCAAACCTTCCCGTTAATTGTGTCTGTTCTTAGCTTTGAATTTAATTTGTGACCAAATTCTAACGTGCTGTTTGGAGGCAATTGAAATATGTAATTGTGTTTGCGGTCGAAGTTTGGATCATATCCATGCGCACCAAAGTAGTTAGTTGTGGACGAATACAAGCTATCAAGCCAGTGCCATAACTGAAAGTCTGGACGCTCCTGTAAACGCTTCTGTATCACTACTCGGTTACCCGAATCATTGAACTTAGCTGACCCAGATTCGATTTCCTCCACCGACAGAAAGCCTTCGCGGTCTGGTGCCGCTAAAGCTACTCCTCGATCAGAATCATACATTTCCCACATCTTTCTGTTTCTATTGTAAACTTCTGAGACAATGTGAGTTCCTCCGGCCAAATTCCAAATTCTGGTTGTATCCCCAAAGTGTAGCCAAAGCATCTGATTAACTGATGATACATCATCACAGAAACCGAAGCCCAAAGAGTTGAAAAAAAGTACTGGATTGTGAATCCAGTAGGCTTCTGTTATTGGGTAATTGAAGTAGGACCCATTGGCTGTATATTTCCAAACACCTAGATAGTGATCAGGGCCATAACGTTGATTGACCTCTTTTACAATTTCATCAACTGATTCCAGAAAATCCCGGCCATTAATTCTAAGTTTGAACTCAACTGCCGAGTCGAAATTGTTGTTTACAACTAGGTTCCCTCGACCAAAAATGCCTTTTCTAGATAAATCACTTGTCGGATTACAGCCGGAAAGAAAGACCATAATTATGATGCAAGTGAGTGCAAGATAACCGACAACAAACCTATCAAACTGGAGCACCCTGGCGTATGGCGTGGCAAAGATCAA
The DNA here is from genome assembly GCA_050185175.1 of Cyclobacteriaceae bacterium. Lineage (GTDB taxonomy): Bacteria > Bacteroidota > Bacteroidia > Cytophagales > Cyclobacteriaceae > ELB16-189. The sequence goes on from JBFWZR010000019.1 coordinate 26,250, forward strand.
TCGAGGCCCTGGTGGAAGACAAGCCAAATCCATCATTGTCAAGAATATTCTTGTAACACATCATGTGTAGATTCTCAAAGCCTTCACTAAACTCAATTTCTTCTCCATCAAGTTTTAAAGACCGGTGTGTTCTCCTTCTCGAAACCTTTACAAAGTCAGGAATATCCGCGACATCAACACTTAACTTCCAGTGTATTCTTGCCTGGCTCAACTTCAAATACCCAGAAGCTTTTGAGTCATTAAGTTCCTCTATGCTGTTTTCAACTACATCACCAAACACCCAAATCAACATATCAAAAAAATGAATCCCGATATTGGTCGCAATCCCTCCCGACTTCGCCACATCCCCTTTCCAACTGTGATGATACCAATTTCCACGTGAAGTGATGTAGGTTAGCTCAACATCATACACTTTGTCTTTTGGGCCATTTTTGATCTTCTCCCGAAGGGCAATGATACTCGGATGAAGTCGCAACTGAAGAATTGTATAAATCTTTCTTCCTGTTTCCTTTTCAATCTCTGCCAACGCATCGATGTTCCATGGATTTAACACCAATGGTTTTTCGCAAATGGCATCGGCCCCGTGGCGAAGTGCAAAACGAATGTGCGAGTCATGCAGATAGTTAGGCGAACAAATGCTGACATAGTCAATCTTGACTCCCTTTCGTTTTAACTTATCCAAATGACGATCAAAACGCTCGAACTCTGTGAAGAAATCACAATCAGGAAAATAGGAATCCAGAATACCAACACTATCGTGCTTGTCCAATGCTGCAACGAGATTACCACCGACTGACTTGATGGCCTGCATATGTCTGGGGGCAATGTAACCAGCTGCTCCAATTAAGGCGAAGTTTTTCATACCCTGCTTACCTTGCCATTTTCAATTTTGTATAGCTGTCCACTTTCTGGACATTTCGCAAAACCATCCTTATCAAATGCCAGCTTGTGGCCATATTCGCTCATCCATCCCGTTTGCCTGGCGGGGTTTCCAATCACCAGGGCATAGTCGGGAACTTCTTTCGTGACCACCGCTCCAGCCCCGATGAACGCATACTTCCCAATGTCGTGCCCGCAAACAATGGTTGCATTTGCACCAATGGATGCCCCCTTCTTTACCAACGTTTTTGAATATTGTCCCCTGCGATTTACAGCACTTCTTGGGTTGATCACGTTCGTAAATACCACTGACGGCCCCAGAAAAACATCACCCTCGCAGGTCACCCCTGTATATATCGACACGTTGTTCTGCACTTTTACATTGTCACCAAGCTCCACCTCGGGGGAAACCACGACATTTTGACCGATATTACAGCTCTTACCGATCCTGCAACCAGTCATAATGTGGCTGAAATGCCATATTTTGGTTCCCTCACCTATGGCACAGCCTTCCTCAATCACAGCTGTTTCGTGAGCGAAGTAGGTTTTTTTATTATCCATCGGAAATTTTTCCAATCAGGGCGCAAATATAGGGGGAAAATAAACCACAGTGAAACACAGGACATATAGTAAACAGTGTTGTGATCTGCACTCCACCGCATGGGGCAGTTTATTTAGATATGAATCCTTTCACCGCATCAACGATAAAAGAAAGTTGATCCTCATCCATTTCGGTGTGAATTGGAAGGGACAAAACCGCCTCGGAGAGTTTCTCGCTTACAGGAAAAGATCCCTTTCCGATACCTTGTGTTTGATAAGCTCTTTGAAAATGCAACGGTACGGGATAATAGATCATTGAAGGGATCCGTTGCGCCTCGAAGTGTCTTTTGAACTCCTCGCGATTCAAATCTTTAAGCTGCAAGGTGTATTGATGGAAGACGTGTGTGGAGTTGGGTGCCCGTTTTGGTGTTTGAAGAAAAGAAATCTCCTCCAACGCTTGATCATAAAAATCAGCAACCTGTCTTCTCTTTGCCTCATATCCCTCGATGTACTTGATCTTCACGTTCAGAATAGCTGCTTGCATCGTGTCAAGCCTGCTGTTCACTCCGATTAAATCATGATAGTATTTCACACGCTGACCGTGATTGGCAATAATCCTGATTTCTTCAGCCAATTGCTCATCCTTGGTAACCAACGCACCACCATCCCCATAACACCCCAGGTTTTTTGAAGGAAAAAAAGAGGTGCATCCAACTGTACCCATGGTACCCGCTTTCATTGTTCTTCCATCACTGAAGGTATATTTTGCTCCGAAGGCCTGGGCAAAGTCCTCTATTATGTGAAGATTGTGTTCACTCGCGATTTTAATCAACGGTTCCATATCGGCACATTGACCAAATAAGTGAACCGGAACAATTGCAACAGTCTTCGCGGTAATCTTTGACTCTACCTGACTAACATCAATATTAAATGTGTCTTCGTTAACGTCAACAAACACTGGTTTCAGTCCGAGCAATGCGATCACCTCGGCAGTAGCCACATAGGTAAAGACCGGCAAAATCACCTCGTCACCTGGTTTGAATCGTAACGCCATCATCGCGATTTGTAAAGCGTCAGTGCCATTGCCACAAGTCACTGCATTCACTCCATCATGAAAATCCGACAGCGATTTTTCAAAAGCCGCCACCTGCGGACCCTTGATAAAGGCTGTCGAGTCCAAAACTGATTGTATGGCTTGGTCGATTTCAGGTTTTATACGCTGGTACTGGCCCCGAAGGTCAACCATTGAAATTTTCATGTCTTTTCTTTCCACAATCAGTAGTATTTATTTAAGTGACAGCGCTTTGACGATTAAGGAAATTACCGCGAAGACGCAGAGCCGCAAAGATTCAATTCAATTTTCTCAATCTCTTCTCCCATTCCCATGCGTGCGTCAAGGCATCTTTCGTGGTGTATTCAGTGTTCCACTGGAGTTCTCTCTTGGCTTTCGAGGCCTCCGCATAGGTTTTTACCACATCACCCGGTCTTCGAGGACCGAATTCATAATTCAGTTTTACGCCTGTGGCTTCGACAAATTCTTTTACCAATTGAAGCACTGAAACTCCCTTACCAGTTCCTAGATTGAAGTATTGATATCCACCCAGCTTCTCTGCCAATAACTTCTCAGCAGCCTTCACATGAGCTTTTGCCAAATCCACGATATGAATGAAGTCGCGAATGCAGGTTCCATCTGGCGTATCATAGTCATTTCCGAATATGGTCAGCTTCTCACGAATGCCAGTCGCTGTCTGGGTAATGTAGGGCACCAGGTTATTGGGCCTGTCGATTGGTAACTCACCTATCAGCGCTGACGGATGCGCTCCTATGGGGTTGAAATACCGAAGGGAAATAACATTAAGTTGTTGGTTTGCACTTACCGCATCTTCCAAAATTCTTTCACCCATCTGCTTAGTGGCGCCATAGGGTGATTCGGCTTTTTTAAAGGGGGCATGCTCGTCCACCGGAATTTGATCCGGCTCACCATAAACAGTGCAACTCGAAGAAAACACAAAGTTTCTTACGCCAAAATTTGACATCACTTCCAACAAAGACAGCAATGAGTTGATGTTGTTGCTGTAATACATCAGTGGCTTTTCAACTGACTCTCCTACTGACTTGTAGGCAGCGAAGTGCATTACGGTCTCAATACCTTTCTCTTTTTCAAAAACCGATCGAAGGAATTCACGATCGCAGCAATCCCCATGATAAAAAACGTTCTTAGCTTTTGTTATCTGTTCGATTCCATCAAGCAAAGTTTTATCGGATTTTGAAAGATCGTCAACAATAACTGGTTGAAATCCAGATTCGTAAAGTTCGACTGCTGTGTGGGCTCCTATATATCCGGCACCACCGGTAACCAATATTTTATTTGATTTCATAAATTTTATTTAACCACGAAGCACACAGAGAGGCGCACTGAGATACACAGAGAATAGCTGAGACACTGTGTGCCTCTGTGAAATACTCCGTGATCTCTGTGGTAAGACAAACCATAGTTACAACCTCGCACTCACCTCTTTCCGATCCAGAAATCCTTTCACATCATACACCACAGTTTTCTCATCTCTTATTTTTTTCCAATCCAGACCTCGAAATTCATCATGTCCCACAGCCAGCACAACAGAATGGTAAGGTCCCAACGGCTCGCCCACTAACCCAAGTCCGTACTCATGCTCAACCTCCCTGGCATCAGCATGCGGATCATAGATATCTACTTTTGCTCCGTAAGTTTGAAGTTCTCTCACCACGTCAGCAACCTTGCTATTGCGAATGTCGGGGCAATTCTCTTTGAAGGTTATTCCCAACACGAGTATTCTACTCTTATTGATCGGCAAATCATTCTTCGCCATCAACTTTACCACCGAGTTGGCGATATAGATGGGCATATTGTCATTGATCCTCCTACCAGAGAGGATCACTTCGGGTCGATAGCCAAGTCCTTCTGCTTTGTAGGTGAGGTAATACGGATCAACTCCAATACAATGTCCACCAACCAATCCCGGTTTGAAGGGAAGGAAGTTCCACTTCGTGCCTGCCGCTTCGAGCACCTCATGCGTATCAATGCCCACTTTCTCAAAAATCAGCGCGAGCTCATTAACGAAGGCAATATTCAAATCCCTCTGCGAATTCTCAATCACTTTTGCAGCTTCAGCCACTTTGATGGAAGATGCTTTGTGAGTCCCAGCCTTAATAATTTTTTTATAGAGCTGATCTACTTTTTCGGCCACCTCGGGAGTACTTCCGCTCGTCACTTTCTTAATCGTGGTTACGCGATGTTGTTTGTCACCCGGATTGATACGCTCAGGGGAGTAACCAGCAAAAAAATCAACATTAAACTTTAGTCCACTCTCGCTTTCAACGATTGGAATGCAGGCCTCTTCGGTACAACCTGGGTAAACCGTTGATTCATAAATAATAATATCTCCCTTTTTAATGGCCCTGCCTACTGTTTTACTTGCGCTTACCAGTGGACGCAGATCAGGCTTTTTAAACTCATCGACTGGAGTCGGTACGGTTACGATGAAATAGTTTACACTTTTTAAGTCATCAAGATTTGAGGAATAGGTTAGATGACTTGCCTGCTTCAACTCTTCAGAGTCCACTTCGCGTGTACGATCATGACCGGCCGTTAATTCATTGATCCGATCTTTGTCAATATCAAAGCCAATAACCTCCATTACCTTTCCAAACTCCACAGCTAGTGGCAAGCCCACATATCCTAATCCAATAATTCCAATTTTATCTGCCATATTTTTTACAAGTTCTTTTTAACCACAGAGGACACTGAGACTGCACAGAGGCACACGGAATTTGTCGCAATGACATGGAATTACCTCTACGTCTATTTGTGATTACTCTGTGCTCTCTGTAGTAGAGTTTCTAAGCTTTATAGTACATCCTATACCAATCTACAAACTTACCGATCCCATCCTCAATAGAGGTCGTAGGACGAAAACCAACAGCTTCTTCCAACGCGTCAATATCTGCATAGGTCTCCGGTACATCCCCGGGTTGAATCGGAAGCAAATTTTTGATTGCCTTCTTACCTAGTTTTTCCTCAAGTACCTCAATAAAATGCAACAGCTCAACCGGCCTGTTATTGCCGATGTTGAATACCCGGTAAGGCGCGAAACTTGAAGCAGGGTCAGGTTCCATTCCGTTCCAGGCTGGATCACCCTGAGGAATTGTCGGAAGCAGCCGTACAATACCCTCCACAATGTCATCCACATACGTAAAGTCTCTCCTCATTTTACCATGATTGTAAACATCAATGGCCTTTCCTTCCAAAATTGCTTTCGTAAAGAGGAACAAAGCCATATCCGGCCGGCCGTAAGGACCGTAGACCGTAAAAAACCTGAGTCCAGTTGTAGGAATTTTGTACAAACTGGAATACGTGTGCGCCATCAACTCGTTGGCCTTCTTGGTGGCGGCATATAGCGAAATGGGATGGTCAACATTATCATGCACAGAGAAGGGCATTTTCTTGTTCGCCCCATAGACAGAACTCGATGAAGCATAGATTAAATGCTCTGTCTTATTATGTCTACAAGCTTCTAGTACATTTAAGAAACCCGCTAAGTTGCTGTCGAGATAAGCATACGGATTTTGAAGGGAGTACCTCACTCCAGCCTGGGCAGCAAGATTGACAACATAGTTGACCTTCTCGTTCTGAAATACATCAAGCCCTGATTTGTCCTCAAGACCGACCTTGTGAAAGCTGAAATTTGGAATCCGACTGAGGATATCAAGGCGAGCTTGTTTGAGCGTCACCTCATAATAGTCATTGAGATTATCAATCCCGATAACCCTAAAGTCCAACTCCAGCAGCCTCTTGGACAAATGAAACCCAATAAACCCAGCCGCTCCAGTTACCAGTACAGATTTTTGCATCTTCCTACTCAAATGAACCGCAAAACTAAGAATTTGAGTGGGTTTTATAATTATTGCCTAATTTTCGGGCTTATTTTGAGCCATGGAAAGACCTGTTAATAATGATGAGATTGACTTGGTAGAATTGCTGGTCAAAATCGTTCTATTGATCAAACGCAATCTCGTTCAGATTATCATTTTTTTTGTTGTAGGGACTGGTTTAGGTTATGCCTATGCGATGATAGCTCCGAAAGTCTATGAAAGTAAAATGCTTGTCAGTTCTGAAATTCTGACAGAATCCTACAGCGAGAAGCTCTTCGAAACTCTTGAAAAGCTGATTAATGAGAAAAACATCCAAGAATTATCATCCAAGCTTGGCCTTGGTGAAAACGAGTGCGAGTATCTGAGTAAGTTAACAATTGAAAGTGCACTTAAAGACAAACCTCAAAAGGAAGATGAAAAGAAGTTTTTTTTGATCACCGCTGAGATTACTAACCAGGATATTCTCCCAAAATTGCAAGATGGATTATTGAATTTTTTACAAGAAAATGACTACGTGAAAGTGCGGGTTGACCAGAGAAAAAATTACTACAAAAGTCTTATTCAAAAAGTGGAAGATGAGATCAAATCGCTTGAAGGTTTCAAAACCAGGATTTATGATGGGAAGTTTTTGGAAAATACCGGAGGCAACTTAATGTTTGACCCAACTGAAGTGAATTCTAAAATTGTAGAGCTTTCTAAAGAGAAAGGAAGCCTGCTGATGTCTCTAGAACTTGTTAACAGCGTTCAGTTAGTCGAAGGTTTCACTAGCTTCGAAAAACCCGTATGGCCTAAAAAATCAGTCTCTCTGGCGGCAGGAGCAACCCTGGGATTATTTTTGGTTGGTGCCTTGATCGCATTCAAGTCTATCCGCAAACTGGTTCGTTTTGCTGAAGAGCATCCAAGTCAAAAAGCACAAGGTTGATCATCACCTTATTCCAGAAAGAGTTCACCCTTGAGCTTAGACAAAAGTCCGTTGCTTCTGGTCTGGTAATTTATCTTTTCAGTACAGCCTTTATTTGTTATCTCACGTTTCGTCTCAGGGAAAATCTGGTTACCCCGTTGGTATGGGCTGCGTTGTTTTGGATAACCATCCTCTTTACAGTGATCAATTCAATTGCGAAAAGTTTTATTGGGGAAAGGCGTGGGCGAGAAATCTATTATCATTCCATTGCGAATCCAGCTGATATCATCCTTTCCAAAATTGCTTACAACTTTTTACTTGCTACAGTACTATCCTTCTCCGGCCTACTGCTCTTCTACGTCTTTCTTGGGATCCCAATCGAGGATTTGTCGATTTTCGCACTTACTATCCTCTTGACTTCCCTCGGGTTTGCCGCATCACTTACGTTGCTTTCTGGTATTAGCGCAAAGGCGAACAACAGCTCTATTCTTATGGCTGTGCTCAGTTTCCCAGTGGTGATATCGATCTTACTGGTCGCTATTAAAGTTTCTAAAAATTGCATTGACGGGCTGGGATGGGATGCCAGCTGGGATGAGCTTCTCACACTCGCTGCCATAAATTGTTTGGTCAGCGCCATGTCCTACCTCCTCTTCCCGTATATTTGGCGCAGCTAACCGTTTAGCAGATTACTTGAACCGGGGTTAAGGTTATTTATGAAGAAAAACTGGTGGAAGATTGTGTCCGTCCTATTGCTGGTTTATACAGTTGTTGGCGGCCTACTATTTGAGGTTCCACGCCTTTCCATCGTAAACGAAACCATCCGCGCGCTTTATTTCCACGTACCTATGTGGTTTGGAATGGTGCTTCTATTTTCAGTTTCCTTAGTTTATTCAATTCGGTACCTAAGAAATCCACTGAAGGGTGACGATACTATTGCCGTTGAGTTTGCCAATACTGGTCTCGCCTTTGGTCTGCTCGGAATATTTACGGGCATGATCTGGGCAAACTATACATGGGGCAGTCCGTGGCATGGAGATCCCAAACAAAATGGAGCAGCAATAGCAACATTGGTGTATCTAGCCTACTTCGTTCTCCGTGGTTCGCTGAGTAATGAGGAGCAAAAAGCTCGTATCAGTGCGGTCTATAATATTTTTGCATTTGCCGCTATGATTCCATTGATATTCATCATTCCACGGATGACAAGTTCCATGCATCCTGGAAGTGGCGGAAATCCCGGCTTCAACATGTATGATCTCGACAGTAGAATGAGAATGGTTTTTTATCCGGCAGTCGTAGGCTGGATTTTGCTGGGCGTATGGATCGCTACTGTGAGAATTCGTACTCGAAATATTGAAGAAAGAATCCTTGATCTTGAAGACAATGCATAAGACACTTTTACTAACCATCTTTTTCCTGATTTCACAGACGTTACTGGCACAGGAAGTGGAGATGGCAGACACAATGCGGTCTGATGGAAAAATTTATGTTGTTGTGTCAATCCTTGTCCTCATCCTTGCTGGTCTGATCGGCTACCTCATAATCATCGACCGAAAAGTATCGAATCTCGAAAAGCGGTTACCGAAGAAATAAAATACTCAGGAGTCTGACGCAGATCATAATCTGCCGGGCCCCAAATAAGTATTTTTGATGTACCTTTGCCTGTCGCAAATAAACAGGACTGGCTATGAAAAAATCACACATTTTCGCCAACGTAATAATTTCCGCTGCTATCGGAATTAATGTCACTACCGCAGGTGATGCCAGCACTTACGTGAATTTTGATCAGGCTTATCAAATGGCCTCAACCGGAAATTCAGCCAGCATCCATGTGGTGGGCCAATTGAAAAAAGATTCAAACGGAGAGATTGTAGGACTGCGAAATGCTCCAGATAATTTGTCGTTTACGTTTACGCTGGTGGACGAAAATGGTAAAGAGCAGAAGGTATTCTACAATGAGCCCATGCCGCCAGACTTCACACGGTCAGAAAATGTGGTGATCATTGGTAATTATCAGGGAGAGAATTTCGTTGCAAACAAAATTCTCCTAAAGTGTCCGTCCAAATACCAGGAGCAAGGTGTAAATGCCGGAGTTTAGAGTGCTGAAGGAAGTCCGCAGAAATCACAATTCATGATTCATTATTTCATAGGTGACCTGGGTCACTTTTTTATTATTCTTTCTTTCGTCACCTCCCTCGTGGCTGCCTTCGCTTATTGGAAAACCAAATATGCCCCAGAGGGCAAGGAGCAAGAATCTTGGAGGCAAAACGCGCGGGTTGCATTTTACTTGCACACTGCTGCAGTCATCGGTGTTTTCGTTTCACTATTCACCATCATCTACAACCACTATTTCGAATACCACTACGCCTACAGTCACTCTTCGCGGCATCTGCCTGCGCACTACATGGTCTCATGCTTTTGGGAGGGGCAAGAGGGAAGTTTTCTGCTTTGGATATTCTGGCAAGCCGTTTTAGGACTCTTCGTCATTCACACACAAAAGAATTGGGAAGCACCTGTAATGATTGTGTTCTCGCTCGTTCAGGCCTTCCTGGTATCCATGATCCTAGGGATAGTCTTCCCGGTATTTGATTTCAAACTAGGCAGCTCTCCGTTTATCCTTTTGCGAGACGCCCTGAGTGATCCCATTTTCAAAATTCAACCTGACTTTATACCTGCAGATGGCAGTGGACTTAACCCACTGCTCCAAAACTATTGGATGGTCATTCATCCTCCTACCCTCTTTTTGGGGTTTGCGCTTACGTTGGCCCCATTCGCTTTTTGCATTGCCGGACTATGGGAGCGGAGGTATAAAGAATGGATTAAACCTGCGCTTCCGTGGACCCTGCTAGGCGGTGCCATTTTAGGATTGGGCATCCTAATGGGCGGATATTGGGCCTATGAGACCTTAAATTTTGGTGGATACTGGAATTGGGACCCGGTCGAAAATGCCGTGTACGTGCCCTGGTTGGTCTTAATAGCGGCCATCCATACGATGATCATTTACAAAAACAGTAAAACGGCTTTAAAGACATCCGTGATCCTGGTAATCAGTGTATTTATTTTAATTCTTTACTCCACTTTCCTAACCAGAAGCGGAATTTTGGGAGATGCCTCTGTCCATTCCTTTACCGATCTGGGCCTTTCCGGGCAATTGTTGATTTACCTTTTATTCTTCACGGTGATATCGATCCTGCTCGCAGCCGTGAGATGGAAAGAAATCCCCAGTTCCAGCGAAGAGGTATCGACCTACTCTCGTGAGTTCTGGATTTTTCTTGGTGCGACTACCCTCTGCCTCATGGGCTTTCAGGTACTAATCCCAACTTCTATACCGGTTTACAACCAAATCGTTTCCCTGTTCGGTGGAACAAGTAACCTTGCTCCCCCTGCGGATCAGATTGCCTTTTACTCCAAGTTTCAACTCTGGTTTGGAGTCGCAATTGCCATACTTTCCGGCACGGGGCAGTTTTTTTGGTGGAAACGGATTGACAAGAGCAGACTAAAAAAAGAACTCCTTGGTCCTCTTCTTATTTCGCTGGTTGTTTTTGCCATCATCATATCACTGGCACGTGTGGCAGAACCCGCCTATGTAATCCTGACACTTGCTGGAGTTTACATTATTGTCTCTAACATCAAAGTGCTCAAAAGCGTCTTTCGAGTGAATCCTTCACTTTCAGGAGGGGCACTTACTCATGTGGGTGTAGGTATGTCTTTACTGGGAATCATGTTCTCAGCCGGATACTCTAATGTTGTGTCGCTGAATAATACCGGTATGTTGATCTCCTCTGAACTTAGTACAGAATTCAACCGGGATAATCTTTTGCTTTTTGTAAATGAGCCAAGATCAATGGCAGGATATGACATTGAATACCTTGGGGAAAGATTTGAATTCAGAAACCAATCAGGTTACGTAAAGAAAAGTGACGTTGAACTTACTCCAGACCCTTACAAAGTCGTTGCTAAACGCGATATCATCTTCGAAGACAAAACTTTTTATTCCGCGAAGGACACCTTCGAAATCCATCCTGAGAACACCTATTACGAAATCGAACTTAGAAAGGGAGATGAAGTGGCGGCCATTCTTTACCCACGGGTACAAATCAATGAGGCCATGGGTGGATTTATTGCCTCACCTGATATAAGTCGTGGATTGGGCAGAGACCTTTATACCCACGTGTCTGCCCCGATGAATCGCGAAGCTGAGGCAGATTGGAGCGAGATGGAAGAGATTCAGGTTCGTCCTGGACAGCAATTTTTTGTAAACGATTATGTAGCATCCCTGGAGGAAGTACATCGCATAGAAGAAATTCAAGGAGTAGAGCTGCTTGATGGAGATGCGGCTGTGCAAGCAACAATCGTGGTCAATGCTGAAAGAGATCCGTACTATGCAGAACCGATTTTCCTCATCAAAGACAAATCGCAAGTCGGCAGAATCTCATCAGAGATTGGAGAACTTGGAATCAAAATAACGTTGCTCAACATTCATCCTGAAACCGGAGAGTTCACACTCGGACTCAACACGCGGCAAAAAGATTGGGTGATTATTAAAGCAATGGAGAAACCATACATCAACTTGCTTTGGCTTGGCACGGGTGTGATTATGGTTGGATTCTCAATCGCTATGGTCAGGCGATTTCGCGAAAGAGGATAATTAATCTTTGGTCAGTCGATCAATAATTCCATCTACCGTCACTCCTTCAGCCTCTGCCTTGAAATTTCGCACGATGCGATGGCGAAGCACTGGCTTAGCAATCGCCTGCACGTCTTCAATATCCGGAGAATACTTACCTTGAAGTAAGGCATTGCACTTGGCGCCTAGCACCAGAAACTGTGAAGCTCTCGGACCAGCTCCCCACTCAAGAAACTCATTGGCTGTTGTCGAACCATTAACTCCGGGCCGGGTGAGATGACTTAGTTTAACGGCATACTCGACTACATTGTCGGCAATTGGCACCCTTCTTACCAGGTGCTGGAAGGCGATGATTTCTTCAGCTGTCAAAACCTTGTCCACCTTTTGAATATCATCTACTGTAGTGTTCTTTACGATGGATACTTCCTGATCATAAGTCGGATAATCCAGTAGCACATTAAACATAAACCTGTCCAGCTGTGCTTCCGGTAGTGGATAGGTTCCTTCTTGTTCGATCGGGTTTTGCGTAGCAAGCACAAAGAATGGCTTTGGAAGTTCGTATTGCTGACCAGCAATGGTAACAGCATATTCTTGCATAGCCTCGAGGAGTGCGGCCTGCGTCTTTGGTGGCGTTCTGTTTATCTCATCGGCTAAAACGATATTGGCAAACACTGGTCCCTTCACAAAATGGAAGTTTCGTTCTTTGTCCATCGTTTCAGCGCCAACGATGTCTGATGGCATCAGGTCGGGCGTAAACTGAACTCTCTTAAACTGAAGATCAAGTGATGTAGCTATAGTATGTACCAACAAAGTTTTAGCTAGTCCCGGAACTCCAACCAAAAGACTATGTCCCTGGCAAAAAATAGAAGTCAAGAGCAACCTTACCACTTCATCCTGTCCCACTACTACTTTGGCAATCTCCTCTTTTAATTTCTTGTGGGCTGTTGATAGAGCATCTGCTGCTTCTACATCATTTGAAAACTGAACCGCCATTGATTAAAATATTAACAATACGAAAATAAATCTGCTGGTTATTCCAACAGGTGGCAAAGGTCATATTCCGGGTCGATGTTTATGAACACGTCCCCTCGTGCTTTAAGGAACCAATTGTCCAATGCTCTATCCTTTTTCTCAGCGAGGGCTGCAGCCTGAATCCTATGCCAGTCATCTTTCAAATTTGCCTGATGAGGCAGTAACTTTGTTTTAAAATAGATAATACGCACTGCGTCCTTTCCATCGTCCGTTCTATACTTGATAGGCTCGCTCACATCACCCGCTTTCATGGCATCAATTTTGAAATATACAACAGGGTCGATCTCTTTAATTGAAATCTTTGTTCCGCCATCTGCGTCTGTGAAGAATCCGCCTTGCCCTTTTGTTTGTTGATCATCTGAATACTCCTTGGCCGCCTTTTCAAAAGTGATGCTATCATTTACGATGGCGAGCCTAAGGCTGTCCATAAATTTCTCTGTGCGGCTAATGTCCTCCTCAGAAGGCGTGGACGACATCAAGATGTGCCTTGAGTTATATTCATTACCTCTTCTCTCAATCAACTGCATGATGTGAAAACCAAATGGCGACTCGAACGGCTGCGATATCTCACCTGGCCTCAACTTGAAAGCTGTAGCCTCATAGGTTGGCACCATGGCCCCTCTTCCCACGTAACCCATGTCACCCCCATTGTATTGCGCACTGGGGTCCTCAGAATATTTTCGAGCAAGTTCTTTAAAATCTTCTCCTTTAATAAGTCTATCGCGGATGTCATCGAGCTTTCTCCTTGTTTCGTTTTTCTGCGCTTCACTCACTTTCACTATCCGCACTATTTGCGCCACTTCTACATCAGATGAATAGTAGGGCAAGCTATCTTGAGGTATCTTATTGAAAAACCTTCTTACCTCGGCAGGCGTAACAGAAATATCTTTAGTAATCTGTTGCGTCATCTCATTGCCCAGTAGCTGCTCGCGGATTTGGTCTCTAAGGTCGAGCCTTATTTCATCCATCGTCTTACCATATGCTCTTTCAAGTTCTTCTGGAGAGTTACCAGAATTCTGAAGAATCAACTGCATCCTCCGTGTTGTATTTTGATCAACCTCATCATCTGTTACCACCACTGAGTCAATTTCCGCTTTGGCAACCATGAGCTTATTAATGATGATCCGATTGAGAAGTTCACACTTAGCTTCCCTCGACTGCGGGTTTCCGTCCGCAAGATAATTTTGATACGCCACCTCCAAATCAGATTTCAACACGATGTAGTTGTCAACCTTGGCGATGATCTTGTCAACGACAAAACCCGGGTTGTCCTGTGCCCCCAATTTGGGTGACAACACCGCTGCCATCAGTATGATCAGGCTAGTTAAATATCTCGAAATCCTTACTTTCCGCTGCGTTTTCATACACTTCTTCTTCCAATTTGCGCGCAAGTTCTACTTTTCTTTTGTTAATAATAATATTTTTTATGTCCTCTTTAACGAATTCAAGAGGCGACACATTATCTGAAATTTTATATGCATCTATCTTCAAATAATACAAGAATCCGGCATCGCTGGTCTCATAATATGGATAGCTTTTCAAAAACTGAATTTTGTTTGGAATTTCAGCCAAGGGAGAATTGACCACCAGTTTATCAAATTCAATCCAACTAGAGTCTGACAAGTGATAAGCCGATGAGAAGCTGAGACAATAGGATCTCAGATCGTCTCTGTCCTTTTCCTTGTTGGAGAAAATCAAATCCTTAATTCTGTTCACGCGAGGAGCACCTTGAGGCACTTTAATAAAAGTACCTTTGATGATATTTTGCTTGAGAATGAAGTTGTCAATGTTTTGGTTGTAATAAGCCTCAATCTCCTGATCAGAAATGCTGTCTGTAAGATTCTGTTGAATGTATAGTTTTTGAAATTGGTAGCCGATCAGGCTGTATCGATAGTCCAATATTTTACGTTCTACTTCTGCCTCGTTAATATCTATTCTCTTCAGCGCCTCGTTGATCAACAACTGTTTTCTGATCCAACTATTTACATATGCTGTCATGCGCCCTGCGCTATCCTCCTTCGGTGTACTTGCTGTCACGATACCTTCCAGCTCATCAAGATAGAGGTACGTGTCATTTACACGAGCTACCGCCTTTCGCGCGGCATCTTCACCGGACTGATCCTTTTTCATTCTGATGAGGTCACAGCCCGACAGCAGCACCACCATGGCACTAATTGTTACTGTCGAAAAGAAAGCGTTATGTAGTAATTGATTCAAAATAACATCTCTTTGATTCAACCTTTCGAAGTGAGCATGGTGATCGCCTTCTTCTTTCCCTTTTTGTTCACCCTCACGGGATACTTAGCCCGCAATGTTGCAATCCATTTCTTCTCTAACGCATCCTGGAAATCGGAAATTACACTTGCCCTTACTTCCTCGAACTTTTTAGTTCCTGGTGGTACCAGACTGCTAATCTCCACAAGATAGTACATTCCGTCTGCTTCAGCCTCCTGAAGACCTATCACCCAATTGACCCTATCGATTGCCGGATGTTCACCCTTTTCATAAGCCCGCGAATTGGTGATGGATTTAAATTTCTTCAGGTCTTCAGATTTCAAAGTATCCCCCTGCGCTATTTTTTGTTTGACCTGGTCTCTGAATTGTCTGTCCTGCGTTGCGAATATTTTCGCTTCTACCCTGTCGCCTGCTTTGTACTGGTCGAGGTGCGATTGATAGTAGGTTACCTGACCAAGCGAATCATTTGATGCTTTGTTCCAAACCTCCTGCTCCATTATGGAAAACAGCAAGATGCCCTCCCTATATTCGTTCACCAGACTTTTGTATTCCGGATTTTCTCGTTGAAGTTGTATATCCTCTTCGTTGCTTAAAACTTTATTGACATAAGAATCATATAATCTGTTTACATAGGTTGTCGGTGACTCTTTTGTCGATGTATGGCTTCTTTCAACAAACGTCACGAAATCCGCCAATGAGTATTTTCTTGAATTCATTTCAAACAATTCAGCACTCAGATCAACATCACTTGTCGGCTTCCATCCCTCTTTAGTAATCGTAGAATCCATCAATCGACTTAGATACTTATCCAACTCAGCCGATTCCTTAAAATTCAATTTCTTCTTGCGCCTTTCATCTTCCTTCGCATTGGAAATTGTCATCCGCTCGTCTCTGGCAACTCTTCGTTTCAATGCTGGCTCCAATTCGCTAAACGCAGGAACTGGAATCTTCTTTTCCATTCGTACAATGTGCCACCCGAATGATGTTTGAAACGGAGACGAAACTGCGCCCGGCTCTCTTAAAGAAAAAGCGACTTCCTCAAATCTTGGAGCCGAAGCAAGAGCTCCTTTTCCAAATGGGCGCAATCGTCCTCCATTGTCTTTGGTGCCGGGATCTTCAGAGTATTCTTTGCACACTTTTGTCCAATCTTCACCTCTCAAAATTTTCTGATAGGCCTCGTCAATTCGGTTTTTATTTTCGCTTCCTCGAACCAAAATATGAGACACTTCAATCTCACCGCTGGATGGTCTTCGATCGACTACTTTTATGATGTGATACCCAAATCGCGTCTTCACAGGATTAGAAACTTTACCAACTTCAGTTTTGAATGCTGCTTCCTCAAAAGGATAAACCATCTGAAGTGCTGTGAAATAACCCAGGTCGCCACCATTTGACTTCGCAGAAGGATCACTAGAAAACTCCTGCGCCAGCGTTCCAAAATCCTCTCCCTTCATAACCCGCTCCCGAATCTCTATCGCCTTGTTGTAAGCCTCCAGCGTATCTTTTGGTGATGCATCTCCCTTGATAGAAATCAGGATATGAGATGCCTTGACCTCCTCATTCATCCTGTCATAAGCTTCCTTCACAAGTTTATCCAGTGCATCTTCTTCAGCTACGAACGGCTTTCTCAATTCGGCCTTATACCCATTCAGTTCCGTTTTGAAACTTTCCGTGTTCCCCATCCCTCGCGACTCCGCCTCGGTTACCTTCAATTTAAAATTGATAAAAAGTGTGAGGTACTCCTCAATTTTCTCTTTGGTGAATTCTTCTTCCCGGCCTTGATGATTTTTCTTGTATAGATATACAAACTCATCCACATCAACGGGCTTGCTGTCAACGGTGAACAACACAAGTGACGTGGCCTTCTGCTGGCTGAAAACATGCCCAGCATGTAGCAAAACTGCTAAAAGAATAAAGCGAACGAATTTCATTGTCAACTTCGAAGACAAGGTGAATCTAGTTCTTTGCTTTAGACATTATTTTCTCCACTGATGTGGTAGTTGAAAAATCCTCAATGGGGTTAATGTCCTTATCATACAATCTCATGTGAGGAAGGTAGGACGCATTGAGGACCTTGTAGGTGGCCACGGGACTGGCGTATAAAAATTTTACATTCTTGAAATTGTTGAGCTCATATCGCTCAGAAAATTTTTTTACTTCAGCCATTGTTTCAGAACTGATCATCAGTACAGTCACGTCCTTCAGCTTACTAATATTATTTCTAATCTCAACCGCCTCATCCTGGCAATGTTCGCAAAATGGGTTGAACACCACTGCCAGATATGAATTGCGCTTGTCCGCTACGGTCAACGTAAACTCTGTGCTGTCAAGCGTGAGCAAATTCAGGCTATCCAACTCACCCATTGGAATAGGTGTCGTGTCTTCAAATGAACATCTGCTGGTAACAAGACCGGTTGCAATTACAATCAATGAGAGGATTAATAGACCAAAACTTCTTTTCATTTTATATAGCTAGCTTGTTTATGAATTAAATTTGAATTGCTTTCCTCAGTACACAAACATTTTTGCCATCGCGATTTACGTACTCCACCTTATCCATAATAGATTTCACCAATCTAATACCCAATCCCCCTTTTCTTTTTTCGTGAATAAGATTGTCCATTTGAGGTTCACTGAATTTATTGATGTCAAATACGTTGCCGTCATCAATAATCTCAAAAACGAGTTCACCGCGGTTTGGCTCGTTTATTCTCAGCTCAATTGTGTGCTCCGGATTGCAGTGGTGGGCGTGTATCATCAGATTGGAACACATTTCGTCAATCGCAAGAATGATCGCGCTCAGCTCCAGTTCAGGTATGCTGTGATCCTTTAGTGATGTTCGAATGAACTCACGAATGCCTTTTAGATTGCTGAGGCTACACCCTATGTTATACTGATAGCTCATTGATCAATTGCTTTGCCTCTTCCTTCGTGTTTCTGATATGTAGCAAGTCTGCCAGTCCAAGAATGTTAAAATTGTTTTCTACTTTTTCGTTCAGTCCAAACATCACCATACAAATGCCCTTATCGCTAAACTCTTCGATATAGGACATAAAAACACCCAATCCAGCTGAGGAGATGTATTCAAGAGAACCACAATCCACCAGAATTTTTTTATACCCCTCTCCGACACTTTTGGCAATCGAGAGATCCAGCTCAATGGATGAACTGGCGTCAATTTCACCGATTATCGCCAGGGTGTCTATTCCTTCTTCTTGTAGCCTTTTGATCTGAACCATTGTTATTAACGATTTTAATTTTTATTAGTTCTAACTAGCCAAACTTCACAATCATGGTCGTGTAGTCGTCATTTATGTCCTTAGTTCCCGAATATTCGTACAGTTTTGTGATCAGGTGCTCCTGAATCTCTCTCGCACTCTTTTGGCGCACTTCCATCAGGGTTTGTTGCAATCTGTCGTAGCCAAATTCTTCTCCTTTGTTGTCATTGGCCTCGGTGATTCCGTCAGTGTACAGCACCATGATGTCGCCAGTTTTATACCCAAAAGAATTCACCTCAATCATCTTGCAATAGCTCTTGTTCTTCACCATCCCGAGCGCTGCTCCCTTGTCTTTGAAGTATTCAGACGAGTCAGTGTCACCGTGATAGTAAAGCACAGGACAATGACCCGCCCTACAATAGGTAACTGTTTTATTAGCCGTGTCGACAACGAAATAAATAGCTGAAATGAACGAGCCTCTTTCCAAACAAAACACGAGAGCCTGGTTGGCACGCACCATGAATTCGGTCGGCTCCAACTCTTGTTGCGCAAGGCTGTGGAAAATTCCCTTCATCTGCGACATATGAAATGCCGCTGTTGTCCCTTTTCCCGACACGTCTGCGATAATCAACGCAACCTTGTTTTCGTTAATTCGAATCGTGTCGTAGTAATCGCCACCTACTTCATCCGCTGACTGCGAAAATGCCGCAATGTCAAAGTCTCCATCAGATTCGAGGTTCTCCGGCAAGAGGCTCTTCTGCACCATCTTGGCAATTTTCAACTCCTCTTTGTAGCGCTCGTTTTGGAATGCTTCCTCGAGGAGTCGGAAGTTCTCAATGGAGATACCCGCCTGGTTGGCGAAGGTGGAGACCACCCGAGTCATCTCTTTGTTAAACCCTTCCGGCAATTCTTTTAAAATCGCGAGTGTGCCAATCGAATCGCCCTTCACCATGATGGGAAAAGAAAGAATCGAACGGAAACGAGCTCCCTTCAGAGAGCCGAGATGCTTGGAAAGGTTTTTTGTTTTGTCAACACTTTGATCGAGCACTCCTTTGACCTTGTTGGTGCTCAGGTGGTCTTTGATCGCTCGCGCTTCAGGTTCCGAAATTCCGTAGGTGTAAAGTTTGTCTTCCTCGGAAGCACTCTTGATCTCCAGCCACGCTGCATCGGCAAATACTGAACTGACGGAACTCTCCAACAAAATATTGTATACGCTCTCTTCGTTTTGTTCCGTTTGAATGGATTGACTGATTCGCTGGAAGTTTACCACCTCTTCAAGTTTTTGTTCAAACACTGACGATGTAGGCAGGTTGAATAGAATTACCAGAAAAGAGAACAAGCTGTAAACGATGACAAATCCGAAGATTGAAAGACTAAACGTGTGCGCTCTAAAATCAAGAAAGGATGTCGACTGGATGCTGATGAAATCTGAGAGACGAGTAACGGTGTACAGAAAATATCCCAGGTAGAAAAACGCCAACAGAAGCAACAGCAAGCTAGTCCACTTCTGCTTGAAATTGAGATAAGCAACCCACTTCATATTTGCCGAAAGGATCAGACCAACCACTCCAAGCGCCACTGCGATGATGGTGCCAAGCGTGCCATTCAGAGAGGTATTGATGCTGTCATACAGTAGAGCAAATAACAATGTAAATTCGAACACTCTCCACAGGCGAATCAGCCACTTTGATTTCTGATAAAGAATGAGTCTCTTCCACGAAGTATAAGCGGCAATCAAAAAACTGATAAATAGCGCCAGATTGATTTGGTACACCACGTCAACAAACAAAACGTTAGTAGCGAGTGCAGTTTCGCCCAATAGAAAGAGCACGAGTCGAAGCGCAAGCGAAATGACTGTAGCAACAAGACCGGTAGCAAATACCTGCCAGAGGATATCGGTGAAGTTGAGGTTCTCCTCCTTTTCAATTTTGAACTTATAGTAATAGAAAAGGCAAAGGACATATAGGTCGAACATGACCCTGGGTAACCAAACTGGCACATCCGGTCGTAGCCCTCTAATGTCGCTAAACAAAACCGTGACGTCCGAAAAGACCAATACAACCCAGGCAATAAAGGAGCCTAAAAAAGTAAGTCGTATGAGGGCCTTAGCTCGCAAAATGGACGGAATTGATAAAAAAATAAGCCAATCGGAAAATTGGCTTTACAATAATAGGAAAAGGAGTTTAGCTCCGGAAATGCCGTTTTACCGGCCGGTATCCCCATTAAAGTCTAATTTCGGCTATAGTTTGGCGCCTCTTGAGTAATTGACACATCGTGTGGATGGCTTTCATTGACTCCTGCAGCCGTGATTTTAACAAATTTGGCACCTTTGAGCTTCTGAATGTTCTTGGCTCCGCAGTAGCCCATGCCCGCTCTCAGGCCTCCCACGAGCTGATACAGAACCTCGGACACTAGGCCCTTATACGGTACCCGCCCAGAAATCCCCTCTGGCACCAGCTTCTTAATGTCGTCTTCGGTATCCTGGAAATAGCGGTCCTTCGAACCTTTGTCCATGGCCTCCATCGAGCCCATGCCGCGGTAAGACTTGAACTTTCTTCCCTCGTACAAGATCATATCGCCTGGAGCTTCAACGGTTCCAGCGAGAAGAGATCCGATCATTACACTATCTGCACCAGCAGCAATTGCTTTTGCGATATCACCTGAGAATCGAATACCACCATCAGCAATCACTTTTACTCCGGAACCCTTCAACGCCTTTGCCGCCTCATAAACCGCGGATAGCTGAGGCAATCCCACACCAGCAACAATACGAGTGGTACAGATACTACCAGGACCAACGCCAACTTTCACGGTATCTGCTCCGGCTTGCGCCAACATTTTTGCTCCATCGCCAGTTGCAACATTACCCACCACCAGTTCAACTTCAGGGAATTTCTTTTTTACTTTTTTAGCATTCTCAATCACAAATTTGTGATGACCGTGTGCTGTATCAATACTTACTACATCTACACCAGAATTTTTCAAAGCCGTGATTCGGTCGAAAATATCCGGGGTAACACCAACCGCAGCACCAACCCGCAAACGACCGAAGCTATCCTGACATGCATTGGGTTTGTTCTTCTTCTTCTGAATATCCTTAAATGTGATCAACCCGGTTAGCTTACCTTTTTTGTTGACGATCGGCAGCTTCTCGATTTTATGCCTTTGAAGTATAACCTCAGCCTTCTCCAAGGTGATGCCTTCCTGAGCCGTAATTAGATTTTCTCGGGTCATCAGCTCTTCAACAGGCTTGTTCATGTTTTTTTGAAACCGGAGGTCACGATTGGTAATGATACCCAATAGCTTTCCATTTCCATCCACCACGGGTATCCCTCCGATTTTAAATTCGCGCATTATGTTTTCGGCATCACGAAGGGTTGAATTGACCTGAAGGGTGATCGGATCAAGGATCATCCCGCTCTGAGATCTCTTTACCTTTCGGACCTGCTCCGCCTGCTGCTCGATGGTCATATTTTTGTGAATAAAACCAAGACCGCCCTCCAGAGCCATGGCAATTGCAAGCTCTGCCTCGGTCACCGTATCCATCGCAGCCGAGATAATGGGGATGTTAAGCTTAATTTTTGCCGTGAGATTAGCTGTAATGTCTGTCTCCCGGGGAAGCACCTCGGAATAAGCAGGAA
>JBFWZR010000020.1:0-46317 GCA_050185175.1 Cyclobacteriaceae bacterium
CTCCAACATGATGAACCTGACAGCCGCATTGGTTGATCCGATTGTCAACGCAGTGATGATGGGTGTGACTGGCGGTGTGATCGGTGCTGTGTTAGGAAGGAAGTGATTGCTTTTCTTTGTGACCCTCAGTGCTTCTTTGAGAGTCTTCGTGGAACTATTTCACGAGAACTACAAAGTAGCACTGAGGTTCGCGGAGTTGAGTTTTGTTGAGTAGGTCGGTACATTTTTAGTATCGTACTACTTAAAGGTCTTATAATTCCTATTACTCATGCTATCATCACTTCACATTTAGTTGTCGGGCAGAGTGATGTATCCGGACAATACCAATGCTGTCTGTATAGACACGATATACAATTCTATAATTTCCCTCAATCAATTCTCGTGTTGATTCTAGGTTGTATTCCGGAACGATCCGTCCTGATCTTGGAAAGGACTCAAGCTGATCCACTCTCCTGATAAGTTTCTGAACAAATTTATTAGCGTATGTTTTCGAGTCGAGGCTGATATAGTCATGTATTGCCTTCAAGTCACCGAGAGCTAGCTCGGTCCAGACAACTTTTACCACTTCTTGATTATCTCCTTTACTTCATTGTGGCCTATTACCTTGCCATCCTCAATTTGTTTCAATCCTTTATCTACCTTATCTACGAAGATCAGCTTCTCGATTAGTTCGTCCAGATCAAATTCAGCTGGAAGTTCCTTGATCGTCTCTATGGCTTTTTCTTTTTTCATTAATCAAATTTACCAAAAAATTGTCACAGAAAACTCAAGTCTCAGTATTCCTCACTCAAGACTGCTAGCTATCCACCCTTTTCCCCTTCTCAACATATTTCCAGACTCCAGGGTTTTTGGGGTCACCGTACTTGTTCTCCCCTTTCCATTCATATTGACTGAATTCCTTATCAAAACTGATCTCACCAAATCTCTCGTGATATTCATCCACACCTGGGTCGCGACCACTTCGCATCGTCAGCACACGACTGGCCGGATCCCAACTAATAATATCAAACTGCACCTTGTGCCAATTGCCAAACATCGACAACATTTCAAATCGCTTATCTTTTGAGTTATAATGAATATACCATCGATAGGTCCGGTGCTTACCGTCAGACGATACCGCCTTAGACTCCAGCTCGATGTACGTGCTGTCCATTACATACTTGCCGATGCGTGTTGTTTTCTCCCACCAGTTCTTCTCGAAATTATCTTCCCGCACTTCCCACTTGCCAATTAGAAAATCCAGATCTCTCACACTGCCATCCTGTGAGAAGATGTCGGTGTAAAACACCATGAGCAAGAAGAGTAGAGTGTATTTCATATGAGGTTAATGATAAAGGTTTCCCGTTTGAACGGGATAACGACCAGATAGGTTAGACGATTTGACAACTAATAACGGACGCTAACCCAAGCTGACGTATTCCGCTTGTCCCTATCTTTCAACTCGAACAAGTCAACGACATACCACCGATAAATACTAACGACCAGCAACGAGTTTTACATGCATCGCCTTTTCCCCTTGAGTCATCTCTGGGTCTTTGAATCCCAACCGAGGTAAATCGATTCCTGAAAAGAGGTGCTCTCCTTTTCCTAGAAAAACCGGAGACACAGCCAGGTGCATTTCATCCATCTGTCCTAACTGCAAAACCTGACGAACCGTAGACACGCCACCACCAATGCGAACGTCTTTTCCGTTGGCAGCTTTTCTTGCTTTATCCAACGCTGATTCAATCCCATCGGTAACGAAGTAGAAAGTGGTTCCTCCTTTCATTTCTAATGGTTCGCGTTCATAATTAGTCAACACAAACACAGGGACATGATACGGTGGTGTATCTCCCCACCATCCTTTCCACTCACCATCAGGCCACGGGCCGCGAATGGGGCCAAACATATTGCGTCCTAAAATCCACGCGCCAAGGTTGTCAAATGACCTCATCGCAAAATTATTATCAATCCCTTCAGTACCTCCTTCCTTTCTTTGCATCTCATGAAACATCTTTGTTGGATACACCCACTCATGTAACTCACCACCTCTTATCCCCAATGGATTCTCCAAACTTTGATCCGTACCTGCACCAAAGCCGTCTAACGAAATTGAAAACGCTGCAACTTTAATTTTACTCATAACTGGATTCTGGATACTAGATACTAGATTCTCGATTCTGGATTCTCGATTCGTATCAATTCAAATGGCTTATTCTATTTCTACTTTCTTGCCAACGTGCCCAGCTTTTCTCCCATCAAAATGTGCTGGTAGCCAGTTCCGTTTTCGCGCCTGGGTGCATCGAGTGAAAAATTGACATCTTTTTGAAACAGTACAACAAAGTCAGAACCACCAAAGGCAAAGTACCCCAGAGGATCGCCTTTCCTCACCTCTGCACCGGGTTGTACACCGGGCTCAAAATTTACAGAGCTGACCACCACCATACCGATTGGCAGCACGGCCACAAGTCCATAGTCCTGCGTTTCGATGATCACACACCCGCGGGTCTCCAGCACTTGCCATCCTGTTTTTGCACTGGGGTCGTACGCATACCTGTTGTTTTCCTTGTCCCACCGCAGCTGACCACCAATGGGCTGACTACCTTGGATAACACGTACCTCTTTGACCACACCACTGACAGGAAAGTGATAGCGATGGTAGTCGTTCACATTAAGAAATGAATGGGTAAAAGTGCCACCAGCAAATGCATTTTGGTATGCGCTACCTTCGCCTATAAGCGCTGATACTGATCGAAGTGTGGCCGACTTTACCGGCACACCATCATCTGATATAAGGTTTGAAGCACTGTCAATAGCCCATACACCTTGTGGCTCCGAATCCGCAAAGCTCACCACAACACTATTGTTGTCTGACTCTGTGATGGGTCTCACATCTGGTGACTTCAGATGTCTGGAGAAAAATTGGTTGAAAGTCTTCCAGTTCGAACCATCTTCATACCAACCGTTTTGAAGACCGAAGCCTGGATCCTCTAGCGCCATTTGATAATGCTGCTCATTCCATGACTCCTCACTATCGAGGTAGCTGCCCCACGATTTGCAAAATGTTGTTAACCAGGAAGCGATGGGCTCACTGTACTGTAATGAATTATTGTGCAGACCCTTGCCCTCCAATTCAGGCAGTGGCTGATCAATTAGAAAGTAGAAGTAGGCGATACCCTGATAAATATCCTCAAACACGTCCGCGTGCTCTTCTTTGCTAATGAGCGTCCAAGGCATCGCGTGCTCCGCCCAGGATACAAAATCATAGTATTCTTCAAGGCTCCGAACGGGATTGGTGTTCAGGTCCGGATTCACCTCCGCGGCCTTCGCAATAGATGATTCGAGCATGGACTTCACATCCGGTCGCGCATCGAGTAGTTGAACTAACTCCTGAGTGGCTTGTCCATATGTTGTTTTCTTCTCGGGTGCAGAACAACCCCACACGAGAAAAAGTATGAGCGTAAAACAAATGATGCGATACTTGTAGCTGGTAGACATAATTTTAGGTTCAAAACGATCCGTTGTTACGAAAACCACAGGCACCGGGTTTCCAGAATCGTTTGATAATATAATTAAAAGAATCTTAACAGGCAGCTTCAAACACCTGATGGGCAGCTAATCGCACTAACTCCCAATTGAACCTGTCCTCACCTTTCCTGCTCGCTCATACGTAGCGATAAATACGCCTTTCGTGGTAACACAACTGTCTACCAATCTAAACGCAGCTGGAATGACGCCATCACTGAACAAGTTCTTTCCCTTTCCCAACATCAGCGGGTGGATCTTCAATCGCAGCTCATCGACCAAATCATTTTTAAACAAGAGCTGCACGAGTTTACCACTACCCCACACCTGTATGTCCGGACCTTTTGAATTCTTCAGCTTCCTGATATCTGCTGCCGTTCTTATCACAGTTGAATTCTCCCATCCCATCACCAGTTTATCTGTCTTCTTCAATTTTTTTGAAAACACATACTTCATACCTGAATTGATACCGGGCCAAAACTCTCCATGCTTAGGCCAGTAAGCCGCCCATATCTGGTAAGTCTTTTTACCCAGCAGGTAGTCACACTTCTGTGACAGTTCCTTCTGTACGATGTTGCCGTACATGTCATCATCGTAGGGTGCCACCCAGCCACCATACTTGAATCCACCTGATGCATCTTCCTTGGGTGCACCAGGACCTTGTATCACACCATCCAGCGTAATCATCGAAAGGACAGTTATTTTTCTCATAGTCTTGCGATTTGTTATGATTCAAATGACGGCAACAAATTCAAAACTTTAAGGGAGGTTTACGACAATAGTCGGGTGAGATGCGAAAAGGTCAATCACTCCGCCCTCTCCGCTCGAAAGCCGCCAATCGTTACGCTGTCTACATTCCCGGCTGCGTTCTTGTTGAACGAAACCCTGAGCCAATAGGAACGCTGGAAAAATTGGTATGGCTTGTTAGGAACGAGTTCTCCGTAATTGCTTAACAGCTTCCCATTTTGTGAGGTGACTTCCAGCAGATAATTGGAGCGGTAGAAATCTTCTCCAAACTGGTACTTGCCCACCAGTTCTCGCGACTCTCCATCAGATAGGTTATGATCAAGATTTGGGGTATCTACTGGCTTGTTGAACAGTATTCCAGCAAGGTCGGTGGCAATTTGTCTTGGCGTGTACACATTAATATTAGAGAGAACGATAATAAAAGTTTCATCTTCTGGATACCGTCCCATGTGTGTGCAAACACCGGGGGCTCTGCCATTCATTAATATATAATCTTTGTCAAACTGTTTGCCGATGTACCAGCCATATCCTGATTCGACATATTCCGTGAACATTTTCTTTTTGCTTTTTTCTGATAGTATAGAGATGCCAAACAGTGCTGCATTCCATTTGGCGAGGTCGAGTGTTGTGGAGACTAGCGAACCCCCTCCTGCCTTGGATGACCAATCCATGTAAGCGGCTTTCTGTAAACCGAAATTTTTATCTGTGTCGTACCCTTCAGCCATGTTTGGAATTATGTCTATCATGTTTGCATGGTGCCAGGTTTGATTCATTTTCAATGGCTTGAAAATGTTCTCTTTGAGATAATCTCCATAGGTCATACCTGAGACTTGTTCTATGATGAGCGCAAGCAGCGCATAGTTGGAACTGGTATATGAGTACTTCTCACCCGGCTGAAATTCAAGTGGCTTGGTTTTGAGCAGAGCAACAAGCGATGCGGGAGTTTGTTGTTGAAGGCTGGCCAAATCATATTCTGGCAGGTCATTGATATCTGTGATGCCGGAAGTATGGGCAAGTAGATGATGAATAGTCATTTGACTAGCAGATGGAAAGTCCGGAATATATTTGGAAAGAGTGTCTCCGGTGGTTAACAGACCCTTCTGCTCAAGCATCAAAACTGCAGCAGCGGTGAAAGTTTTGGAAATGGATGCGAGATGAAAGACAGTGGTCGGCTCAGTGGGCACTTTGAGTTCCTGGTTAGCATAACCGTAGGCTTTGCTGAAGACAATTTTTCCTTTTCGCGAGATGAGGATACTGCCGCTAAAGTTTTGGCTTGAGACATAAGGCCTGATGTAGTTTTCAACTTTGGAGGCGAATTCTTTGTCCTGGCTGAAAGCGGGGTAGTGAAAAAAGAGGATGAACGGCAGCAGGTAGCTTGAGATCTTCATCATAGACCTAAATGGATTGGTTATGCACGAAAACCTCGGTTATTAAACTTAGTTACAGATTATGTAGAGTTTGTTTTGGAATAGAATTAGGCTAATAACAACTTCCCAATGGGTGTAAAGTCTTCCGACCTGACACCACCTTCGACATTTTACTGATTCTCCTGTTTATTGATATCACGTAGACTTTCTGCTGTCTCCTTCTTTACATCAAAGAAAATAATACGGTGGCGCGCCATCTCGCCTACAGGTGACTGGACTTCCACTCCCACTTTTACTGAATCCGCTAATGGCATTGCGGTCAATCGCGCCATCTTGTAATTCCTTCCATCAGAAGACCAGTGCATGGCATAGTTGTTTCCTTTGCGTACTATCGATAGCCACACCCTATCCAAGTCATTCAGCACGACTCCATTGGCATCATCTGAAGTTACTTTGGTCACCACCGAAACGATGCCGGGCCCAGTAGCATCTGAGTTCTCGAAGCCAAACTTTATCCAATGCAAACTGTCGAGGTAGACCATCAGTGCAACTGCATTCCACTGCGAGGAGAAGTCAGGTTGCACCAGGGCAGTCGCTACAAAATCACCAGCCATGTTAGTATGCAAGTA
This sequence comes from Cyclobacteriaceae bacterium, assembly GCA_050185175.1. Taxonomy (GTDB): domain Bacteria; phylum Bacteroidota; class Bacteroidia; order Cytophagales; family Cyclobacteriaceae; genus ELB16-189. Next base: position 6,248 of record JBFWZR010000020.1, read on the forward strand.
GGGCGCTGTACCCACCACTGTTCCGTCTTCAGGATTGTTAAAAAAGTCGGTACCCCTCTTCACACTTACCTCCAGCCCCTGATCCGTGAGCGCTACAGTTTCCGGTTGACCCATCCACGTAAGCTGCGACAAAACATCCTCGGTAAGGTTTGTTGGGGTTACCTCACTTTCATTTGAAGTGGGTTGCTGTGCGTGTTGATTACAGCCAGTAAGAATCGACAATGCGGCCAGTGATAAGACTCCAAAGTATCTCATAAGCATTTGCATAGCTTGGCTATGAAGCTAGCACTTTGCTTTCAAAATTCTAATTGATATAATACCGTTTCCCTGAATGGCCTGGTATTGGGCATCAACACGACTCTACCTGTTATCCGGATTGTTTAAATAAATGAAAGGAATTCATACGCACACGCTGACCCAGAGCCATTCTCTTCAGGCGTTACGGATCAATATCCGATCACTAATTAGTAAAAGAGATGCACAATCGCACCGACAATACTACTGGTTCCTTCATAGGTTTCCGTTTTCACGAGCTTATTATCCACATAAATTTCCAGTCGTACGTTGAATGGGTTGCCAGTCGCACTGTTGTTGTGTAAAACAGATAGCCCCAGATCGTCTCCTACATTTACCGTCCTGTTGAATGACACCGAAAATGGAATGATGGTATCTGTCAATTTAGTGGAGCCGCCAGTGGCATTGGTGTAACTTAACAAGGTCACCTGATTGACTCCCATACCGGATACTTTATACTCTACTGAAACATCTTTGGGATAAGCAGGCTTTGGATCATCCGATTTGCCGCATGCATTTAAAAATAGTGCGATCAGAACCAGTACACCCAACTGAGTGATTATGTTAATTTTTTCTTTCATTGCTAAATAGTTAAAAATTGAATCCAAAATGCAGTCCCGGTTCAGGTGTGTATTTTGGCCACTTGTCATCCTTTTTTTTGAAACCGTCAGGCATTTCAGTGTGATAAGGACGGCCTGCAATACCCAGTGAGGGTTGTATAAAAAACCTATCCTTAAAGAGCTTAACGTGATAGCCAACCCGATAAGAGTTAAATATTTGGAACCCGCTGTCCACCTTATTACCGTTGTCATCCACAAATCTCTGCCACATCGGCATGACGTGAACCGCAGCGTAAAGACCCTTCCAAAAAAATCTTTGATAAGCAACTGCAATACCGTAATCTCTTATGTAGCCAGGAAATTTCTCTTCCTGCTTTCCATATGACTTGCTAAAGAACGGGTTAATACCGAGCGGCCAGGCATATTTCCAGGTAATTAACTCGAGAGAAATTACATCCGTCCCGGTTATGCGATAACCTAAATTAAGCTGTACGAATTCAGGGTTATTTGTAGTGCTGAGATTACCCAGCAAAAACAAAGTACTGCCAACATACCACCGCTTGTAGGTGCTGTCTGTTTTGGCATACTGTGCCTTGAGTTGGAACGTACTGGCTATTATTAAAACAAAACCAATGAATAATCTTTTCATATGCATTTCTTTATTGAATAATGTTAACTGCTGAAAGAAAGGATGGGCATAAATAGAATTATACAGAGCCCCTTCCTTTGACCTCATCTGGTAAATTCAACCACCTGGGCACTCACCGTTATCGTTCTTATGACGTAGAAGGGAGCAAAACCACTGATGTGCTCCTCTGTCATCACGTTCACTATGGCTTTGGAACCATTCAGCAAGTTGGCTTTCTTCATCATCGCTGAATACGCATTTTCGTAAAGTTGCCGTTTGTCCATGCCGCCAATTGCCAATACATAAGACGTTTCCGAACTTCCACTTACCTGATCAATTACCTTAAAGTTGTTTCCACTCAAGTGTACCTCTGTAGCGTTTTGGTTGTGGTTGGTAACAAGGGCGGTGCCGATGCCACATGAACTAACAAGTGCCACAAGCAATAGCAATGCGAAATAAATGACGATCTTTCTCATAATAGTAATTCCCAATTGGGATGTTAAAAGTTAAATCCAAAATCAAACCCAGGTTGAATAAAGTAGCTAGACCATTTGTTTTCAACCGACTTAAAGCTTTCCGGAACGTTCGTCCTAACAGGCCAGGTACTACATCCTATTGCGGGTTCAAAGAAGAACCGGTTTTTAAAAAACTTAAACTGGTAGCCCAGATAGAAGTCCAGATATAACGTGTATCCGTTTCCAATTTTTTTATCGTCCTCATCCAGGTATTTTTCAAAAGCATTCAGCGCCTGGACGGATGTATAGGCTCCTTTCCACCAGAAACGCTGGTAGCCCAATGTAGGTGCAAGTATGCGTGCATGTCCGGGATAGTTTTCTCCCGGTGCATCAAATGATGATGATCCAAAAGGAATACCTATTGGCCAGGAGTAAATGGATCTTTTAAACCTAAAGGAAACAACATCCTTAGGTGTTATCCTGTATCCAACATTTAACTGTATATATTCCGGGTTGTTTGTGTTATCAAAATTACCCAATAGATACAGCGTGCTGCCAACGAACCACCGCTTGTAAGTGCTGCCTTGTTTGTTATTTTGTGCATACACCTGTACACTGCTTGCCAACATGAGGGCAAGCCCAATCCATAAAACTTTCTTTTGCATTTCTTTCCTCTTTAATTGAAACGAGGCTGCAAAAGTGGATTGGCGAGTTAGAATAACTCGTTCACTTAAGTTAAGAAAGGAGTCTTAAACTCTGTCTTTCTCTGTAATTCTTGCTCTTAACCGACTTAATGATTGAGGTTTGATGCCTAAATAGCTCGCCAGCTGGTGTTGTGGAACACGCTGAATTAGGTCTGGTCTTTTTTCTACCAAGCTCAGGTATCGTTCTTCGGGCGAAGACGTCTTAAACTCGTCAAAATCTATTCGTTGTTGGGCCAACATTTCTTCCGCCAACATTTTACACATTAGTTCAAACTTTGGAAACTTACTGTTCATTTCTGCTTCCATATCAGAATCTGAAACCAGAAGAATACAGTCCTCAACACAACCGATGAAATATTCGGAAGGAGTCTTATTTATTACACAAGGAGGTGTCAATGCCTCCATTTCTGTGTAGAAGGCAGTAGTTTTTTCTTCTCCTTCTTTTAAATAATAAATCCGAATACACCCTTTTAATATAAAATAACTGTCTTTGGATTGCTGTCCTGCTTCGAGTAAGGTGGTCCCTTTCTTCACCGAGCGAAATAGGTCCAATGAAAGTATTGCGTTCCTCTCCTCTTCTGTCAGGGTAATGTATTTCGATATAAAATCAAATAATGCGTTTTCCATTCATTGGTTGTTGTCGCTGTCGCTTGGTTCTGCTCAAACGAAGTCAAAGGTAGACAGTGCCTGGAGTATTTCATGGCAGCACCTGAAAGATATTTTGGTTGATTGCTACAAACAAAACTGATGACTCGCTGTTTTCAGGAAAGCAAAAACATGTATTTTGCCCCTGAATCGAGTTGCCAGAAACGATAGCCTATGAATGTACCAATCCACCTAAAGCACAACGGAGCAACTCCCACAGTTATCTCATCCAGCCAATAAACGAATGACGCCAGGTCCCCATGGAGCCGCTATCGGCTTGAGGTTCGGCCTCAGTATTTTTTTGCTATGCATTCTCACGGCTACAGCTTCAGCACAGTCCAACCAAATTGACAGCCTCAAACGCGCTTTGCAACAGCATAAGGCAAACGATACCACGCTGGTAAATTTGTTGAATAAACTAGCCAAAATATATTCTGAAAAGGACGTTGCAATCACCCTGGAATACTTAGAAAAATCTGAAAAAGTAGCCGACTCTCTTAGCTATACTATGGGAAAGGCTAAAGTGTTGTACCTGAACGGGATAATCGAAAACAGCAAAACAAATCTCGACCAAAGAATTCAATACCTGGAAGAGGCACTGCAATTATATAAGCGTCTTGAATACAAGCCGGGTATCTCTAAATGTTACAACGGTATAGGGCTGCTCCTGCAGAAAAAAGGAACCTACCAGGACGCGATCGAATACTATCTAAAATCAGCCAGTGAAGATGAGGCCATGGGGAACAAAAAAGGTGTGGCTGGGATCTATAGAACAATAGGAGTCGCCTATTTTGAAATTGGAGACTATATAAATGCAAGAGACTACTACGAAAAGGCACTCAAAATAAGTAGAGAGATTCAAGATGAACACATGTCATCAAGGTGCCTTATGAACATTGGCAATATTTATCTGGTACAAGATCAGTATCATTTGGCTTTGGAATTCTACAATGAATCATTGGCGATCAGTGAACAACGGAAAGATACCGCATTAATATCCCTATCACTCAACAACATGGGGCTCCTCTACGGGAATTTGGAAAAATATGATAAAGCCTTGGCGTATTCTGAGCGAGCTCTGGAAATTCAAAAAAAATTAGGCGATAAAAAAAGAATAGCCGAGACATCAAATGCATTGGGGTTGTTCCATACTGAGGTGAAAAATTATGACGAGGCGCTTAAACTATATGCCCAGGCATACGAGGCGGGTAAAGAAATAGACAACGAATACATCAACGGTTTTACACTGAATAATATTGGCTATGTATACCTTGAGTTAAAGGACTATCAAAAGGCCCTAAGCTATTATGAGGAGGCACGCAAAACCAATATGGGTGTTAGTGGCAAAAGAGGTTTGGCCGTTTCCTATTATGGGTTGGCCAAGGCACACGCGATGCTTAAAAATTATGAACCTGCAATACAAAATGGTGTAAGAAGTAAAGAACTACTCACTGAACTTAATATTAAGAATATTGAAAAGGAAATTGAGGAGCTATTCTCAATCATATATCAGGAAACTGGTAACTACCGAAAAGCCCTAGAAAGTCACCAACGATTCAAGGAATTGAACGACAGCCTTTTCAACAAAGAGAGCATCGAAAAAATTGCCAAGCTGGAGAGCGAATACAAATACCAACAAGCATTAGACTCGGCAAACATCCGAGAACTTGAATTAAGCAAGACAGTGCTGACCACTTCTCAAGACCTGGCTCAGTCAAGGCAGAACTACCTTTGGGCGATTATTGGAATCCTGATGATCTCCAGTCTACTGGGCACCGTGGTCTTCTACCAAAAATTCAATACCATCAAAGTCAAGAACCAAAACATCATCACTGAGCAAAAATTGTTGCGCTCACAAATGACCCCCCATTTCATCTTCAATTCACTCTCGGTCTTGCAGGGAATGATCTTGAACAAGGAAGAGAAAAAATCTATTACTTACCTCTCAAAATTCTCCAAGCTCCTGCGCATAGTCCTGGAGAATTCGAGAGACAAGACGGTTCCGCTTGCTCAAGAACTGGATGCTATTGACCATTATATGACCTTGAAAAATTTAGATACCGATCCATCTTATGACTATCGCCTGGAGGTGGATAACAATATCGACATTAACCTGTTTTTGATTCCACCGATGCTTATCCAGCCTTTCATCGAAAATGCAGTCGAGCACGCGTTTACCGATGGCCAGGATCATCGCGAAATAAAAGTCCGCTTGACTTTTGAAGACAAAAAATTGAGTTGCACCATCACCGATAACGGTATAGGTATCGATGCCATGTCAATAAAAGCAAATACAAATAAAAAATCATTAGCTACTACCATTACCGCTGAGAGGCTTCAACTTTTATCAAAAGATTTTCTTGGGCAAAGTGCTATTACCATAGAAGATAGAAAAAAATATCAAGAACAAGGCACTCGGGTTACTTTATTTATTCCGTATAAATTATCAGAGAGTTGATGAAGGCACTTGTCGTTGAAGATAAGGAGTATATCAGAAAAGGTTTGATAGCGCTGCTACAGAGCATTGAAACCGAAGTCGAGATTATTGGCGAGTGTGAATCTGTTAAAGAAGCGGTTATCGTCACCAATGCCTGCAAGCCCGATCTTGTGTTTCTGGACATCAACCTTACAGACGGCACAGGCTTCGATTTCTTAGACAAAACCGAGCATCTGAATTTTAAGGTGATCTTTATTACCGCCTATGAGGAGTACGCACTCAAAGCACTGAAAATGGGCGCGGTGGACTATCTCTTAAAACCCGTGGATGTAGAAGAGCTACAAGTGGCCCTCCAAAAAGTGAAGGCCTTGCCCATCAACGCACAGAAGGAACAAATAAGAAAAGTCAAAAAAGTGTGGCACCAGGACGAGGCAACCCTTGTGCTTTCCCTCAGCGACTCGCTTCAGGTTATAAACCTTCAAGAGTTGCTATTTTGTGAATCCGATAAGGGCTATACTTCATTCCATCTGGCTGATGGCAAAAAATATGTAGCTTCCAAACCCATAAAGGAATACGAAGAGAGGCTTGAAAAAGTAAACTTTGCACGACCACACCAGTCGTTCTTAGTCAACCTTAAGTTCATAGATAAATATGATAAATCAGGTGTTATCTATTTGAAAAATGGAAAGAAAATCCCCGTATCGTCACGAAAGAAAGAGTCATTTTTGACAACCTTCCTGAAATACAACCTCTGAGTACCCTCCTTTCTACGCCACCGTTTTCAAATCCTTCCTCAGCTGGTCAAAAGCGCTTCTTGATTCACACCAGGCGAATATTTATTCGTTGCCATCGAATCTAGATTCACTATTTCTCGAGAACCATCACGGTCGCACCTTTATCCTTACTGAGCTATTTCTTGCTTCAGGTTTGCCACGGAGATGTACGTTCCTGGCATAACTCACAGCCGGGACTTAGTCAGTGATTGGATAGAAAGTGAATTGACAAAAAACTGAAACCTTCTCATGACGAAAAGACTAAAAGCAATTAACCTCATTGTATTTACGATGATACTAGCAACCTCCAGCTGCAACAAGGACGATGAAATCACAACTGTAGGCCTTGAGGATTTGAGTGTTACCATGAACGAAAATCCAACCAACGGCCAAACTGTGGGGACAATTCAAGTCAAAAACGGCACCGCCTTGAACTTCAGTATTACTTCTCAAACTCCATCAGATGCGCTAAGCATTGACGCCAACTCAGGCGAACTGACGGTAAAAAATGCAGCGCTATTTGACTTTGAGATAAACCCTACCATAACTGCATCCGTCACCGCAGAAAATGGAGAAAACACGGCTGCCGTTACCATCACCCTTACCAACGTAAACGAAACAACGGCACAAAGCCTTGAGATTGTAATAGAAGAAAACCCTGCTCCTGGTGAAGTATTGGGTACCATACAGACTAATGGAAGTACCTCAGGTTTTGCAATCAGCGCACAGTCACCCACCGGGGCTTTGAACCTCAACTCAAGTTCTGGTGAGCTGACCGTGGCGGACGCCTCGTTGTTCGACTTCGAAACCAATCCTACCATTACCGCGACCGTGACTAGTAACAATACCGAGAACCAGACGACAGTAACTATTAACCTCACTAACGTCTTTGAAGTTACAATTCAAGACCTCATGGTGACCATCGATGAGAACCCCACAGCGGGGCAAGCTATTGGTACGATGCAGGCCAGCACAGGCGCTTCAGGATTCAGTATCACCGCCCAGTCGCCAAGCGGTGCCCTCAACATCAACTCCAGTTCAGGTGAGCTAACTGTGCAAGATGCTTCGTTGTTCAACTTTGAATCGAATCCAACCATTACGGCAACTGTTACGGTTGCAGATGCAGAAAACCCGGCTTCTGTTAGCATTAGCTTGAACAACGTGAACGAACTAGTCGTTCAGAACTTTTCAGAAACAATAAATGAAAATCCCACCAATGGGCAGGTTATTGGAACGGTAGACGCGACAGATGATGGTGCTCTTACTTATGCTATCACATCACAAACACCCACTGGCGCTCTGAACATCAATCCTACCACAGGTGAATTGACGGTAGCCAACGCGGTGCTTTTCAACTTTGAAACAAGTCCAACGATTACAGCCATTGTTCAGGTTGACAATTCCGGTTTCAATGCATCGCTAACGGCAACAATTGACTTACTTGATTTACATGAAGTAGGGGAATTCAAATTCGGGGGTGTCATTTTTTGGGTCAACGGAACGAATAACGGAGGTCTTGTTTGTACTGTTAGTGATCTTAATAGCGGTACCACCGTATCATGGAACAACGGCTCAAACATTGGAACCGGAGCCACTGCAACGGCTATAGGAACGGGACAGGCAAACACCACTGCAATAGTCACCAGTCAGGGAGCTGGGACGTATGCGGCTTCCCTCTGCGACAATCTAACGCTCAATGGTTTTTCGGACTGGTATTTGCCTTCGATTGACGAATTAGGAGAAATGTATACGAACAGCGCCATTATAAATGCAACCGCTATCGCAAACGGAGGCGCCAATTTCTCCGTGGTCACCTGGAGCTCCTCGGAGCAGGTTGGCAATGTAAATAATGCTTTCATTTATCTGTTTGTTCCTGGCCAAAGCCCCACTTTAAATGCAAAAGCAAATCCAGGCAGTGTCAGGGCTGTGAGGTCCTGGACAGATTTTTAGGTGACCAGAACTATTCACAACGGACTCAATGGCAGATAAACTTCAACAGCTCCGGCAGTATGCTGGAGCTGTTCTTTTTCATTGATTCTGATTTCATCCAGAGTCCTTCATCAGTCTAATAACTCAATATCTTTTCAACAATCTCACCTTCTTTAACTACAATAGTGAAGGTTTCGTTTTTGCCTTTGTGCACTCCCAAAGTCATCACTTTCACCTCATAGGTGCCTGGGTTCAAAACAAATTTTCTTGGATTGCTTTTTTCAGAGGTATACGTTCTGCTCGCAGCCACATTCTTCCCGGTTGTTTTTTCATGAAAATTGACAGTGGCATCAATGAGTTCTCCGCTCGCGGTTTTCACACCAATCATGGCAATGCCACTTTTAAAGTCATGTGAGATGGAATTGACCTTACCGGCATTTATCTGCACATCATTAACTTCAGCACTAATATCGATACCTTCCAATGCCAACGCCAGGTAGGTCACTCGGTAATTCCCCGCAGGAACTTCCATTTGCTTGGCTACCCCATAAGTTCTCGTATTGGCCACAACTTTCCCTGTATTCTTGTCGTACATCTTCACCACAGCATCCCAGGGTTCACCGTTGTTTGTGGTCGTAACCTCCAAAGTTCCTCCGTCAAAGCTTATGTCTTGATGCTTTGCTTCACCCTCCTTCATTTCAATCTGAATAGTAGTAGCAGGTATGTCTGAACCTTCCAACGGTTTTATATCAACATTGTATTTCCCAGGTGGCAAATAAACCCACGCGGTATCTCGGTATGTTCTTGATCCGAAGTGGACCTTTTTTGTGGCCACTTCAATCGGCTTTATCCAGGCGTCAACTGGCTTTCCGTTCTTCACAGCATATACCGAAAAGTTTACAGCTGGCTTATCTACTGTCTGTGTTGTAACTTCCGTTAGTGCATCACCCAGAGCTTCTGCATCTGCCACATCGTAGTAATGTCCGCCACCAGCGCTTGCTGCGCATTCAAGTTGCTGAGTCTCTCCTTCCTTCAGTCCGAAGCCTACAACATGAAGCTTAAAATCGATGCCGCTGGCTTTGGCACTTGCAACAAGTTCACAGATATTGCCATCGCAGGATTCAATACCATCTGTAATGAGAATAATGGTAGCCCGGGTGTTGTTCTCTTTGAGTGATTGGATAGCCATTGCAGCACTTCTTGCCAAAGGCGTTCTTCCGGTGGGTGTCAGGCTTCTGACAGCATCCGTGAGTTTGGATTTTGAAGTATTAGTTAGTTCTACTTTGTATTCAATGTCATCACAATCATCCTTTTGCCGATGACCGTAGACAATCAATCCTACCTTTTGATTCTCTGGTAAGTTGCCAACTGTTGAGGCTAAAACATTTGACGCTATTTCCTTTTTCGTCTTACCGGCTAGTTGTCCCCACATGGAGCCACTGGCATCATATATAAATAAGATGGGTGATGATTGCTCCTGCGCATTTATAAATGATACAGAGCACAGCAACAGAAACGATACTATCAGGTTTTTCATCATAGTCAGATTAGTGGTTTCGATTGTTTCTATGTTTCAGTATGTAAATCAGAGCAACCGGAAGTTACAAACTTCCTATTTATACAAACACCCGATTTCGCGGAACACAAACTAGTGCACTTTAGTTAGTTACTCTTGACTTCCGAGTTTTCCTCAACAATATTCAAAAAGGAGGTTACCGCAGCGACAATCACGAGTGAAAGCGGCAGTTCATCAATATTTAAATAATATCCCTTATCAAATAAATAAACAATCAAAAAAGAACCGAATCCGGCTAGCACCACAAATTGGATTCCAGCGATGACTATATTAAGTGCAATCCATCGGGTCTTTGAATAAGTCAATATAAGGACTGAGAAAACACTGATTAGCAAAAGAACAACAACTCTCGTTATCAGATCAAGCTCATGTATGAAACCCCTGAAATTGATCATTGAAACAATATGACCACTTATTTCAATGTCATACATATCTGGTAACATATTCGACTCCCCAAAATGTTCGTTTAGAGGGGTAATCCTCGAGCTAGTAAAGTAGTATAGGCTATCTGTCAAATAGTCACCCATATATCCAACCAAAGCAATTTTATCTTTTAGCAGATCTGTTTCCGTCCACCATTCTTGCTGTGCTAGCTCCACTCGAAAAAAATGCTTGCTCCCAAAATTTATTATTTCCGATGGGTTGCCGGTGCCTTTAAAATTAGTCAACCTCGATTCAAAGTAATCTCCGTGATCAGTTCGAAAGCGTGTCACTTTGTTACCCAAGTCTATGATAGCTCCAGACCTTGTATTGGATTGTGAACGATCGCAGGTGACAAACACGATGCTTTGATCATTTGCATATCTCTTTTGGAAGTCCAGTGTTGGCTCGTTAAAATGACATAGATTTATACCAATCACTTTTGGCTGACATTTCTTTATTGGTTCAATCAAGGAATCAATATCAGTAAGCTTCAATTTTCCCAAATTCAACAAAACGATGCTTGTATCTATGGGTGGATTACTTCTTAAATCCGAAAAAAGCACGTCACGTGTATGTCTAGTTATGTCAAGTGTGAACAACCTGATATTGATCATCTGATAAGTAGCTACAACCAAAACAGTGCTTACTATCGCGACTAAATAGCGCTTCATAGATTTGTAACTTAGGCCCATTGGCGTGACCTTCCTTCGGAAGTTATGAACTTCCTGCTTATCAAAACCTTAGTCGCAGACTTGAGACTATCTGATTTCTTCATCTTTTGAAATTTGTTCCACACTCGTTGCACGAATAAAAGTTAATTAGATTCCCGATTGGTGCCACAAACAACATCGCAAACAACAGCAGCAAAGTCCTCCACCCCCGTTTCTCAATATTAATCGTGAGTTTCTCAGACTTGCAATTTGGACACTGAATCCTACCGCCATTTAGATTTGTAATTTCTCGAGCTTCCTCAATGTCTTCACTCAGCACCTTTATCTGAATCCCCGACCCCATGATGCCAAAGTAATTAGGAAACAAGCTGGAAAAGTTCTTATTCAACAGGACTGACTCAATTCCATGGTTTCTCAGATTGCTGGCAAGCAGTTCCGCATCGATAAGGTTGTCAACTGTGGTTAGGAGGACTAGTTTCACTTTTTTGGTCTAAGTGCCATGATTCTTATAGTCCTCACAAACTCTTTGTTATCGTTTTGCCATCAAGTTGGTAATCCTCAAGAGTGAGAGTTACCGCCTTACCGAGTTCCACTTCCAGCAGCGACTTCAAACTAGTGAGGTCGCTGATCACTGCCGGATCAGTCCAAAAGTCCTTGCTGATGGGAAGAGTCACTACATATCGGGTTTCCCAAGTTTCCAGTCTTGCGGTGTTCGCGTACTCTTCTGAAAAATACCCTATAAGGAAAAGTTGATCGGCCAGCTTCTTTACATCTTCCGTGTTGGTATTCTCATCATAATAGATCTCGTTATTCTGGAAGGACATCTTCTCACCCGGAAAAGGTGGCTGTGAAAACCCTATGCCGAGGGCGATTCCGAGGTACAGCACGATACCCAGGGCTGTTGTACCAGCTACTTTCCAATTTGATTCTGAAGAAGCCCCAGCCTCAAACTCTTTCTTTATCGGTTCAGACAATAGCAAATGATACACCCCCCAAAAAGCTAAGCCAATTAAACTTGGTCCAATTTGCAAAGGCACTCTGTCATCAGCGCTTTCTGGAATAATAGAAAGGACATATATCAGACCAATTGTAAAAACAAGAGTAGCAGCGATTGTGATGTAAGCCTCTTTCTCTTTGTTTAGTCTTCTAAGGTTCTGGTAAATAAGAATGCCTGGAGGTAACGGCCCGCCAAGAACTGCGGAAACACTGATTTGTTTTTCAGTAAATAGTTTTTTCATGTTTTATTCAAGTGCCCACTAAGCACAAGCGAGACGCTCGCGCTTGTTGAGGGAGTAGTTCTCATTTTTTCAAATTTGTATACCGATCCTTGAGCAGCGGCAATCCAACTTCGTTCCACCATGTTAACGATATACCCCCTCCAGACATTCCATCTTTTGGATATTCGTCAATGATATACGTCTCTTTTGAAACCTGTCTACCTTTCTCCTTTAAAATTTTATTGAAAGTTAACCTAAGCAGTTCATCAAACTCATCCAAAGACATGTCTATAGTCCGTGTATCAAGTGTTCCTTCCAAATCCATCCAAAGAAAAGGATCACCTCTTAGTGCCCACTGACCAGGTGGATTATCGAATATTTCTTTAATCGTATTCAAATGAAAATTACTGCCAACGTTTGTGCATGACCAGTGGCGGGTTTTCGAAGCGCGTCATTGTCCCCCGACACCAAACGTAATTTGAAAACTACATACGAATTTACACTGAACCCCGCCATTGGTTATAGCTTTTGTTGTGCGTTCGGCTTTCTTGTCTGTCATTTTAATTGGTATTTTTCAATTGCTTGTTTATAGGTTGATTCGGCACTGTCCTGAAACCTCGTTTTGTTCTTTAAAAAGTCATTGAACTTGCCATAGATATTTTTGTAAATGATATTATGAGCAGGATTTTGAAGTACTTCGTCTTTATACTCGTCCATTTCAAATTCACTTGTTGAAGCAAATTTTAGCAAATCCAATAAATGTTCTTTATTAATCTGATCAAGGTCTGTCCAAATATCTTGGCTTGTATCAAGTCGATAAAAACCTTTATTATTTTCAATCTTTAAGTATTTCATAAGTTTGAGTTTTTCGTTCTGTGTAAGCATCTTCACCCGCTTCTAAACAATTAAGTATTGCTTCATAATTTTTAATTTTTGTGCCGTCAGAACAACTTAATTCTTTATCCGAAGGATAACCGGTAAATATGCGATATACAAATTCCCCGTCTTCAAGGTTTTTGTGAGTGATAGCAACAAAATTTGGTTTTATTGATGCACCAACAGTGCTATTGTGAGTAACTACCACAACTGGCATTAGTTGTGCCATATCTTTTATTAGCGTATTTATTTCCTTTCTTAGAAATAAGTTGTCAAAAGAAGATTCAGGCTCATCAATTAGAAGTATATCGTATTTGGTAGCATCCTTTATTTCGTGAATTAAGTTGAATTCAGAACGCTCACCACCTGAAACTTTAAATCCGTCTTTGTTTAGTGTAACGGATTCAATTTTTACGAAGAACTTATAAAGATTTGCATCTTCAACACCTGTCTCTCTTAGTTTTTGAACATAGTAATAAGGGTCGTTATACTTTCCCAGTGCTGTGCTGTAAGTTTTTTTGTCTCGCCCAATCTTTTGTAAATCCGAAGCACTTTCTATTGGCTTTGCGGTTGTAATAATTGAGAACTTGCCTAATTCTTCTTGGTTTATATTTCTAGGTTTTTTTAGTTCTGAAACTACTTGATTGAATTTCGTCACTTTCATTTCATCCGTTGCAATTTTATAAAAATCCACGTTTTCTATAAAAGTGCTAGTGGTTTTAACCCTTAATTCAAGCTGAACATCGTTAATGATGGAATTCAACCATTTCTTTTGTTCATTCTCAACTTTTGAAACTATTGCTTTTTGGATTAGCTCTTTTAATAGCCCTTTCAGGTTTTTCTGAGAAATATATTTGGTTATTATGTCTTGATACTCGTTGTTTTCAATTAGTGTTGTTACAGATTCAATAAGCTTATCAAGATTTTTGAAATCTTCTAATGAAAATAGTTCTTCACTGAATAACAAGCATTTCGAATACAAATCTTTTTTCTCACTCTCTGTTGCAAATTTTTTAAGTGACTCTAAATAGCTTTCTATGCTTAGCAGGTTTTGTTTAAGGTCAACTTGAACAACATCTTCAACTATTGATTTAAATTCAGTTAAATAATTGTTATTCACAATGCTTAGTCTAGTGTCGTTTGTCCTATTAAAAGTCTCTTCATCATTTTGAAGAAGCGAGAATTGCCTAATGTATTTAGCACTTCCTGAAGATGCAGCTATTTTATCAAGAGTAACTGTTTTACCTGAAGAACGACCACCCAAAATAATATTTAAACCAGTTGATAATTCTAAGCCATCATCGGTAGCTTGAAAAAAATCATTACCACTTTCTTTTGTAAGTGAGATTTTTGATTTATCTGCAAAACACGATTTAATTCCTGCTATCGAAATTTCTTTAAGGTCAACAAATGTGTGTCTTGTCAGAAAGTCAACTAAACTACTACTAAAACGAATATCACTAAACAGGACGGGTGTTAGCCCATTCTGTTCTTTCATCATTCGTTTAAATTTTGGGATACTAGCTACTTCACCTGATGTGATATTAGGTTGTAAATCTAATATTGTTGCTTTCTTTATTTCTGGACTTTTGTCGTAATGCGGTATTAGAATGTATTTGTGAAGCTCTGTAAAAATGCTTTTGAATTGAGCAATAGTCAGCGTGTCCGTATTTGTTTTAATTAAGGCAGAAACTTGCTTACACTTTTCGTCAAAGTTTGAAATTTCAAATTCGTCTGAATCAGTTATTACTAAAAGATGACCGCCTTCTAAGTCGACTTCAATGCCTGGGAAAACAGTTATTGTCAGACTGTTTTTAATCTGTAAGTATTGTGCTAAGTCAAAAACATTGTGATTTGTAATAGCTAGAGCGTCTATTTTCAACTTATCAACATACTCTTTAACTTTTGAAAGGTCAAAGTCAAAAGGATAGTCGCTTATTGTCGAAATTGTATGTGTATGAAGGTCTATTTTTTTCATTCAATGTCTTTCTGTGACGGTTGTCTTTAAGCTGACGCACATCGTTTGGCTATCTGCCCTACAGAGAATATACCTCTATCGCTAACACTAATCTACCCATAAATTCTCAAACCCGAGGCTTTCCCTACCCCCTAAAACAGAAAAACCCTGATTACCTGTAACTGCTTATCACAACAGCGTCTCCCACCAGAACCTAACTGCGGCTGGCAGGGACACCGCACAAGACTGGCGTCAGGGGCCCTCCTCACCCAATTGTCCCACACGGTGGCTTTGGCAGCTCTTCATAAACACCTAAGGGCCGAACAGCAGGGATGTTACTTTGATTATCCCGAATGTGACAGGGGTACTGTGCGGGTGTGATTTTCGCAGGAGCGAGTGCAGGAATGATACGGTGCTCTTGTAACTTCCGCAGGAACGAATGTGGGAGTCGAACAGTACTCTTGCAACTTCCGCAGGAGCGAATGTGGGAGTAATACGGTGCTCTTACAACTTCCGCAGGAGCGAGTGTGGGAGTCGTACAGTGCTCTTGTAGCTTCTGCAGGAGCGAATGTGGGAATGATACAGTGCTCTTGTTACTTCTGCAGGAGCGAATGTGGGAGTCGTACAGTGCTCTTGTAGCTTCCGCAGGGGCGAATGTGGGAGATCAAAAGGCCCTCACCCCCTTCCCCTCTCCCTGCTCAAAGGTCAACGCTTTTCTGAGTGAGATTCCATCCCGATAGCTATCGGGATGGAAGCGATCGAAGAATCTCAAACCGTGCTCTGGTTTTACAGATTCTTCGGTCGTCCTTCTCCCGATAATTATCGGGACTCCCTCTGAATGACGATCAAAACTGCTTCAAAAAACTTACTTTCACTATCCCCTGCTGCTCACGGGCGGTGAGTTCGTTGGTCGGCGTCTCGCGGCTGTTCACCACCAGGTAGATGTACGACAGCGGTCTGAACTCCCAGGCAAACCGTGCGTTATACGACTCCAGTCCCGACTGGGTGCGCTGGTACAATCCGATCAACTGCACCCGTGGGTTCAATGCCAGCCTGCCCTGGAAAGTATACAGTGTAACCTCCTTCTTCCCTTCCTCCGATCCCACGCTGCTAAACTGGTTCCAGTTCACACCACCCTTCAACGCAATGTGTGGCATGGGTATAATCGACACCATGAAGTCTGTCGTTCGCAGCGAGCCGTCATAGTATTTTCCAAAGTCGTGCTGCAAGGTGTAAGACCACTTGCGCGAAGGGTCACTCCCCGCGACAAACGAGTAGCGGTTGTATTCGTATCGCCCTTTCGGAATGAAGATGCCCAGCGGGGTGAAGTCGGTCAGTAAATCCTGCGTGATCATGCTGGCGCTAAAACCATAGTACCCTCCGTCCTGCATCTCTATATAGAAAGGCGTCAGCTTAATGTCTTGTTCCGTCAGCTTGCCCGAAGAGGCCTGGTGAAAGAGGTTGGCCGATACTCCCGGTTGGTAAGAACGGATGATGCCATTGAACGGAAGTCGCTTGCCGCGAATGTTGGCGGTAACACCCGGTGTAGTGCCGATCACATCCGTGCGGGATACAAACCCCAGGTCGGGTTGGAAGTTTTCAGATATGATGGTCTCCGTCCACCATGCAGTGAACAAATTGCTGGTATAGAAATACTGGCCATAGGCACCAAGTCCATTTTCGTTTGTAGCCGTTGAGTGCGACCCCGATACAAGGAAGTTTAGGGACTGCGCTGCATCCATTCTCACAAACCCATCGACACCTGCGAGTAGATTAGTCTGATCATGTCCTGTAGAAGTGTAAGTGGCAATGGTGCCGAGGCGGAACTTGTTACCGAAGTTACGGGTATAACGCCCCACAAAAATATCTGCCGAGGGCAGCGTATCGAGACTACCCTGCCGCAATCCCATGATGCCCGCACTTTGCTTTGCACCGCGGTTCACCACACGCAAACCTGCATCTACAGGCAGTGCTCTACCCTCTGCACTCAACCCTATCCTGCGGCTGAAGAAAGGAAGGAACTGCATGTTGCCACCCGTCTTGCCGCTGAGCAAACTTGGACTAAAGAGGGAAGCATTCTCCAGGAAGAACTGACGCTTCTCGGGAAACAACACGGAGAAACGGCTTACGTTGTTTACCTGCACATCGGCATCCGCTTGCGCGAAGTCGGTGTTCAAAGTCAGGTCCACCGTAGTGTGGGTATTGACAGACCATTTGATCTCGCCTCCTGCTTTCACATCATTGGTAGTCACGCGATCGGCTCCATCTTTCTTAACGCTGTTGGTTGAAATCAACAGATAGGGATTGAATTGAATGTTGGTGCCCGGTGGTGGCGGTGTGAGTCCCTGTAAAGTTCCGGCATACTCCATGCGGTTGAAACCGAACGACCGAGGGTAGGCAGACCACGCAGAGATCTCATTGCTCTCACGTCTAAGCCTGAGGAAGTTGATGTTCCAAAGGTTTTCACTCTCCTCAGGTTGTGCGTAGCGCAAGGTCTTCCACGGAATTGCAAACTCTGCATACCATCCATGATCTGTGATGGAGGTCCGTACACGCCACAGTCCGTTCCAGTCGCTGTCGAAAAACACATCATCGAATGAGAGGTAGTCCTTCTGGGTTCCGTAGGGGTTGGTCACAAACGTCATGCTGTTGCGTTTGTCGTTGAACCCATCGATGGCAATGGCGAAGGTATCATGCGCACGCCAGTTGAAGTCGCGCATCATGTCAGGCACACGGATGGCACCCTTGCCCAACGAGTCGGAACAGAAGACACCTATATATAAGTGCGATTTGCTGAATAGCACTTTTACGAAGGAAGGGTTCAGAGAAGGTTGTCCCTGGTGCGGTTCGATTTGTATGAAGTTGGATATGGCTTCCGCTGTCGCCCAATCTGATTCATCCAAACGACCGTCTACGGCAATATTGCCAGAGGCGGGCACTGCCTTGATGTTTGGCAAGTCGACCGGAGGTTTGAAGATGTCTTGTGCAGTTACTGTGATGATACTGATCAGAAGTGTTGCGAGAAGTAAAAGTGTTTTCATCGGAGTAGTTGTTTCGGGCAAAACTATTTGCCGTACTACCCGATACACACCCGATACTTGCTATGGACGGGGTTGGAAGAAAGGTTAGCAAGAAATGGAAGGGAAGTTCCGCTCGGTTCGTGCGGACACGAACCTCGGCTGGGCGAAGAGGAATTGATTACTTGATTACAGATTCAACCGCAAGGGCGCAGAGGCGCAAAGACACTTGAGGGTGGTGCCCTTTAGGGCGATGGATTCAGATTCCAAATTTCAGATTCTAAATTCAGGATTCTAGATTCTGGACACTAGATCCTGTCCAGTCAATCTAGATCGAAAACAATCTTAAGATTGTCAATCAATCTTCTGGCCGTTGGAGCATCCAATTGCCCAATCCTTTTCTTAAGGCGTTTGTTGTCGATCGCCCTTACCTGATCGATCATGATGTCACAGTCTCCCTTAACACCAAAGTTTGATTTCTTGAGATGGATTCTCAATATCTCTGAGTCCGGATTCACATTGGTGGTAATCGGACAAATAATCGTTGACGGATGTTGGTTGTTCAGCAGATCAGTTTGAACCACCACCACGGGCCTTACTTTTCCCGCTTCAGTTCCTATCCTTGGATTCAGATCTGCGACCCAAATCTCAAATTGTTTAATCTTCATCGCTGAATTTTTCAAACTCAGCTAGAACTTCCATCGATTCCGTGGCTACTGCCTTAGATTCTTTTGTCAGTTGTTTGGAAAGTATCCTCCTTTTATGGAGACGGTTATAAAATGCGATTGCTTCGTTGATGTACCGATTCCTCGTCTTTTTTACTTTGGTTACAATCTTTTCGGTTTCATCAAAAATCTCATCCTCAAGCTTTAGCGACAGGTTCTTCATGGTATTTCTGTTTATACAAAAGTATATACTTTTTTGATATACCTCCAACATCCGCTGGATTCTGGATTTGCCGCATGGACGCGAAGTCACAAGGACACTTGAGCGTGGTGCCCTTTAGGGCGATGGGGTGCGTGGGATGGATTCAGATTCCAAATTTCAGATTCTAGATTCTCGGTACTTGACTCTGGATTCACCGCAAAGGCGCAGGGACGCAAGGGCGTAGCAGCGGGGCTATGAGTACTGGGATGCTCAACGAAGTGCCTGTCCGCCTATGGTGGGAAGTATCTCCTTGGACCTAACAGCTATCCCGAGGAGACACATCGCCACGCTCAGTGTTTCAAAGACACCTGACATACGCTCAACGTCATTCAGAGGAGGCCAGACCGACTACAACCCACTGCCTACTGCTCACTGCTCACTGACTACCGCTCACCGCCTACCGCTCACTGACAAACTGCCCACCGCCTACTGTCCACCGCCTACCGACTCACCGATTTTCAATTCACATCCTTCCCCTCCTCCAATTTCTTAATCATGTCCTCTACATTGTTTTTGTTTACATCATCCTTCGCCAATGGCAACGCGGCTTTCATGTACTTCAACGCCTTCTTATAGTCTCCCACCGCAGAGTATCCACGACCCAAGCCAACATTGGTAGTGAGGTCACTTGGATGATTGTCATAATTCACTTTGAAAACATTAAGCGCTGCTTCCTTCTTTCCCATCTGCAACAAGGTTCTGGCGTAGTAATGTACGTCACCCACAGATCCCATCGGAAGCACCTCTTCCATAATCTTGATCGCTTCATCACTCTTACCCATTTTATTAAGCACCGCTGCCTTCGCCAATACCGACCTGAAGTTCTTCTCTCCCATCACGCGGAAACTGATAGCTCTGTCCGCCCACGCTAATGCTTGTTCCAATTCGTAGTCATTATCGACACACCAATACACGGCAACCAGGAAGTCGTAATAGTTGCGGGTGGTTCTGAAGTCTTTCCTGAACTCTTCAATCTGAAGTTTCTTCGTGTCTGCCTCTACTTTAAATGGTATCATCCTCTTCTCCCACGACAAGGCAATAGTCGCTGAGTTGTCGGTTTGATTGATGAAGTCATACCTCAACCACTCCACACTCTCATCCAGCTTCACGTTCTTCACAGTCACACGAAGGGCATCTTCTCTTTCATCATAGTAAAAGCTACCCCATGAGTTGTTGACTTTAGAGAAGATGAGTGTGCTCTCTTCTTCACCGTTGGCGATGTAGAAACCGTATTTGCCAGCAGGCAGATCCTTGCCTTCGATCTTTACGGGATGGGTGAACGAAATGGTAGTGTTCTCATTGGCACCTGCACGCCACGGGGCTGAGTAAGACGTTCCATGACCATAGTCGATGAAGCCGTAGTGTGCCACGTTGGTGCCCCACACTTTGTCCTCGCGTCCTTTCACACCTGGTCGGTTGTAGCTGATGTCCACTTTAACAACACCAATTTGTTCGCCTACCCATGCGCGCTTGTTGCCGCCATAGGGTTCGCGGTTGACAGGCATGATCTGGGCAATGGCTGAATAGCTGATAAATGACAGCAGGAGAATGGCCAGTAAATTTCTTTTCATAGATGTTGGTCTGTTTGTTTGCTGGCTTGTACGACCGCAAATGGAAAGCAGCCATCGAAAGGCTATTCAACTACAAACAAACCTGTTCAAGCTAATGTTGGATCACGGAAGCAGGGACTGACCTTCGCGGAAGCTGAGGTAAATCATCAGGATGATGAAGGCTGCAAAGATCACACGCATGGCCAAGATCCAGCCCCATCGCCACTGCATGACATATAATATAAGTGCAAGCGCCAGGTAGCCGGAGGCGCAAAAATGAAGGATGGCTATCAACATGGCATTCTCTGGTGCCACTTCCTGACCGATTGCCATAAACTCGATAAGACAGACAACCGCAGCGATTGAGATCAGTATGTCCCGGTATCTCATGGATATCAATAGCCGCAGTTTATTTCATTGAGGCAATTAACTGCTCATTGAGTCTTACATAGTCAAAATTTTGCGCAGCCTGTGCAAGTTCCCTGGCTTTGGTAGCGGTGGCAATAGTCTCTGCCTTGTTGTTCAGTCGCGCCAGGAGTTTCGCCTTCAGGTACCACATCCAGTATTGATCTTTTTTGCTTGCAGCAATGGCCTGGTTGATCCATTCCAATGCCAGCTTCGGGTCACGCGAAGTTTCATAGTAGTAGTCAGCTCCGACATATAGTGTATTGGGATCGCTGGACTTCTTTGTGATCAGATTGTCCTGAATGTCTTTCATGATCCGGGTGTCCACTTCAGATTCAATTTTGAACATGGCCTTGGTATGTTCCCACTTTAGGTTGAGGTTGGCACTACTATGGGTGAAGTCTGAAAAGCTGATGGTAAAAGTTTCGTAATGACTGCTGGGATGTTTTACAGGCACTTCAAACCGAAGCGCATCCTGTGACGCATCATATCCCGCAGCGCCCCAAAGCTCAAGGTTTTTCGAGAAGATGATGGTAGCTTTCTCTTCCGTGAAAATAGTGTAGAGTGCATAGTCGCCTGCGGGCAATGTATGCCCTTCAATTTTCACCGCTTCGCTGAAACTGATCTTCGTTGATTCATTTGCACCGGTACGCCATACCTCGTTGTATGGAATCAGATTTCCGGCCACCGTTCTCCCTCTCGCACTTGGGCGTGAGTACACCACCTTCACCTCTGCAAACCCAATAGTACCTTTCACTTCAAACTTTGGACTAATCGGTGGAACGTTGATCTGTGCAAACGCACCAGCGGTCAAACAAATCGAAAGGAGTGCAATCCAAAGTCTCATAGTTAATGTGTTTAACTTCAAATATAGAACCTATTTTCCAGCCAGCACAAACGCTCCCCAGTAAAACGGCTGAGGGTACTCCTTCCGGATAACTTGCTGAGCCTGTTGAAAAGCCTCACGCATGTTCTTGCTCTTCAACCATCGTTGATAAAATTCTGTCATCAGTTTTTGGGTAGCAGTGTCATCCACCTTCCACAAACTCATCAACACATTGCTTGCACCGGCTACGCGGATTGCGCGCTGAAGTCCGTAAACACCTTCGCCTGCCGTCACGGCACCTTTGCCCGTCTCACATGCCGACAACACCACCAACTCCGTTCCATCGAGGTCAAGGTTAGTCACTTCGAACGCTGTCAACAGTCCGTCTTCATTTGCCTGTCGCTCTTCATCCACACCTGCCAGCGCAATTCCAGAACTGATCATCAGGTCGGCAAAAGAACCGTCATCAGTAGCAGTAAAATAACCGTGACTGGCCAGATGCAACACACCCGGATTCTTCAACTGCTTCAGGTTCGACTCGGTAGCTTTTTCACGCAGATACACTTGTGTCTCCCACCTGGCTTTCTTCATTGCATCGTTCACCAGCTCCACCTCCTTGCCTGTGCCGGGCAAATCAGCAAAGCGACCGGTTCCATCGGCTGAGAACATAGGCTGGCCGAACAGTGCTGCTTTTCGTGTCGATGGTTGATTCATTTTACTCGACAACAATTCTTTTGTGTTCGTCACCAGCACGATTTCAGTCTCATCGACGACATGCTTTCCTGTGGTTGGATTCCATAGTGTGTTGAGGTTGATTTGGTTGTAGATACCATCACTTGATATGTACACCCGGGATGGCATTGTGTGTGCCGCCATGTGGTTACGAATAGAATCGCTGATGGGCTGCCAATAGGTTTTGTAAGAGAGGGTGTCTTCTAACTGGAGTGTGATGGAGTTGTAATAGTTCTGGAAGAATTGCTTGTCGACATGTTTTGATCGGGTGCTCATGACGAGCGAGAAGACAGGCTGTGTGGTTGTTTCGGGAGTGAGTATAAGTGCTCCGTAGACCAACCCGTCTACCAATTTCACCAGCTCCACGGCTGCCTCTCCCGGCTTGAGTTGCTTTTGCACGTCTCGCCATGAGACATCTTCCATCTGAAAACCTTTTTGAAATGCGCGCGAGTTGATGGTAAGCCACTTTTCATTTTCCTCAATCCTCTCTCGAAGGCTTTTGATCAACTGCGTGTCTGCGTTTTCATTGAGCAGTGCTTGCGCAAGTTGATTCTTCCTTTCTTCCCACAGGTTGTAAACTGCGACAAGTGTGGTGTCACCGCTTGCCAGTATGGCCGTGCGGGTTCGTTTGCTTGCATTCAAGATGATGGCCTTCGTATTCAACTGCAGGTCGTACAACTTACCCGGGATTGAGGGATTGATATAAGGATCATCACTTCCCTGTATGGGGATCACTCCGGAAATATTTAATGCAAATGATCGATAGCTGTCGAGGATCAATTGCTGGGTATTGTAAAAGCTAATTTTCTCATTGTCGCTCAGGTAGGTAAAGTTGTGGTGAATGTCGTTCAGAAGAATGTCGATGAGCTCATTGTATGTGGAATCTGCTTTCGCATATTGTCCTGACCACTGATATCCCTCTGCAAGGTTGTACAATGTAGTGCGATGGAGATAAGGCTGGATGGCTTCCTTGTGCGTTTGAATGTTGAGCGAAGTTTGTAAAGCTGCAATTGCCTCATCATAGCGTTCCTGATCAATCATCAGCTCGCCTATATTATTGAGTATGACTGTGTGGATGTAGCTGTTCTTGTAGTTACCGTTGTTGGCAAGGACCAGTGCTTTGTTCCAATAGAATAGTGCCGAGTCATTTTGATTTTGATTTCGATGAATGCTTCCCAGGTTTTGCAATGCATAAATCATATCTCTATCGCGGCCGGCTTTTGATACTATATTATAGTACTCCTTCGCATACCGAATTGCCTGGGTCAGGTCACCCACCTCATTGTAGTAAGTTGCGAGGTTGCTTAGGGTCGTCTGATAATCGCCATGCTGCTCGTAATCGGAGTACACATCGACAAACATCTTCAATTGGTTTTCCAACAACATAATCGCTTCTGCTACCTGACCTTTCTTGTGTTTCAGTGAAGCATCAAGGTTATTGATGGCGAGGTAAGCCTCCGTCAGTTCGAGCGATGACGTGTCGTAATGTAACTTGTTCTTTTTGGGTATGGAGATGTAAACGTAACGCGCAATGTTCAGATAGTGCTCGGTACTATCGTAGGCTGCCAGCGACATGAATGATTTACATACTTCGCTGAGCGACTCAATTTGTGAAACATGAGGGAGGCTGTACAGACCAAAGCTCAGGTTGGCAGCGGTCTTGTAGTTGACTAGTGCTTTTAACTCATCACCAGACGCGGCCTGTGCGTAGGCTTTGTTAGTCAGCGTGGAGAGGTATTCATTGCTGATCAGTCCAAACTCAGCTTCTGCTTTGATCAGTGCTCGGTCGGCCAGGCGGATAGCCTCTGCGAAATCTCCAGCTTTATAGCGTTCAATACTTCTGGCATTGATCTCATTCCAGCTCTGCGCCACCACTGAGCCGCCAAACAACAAAAACAATAAACTGAGTGCAGCCTTCATTTCACCTGATTGATAAAACTATACACGCCTGCATTGAAATCAAAGGAAGCAATAAATAACAAGTCACGTGATGCAACCTGGGGTGCTGACCTTTGTCTTTGCAGGCAAAACCCTGCAACCATGTTAAAAAATTACTTCCTCCTGGGATTTCGAACGCTTGTCAAAAGAAAGCTGTACTCTTTTATCAATATCGCGGGACTATCACTAGCGCTTGGTTGCAGCCTGGTATGTTTTGCATTTGTTAGTTTCTTTTACAAAGCCGACCAGTTTCATGAAAAGGTAGACAGGCTGTTTACCGTTCAGGAAGTTTCCATTACAGAAGGGAGAGAAGTTCTCAACGGTCGCTCACCCCTTCCCCTTGCCAATCATCTTCTTGACCTAAGCCAGATAGAAAGTGTTGTGAGGGTTTCCAAAAAACCGGGGCTCATCACTGTGGAGGATGAGACGTTTGAAGAAGTGTTCACATTCGCTGAAAAAGACTTCTTCAAGTTATTTACTTTTCCACTCAAGACTGGAAGTGATGATGAATGGGGAGATCCTTCGCGGGTGATACTCGATCACAATTCAGCAATCAAATATTTCGATGACCGAAATCCTGTGGGGCAATCCGTCACTGTTCGCTTCACGGATGCTAATGGACGTGAACAAGTTCAAGCGTTCACAGTGGCAGGCGTAGCTGAAGAGTTTCCACGCAATGCAAGCTTCCGGTTTAAGGTACTTCTCCCATTTGAGTTTATGTCTCGTTTGGGTGTGTCCCTCGAGGACTGGACTGCCTCGTGTGATGCTACCATGGTGTTGCTTCACTCCCGAGCCGATGCTCCACAGGTTGAAGCCGCCATACAGCAGCATGTCAAAACTTACAATGGATATCATCCGGACTTTCCGCTTGAGCGCCTTCACTTCGAGCCACTCACTTCCGCTTCACTCAACTCTTATAAAGTGAGCGATGATGTCTTTGCCGGTGCTCCCAAGTTTGTTTTCGTTATCCTCATCGTCATCAGCTTCTTCCTTGTCATCATGGCGTGCTTCAACTATATGAACATTGCCATTGCTATGGCCTCATTCCGCGTTAAAGAAATTGGTGTGCGCAAAGTGATGGGCAGCGCGCGCAGTCAGTTGATTAAGCAATTCATCACGGAGAATCTAATCCTGTGCATGCTGGCATTGGTTACTGGTTTGTTGCTGGCGGAGACGGTGTTTGTGCCATCGTTCAGTTCTTACTTTGGTCTCTCTCTTTGGTTAGACTACAGTAATCCATGGTTGTGGATGACCTGTATTGGATTGATCGTATTAGCTGCATTAGGTGGCGCGGGATATCCGGCATTTTATATTTCATCCTTCAAGCCGGTTGAGGTGTTAAAAGATAAGCTTAAGATTTCTGGCAAAGGGTTTTTCAGAAGGTCGTTGTTGACCTTTCAGTTCTTCCTCTCTTATGTTAGCATCACCACTGCCATTGCCTTCATTCTCAATACAAAATTTCAGCGTGCGAAAGACTGGGGTTATGATCAGCAAAACAAGCTCGTTGTCAATGTGGATCGGTCCGCTGATCGGACTGCGTTGATTAACGAAATGAAGCAACACCCTTCTATTGTTGAGACCTCAGGCTCTGTGGAGTCATTTGGCATGGAGAGCAAAAAGGTGATTGTAAAGATTGAGGGCGAACTTTCTACAGTTGATCTGGTGAGGGTTGGAACTGCATTCCCGAAGATGATGGGGTTTGCCTTTGTTGAGGGTCAGTCGTTTGATCGTGAGAGTGAGTCAAAGAACGCGCATTCTGTTTTGGTAAACGAAACGTTCGTCACTACTTCTGCGATGACAGAGCCGATAGGCAAGGTATTGAATATTGATGACCATGAGTTTTCCGTTGTTGGCGTTGTACGGGATTTTCACTTCGAACCCTTCACTGAGTTGATCAAACCATTGGTGATTGCATACGCTCCGGATTCACTCTATCGTCATGTTGCATTTCAATACACTGCTGGTGAGAAGGAGACTGCAGAGCAACAGCTTAAGAAGACATGGAAGGAGATTTCACCAGAGAAGCCTTTGCTTATGTATGAGCAGGCTTCCGTCTTTGACAATGATTTCCGCTCTTACGACACTGCCACCAACGTGATGAAGAGCGCGGCATTGATCACGGTATTGATCGGTGTGTTCGGACTATTTGGTTTAAGTTCTCTTACCCTTTCTGGAAAAATGAAGGAGCTGGCTGTGCGAAAAGTAATGGGCAGCAACGACAAACAACTGGGTTGGATTTTGAACAAGGAAATCATCTGGCTGCTTGCCATCGCCTGTGGGCTGGGGATGCCACTGAGTTACTTCTTTTTGAAAAGTTTCTTGCTCGAAGTGTCTCTGTATGCCATGCCACTGCGCCCTTCGCTGTTTTTAGAAACGCTACTGGTGATGTTTGTGGTCGCGCTGCTTGCGGTCTCGTTTCACTTGTACAGGCTTACAAGGATTTCACCTGCAGCGCACCTGAGAGACGAGTAGTTTATTCGAAGATCAGTTGCAGTCCGCTTTTGCCTTGTCCGCGATAGATAATCGGAGTCAGGTGGAAGGCGTCTGAAATATTGTCTTCGGTAAGTACGTGTTCTTTTGGTCCGCTAGCAATCAGTTGTCCTCCTTTGAGAAGGAATATTTCATCTCCAAAACGTGCAGCGAGGTTGAGGTCGTGCACTACTCCTACCACTACGATATCTTTCTTTTCCAAAAGATCCGTGACCTTGTGCATGAACTGAAATTGGTAGTGTATATCGAGGAACGTGAGCGGTTCGTCAAGAAGCAGATAGCGCAGTTGTCCCTCCACAGGATACCAAAGCTGTGTAAGCACACGAGCAAAGTGAACTCGTTGTCGCTCGCCTCCACTGAGTGTGAGGTAGTTTCGTTCTGCCATGTCTTCTACTTCAAAAAACTTCATCGCCTCATCGCAAGCTTGTTCATCGATAAGACGAGGGGAGCCTGTGAAGTGTGGGTATCGCCCCATCATCACCACTTTCCACACCTTGAGGGGGAATGCGAGGTCTATGTTTTGCGAAAGCACGGCTCTGACTTTTGCCATCTCCAGGTCGGACAGTGAGCGTATGTTGGATGACTGATAATGCACTTCGCCCTCATAGCGCGTGTTCTGCTTGCTCAGCACTTTCATCAGTGTTGACTTACCTGCGCCATTGGGTCCGATGATCAGGTTCAGTTTTCCCGGTGCGAACTGTGCAGACACATTGTCCAGCAACTTCTTGTTGCCGGCTGTCACGGTTATATTCTTTGCTTCCAGCATATCAGAAGAAATATTGTCTTTTTCTTAACAGGGTAATGAACACAGGAACACCTACCAACGAGGTAACGATGCCGATTGGCAGTTCTGCGGGTGCCAACAGCACTCTTGAAACCAGATCTGCAAGGCTGAGCAGTATTCCTCCTGCGAGCGCACTGCCTATAATTAAAAATCGGTTGTCTGATCCGTTCATCAGTCTTAGTAAATGTGGCACTACTAAACCCACGAAGGAAATAATTCCCATGAATGCAGTGGACACGGCCACCAACACCACATTGATAGCGATGATGATGATTTGTAACCGCTTTAAATTAACTCCGAGTAAAACGGCCTCTTCTTCACCCATCATTAGTGCGTTGAGTTGTTTTGCATATCTCATTGCAACAATCGTACAGATGATAGTCACAGCACCAATGATAGAAACTGAAGCCCAGTTGGCACCTGACAGTGTACCAAGGTTCCAGAAGGTTATGGAGCGCGCCTGTGGATCGCGTGCGAGGTAAGAGAGAAAACCTACGCCACTTAAAAATAGGGCATTGATGGCGAGGCCTACCAACAGCAGTGTGACGATTGAACTTTTTCCTGTTGAACGATTCTGCGCCAGAAGAAAAACGCAAACCGTAGAAACGGTTCCTCCAAAACAGGCGGCTAGGGGCAAAGTCCATTCACCAAAATGCACTTTGATTACTGCACCTAAAACAAAGTACAATGATGCGCCAAACGCAGCGCCACTGGAGGTGCCAATCAATCCCGGCTCCACGATAGGATTGCGGAAGAGTGCTTGCATCAGTACACCAGCCACGGCCAGGCCTGCTCCTACCAACACTCCAGCCAACGCACGAGGCAATCGAATCTGAAAAAAGATTCTCTCTGTCAGATTGAGGTCTCCATCCGTCAACCACTTGGAAAGTGAAGACTGGATTTCACTCCATGAGATGGAGATCGCTCCAAGCTTAAGCGAAAAAACGAACGTGATAAACAACAAGACACCAAAAACAGGAATCCAGCGATTACCCCTGTTACTGAGCATGCTCATTGCTGTGAATTAGTCCCTGCAATCGTAAAATGATCTCACCTGTGCGCGGTCCGAGGTAGACCATGTCATGTTCTTCCACGCGATAGATGCGATTGGTGAGCGCTGCCTTCGTGCCTGCAACTCCAGGTAGTTGTTTGATCTCTTCAGGTGTTCCTAATCTATCATAACCAAAGTCAGTCAGCAGGATCACATCGGGATTTGATTCTGCAATCACTTCTGCTGAGAGTTGCATCATTCCGCGTTCTCCATTGACGGGGACCATTCCACCAGCCCATCGGATCATGTCTGCACCGGTGCTGTTTTCCGTAAGTGTGAGATATACATTGTTGGCGCGGCCGTAATGTATGATGACTACGCGTGGAGTAGTTGAGTATTTCGTTTGTGACTCAATCGCAGTCTTCATGTCCGCATCCAGCTTGGCATTAAGTGAATCGGCTTCTTTCGTCCTGTCGAAGTATTTCCCCATTTCGGTTATTAATGCTTTTGCGCTCTCGATGTCGTTGCCCTTCGACTCGAAAACATGCATTGGAATCTTTAATTCTTCCATCTGCGTCATGACATGTTCTGGCCCAACATTGTTGTCGTGGATGATGAGCGTGGGCTTCATCGACAATATCCCCTCCGTACTCAACGCACGATGATAACCGACAGTAGGGAGATCTTTGATTTCTGGTGGATAAGTACTGGACAGGTCAACAGCCACGAGGTTTTGTTGTGCGTGCAATGCGTAGATGATTTCGTTGTATTGTTTGGCAATACATACTATCCGCTCCACATTTTCTGTCTTTTGATCCTTGTTGGCAAACCTGCCGCAAGATGTCATCAGCGCGAATGAAACAAGTATAAAAAATGCATTTTTCATTTCTCTAGGTTTAGGAAAGAGGGCGACACAAAGGTCGCCCTCCGTTTGTCAAAATATATATTTTAGATTAACTCCTCCAAAGTAATTCGCTTTATCGGGAGCGGGGATATAGGCATCGGCCAATTGGTTGATGAACACCATGTAATAGTATTGCTGACCGGTGAGATTGTTCGCACCAAAGTAGGCGTCAATATCAAAATGGTCGGACAGCACTTTGCGATAACCAACCTTCGCATTCACCAAACGATAAATGTTCGACTCGAAAGCATCATCCGAGGTGATCGGCATGGCATCTTTGAATGAGTAGTTGACATTACCATAAAAACCACTGTTGGTCGCCACATCCACTCCGAGGTTAGCCACGATTGGTGATACACCGGCCACAGGATTTCCGCTGTAGTCAACGGATGAGGGCTGTCCTCCTACGATCGATTCGTAGCTGAAATTCTTGTAGTTGAAATCAGAGTAAGTAAGGTTCGCAAACGGACGCACCATTTTGAACGTACCTTCATTAGATTGAATCAGGTTGTAGGTGGTGGAAATCTCCAGACCTCTATTTTGCTGACTGCCACCGTTGGCAATATAAGTGTAAGCAGTTGTTGTTCCGTTTAACGGCACAGCGACAGAGGTCATCTTATCTGAAAACTCTGCATCGAAGAATGCAACCTGGTAGTTTAGCTTACCATCCAACAGTGATCCTTTTGTTCCGATCTCAAACTGATTTCCAACTTCAGGTTTCAAACCTGTGTTTAGTTGACCAGTTGTAGAAATCACAATGTTAGAACTAACGGGAGCTTTATAGCCTTTGCTATAGGATGCGTAAGCTGAGAATGTACTGTTAAACACCTTGTTGACGGCAAAGTGAGGAGACACCATGTTGTCGTAGGTGATCTCGTAGTGTGTAGGTCTTCCACCAGAAGGCCTGTTGTTAGCGGCTAAATAGACACGATCATCCAGTTCTATGCTCATACTACTTACGCCTACTCCGGCAGTGATTGATATGTCACTTGGCAACGACAACGTCCACTCTGTAAACAAGGAAGTAGTACCTGATTGTGCCATCTGATTGCTACGCAGGTCACCGATGATATTGTAACCACTCAGGTTAGTGCTGTCTGCGACCATGCGATACCCAACGATTTGCGCGTACTGTTTTTGTGACTCTGCTCCCGCAATACCGCTGAGATTCAAATCACCACCAAAGTCGAGTTTGAAATCAAAAGTCGACCGGAATCCAAAGTTGACGGGGGTCTTGTCTGTCCAACCGCCTGCAGAACTTGAGTTGTTGCTCACACCTGAACCAAAAAAGGTTGACGTGTTGCTGACGTGATCGCTAAAATGATAGGTGTGATTAACTCCTGCTCTGAAGCTGATGATTTCTGAGTGTGCATTGTTTTTGATGTACGCAGGATTGCCGGTGTAATCTCCGGCATCATATTGCGCGATGGTCAACTCACCGCCTCTTTCGTCATAGCTGTGGCTGTAGCCAAAGTAGGTATTGATGCTCTGCCTTGCATTGGGGGTGAACTCACCCATCAGGTTCACGAAGTCTTTTTTAGATTCGTTGTGACTCATGAATCCATCCGAATGTTGTTTACCATAGTTCACCAATAGCGATGATCGGTCGCCTCCGATTTGAAGTTGTGTAGTGTAGCGGCTAAGGCCATAACCACCTACGAGTACTTGTTGTCCGATTGATGTTTTACCTCTTTGTGGTTTTATGGTTTCGAGGTTAACAGCTCCGGCAATTGCCAACCCATAAAGTGATCCAGCAGGACCTTTGACAACTTCTACGTTTCCGATTGAACCGAAGTCGATGTCATCCATCAGTGTAATCCCTTCAGCATCGGTTATCGGAATCCCGTTGAGGTACACTTTGTATCCCTGTCCATCGAAGTTGTTGCTTGCTCCACGGAAACCTACTCCACTACCGTAGCCACGGATGTTAAACTGCTGACCTGAGGATACTGCTCTCCTTGTCATGTACACTCCGGTAACATTGGTATTGATGGCGTCATCCATGAACAAACCATTGCCACGGTTAATCTCTACTTCACTCATCTTCGAAATGGAAGCAGGTTGATAGAGGATAGATCGATTGACGTTGGACGTTGCAGTAATTTCAACGTCATCCAGTATTTGATTGGCCATTGCCATGGAAATGTCAATTTGTTCGCTACAGTTTTCAATTCTCCTTCTTATGGTTCGGTATCCCACAAACGATATAACAAGATCGCCACCGCCATTACAGTTTAGGGTGAACATACCCTGACTGTCAGTAGTTGCTCCTCCTCCACCAATCAACTGCACGTGCGCATTCGCTAGCGGATGGTTGTCCGCCTCATCAAAAACCTTTCCTGTAAGCTGACCCGATTGAGCCATCAAGGAAAGGGTAATAAGTATTCCAAAAAATGATAGGTATATCTTTTTCATAAAAGTCTTTAAGAAATAAATTTTGAATAGGTCATGCCCGATGTGACCTCATTCGATAGAACTGGTCACACTGGTTCAACCATTGTTAAGAAATCAGTCTGCGTCTGCGACATGCAGAACACACTACACACTGCTTCTGATCACCGTGGTGCACAGACAGTGTATTTTATTGTCAGACTGTTGGGGAAAAGATTTGTTCGGGTGGCGGGGATTCAACTTCCCGAAGCGTTGTGGTAGAATATTCGCTTAGCTGTGAGTAGGTAAGCGATTGAAACAACAAGAACTCGGGTTCGTAGGCTGTCTTCTGTCCGGGAAAAAATTTGGCAACTCTGTTCTTGTTTTGGCCATTCTTCTTTTTCGGTTTTCCATGATCGCCCACATCTCCATCTCCTTTGTCATCATCAAAAAAATCGCGAACTACCGATTCAATAACGTCATGTTTGCATTTAACCACATAATTGTCACCCACCCTTTCGATTTCAGAAATGTCAAACATCTTTCCGTCAAGGGTAAATTCCCTTCCTTTCTCTGTCCACTGTAGGGCCTCAAACTGTTCAGGTGTGAAGGTGAGCGTGGTAAAATTGGAAAAGGCACCCTCCTTAACTAAGTATTGAAATGAAGTTTTATGAAAAAGAGTCCACGATGTACCCAGCAGACCAACAGAGGCCATCCCATATACCGCCAAAGTCACAAAAATCAATAGCCTACGAAGCAAACCACAATGAGTTTGATACATATTTCATCAACAAGGCGGCTGGACACAAACACAAAAATCATAATTAGCCCAACGGAGTGAAAGGCGGTAATTTACAGGTATGGAAATAGTAAACTCTGTTTCCTTGATTTGAGACTGTCCGAAAATGGTCTATTCCTCATTGCCATTTGCAGAATGGGTGAGTAACTTAACCGGCATGAAAGGCAAGATACTGGACACGCTGAAGAAACCGGACGAGATCTTACAGAAGAGTCTCAAGTCCCTTTCACAAATCACAGGTGGAATCACCAACCTTAACTTTTACTCCAAGTTAAAGAGTGAGGCAAAGGGCAAAACCGAACTCACATTCATTGGTGAGAAGAAACTAGAAGAGGTAAAATTGCAACTCTTTAGGTACAACGAATCGGTCTGTGAGGAACGGGAAGGCATTAGCGATTGTATTGCAATAGATCCAGCCAACCCGAGCTATAATAACTGGTTAAATATCCACGGCATTCACGATGTAGATGTCATTGAAAATATCGGGCAAGTGCTGGGTCTCGAGCGACTCACAGTACGACAGGTAGTAGACACCACACAACGACCTAAAGTAGATGACTATGAAGACTATATTTTCTTTAGCATCAAATCCATACTAAAGGATGCAAATCATCACCTGAAGATTGAACAACTCTCCTTCGTACTCGGAAAAAATTATGTGGTGTCGTTTCAGGAAGAGATGGGTGATCACTTCGATCACATTCGCAATAAACTGAGAGAAGATTTGGGGTTGGTAAGAAAACGGGAAAGTGATTTTCTTCTGTTCCAACTTCTGGATGCCATCCTCGACAACTACTTTGAATCGATTGATCATATCAACCAGGAGGTTGCGCTTTTAGAAAAGGAAACATTAACACGTCCAAGCCAAAGAACACTCCTTCACCTTGAGAAGAATAAAAAGGATGTAGATAAAATCAAGAAATCATTGGGTCCGTTTAAAGAAGCACTTACCAACATCCTGAAGGATCGTACACATTACATTAACAAGAGAAACAGAAAGTACTTCCGTGATTTAAAGAACAGTTGCTCGAATGCTATCGAAGAGGCTAACTCAACTTACACCACACTGGAAAGCCTCACGAACATTTACTTCTCATCGTTGAGTCATAAAATGAATGAGACCATGAAAGTGCTAACCACGGTGGCCACAATCTTCATTCCTCTCACATTTATCGTAGGCGTGTATGGCATGAACTTCCGCAACATGCCGGAGCTGGAATGGACATATGGTTATTATGGCATTTGGGCAATTATGATCGTCATCACGGCCGGGATGATCATTTATTTCAAAAGAAAAAAATGGCTGTAGTTCATGGCTGGTAGCCACTTACATACAATTTGTCTGATTTGTAATTAACTTCAAGCATATTAATCCCTAAACCAAATCTCTTTCTATCATGACTTTAAAAAGACGCGACTTTATAAAACTATCGGCTGGCTCTACTGCAGGTGCAGCTCTACTGGCCGGTTGCTCTACCGCTGCTACCCCACCGCCCTCTTCATCACCTATGGACAAACTCAAAAACATGGTGGGTGATATCAAGCCTATCACAAAGGAGGAGCGAATGAGTCGCATCGATAGGGCGCAAAAACTAATGGCAGAAAACAAAATTGCTGCCCTTTACCTGGATGCGGGAACAAGTATGGATTATTTCACTGGCATTCGTTGGGGACAAAGTGAGCGCATGCTGGCCGCTATCATTCCGGCATCAGGCGATGTAAAATATGTGAGTCCTGGCTTTGAAGCTGAACGGGTGAAAGAACTGATGACGATTGACGGTGAAATCAGGATTTGGGAAGAGCATGAAAGTCCGTACAAGGTGGTAGCTGGTGCCTTGAAAGACATGGGCGTGAGAAACGGAACGGTAGCCATGGAAGAGCGCGTCCGATTCTTCTTATATGATGGCGTAAGAAAAGAAGCATCTCACCTGAACTATGTGAGTGGCGATCCCATCACCATTCCGCTACGCATGTTTAAAACACCGACAGAACTTGCATTGATGCAGCGCGCCAATGACATTACACTGATCGCACATAAAATCTGCACTGACATGCTTGAGGAAGGCATGACACCGCAGGAGTTTTCTGCCTTGTCAGCGGAAGCACATCAGCGCATGGGCGTGAGCGGAGGTTGTATGGTAAACTTTGGTGAAGCGTCAGCTTATCCTCACGGAAGCATTCAACAACAATATTTGAAAAAGGGAGACATCGTGTTGATGGATGGTGGCTGTGGCGTAAGTGGATATCGATCTGATATAAGTCGCACAGTAGTATTTGGTGAGCCTACGGCAAGACAGCGCGAGATATTTGACCTCGAGAAGAGAGCGCAGGCAGCCGGGTTTGCTGCCGCCATACTTGGCGATCCTGCAGAGAACGTTGACATCGCAGCACGAAAAGTTATTGTTGATGCGGGATTCGGACCGGGCTACAAAGTTCCAGGTCTACCTCACCGTACGGGTCATGGTATCGGGATGGATGGTCACGAGTGGGGCAACATGGTGTTGGAAAACAAGCAACCATTTGCACCCGGTATGTGCTTCAGTATCGAGCCTAACGTTTCCATCTATGGAGAGTTTGGTGTGAGACTGGAAGACTGTGCTTACATGACAGAGGAAGGCGTGAAGTGGTTTACTCAACCAAGCGAATCGCTCGATCAGCCATTCCCTGCAAATCTGGTTTAAACTAAAGTCAACAACATGAGAAGACTCTGCCTTTTGCTATTGGTATTGTTAGCAAGTGAGATGGGCTTTGCCCAGGTTCAGGACACAACCGCAGTTGAAGCTCGCATAGAGCCGGAAGTGACCGCTGAGGATTTTGATCCTTACGAGGCCACGGAAGCTTATCTCAACACCATGACAGCCGAGCAGAAGGCAAAGTCTGACTCATATTTTGAAGGAGGATACTGGCTGATTCTTTGGGACTTGCTATATGGACTGGCAGTCGCGTGGATATTTATGTCAAAGGGTTTGTCGCAGCATCTGAAGTCCATCGCCACAAAAGCAAAGAGTATCAACGTTCAAAACTTCATCTATGTAGCTTTGTATTTCATTGCGGCTTATGTGCTCTCCTACCCGCTGAATATTTACGAAAACTTTTTCCGTGAGCATCAATATGATCTCAGCAATCTGACCTTTGGTGGATGGATGGCTGAAGAGTTCAAAGGCTTGCTTATTTCGATCATCCTCGGCAGCCTACTAACGGTGGGTATCTACAGCGCCATCAGAAGATTAAAAGACAATTGGTGGAAGTGGGCTGGCGGGTTCTCATTTGTTATCCTGTTTTTTCTGATCCTGATAGCACCAGTGTTCATCAGTCCATTGTTCAACACCTACACTCCTCTGACTGATGAAAAAGTGAAAGAATCCATTCTTTCCATGGCGAGAGCCAACAGCGTACCAGTGGATAATGTCTATCAATTTGACGCATCTAAACAAAGCGATAGAATTAGCGCGAATGTCAGTGGTATTGGCAATACGATTCGCATTTCTTTGAATGACAATTTGTTAAATCGCTGTACGCCAGAAGAGGTGAAAGCCGTAATGGGTCACGAGCTGGGCCACTATGTATTGAATCACGTTTACGAAGGACTCGTGTATTTCACAGTAATCATTTTCATAGGGTTTGGGTTTGTGCATTGGTCGTTCAAAAAAGTAGTGGGGCGCTTGGGCGCAAACTGGTCATCGAAAGAGATCAGCGATATTGCAACATTTCCTCTGTTTGTCGCTTTGTTTTCAGTTTACTTTGTTCTTGCTCGACCAGCCATCAATTCTATTGTCAGGACGAATGAGCAGGAGGCTGATGTTTTCGGATTGAATGCATCCCGCGAGCCAGATGGTTTTGCGTCTGTCGCCATGAAATTGTCTGAATACCGGAAGATCAATCCGGGACCTATTGAGGAGATTCTACTTTTCGATCATCCCAGCGGACGCACACGTGTGCTTACTGCAATGAAATGGAAAGCAGAAAATCTGAAGAAGAAGCAATAGTTACTCGCTCCGTAGTGATGTCACCGGATTTGCTGTCGCTGCTTTGAACGCGTTGTAGATGATTGTACCCGATACGATCACAACGACCAGTCCAAGGCTCAAGACATACGTGATTACATCAATATTGGTGTGGTAAACAAAGTTCTCAAACCACTTCGATATTAAGTAATACGAAAACGGCACTGCGGCTACAAATGCGATCAGAATCAGCCAGACAAACTCAGCAAAAATCAATTTCAATATTCCAGTGACGGAAGACCCAAGGACCTTTCTCACTCCTATCTCCTTCACTTTTCGCTGCACAACGAAAAGTATCAGTCCATAAACACCGAGGCATGAAATGAGCACCGCTATTATCGTGAAGTAGTTGATGATACTTCCAAAGTTCTGATATCTCAGGTATTGCTGATTGAGTTGTTGATCCAGGAAAAAGAATTCAAATGTTTTTTCTGGAAACAGTTCATTCCATTTTGCCTCTAGCAAATCGATATTCTCTTGTGTATTTTCATTCAACAAGCTAATGGCCAGGATTGAATAATTCTGTTGAAGATCCATCACGATGCCCGACATCGGTGCCGTCAACGATTGTGTGTTGAAATCCCTCACTACGCCTATTACCTTACCCTCCTTGCCTTCCAGGTTTATGGTCTTGCCAATAGCATCTGAAACGGAACCCCAATTGAAGTCTTTAATTGCGGTCTCATTAACAATATAAGCTGTTGCAGGATCTGACCCGACCTCTCTGCTAAAGTCTCGTCCGGCTATCAACTCAATATTGAAGGTCTTGAGAAAATCATAATCTACGCCAAGATTGCCGGCAAACATATTGTCATCACTTGAGAAACCTTCTGGCACAACACCCCTATACACAATACCCGCTCCCGGCACGTTTGTTAATGTGGATGTTGAGCGAACGGAGGATTGACCTTCGATGATCGCCCGAAATGAATTGAGTCGTTCATTAAGGGTTTCATCATTGCCTGTAAACACTGCGTTCAGATTTTGACTCTGC
Source organism: Cyclobacteriaceae bacterium (assembly GCA_050185175.1). GTDB lineage: Bacteria > Bacteroidota > Bacteroidia > Cytophagales > Cyclobacteriaceae > ELB16-189. Next base: position 44,124 of record JBFWZR010000020.1, read on the forward strand.
AGTCTCACGACCAATATGTTTTCTTTGTTGAATCCCAGCGGCCGGTTTTCGAGATATTGAAGTTGTTTTACAATCATCAACGATCCCGACAAAAGTGCTGAGGTAATCAAAAGTTGAAATACCACAAGTCCCTTTCTCAACCAGTTACTTGACGAACCCGGTGATACACCTGATCCTTTAATTGAATTAACTGAATCGAACTGTGTGGCAAAAATGGAGGGATAGCCACCCGCTAAAAGCGTAATGAACAGCAACAAGATGAGTGATGTGCCTATGGTTGTCACATCCATCGCTTCAGCAAACTGGAGTTCACTGCCTGTTAGCTGGTTAAGGGTAGGAAGAGTGAAGTAAAGCCCCGCGAGTGACAGGATGAACGCTATGGCACAAAATAGAAAGCTCTCCATAAGGAACTGACCGATCAACTGCCCACGCGCAGATCCCAAAATTTTTCTTATCCCAATTTCCTTCATACGAGTAAAGGACTGCGCGGTAGCAAGATTGATGTAGTTGATGCAAGCGATCAGCAGGGTAAGCAAACCCACTCCCGCAAATATGTAAAGTGTGTCCAATGAATTGACAAAGCCAGGCTCAGCAAGCATATCTGACTTCAAGTGAATATCCGCCATGGGGAACAATTCAAATCTCTGTCCACGCTGAAGTTGAGGCAATGCATATTGTTTTATAAAAGCATCGAATCGATCGTTAACCTTTTGGGGGTCGGCTCCGGGCTTTAATAGAACGTAAGTGTAGGAATGGCTGACAATAAAATTGACATCAAGATTTCTCCTTAATATCTCTGCGCCTTCGGGTGCCTCCAGATCAAACATATTGTCATAAGGCACCAGCATGTTAAAGCGAATATGAGATGAGGTTGGAAACTCTTTCACCACACCGCCTACCTTGAAGGAAAGGTTGCCTCCAAAAATCAACGACTCACCAATGGGGTTTTCATCACCAAAATATTTCGTGGCCATATCTTCAGTGATAAGGATCGAGAACGGCTCTTTTAAGGCTCGTTCCTCATCCCCGGCAACAAAATCGAGTGTCCAAATTTTGGTGATGGCGGAATCTGCAAAGAACACTGAGTTCTCTTCATACGAATCGGATTCATCCCCTTTTACTCTCGTGATACTCACATTTCGTCCATACAATCTGGCTGCCTCCTCCACTTCTGGAAAAAACTCCTTCATCCGTGGTGCAATTGGCGGAGGCGTACTCGCAATAAGCAGCTCATTGGGTGCGTAGTACTTAATGCGGTAGATGCGGTCAAGCTTTTCATGAAAAGTATCAAAGCTTACCTCTTGTCGGATGTAGGTAAAAATGAGTAGAGAAAGGGTAAGTCCGCAAGTAAGTCCAATAAAATTGATCGTAGCGTAAGTCTTATACTTAAGGATATTACGCCAGGCGGTCCGGAAGAAGTTGGAAATCATAGGTTAGAGTAGGGATCAAAACCTATTTTACGATCAAGTCACTATAAGGGTTCAAAATTTTCCTGAACCGGAAAAATTTTCCCAGGAATAATTAAACCACTAGAATCTCATCAGCATTAGCTGAAACCAAAGACTAAGGCTGGGTCTTTGGTTTTTTGGGTGGAAAGTCTTTCAGCGTATACTTTATCCCTTTTCGAATATTCTTTGCTGAGAGATCAGGATGAATATCCATATATCCGATGGCCTCTGACCGCCACACCATTTTAGCATCCTGCTTGTCCACCATATCGATAACGATAGTACCCTTTAGGTAATTGATAACCTCAGGTTCCGCAAACGGTTTGAATTGATAACTGTCGTCATCATGGTGATGATAGACAACCGAAGATTCATTTTCCACAGAGATATGGAAGTCTACTAATAGGTCAGGATTATTTTCATCATGAACAAGGCCTTTACTAGTGAGCTCGGCCACAATTGCGTCCTTTATCTTTTCTCTCAAAAGACTATCATTTAAATAAGTGGGCCCTGTGTAAGTGAATTCGCATCCATTGAGCCAACAAAACGTTTTATACTTGGTGAAGTCGGTGGTTTGATCTTGTTTGGAATGGACCTTAACACTGCAAGCCGCAGCAACAAAACTCAAAATCAGAAGATGAAAATAACGCATAGGTAAAAAGTGCTTTTTTCAAAAATAGTCTATTTCAGCGCTGTAAAAACTGATTTTTATCACCAACAAATTCTACATTTAAGAATATAGCGGT
>JBFWZR010000021.1:0-44900 GCA_050185175.1 Cyclobacteriaceae bacterium
GGATATTTCTACCGTGTCGATTGGGGAGATGGCCAGTTCGATACGGATGTAACCGGTGATATTACACACACATACGCAGCTCCCGGCACCTACACAGTCTCTATTACTGGAGCATTTCCGCGGATATATTTCAATGCTCCATTCCTTTTCAGCACACAAAAAGACAGTGATAAAATACTAACGGTAGAGCAGTGGGGTGAAATAGAATGGGTTTCTATGGCTAGTGCTTTTGCAGGCTGCGAAAACTTAAGGATCAATGCACCTGATGCTCCAGACCTTTCCAACGTCACCAGCATGTCACAAATGTTTCAAAATGCCATCTCACTAGATGACAATATAAATCACTGGGATGTAGCTAACGTGACGGATATGTCCAGACTGTTTAGAGATGCAGAGGCTTTTAATCAGCCTTTGGACTCTTGGGTTGTAAATAGCGTGAACAACATGTTCGAGATGTTTTCATTCGCACGGGCCTTCAATCAAGACTTGAATTCCTGGCAAGTCGACAATGTGACTAACATGGCTTCCATGTTTGGTGGGGCCATTGCTTTCAACGGTAACGTTAGCAATTGGCACGTTGACAACGTGGTAAATATGAGCGGCATGTTCAGCGTAGCAGAAGCCTTCAATGGTGATATCAGTGCGTGGCAAATCACGAATGCAACAAATCTCAGTGGTATGTTCAATGGTGCAATCGCCTTCAATCAGAACATCAGTACCAAGATTGGTGGAGGGAATAACGGAGGGGATGCGTGGGATCCCAATGGCGTGCAGAATATGGCCGCCCTGTTTAAAAACGCTGTGGCATTCTCACAACCGATAACCAACTGGGATGTAAGCACAGTCACCAACATGAGAGAGATGTTTGCTGGGCATCCAACCTTTAATCAAAATATTACGGGATGGACTGTAGACAATGTTACAGACATGCGAAGCATGTTTGAATTAGCAACCAGTTTCAACCAAAATATCAGCACATGGAATGTATCCGCAGTGCGTGACTTTAATGGAATGTTTACAGGGGCAACATCTTTTAACCAACCCATCGGAAACTGGATTTTAAATACCACCTTCAATATTGACATGCGCAATATGTTTGATGGCGCTTCGTCTTTCAACCAAGACTTAAGCGGTTGGAACATCACGAGGCTAACTCAGGCCTTCAATATGCTAAACAACTCAGGCTTGTCAATAGCTAACTACGATCTTCTGCTTGAAGGCTGGGCTGCACAAACTGTAAACAGCGGTGTCAACTTCGGAGCACAGGGAATATACTATTGTAGCGCAGGCGCTGCGCGTGCTGTCCTTGTCGCTGCTGGCTGGTTTATCACCGATGGTGGTTCAAAATGTATCTCACTCTTCAACGGATCAGGGGTGGCCGATCCGGAGATACAGGATGGTCAAGCCGAAGCGATCGATTTTGGATCAACCTCTACAACAAAGACCAGAACATTTACTATTCTAAACAATCAGGGATCTCCCATTACAAACGTTGTCGTTGCCATTACCGGAACAGCTTTTAGCACCTCTCCTACTCCGGTGACCATTGGTGCGGGTGCCACACATAATTTCAATATTGACTTGAGTGGTGCGATCGGTACTTTCCTGGAAACTGTAAGCATTACCAGCGACAATTTCACTGGCACGTTTCAATTCGACTTAGCTGGTGCGGTTACAGCATCACCCGAACCAGAGATAAAAGTCTTTGAAGGCCCAACTGTTCTCGGTAACGAAATCAGTAGTGGCTCAACGCTCGATTTCGGCATAGGGTTTAGAGGTACCGATCTCATTCAAGAGGTCACCATTACAAATCTAGGGGCGGATGATCTGAACATTTCAAATATTTTTTCCGGTGGAACAGCGTTCAGTGTGCTTTCTGCAACGTCTCTTATGATACCCGTTGATGGAACAGAAATAGTTCAAATTCAGCTAAGTGGTTCTACTGGCGGAGCATTCCTGGAGTCGCTTACCATCGAAAGTGATGATGCTGATGAGTCTAACCTTAGCTTTGATCTTTTTGGTATCATCGAAGGCCCTGACATTTGGGTGGTTGATGGGCTTGATATTTTTTCTGATCCTGAGATTTTAAATGGGCAATCTACTCCTATCGACATAGGATCCGGCACCTTTGGAACAGATGTAGTTAAACAACTCACCATAACTGATGCTACTCAGGTTAACCTGGCGATAACCAGCATCTCCATTTCTGGAACTGCATTCAGCTTCACACCGGCAGCGCCATTTGGTGTAGCTGGCGAGATTGATGGTATTTATGATGAAATCCTTTTCGAGATTACACTCAGTGGCGCTGCCGCTGGAACATTTAATGAAACTGTAACGATCACCAGCGATGACGATGCTGAACCGATTTTTAGTTTCCCAATCACCGGGACCATTACATCAACTGGCTGCGCGACATTACCGACCGTAAACGCGGGTGCTGATGTTAGTCTGTGTACTGGTAATGCCATTTCTCTTTCAGGAACAATCGGTGGTAGTGCCACAACCTCCACATGGTCCACTGCCGGGACCGGTGGTTTTGACGACAACACACTCCTTGATGCGACATACACTTTCAGTGCTGCAGATATTAGCTCAGGTTCTGTAACGCTTATACTCACTGTACCAGCGGCTGGACCGTGCCCACAGGTGCAGGATCAAGTGATCATAAGTATTTCAAGTGCTCCTGTTGCGGGCTCTCCTACCGCGCAGAGCAATGTCAGCGTACCAACAAGCATTGACGTACTTTCTAGTTCAACTATTGGAAGTAGCGATGTGATTACCGTCACCATTCAAAACAATCCCTCAAAGGGAACTGCGACTGTTAACAATGACAACTCGATCAGCTACACAGCGAGTAATGGCACCATTGGAGCAGACTCCTTTGATTATGAAATTTGTAATCAATGCGATCTGTGCAGCAGCGGAACCATTTCTATTGACATAGTAAACGCGACACCAGTGTTCACCGCCCCTTCTACTACGCCAGAGGCTGCACCAGGGCAAGCCATTGTTATCTCTATTCCCGATGTGGTCTCCGACCTTAATGACAATATTGACTTGAATTCATTTTCAAATTTTAGCTCTACAGCAAACGCAACATTTAGCTATGACGCAAATACTGGTGATCTCACATTAGACTACACCAATGCCGCCTTTAATTCCGCACAAGACAACATCTCATTCACCATTTGTGATTTGCTGAACTCGTGTACTGACGTGACAATGCAAATAGACCTCAATGGTGAGATCACTATTTTCAATGGAGTCTCGCCAAATGGAGACGGAATGAATGATTTTTTCAATATCGAGAATATCCAATTTGTGGAGCCCACAAATAATGTGAGCATCTACAACCGATGGGGCGATAAAGTATTCGAGCAAGAAAACTACAACTCCGATGATCCGGCTAAGCGTTTCGAAGGAAAGCGAAATAATGGAACTGAGCTCTCAAGCGGCATTTATTTCTACAAAGTGGAATTCCCAAGTGGCAGAGACGAACTTAGCGGCTACCTGACATTGAAGCAATAACACCGACATTTTTCTCAAATATCGGTTTCATAAGTTTTTAAAATTTCCGACTTTGAACGATGGAGTTTTCAAATTCCATATCGTTGACTCAAAAGTTGGATCCAGCTATTGTCAGCAACAACTTTGAGGCCCAAATCCCAACTTTCAGTAATTCTGAATTACTTACCGGGTCACATTTATCCCGTGAATTCCCGTCTCGTCCAGAAAGGTTGACAATTAACATGACAATACACTACCTATACCCCATCAGATCATGAAAAATCAAATTGCAGTTTTTGCTCTGTTGATCATTTTTTCGGCAGAGCTACAAGCCCAGACCATCTACACCGCAGACAATAATCCGGGAGCCATCGGGGGCGTCAATACCTTCACTGGTCCAACAGCACTCACGGATGCCATCACCGCTGCGGCAGCAGGTGACATCATTCACGTAACCCGAAGCGCTACTGACTATGGACCGGCTACGATCAGTAAACAGTTGAGCCTATTTGGCATTGGCTTAAATCCGGATACAGATGGTACAACCAGATCAATCGTTAATACCTTGACCGTTGACAACCCTGCTGCAAGCGGTACCCGGATCTCTGGCCTCCACATCAATACTGTCTTAGAAATAGGTGGGGTTGCCGGAAACCTGAACAACCTGCTCATTGAGAATAGCCACATCAGGCAAATCAAACATCTCTCAGGAACAACAACGCTTACAAATATTATGATCAGGAATAATGTTGTCGGATCATTCTTTACAACTAATGAAGAGAAGATACTGCTGATTGACGGTACTACGTCCAATGTTGTCATCGCAAATAATGTTCTCTATACAACATTTAATGCTTCTGGTACAGGTGGAGTAATTTCTGTCGGCAATGCTTCGAGCGTTGAGAATAATCTGTTTATTGGAAATGGAGTTGCACAAACCTATTCCTTCAGGAATTTCGTTGGTAATTCAGTAAAGAATAACATTTTCTACAGGCTACGACCACAGGGAATCGGAACTTTTGCGAATAATACTTTTGAAAACAACTTGAGCTATAATACCGGTAACGATGTCTTTGTCACTACCAACGGCAATACAAGTTCCAACAATATAGAAGGACAAGATCCACTAATCGCTAATGTTGGAGCAGTCAATGGGATTTCCTATCCAACTTTCGATCCGACTTTGGGCACTGGCTCACCCGCGATAGGCTCAGGAGAAGGAGGCACGGATATGGGCGTACTAGGAGGAGCTGCGCCAATGAAACTTAACGGCACCTTAATCCCGTTGATTCAATCCATAACGTTACCCTCCATCATTCTAAAAGGAACGGACCTACCAGTACAAATACAGGCTACTGGAAACTAAATGCCGGGCTTCAATTTAATGAAGAAGTTTTGTTGGGTGGCATTTTGGGCAACCGCCACGTTTGCCTCGGCTCAACCCAATATCACCAGGATCGAATATTTTATCGATGCTGATCCGGGTAGAGGAAATGGCATATCCATTGCGCTCAACAATCCTTCTGTGTCAATCTTGGAAAATGTGCCTACTGGCTCATTGAGTGAGGGATTTCATCTAATCACCGTGCGGGCGCAAGACGAGAACAGTGTATGGGGACTTCCCGAAAGCAAGCCCTTTTTTGTCGGAGCCTCTTCCACAACTTCTTCCAATACCATTGAAGCTATGGAATATTTTATCGATGCAGATCCTGGAAGAGGACTGGGAATTGCGATTCCTATTACCCCAGCGATTAGTTTAAACGTACTCGAAAATATGCCGACATCTACCTTATCGGATGGCTTTCATGTGCTTACCATACGCGCCAGAGATCAATTCGGGCAATGGAGCCTTTCGGAGAGCAGGCCATTTTTTGTTAGTTCCTCTTCCACAACTTTTTCAAGCACCATTGTAGCGATGGAGTATTTTATTGACACTGATCCCGGGATAGGATCTGGCGTTGCTATTCCTCTTACTCCTGCAATGAGTTTGGATTTTATTGAGAATATCCCTACAGGTTCCCTCACAAATGGATTTCATTTGTTAACTCTACGTGCCCAAGATCAACAGGGCAACTGGGGCTTAACAGAAAGCAAACCTTTTTATGTTGACAACAGCAGACAGATCGTTAACTACGAATACGCTATTGATACTGATCCAGGCATTGGCCTGGCAACACAGCAACCGATCGCACCTCCCCAGGTATCTATCGATGAACCGATACTAATTGACACCAACCCTTTGTCGGTTGGAAGCCATAATCTGGTTTTGCGTGTTCAGGACAGCAACCTTTTTTGGAGCAAGACAAGTATCGTTCCTTTTAACATCTGCCTCGGAGGCGTACCGAATTTCAGTGCCAGTGCTGTTTGTCTGGGCAACTCCACCTTGTTCAACGATCTTTCAACAGGAGTTTTACCCGGAGACATTTACAGTTGGGATTTTGACGGAGACCTTATAGAAGATGACAACACAGCCGGAAGTACTAGTTTCACTTATCTGGCTACCGGGACTTACACCGCCACGCTTACCATTAACAGATCAGGCTGTATCGGCCAATTTACCATGGATGTAGATGTTGTGTCTCCACCTACCGTCTCAGCCGGAGTAGACCAACTGGTGTGTCCGGGAAATCCAGTTTCACCTTCAGGCGCGATCGGAGGTGGAGCCACAAGCGCAACGTGGACCACCAGCGGCTCGGGAATTTTTGATGACCAAACCATCCTTACTCCCACCTACACACCCAGTATTGCAGATGAGGCAAATGGTAGTGTTACTCTCTCCTTCACAATTGCCGCATCAGCAACGTGCCAGCAAGTCAGTGATGACATGGTGATCACTTTCGCCCAACCTATAACTGCAGCTAACCTTGATATTGAAGCATCCGTTCAACAACCTGTTTTGATTGATCTTATTGCAGCCTCCACAATCAATCCAGGCGATGAAATCACTATTGATATTTTACAAGACCCAACTAAAGGAACCGTTACTCCGGGCACTGGCAGTAACACCCTTTTTCTTGCTAACAGTGGCACGGTAGGTAATGATTCTTTCCAATACAGGATTTGCAATCAATGTGACCTGTGCAGCATCGGAACTATTTCAATTGATATTCTCAACGTGGCGCCTGTATTTACTGCCCCCACTACCACACCGGAGGCAGCGCCCGGGCAAACCATTGTTATCTCTATTCCCGATGTGGTTTCCGACCTCAATGACAATATTGACTTGAATTCATTTTCAAATTTTAGCTCTACGGCAAACGCAACATTTAGCTATGACGCAAATACTGGTGACCTCACATTAGACTACACCAATGCAGCCTTTACTTCCGCACAAGACAACATCTCATTCACCATTTGTGATTTGCTGAACTCGTGTACTGATGTGACAATACAAATAGACCTCAATGGTGAGATCACTATTTTCAATGGAGTCTCACCTAATGAAGATGGGCTTAATGATTTTTTTGATATTCGTAATATCCAGTTCATTGAACCCACAAACAAAGTGATGATTTACAACCGCTGGGGCGATAAAGTATTCGAGCAAGAAAACTACAACTCCGATGATCCGGCTAAGCGTTTTGAAGGAAAGCGAAATAACGGAACAGAGCTACCAAGTGGTATTTATTTCTACAAAGTGGAATTCCCAAGTGGCAGAGGCGAATTGGCAGGTTACTTAACACTAAAAAAATGAGATAAAGGGCAGCATTTAGGGCCGCGGGTTTTTTAACTTTGACTAAAACCACTGCTTACTCATGGATATCAAAAAGTACCTGTTCGCAGCTTGTCTATCTTTAGCATTTCTTTTCACAAACGCCCAAAAGCTCTACATCGCAGAAAACGGAGCACAGCATATCCAACGCAGCAACCTTGATGGAACTACACTCGAACTCCTGTCCAGTGCAGGTCAAGTAGGATCAATTAGGGATATTGTTATCGATGAGTTTGAGAATGAAGTATACTGGATTGAAAACGATGCCAGCTTCGCAAGAGTAAAGCGAGCGAAAATGAATCCAATTGCACCTAGCATTGGAATTCAGCTAACTAATGAAGAGGACTTTATTCGGGTGGCGAGTGGCTTTCCGGTACCAGCCAATCAGTTCGAAGGATTAGCCATTGACCCTGCTAACCGCAACCTCTATATCACAAACCAAGCCCGGATCGAGAGGATCAGTCTTGATGCCGCAGCCCCAATTACTGTGTTACCTGCCGCCATCGTAACAGGCCTGTTTCAAACCTATGGTATTGATGTAGATCAGGTCAATGATCGTGTTTATTTCGTTAATCAGGCCACTAGTCGTCAGATTCAGAGAATGAATCTCAACGGCACCGGGGTCACAATAATTGTAAACGACTTTTCCCAAGGCACAATTCATGACGTGGTAGTAGAACCTACAGGTGGGAATCTCTACTTTTCAACGGTAACCGGAGGCGGTGTTGGTGAAGTGAGAAAAACTGACCTTCTGGGGACGAGTCCGTTCGCCATTGTAACGTCTCAACCCACTTCAATAAGAGGTGTAGCAGTGGACGCGGCCGGGGGAAATATTTATTGGGCAACGGGAGGCGCCAACGTGGGCAGAGCATCGTTAACTGGAACTGGTGCCACAAATATTGTTACTGGACTGAATAATGCCTTTTACGTAACCATTGACTTGCGAAATCCCTTGGCAGATAAAATGTACTGGTCCGAGGAAGTCGGCAATTATATCAATCGTGCCAATCGGGATGGGTCAGACATAGAGGAATACTACACCGGCTTTGCCAATTTTCCCCAGGGAGTAGCCTATGACTATGTCAACGATTATATCTATTGGTCCAATACTAACGGCCAGATAATTCGAGGCCAGATTGGAGAAGGTGATTTTTTCGCCAGAGATATTTTGATTGATCAATCCTCAGGTTCGGCAAGAGCCAACATGGGTATTTCTCTGGATATCGATGGAGGAAAAATGTATTGGGCAAGCAATTGGGATGGAAGCATTAAAGTGGCGGACTTTAACGACCCAAGTCCTATCACAACCATGCAACAAATTGTGACCGGCCTATCCAATCCCAGGAGCGTGGCTGTTGATGTCGGTTCTGGAAAAATTTACTACACAGAAAATGTGAACGCAGGCGATAATCTAGCCGAACTACATCAAGCTAATTTGGATGGCTCTGGTGATATTATCGTCTACAGTGAACAAATTTCCGGAATTGACTTTTTTTTCACTGACATCAAACTTGATTTGGCTAATGGTAAAATTTATTGGTCAGGAGGACAAGATGATGACGATGAAGGCGAAGACTTTGGGGCAATCTATTCTGCTGATCTACCAAATATAACGGGTACGGTAACCTCCTTTGACACCAATATTGCTGGCGAGCCATGGGGAATTGACCTTGACGTAGACAATAATTATGTCTACTGGATTAGTCGCGGATTTGACTTTCCAGACCCTCCGGTTTTCCTCACCCCAGCTATATTTCGTGCTGAACTTGATGGAAGCAACCCAGTGGAATTGGTCAATGACGACTTCATTGGATCATCCTATTTCATCGCCCTCAACGTTGTTCCCACTCCTCCAGTCTGCTCTGTAGTGCCTACCGCAAACGCTGGCTCGGATCTATCCGTTTGTCCTGGCGAATCAGTCAGCTTGTCTGGCACAATCGGTGGCTCGGCAACGAATCCAGTATGGGCTTCGAGTGGTGACGGAACTTTTGACGACAACTCTTCGCTTGTGGCTGTCTACACCCCTGGCGCAGCAGATATAAGCGGTGGATCGGTCACCCTTTCCCTTACTGTCGATGGCAGCGGCAGTTGCCCGCAAGCAAGTGATCAGGTTGTTGTATTGGTTACTCAAAATCCGGTGGCAGCCACACTGTCACTCTCGGCCAATGTGCAGCAAATCACTAATACCGATGTGATAACGCCCTCCACCGTTGGTGTCGGTGATATGATCACCGTGACTATCATCGCCAACGGAACAAAGGGAAATGCCACGGTTGAAACCAACAACACGATCAGCTACACACCCAATGCAGGAACAGTTGGGGCTGATTCGTATCAATACCGGATTTGCAATCAATGCAATTTGTGCAGTGACGCTACCGTATCGGTTGATATTGTGAACGAAGCACCTCAGTTTGTTCAGCCAACCACGCCACCTACTGTCGTTGCCGGTCAATCCTTGTCCATTTCTATTGCCGCATTGCTGAATGACGTTAACAACAACCTTGACCTGTCTTCTTTTACCAACTTTACCTCGGCCTTCAATGCGTCCTTTACCTATGACCCCGTGCCGGGCAATCTTACAATTGACTATAGTACGGCCACAATCAACGGCCTCGTTGATGACGTTGGTTTCACGATTTGCGACCAACTGAATGCCTGTACTAATGTTTCGCTACAGATAGAAATCGATGGAGAAATTGTTGCGTATAACGGTGTTTCTCCTAATGGAGATGGTTTAAATGATTTTTTTGAAATAAGAAATATTCAATTCCTTGGGCCGCAAAACAATGTCACGATCTTCAATCGATGGGGTGACAAAGTGTTTGAAATTGAGGATTATGATAATGACAATCCTGACAGACGATTCAACGGGGTAAGCGACAATGGCAAAGACCTGCCTAGCGGCATCTACTTCTATAGGATTGAATTTGTAAGCGGACGGAGTTCATTGGAGGGGTATCTAACACTGAAGAGATAAATTCAAAATTTAAAGTTCAAGATTGGAGGTTTACTGCTATTTTCAATTTTGAATCTTAAATTCTGAATCAAGAATGTCCGCTCCGCTCCCTCCTTTTAGTTGCACCTTCTCCCCCACTGCCCCAGAAATACTTCATGGTCTGGGCGCTACTCTGGCCATCTCAACGTATCAGGCGGGCAAGGTAATTTTCATCAGCGCTCAGGACAAGGAGCATCTGGTGCAGCTCCCCAGAAATTTTGAGAAACCAATGGGCATTGCCATTGACGGAGACCGATTGGCAATCGCCACGATCAATTCAGTACTCGTGTACCGCAACTCTCCGGAAATGGCACCCAACTATCCGAAGCAGCTGAACACGTATGATGCGCTCTTTCTTCCGCGGATCAACTACTTCACTGGGGAAAATGACATACATGACTTACACTGGAATGGAGAGGAACTGTGGGCAGTCAACACACGCTTTTCTTGTCTTGCTACGCTCAATGATCAGTACAGCTTCACTCCGCGATGGTCTCCCCCTTTTATTCAAAAAAATGAACCCTCCGATCAATGCCATCTCAATGGTGTCGCTTTCTTAAACGGCAAGCCTAAATATGTTTCGGCTCTGGGAATTTCTAATGAAGCGGGTGGTTGGCGACCAACCAAGGCTACCGGAGGAGTAATTATCGATGTAGAATCGAATGAAATACTTGCAAACAATCTCCCAATGCCTCATTCACCACGGCTATTTGATAATCAACTCTATTGGCTTCACTCCGCCACCGGAGAGGTGGTGAGGATGACAAGTGGCGGAAAGGTGGAAGTAGTCAAGGCGCTGGATGGCTTCGTGCGTGGTATGGATAAAATTGGTGACTATCTTTTTGTGGGGCTCTCAAAGCTAAGGGAAAGCTCCACCTCCTTTCAAAATCTGCCAGTCTCAAAGAAGTCAGTCTATAGCGGAGTTGTGATTATCTACTTGCCCAAAATGAGTCTGGCAGGTTACATCAAATATGAAAACAACGTAGATGAAATCTATGATGTGAAGCTATTGCCTAACATGAAGCGTCCGGGATTATTAAGTCACGAAAAGGACAGATCTGTAATTGCTATCACCACGCCAGAGGAGCAGTATTGGGCATTGCCAGAAAAAAAGTAAGCTCCATGACGGCAGCCATTCTAATAGATCTGATCACGCAGGAGATCGCGAAAGAAACCAAAATACCGACAGGGGAAATATCAGCAGAAGACCTATTTGTAAATCTGGGTCTGGATTCGGTCAATGGCGTATACCTGCTTGACATACTCGAAAAGCGCACGGGGCTACAACTCAATCCACTCCTATTGTGGGACTACCCCACCATCAAAAGCCTCGCGGAGTTTTTGTCCAATCAAATCGAAGAAATATGAAACCGTTATGGAGGCCATTGGATCAAGATTGCCGCCAAGATCCCTATCCCATGTATGAAATTCTGCGCGAGCAAGACCCCGTACATCAGTCGCAAACTGGTGAGTGGATCATTTCCAGATACGAAGATGTCAAATCGATACTTCGCAACAACACTTTTTTGGTGGGCAATCGTATGGCTTGGCTGAGCAAAGGAGTGGACTACTTTGAAAACAAGAAAATCAGATTTGATCACATCAATGAAGCCATTGGAGACTTCATCTTGTTTCTCAATCCACCCGATCACCCCCGCATTCGTAAATTCATTATGAAAGTCTGGAACCAAGGAGAAGTAGAAGGTATCATCAATGAAAATCTGAATCTGCTGCTAAACAAGATTACGGGTAAATCATTCGACCTCATTGAGGGTGTTTCGAGTCCCCTGCCGGCCATGACCATTTCAAAGCTTATGGGTATCCCCATAAAGGACTACGACTACCTCAAAAAGACCAGTCAGGATCTTATCAAAGCGCTGGACCTTTATGTCACTTTACGAGATATCAAAAAAATTGATGAGGCGGCCGCTGCATTTCTTCTTTACTTCAAGAAGCTGGTGGATGAAAAGCGAGCACACCCTGACGATAAAATTATAAGTCGGCTGATTGAACTCAATACTGAAGAGGGCACGCTTACAGAGAAAGAATTGATCTCATCCAGTATCTTATTGTTCGTGGCTGGAGAAGAAACTTCAGTGGGCTTAACAGGGACAGGTCTGATGCACCTCATTCGGCATGAAGGAGAATGGGAGAAAATCAAGGCAGACCGAACGCTCATCCCATCGGCCATAGAAGAACTGCTACGCTTTGATGCACCTGCTCAATTTGTTGGAAGAATTGCGTCACTCGATTTTGAGCTAGACGGCAAAGTCATCAAAAAGGATAGCACACTCACACTTTGCATTGCTGCTGCCAATCGTGATCCGCGCCAGTTTTCAAAGCCCGATGACTTGATCCTAGACCGCTCTCCCAACAAACATTTGTCTTTTGGCGGAGGTGCTCATTATTGCCTGGGCGATTGGTTGGCTAAAACACAAACACATTCAGCGATCAATGCCATGTTGGATCGCTTCAAAAAACTGGAGGTAATGGACAAGCAACTAAACTGGAATAATAATATTTCAGTGAGAAGTCTGAAGTCTCTGCATGTGGGCATCAGGGGTTGATCAACGCTCCTTTAAAATAGTATACCCGAATGTGGTGACCCTTGCCTGAATTTCCAATGTATACGAATTGTGAGGCTGGCCAAACGGCTTCATTGCGGAATTTCTTGAGCTTCTCGTTCTCCACCAAAAGTACGATGCCAAGGCAAATTGGGGCATCATCGTGTTTATGTATTGATTCGAGAAAGTCGCGCGTCACTACCATCAACTTTGACATTAAGCCAGGGATTCGATAGCCCGGCATCAATAAGAGGCGAGCCGAGTAAAAGTAATTATCCAACTGCTTGATGTGCGCCTTGAAAGCACTTGAGATTCCTACTACCTGACCAAACTCATTTTTTACAAGGAAGACAATTTGATTCAACCGCATCTCTGCATTCTTTTCCTCAAGCCCGGGATTAAATTGCTTCCAGATAGTAGTGATCTCTTTTCGTTCCAAAATGTTTTTCCTCCAAACATTTTCAAATTGCAGTTTATGCTTAATTTCGCTCATATGACCTCCACGGTAACAACAGAAGAGCTTGTAAGTTTTTTAACCAATCAAGTGTCCAAGTTAGCAGGTATTGAACAAAGTAAAATCACAAAAAATAGCCAACTTCAAACTTTTAACCTTGATTCCATTCACACTATGCAACTGGTTGTTGAGATTGAAGAGCGCTATGGCATTGAGCTTAACCCTCTGTTGTTTTGGGAATCTCCTGACTTGGATTCTTTAAGTAAGGAAATTCAGACTCAGATTCTTGCACGATCAAAGTAACTTACACGAATAGGGTTCCGCCCTTGCGTGTATCCAACAAACACCATATTCAATACGGGCCAAACGGCCTTTCGCCAAAATTTTTCCCTCTGCAGGTTATCATTCTCAAGAATCGTTATAATCCCCTTGATCGTGCTGTCATGTTCAAGCGCCCATTGCTCCAGTAGATCGAAACTCATTCGGGAGAGCCTGACATCGAGTGCCGGTATCCGAGCGGAGGGATCGACAAAGCATCTGTACTCATAAAAGAAATTGTCATTAAGCAGTTTGATCTGCCTTTTGGAAGCGGTGGACACAGCGATGGTCTGTCCTCCTCTGAAAGCCATCAAGACAACCTCTTTGGCCCTTTGCTCCATCACCTCGGTATCAGATAACGCATTATTCCGCTGCCAAAGTTCTATGGCCTTTAGCCTCTGAATGTTGCTTTCTGTTCCCCAAACTGGCGTAAATTCAATCTGGTTCTGCAAATCACTATTGCTCAAAGTCTTAATTAAGGTCACCTTCATGTAAAGATCACCACCAGAAAATTATAATGGTGTATTAATCTCAGAAAATATTGGGATTTGATATCTTGGTATCCGTTTTAGAACCGTCCAAATGGAAATAAGGCAGAACCTACAGTCGGTATTTCAAAAGAAAAAATCCCAACTTGAGCGACTCTCTAACTTCATCCAGAAAGAAGTCAGATCTGGTAAGTTCTATCGGTATTCAGCCAACAAGAGATGGGCACTGAGGCGTAAGCTGATGCGGCTCAGCAAGAATGTGACAGGGTTAAGCTGGCAAATAAAGCTGGCCGCCTTCGGAGGTACACTAGCAATGAGTCCGTTGGATAAAGTAGCAGCGCAAAGTAACGTAGGACCTTTCATTCCGCAGACCAGAGCCAATAACCCCCTTCGATTTCCTATTGCTGGGGACAGGCAAAGACCCAGCACGGTAGATTTCGACAATGATGGCGACTACGATGTTGTGGTGGGCGGTTACTCGGGCTATGTGACGTTGCTTCTTAATCA
The DNA here is from genome assembly GCA_050185175.1 of Cyclobacteriaceae bacterium. Lineage (GTDB taxonomy): Bacteria > Bacteroidota > Bacteroidia > Cytophagales > Cyclobacteriaceae > ELB16-189. Next base: position 14,552 of record JBFWZR010000021.1, read on the forward strand.
AGGAGGACCTACTACGCCTAGATTCGATCACTTTGAACTTCTCAACTCCTACTCCAACCCGATTTACAACGATGGTCGGCCAGTACTTGTGGATCTGGATGGTGATGGGGACAAAGACCTGGTGATGGGTGACTCCTACAGCTCGGACCGAATTCGATACTTTATCAGCAACCAAAGTCAGGGTGGTATCTTGGGAGACGATTCCAACCCACTGCTTTTCGCGGAGCAGTTTGGAACGTGGAACTCGGTAACTAAAACAGGAAATCCTTTTGACTTTCCTTTTACTGATCCAGGAGGTGGCAAAACTGTACACTTTGTCAATTTTGATGGCGACAGCGACCTTGATGTATTGATTGGACATAACTATTCGTATTTCGCTGATAACATCCAATTGCACTACTATCAAAATGATGGCAACAACAATTTCACAGTAGCTCCATTTGTTACCTCACCCGACATAAGCGGATCTGATAACTATAGTCTGGCCCCCACGTTCATTGATATCGATCAAGACGGGATCACCGATCTGGTAGTTGGAAATAGAATTGGCGAGATCCGCTTCTTTAAGGGGAACGGAAGCTCCCTGAACGAACAAACCGGAGACTGGAGTCCTGCAGCTAAAACAGGTAATCCTTTTAACACAATTATCTTTGGTAGGTTCGCACACCCGGCCTTTGCTGACTTTGATAACGATGGTGATTTGGACATGATTGTCGGTCATCAGCGGGTAGATACCTACAAATACAGTAGTAATGACGTGCTCGCCTATTTTGAAAACAAAGGCAACGCAGTATTCGAAGAATTAACTGGATTCGACAATCCATTCCAGGGGGTAGACGTTGGACACTCTTCTGCGCCACTGTTCGTAAATTTTGAAGAAGACAGTGACATTGATATCGTATTGGGTAGCAAGTACGATTATGACAATAGTGATTTCGATGACTTTAGGTCGCGGCTAAGGTTTTTCAAGAACAACAACGGAGTTTTTTCTGAAAAAACCGGCAGTGAAAACCCCCTCGGTGACTTAGAATCACTCCTGAATGACTTCAGTGATCCGGTTACGGAAATACATTTAGTGAACCTCGATAGCGATGCAGATCTGGAAGTGATGGTGGATACCTACTTCGATGATTTCCTTTTCTTTGACAAATCAGGAGGCAACTACGTGCAGTTGACCGGTTCACAAAACCCATTTGACACATTTGATGATGTCATCTCTAATCAGACCAAGGCCACATTCGGAGATCTGAATGGCGATGGCAAACCAGATATGTTCTTAGGAGCTCGCTATAGCGGGAGTTATGTAGTGAAGTATTACAAAAATACCACAGTTGGGAATACGGTTGGAGATATCACCTTTGAGGAGCAGGTGGGTGCTGAAAACCCGTTCGATGGCAATACTTTTGCCTACCTCCCGCTCCCGCTACTGGTAGATGTGGATAGCGATGGCGATCTGGACGTGATCATTCCTGAAAGATTTTTCGGCTACGATGCAAGTTACAATCCTTATCCTATCGCGGTAGAATTTTATGAAAACACCGGGACGTCAAGCCAAGCCGAGTTCACAAGACGCGATATTCACCCATTTCAAAACCTCAACCTTTCACCCGATCCAAAGTTAGCATTTAGCGATCTCGACAAGGACGGAGACCTTGACTTGTTTTCCGGTAACCAAGACGGTACCATCGACTATTACCTGAACCAAAATCCGCCTCCGGTCGCTACCGTTAGTCCTGAAATACTCAGCTATGAATTCGGCTCGGGCCCTGCAACTATTGACGCCAACCTCACCCTGGCCGATTCGGACAACGACCAGATTGTTCAGGCGACTGTGGCCATCCAGAACTTCCAACCTGGAAATGAAACCCTCGGCTTTACACCCGCTGCGCCAATTACCGGAACCTTTGACAACACCACAGGAATCCTGACCATCACGGGTAAAGCCTCTCTGGCAGCGTATCAAAGTGTATTAAGGACTGTAACGTACGAATATGATGGACCTGATCCTGGCGGTAGAAAAGGAAATGCAGGCCGCGTGAAAGCAATCAGCAGGTCTGTAGTTCTCCAAACATTTGATGAGGATTTGACAACTCCCCAAACCGCTGTTCGAACGATATCTGTATTCTCACAAGGCAGCGCTCCTGTGATTACCGCCAGCACACTCACCACGGTAATCAATAACTCAGTAACGCTCGACCTATCTACGATCATTTCTGACCCAGATGGCAACCTCGACCCACTTTCGTATGCGGTTATTCCCAATGTTGCCCCTACGCCTGCCCGAGTCGGAAATGTCTCAATTAGCAATTCCATATTGACGGTTGACTATTCGGGGACCAACTTTGCCGGCACCGATTTTGTAACCATCGAAGCTTGTGATCTTACCGGTCTCTGTTCTACCGAGCAAATTCAAATTGATGTAGCTGGAGGAATTATCGTTAGAAATGGAATTTCTCCCAATGGCGATGGATTAAATGACTTCTTCAGGCTGGACAACATCAGCACACTAGGACCAGAAAACAAAGTTATGATATTCAACCGGTGGGGTGATAGGGTTTTTGAAATCAGTAATTACAACAACGATGATAGAAGGTTCGAAGGTCTCAGTGATGACGGTAAGGAACTGTCAAGCGGGGTGTATTTCTACAAAATTGAGTTCAGCAATGGGTTATCGGAGCTAAAAGGATATTTGACCTTGAAACGCTAGCAGAATAACACATTTATGTGAGGAAGAAAGTTAAAAACCGAGAAACTTAGAATTATATTTAGACTTCGGATACAAAGACCAAAACTGAACATCACAATTGTACAGTATGAAAAGAATTCTACTCCTCTTTATTACATGCATTGGCTTCTCAACACTGAGTTTTGGACAGCAGGATCCTTTGTATGCTCAATACATTCTTAATCCGCTGGTTATCAACCCTGCCTATGCAGGGCTAAACAATAATTTCAATGCTGCCATATCCTATCGCAGTCAATGGGGAGGATTTGATGGCAACCCAACTACTTTTAACATCAATGGCCACATCTCCCTTGTTGATAACAAGGTTGGCGCGGGCCTTCTCATTGTTCAGGACAAGATCGGTAACGTCACCAATACCGAATTTCAAGCAGTAGGTTCCTATAAACTGCAACTGGAAGATAAGGTGTTTAGCTTCGGAATGCAGGCCGGTGTGATCAACTTCAAAAGTAACGCAAGCAACCTTAACCTCGCAGACCCTGGCGATCCCGCCTTTAGTACAAATGAAAACTTAAGCAAACCAAACATCGGTGCGGGTGCTGCCATCAAAAGTGAGAAGTTCTTTGTTGGACTTTCAGTACCTAGATTACTGAGCACCACGTTCAAGAGCAGTGCCGGAGAACAATTCGACCTGTATAATCAGCATTATTATCTTTTCGGATCTTATGTGTTTACCATGGGAACGAGAGTTCGACTGAAGCCAGCGGTTCTCTTTAAATCTGTTAAGGGTTCTCCCCTATCGACCGATCTGAACTTCAACATCAACTTCGATCAATTGTATCAGGCTGGTGTATTTACCAGAAATTTCAACACCTACGGACTGCAGCTTCAGGCGTTGTTGAAAGATCAATTCAGACTTGGCTACACTTTTGAATTGCCTACTGGCAACTCTGTGGGAACGCAGTTTAACACACATGAGATCATGCTTGGAATCAAGATGTCATTCTTCGACTTCCACGACCGCTCTATCAGCAACTTCTAGTCTATTCAACCTCATTTTCGGCTTTATTTGGGTATTTTCAACACCCACAAAGAACCTTTTGGCAAATTTGATGTTCTTTGTCTAATTGAATGAAAGTAGCCGTATCCAGAAAGGAACATTTCAACGCAGCTCACCGGTTATACAACCCAGAATGGTCGGACGAACGAAATGAACAGATCTTTGGAAAGTGTAGCAACCCTCACTTTCACGGACACAATTATGAATTAATTGTAACCCTTTTGGGCGAACCTGACGCTGATACCGGATACGTCTATGACATGAAAAAACTCAGTGATCTGATTCGCGAACATGTGACAAGTCGTTTTGATCACAAGAACCTGAATCTTGACACTGCTTATTTTAAGAACTTAAATCCAACTGCAGAAAACATTGCCATTGTCATCTGGCGAATACTTAGACAACAGATAGACAATCAATATGACCTTAAAATCAAACTCTATGAGACAGAAAGAAATTTCGTTGAATATCCAGCCCATTAAGCCTGAGACCGAAGAGTTTGATGATGATCATCCACTAACCTCTTGGGATACCCCTATTCGTCAGGATGCATTTGACCTTGACGATGACCAAAAGGTGGACAAGATTGAAAAGCATTTCAGGGAAATTATGACCATCCTTGGCCTTGACCTCAACGATGACAGCCTGAGTGGTACTCCGCGCAGGGTAGCCAAGATGTATGTGAAAGAAGTCTTCAGCGGATTAAACCCAAAGAACAGGCCTCATGCACGCTTGTTTGATAACAAGTACAACTATGACCAGATGCTGGTGGAGAAAGACATCACATTCTATAGTCATTGCGAGCATCACTTTGTGCCTATTTATGGAAAGGCACATGTCGCTTACTTCAGTTCAGGAAAGGTGATCGGTCTTTCTAAAATCAATCGTATTGTTCAATACTTTTCGAAGCGACCGCAGGTACAGGAAAGACTTACCGTTCAAATCGGGAAGGAGATTGAGCGTGCGTTGAATACACAAAGCGTTGGTGTGGTCATTGATGCCAACCATATGTGTGTAGCTTCGAGAGGAGTAGGTGATACCAATAGTAAAACAGGTACCGCGTATTTTTCTGGCAAGTTCAAAGACGAAAACATCAAGCGCGAATTCCTTAACTACATCAATAGCAAGTAGATACCTGTATCAATCGTTTTCGAAGGCTGATTTCGGGCTCCAAATGTACCAAAACAAGCTGTTTTGCAGCAAAATTGGGGTTCCGGCCATTCTTAATTCACCCTCCTTTTTAGTAGTTTAGCATTAAACTTTTACGAAACTACTATGGTGTTTGACTTAGAAATGATCAAGGCGGTATACAAAGACCTGGCGGGTCGAATTGCAAAGGCTAGAAAGATTGCCAACAGACCGCTAACCCTCACTGAAAAAATACTCTATTCTCATCTCTATAAAGATCAACCGCTCCAAAATTTTACACGCGGAAAATCATACGTTGACTTTTCTCCTGACCGAGTAGCGATGCAAGATGCAACTGCCCAGATGGCATTGCTTCAATTTATGTCTGCGGGTATTCCGCAGGTTCAGGTGCCCTCCACTGTGCATTGCGATCACCTGATTTTAGCCAAGAATGGCGCCAAGCAAGACCTTAAGGATTCGATTACAGCCAGTGGCGAAGTATTTAATTTTCTTGAGTCCGTGTCAAACAAATATGGCATTGGCTTCTGGAAACCAGGCGCAGGTATTATTCATCAAGTGGTGTTAGAAAACTACGCCTTCCCAGGTGGAATGATGATTGGTACTGACTCCCATACCGTTAATGCCGGAGGCCTTGGCATGATCGCTATAGGCGTAGGTGGAGCCGATGCCGTGGATGTGATGGCTGGAATGGCCTGGGAATTGAAATTTCCTAAACTCATAGGAGTAAAACTCACAGGCAAGCTCAGTGGATGGACAGCATCCAAGGACGTGATCCTGAAAGTGGCAAATATCCTTACGGTAAAAGGTGGAACAGGAGCTGTGGTAGAATACTTTGGTCCGGGCGCTGCCAGCCTTTCATGTACAGGTAAAGGAACGATCTGTAACATGGGTGCGGAGATTGGTGCAACGACATCAACATTTGGATATGATGAGAAGATGGCAGAGTACCTTCGTGGTACTGGCCGCAAAGAGGTAGCTGCTCTCGCAGACAAAGTGAAAGAACACCTCACCGGAGATCCTGAGGTTTACGCCAATCCAGAGAAGTATTTCGATCAGGTGATTGAGATCGACCTCTCAACGTTAGAGCCTCATGTGAATGGACCTTTCACTCCTGATCGTGCTATTCCAATTTCGAAATTTGCAGACGAGGTAAGAGCCAATAACTGGCCACAGCGCCTTGAAGTAGGCCTTATCGGATCTTGTACTAACTCCTCTTACGAGGATATTACCCGATCTGCCTCGCTGGCCAAGCAGGCCGTAGATAAAAAACTAAAAGCGAAAGCGGAGTTTACCATTACCCCAGGATCGGAGCAAGTGAGATACACCGTAGATCGTGATGGATACCTTGGCATTTTCGAAAAAATGGGAGGAGTTGTTTTGGCAAATGCCTGCGGACCGTGTATCGGCCAATGGGCCCGTCATTCCAATGACCCCAACAGAAAGAATTCGATCATCACTTCATTTAACCGCAACTTCGCAAAGCGAAATGACGGAAACCCAAATACACATGCATTTGTGGCTTCACCGGAAATCACTACCGCGTTTGCGATCTCAGGCGATCTTACCTTCAACCCTTTGACAGATACGCTCACCAACGAAAATGGTGAGAAAGTGAAACTAGATGAACCTCTTGGAGTTGAGTTCCCTCCCAATGGTTTTGAAGTAAAGGATGCCGGTTATCTTGCTCCTGCGAAAGACGGAAGCAAAGTGCAGGTGAAGATTGCAAAAGACTCAAAACGACTTCAGGCACTAAGCCCTTTCAAAGCCTGGGATGGAAAAAATCTCACCGGCATGAAGTTGTTAATCAAGGCCAAAGGAAAGTGTACTACTGACCACATCTCTATGGCAGGCCCTTGGCTACGCTTTAGAGGTCACTTGGATAACATTTCAAATAACACACTTACAGGCGCAGTTAATTTCTTCAACGACAAAACTGATAACGTTAAGAATCAACTCACCGGTCAATACGGAGCTGTTCCCGACACACAGCGGGCGTACAAAAAAGCTGGCATCCCAACCATTGTAGTTGGCGATCATAACTACGGAGAAGGTTCTTCCCGTGAACATGCAGCAATGCAACCGCGACACCTTGGAATCAGAGCCATTTTGGTGAAGTCATTCGCGCGTATCCACGAAACCAACCTGAAGAAGCAAGGTATGCTGGCGTTGACGTTTGCCAACGAGGCAGACTACAACAAGGTGAAGGAAGATGACACTATTGATATCATCGACTTGGTGAACTTTGCTCCTGATAAACAGTTGACCCTGGTACTAAATCACAGCGATGGTTCAAAGGACACGATCAAGGTGAACCACAGTTACAATGAAGGTCAAATTGGGTGGTTCAAAGCTGGATCAGCCCTTAATCTGATTGCAGGTGCGAAAGCCAAGAAAGAAGCACCAAAGAAAAAGGCAGCCAAGAAAGTGAAAAAAGCTGCGAAGAAAGTCAAGAAAGCCGCCAAAAAGCAAGCAAAGAAAGTGACGGCTAAGGCTAAAAAAGCTACTAAGAAGGTAGCAAAAAAGGTGAAGAAGACTGCCAGGAAAGTGAAGAAGGCGGTGAAGAAGACCTCGCGCAAGGTTAAGAAGGCTGCCAGAAAGGTCACGAAAAAAGTCACGAAGAAGAAAGCAGCTAAAAAAAGAAGATAAGTTATGAAGAAACAGTCAAAGCAAATGATCACCCCTACCCGCTCACTCACCAAAGAGACCGAGGCGATGCTCAACAAGCAAATTGTAATGGAGGGCAAGTCATCTGCCTACTACTTGTCAATGGCTTCGTGGTGCGAAACGCAAGGGTATGAGATATCCAGTCAGTTTTTGTACAACCACTCTGAGGAAGAGCGTATGCATATGCTTAAGTTGTTTAAGTATATCAACGCAGCTGGTGGTCATGCTCTACAACCGGAGGTAACAGGAATTAAGCATACTTTCAAGAGCCTACGTGAGGTGTTCGATCAGACTCTAAAACACGAAATCGCTGTGACAGAGTCGATCAATGAATTGGTAGATCACTGTTTCAAAATCAAAGATTTTGCCACGTTCAACTTCCTGCAGTGGTTTGTAAGTGAGCAACGTGAAGAGGAGACTCTGGCACGCAGAGCTGTCGAGCTATTTGACCTAATTGGCGAAGAGGGTGTTGGTCTGTTTATGATCGATCAGGAAATTGGAAAGTTAGAGGCCTACGCAGCAAAGGTTGCGCAGTCGCAATAGCTAGTTTAGAATTTCATTTAGAATAGTTCGAAATTCATTCAACATCATAGCAGTGGCGCCCCACACGATTTCGTTTTCGATCTCGAAGTGGGGCGCTCTCATTTTGAAGGATTGAGCAGCGATAATTTCCTTCTCTACAATCATTGATTCGGGTAAGATCGATTCCAGGTCGCCATAGAGAATGCGAGCCACTTCGATAGGGTCAGCTTTGAGCGCGGGCTTGCTATTGGTGTAGCCAACAATTGGAGTAACCATAAAATTACTAGGTATTACAAAGAAGTCGCTGAGTCGGCCAATCACCTTGATGTCAGATTGTGTAATCCCGATTTCCTCATTCCCTTCCCTCAATGCTGTGGTAACGGCATCCTCTCCCGGCTCTGTTTTTCCACCAGGGAAGCTTACCTGACCGCTATGTAGTCCGGGATAATCAGGTCTTTTGATGAGAGGAAACCAAATCTTCCCGTTGTCCGGATAGAGTACTATCAAAACTCCGCCAGGCTTTGGCGGAATCTTGTGAGCAAAGCGAGGTATGGCATTTCCCACCGGTATCGCTCTCATTCGTTCATGGGCTTGAGGACCGGGTAACGGTTGCTTCAACCGGTCTTCTAACTGCAACACCAACTTCTCAAAATCAATCATTTACACAGCTTAAGTATTGGGGTTGTCACCATTGCATCGCCTGCTTGCTCTGATAGCTCAAATTGCTCACAAGCCTGCGACTGTTTACCAGATTTGAGATATGCCATGCCCAAATAGAAATGGATTTTATCGATAAAAGGATCCATGTCCAAAGCCTGCGTCAACAATCGTTCTGCATTGGCGTAGTCTTCTTTCATTAAATAAAACAAACCCTTATTGCGATAGGCCCAACCATTGGAGGGATCGGCAGAAATACTATTGTTGATGTCTGCTTCTGCTTTGTCCAACTCATCCTTAATTAAATAAATGTATCCTCTATTATTAATAAAGTAAGGTTCATTGGGTAACAGACTGATGGCCTTGTTGATATCAACAAGCGCTTCATCGTACCTTTTTTCATCAATTGCAATCAGCGACAGCGTATTGTAGATGTTTGGCTCATCAGGTTTTGTCGCCATCGCAATTTCTAAATCTCGCTTTGCGCTGTCATACTCCTTCAAGTAGTACAACACGTTTGCTTTGTTAACAAGATATTCCACGTCATTTTTCAAGCGATAAGCATTTACAAACGCTTGTTTTGCGGCTTGAAAGTCTCTTAGCCTTGTGTACACCAGCCCTTTTGTAAAATATACAATGGCGGTGTCTGGCTTTCCAGACTGAAGTGTTTCGAGATCTTTGAGCGCACTATAATATTCCTTCAACTCATAGAACGTATTGGCTCGATTGAAATATGCATCAAGATATTCCGGATCGCATTCGATTGACTTATTATAAAATTCCAGAGCCTGATCGAACTTTTGCTGTCTGAAATAAGTCGTACCAAGATTGTTTAATCCATCCAGAAAACATGGATCAAGGACAACAGACTCCTGGAAGTAGGCAATAGCTTGATCAAAATTCTTATTGGCCAGCGCTTCATTTCCCTTTCCCAAGAATTTCTGAAGTCGGCTTTCGACACTCTCCGAACAACTTGCCAGAATTGCGATTAGGAAGAAGAAAAGAGATGGTCTCATGTAATGCCAAAGTTGGTGCCCGCATTGCTAAAAAGCCAAAATAATACCTTTATTCCATCTTAAAAGTTCATCCAAAGCAATAATTTCACCTATCTAATTATCCCTGGTGGCTTTGAATGGTGACGTCAACCAAAACTTTTCTGAATGATAAGCTAACCTTGTGCGTAGATGCCGCTAAATGCGATCCGCGGCAATATCCGTCTCCTCACCTTTTTGATATCTAGAACCATCTCACATTTGGAGCTGGTATTCATTTTTGCCTGGGCTCCTGGTTGGCTCGCATACAGTGGAAGATGGCGACCAAGGAACTTTTCAATCGATTTCAGAACCTTGAAATCCAATCTGAGCCGGAATGGAATCCGATGCTATCTATTCGTGGACTGAAATCATTGCATGTAACTACCAATCAATAAGCTTACATACTCCTCCGTTTGATAACTTTGTAGCCAAAGGACTAACGGAAATGCAAAACATCAACCCTACCCAAACACTAGCCTGGGCAAAACTTACCTCTCACTTCAAGTCAATAGAACATGCGCACATGCGTGATCTGTTTAAAGACGATCCCGAAAGGTTTAAGAAATTTCATATCGAGTTTAGCGGTCTGTTGATAGACTATTCAAAAAACCGAATCACTTCTGAAACAATCGAAATATTGACCGGCCTTGCAAAGGAGTGCAAGCTGGAGGAAGCAATCTCAGATATGTTTAGGGGAAAGTCGATCAATCAAACCGAGAACAGAGCTGTACTCCACACTGCACTTCGAAATCGCAGCAATAGACCTGTCCTGGTCGATGGCAAAGACGTGATGCCTGATGTTAATAAGGTTTTAGGCCAAATGGAGAGGTTTTCAGATGAACTTCGTTCAGGAGCATGGAAGGGCTTTTCCGGCAAATCAATAACTGATATTGTAAACATCGGTATTGGTGGATCAGATCTTGGGCCTTACATGGTGTGTGAGGCACTTCGTCCATATCATTCAAACATTCGGCCACACTTTGTTTCTAATGTAGATGGAACCCATTTGGCTGAGGTTTTAAAACGCGTTGATCCTGAAACCACCTTGTTCATCATCGCTTCGAAAACATTCACCACACAGGAAACCATGACCAATGCTCATTCAGCACGTCAGTGGTTTGTCGAAGAAACCGTTGGCAAAGGAGTTGTTGCAAAACACTTTGTAGCAGTATCAACCAACACAAAGGAAGTGCAGGCGTTTGGTATTGACTCGCAAAATATGTTTGAATTTTGGGACTGGGTTGGCGGAAGATATTCTCTTTGGTCGTCAATTGGGTTGTCAATCGCCTGCACGATTGGATTCGAAAATTTTACCCTCCTTCTGGAAGGAGCGCACGCAATGGACAAACATTTTGAAGAAACAGCACTTGAGAAAAACATTCCTGTAATCCTGGCTCTAATCGGAATCTGGTACATCAATTTTTTTGGTGCAGCTTCTGAAGCCATCCTACCCTATGATCAATACCTACATCGATTTGCCGCCTACTTTCAGCAAGGCAATATGGAAAGCAATGGAAAGTCAGTTGATAGAAATGGCCACGCTGTAGACTACGCCACCGGGCCCATCATCTGGGGAGAACCAGGCACCAACGGCCAGCATGCTTTTTATCAATTGATACATCAGGGCACACAACTCATTCCTTGCGACTTAATCGCTCCTGTTACTAGTCATAATCCAATTGGAGATCATCACCCTAAACTACTCTCCAATTTCTTTGCACAGACTGAAGCCCTTATGAAGGGGAAGACTGAAGAAGAGGTGGAGGAAGAACTAAAGGCTTTGGGGTTTTCTGAAGATCAAATCACTTTCCATAAACCCTTTCGTGTTTTCAATGGAAACAGGCCCACCAACAGCGTCATCGTTGACGCCATAACCCCTAAAACTCTGGGCATGCTGATTGCCATGTATGAGCACAAGATTTTTGTTCAGGGCGCAATTTGGAACATCTTCAGTTTCGACCAGTGGGGCGTAGAATTGGGTAAGGCCCTGGCCAAGAAAATACTCCCTGAACTAAGTGAAAAAGGCGAGATTTCAGCCCACGATTCGTCCACAAATGGCCTCATTAACCATTTCAAACGATTGAAATCGCGATAGCGTTTTTTCTGCAAAAAATCCGCTTTTTACCTTATTTTTGGCTGTTTTAACCCACTAAATGACGTCAAAAATTCAGCGGATTGGAGTCTTTACTTCGGGGGGTGACGCACCGGGAATGAACGCAGCCATAAGGGCCGTAGTGAGAGCTGCCATATACTACAAATTGGATGTGTTTGGTATTATGCGGGGCTACGAAGGCATGATTGAAGGCGATCTAGTAAGGCTAGGTGCCCGCTCGGTTGGCAACATTCTACAGAGAGGTGGCACTATCCTTAAAACGGCCAGAAGCAAAGAATTCAGAACACCTGAGGGCCGCAAAAAAGCATACGATAATTTAGCCAAGGAAGGAATTCAGGCACTGATCGCGATTGGTGGCGATGGTACCTTCAACGGTCTCCATGCCCTTCATTCAGAATATGGAATTCCCACAATTTGTATTCCAGGCACGATAGACAATGACATCGCGGGTACCGACCTCACGATTGGATTTGATACTGCCACCAACACGGCAGTTGACGCCATTGATAAGATCAGGGACACTGCGCTTTCGCACAATAGGTTATTTTTCATCGAGGTGATGGGCCGCAATTCAGGATACATCGCTATCAATAGTGGAATCGCTGGTGGCGCTGGTGCGATCATTATTCCTGAGGAGGACGTTTCCTTCGATGATTTCTACAATAGGCTAACTGCCGGTGAAGAGACTAACAAGAAATCAAACCTTGTAGTAATAGCAGAAGGATCCAAACTGGGCCCTGCCAATGAGCTGGCAAGAAGGGTTGCTGAACGATCTTCCTATTTTGACATTAAAGTAACCATCATAGGGCATTTACAACGAGGTGGCTCCCCTACCTATGCTGACCGGGTGTTGGCAAGCAAGATGGGTGTTGCTGCAGTCGAAGGATTGCTAAACGGGCAGAGCGATGTGATGGTGGGAATTCGTGAAAATAAAATAGTGTATAACGCTTTTGATTCGTTGACTGAATTTCATCCGATTGATTCGGAAATGATGCGAATCGCTAAAATACTCTCAATCTAATGAAAGAGATCACTTTTGGGATCGACATAGGCGGAACCAATACAAAGTTTGGAATCGCTGATCGCATGGGGCACGTGCTGTATAACGGAAAGATTAGCACAACTAAGTTTGTAAAATTTGAAGACCTGCTTGACGAAGTAAGTGCTCTTTTGAGAGAAGGTCTTTCCAATCTTGGCTCGGCTTATTCGCTGGTCGGCATTGGTGTGGGATCCGCTAACGGCAACTATTATAGTTCTTCCATCGAAAACGCTCCTAACCTCAAATGGAAAGGGACCATTCCTGTTGGAAAGATGCTCACCAAATCGTTTGGTGTTCCTGTACTCGTAACCAATGACGCCAATGCGGCCGCTGTCGGAGAAATGATCTTTGGCGCAGCTAAAGGGATGAAGGACTTTATCGTAATCACCTTAGGCACAGGACTTGGAAGCGGATTCGTGTGCAATGGACAGGTGGTGAATGGCAAGCACGGCATAGCAGGTGAACTTGGACATACATTTGTCAATCCTGTTGGAAGATATTGCAATTGTGGTAAACGCGGTTGCCTGGAAACCTATGTTTCGGCAACCGGTATCAAACGAACTGTCTACAAGCTTTTGGCAGATCATCTTGAACCGAGTGAACTTCGAGGTGTAAGCTTTGAGAACCTTTCTACCAAGATGATTACAGAGGCTGCCCTGAGAGGTGATGTAGTGGCTACCGAAGCATATAAATACACAGGACGTATTTTAGGTATGAAGCTATCCGATACTGTTGTACATACCGATCCGGAAGCGATATTTCTTCTAGGAGGTTTGTCGCTGGCTGGTGATTTGATATTCAAACCTACCATCGAACACATGGAAGCCAACCTGATGCCTATTTTCAGGAATAAGGTGAAGGTGTTGCCATCAGGATTGCAGAATCAATCTGCTCCTATCTTGGGTGCCTCCAGCCTTATTTGGAATTATCTCGAAGAGAAAGGAAAAATTCCCGCTTAAGTCTATTCTGCTTTTACCGGAGACTGAACCTTAACGCCCATGTTTTCTCCCAGAATGCGGAATTGTTTCTGCCAATCTGGTTTGTCATTCGGATCCATTTGATTCTCTTTCGATATCTCGAAGTATAGGTTCTGGCTTTGATATAGGATTGGATCAAGCTTGAATTTCTTTAACAAAGGGAACAACCTGTTCAGTCGCTCCAGTCTTTTTACGTTGCCCCGCTCACCCTTTATTCTCCTCAATTCCCGGAAGATGCTTTCACCAGCCAGGCGCGACAACTTGCCAGGGTCTTCAATCATCAAATTCCATTTTTCAAGCTCATTGACGATCCTATCAACCTCTTTCACACTAATCCTTTCAGACTGAAAACAATTGACCAGGTCTGCGTTTAGTATGTACTCAAACGTAGTAGTGTACGCCCTGGGAACCGGAACGTCATTATTTCGCAACGCATTCACCAAAGGGTAATCGCGGTTATAAACCCTTCTAAGGGAGGTTTCCAGCTCGCTCATGCTCTGGTTGGTAATCATATCCAACACCTTTCTCTTTTCATCTTTAAACAACTGCCATAAGGTGTATTTGTCAGGACCAAAGTATGTCTGCATAAGTCCAATCACGTCACCTAATCTTCCCTCGTTAAAAGCGGATAATACTCCCTCCTGCATCTCATTGAACTTATCATCCTCCATATCCAGAGAGATGTTGCCAATGATGTTGTGTTTACCCATGTAAACAACGGCAAACGAAAATCGCTTTTCGGAACTCGTCACGATAGACTTTACTTTCGTGATTCCAAGAACAAGACGTTGCTCTCCAGCCTCCTTACGAACAAAAAAATCGTTGGTGGTGGTATAATTGAATATTGGAAAGTTCTCCGGATCATCTTCGAACAAAGACGCCACCGCGTAGTGCATGCCTACGCGTTGGAGGTTGGTTTTTGAAGGGACCACATACTTTCGATAAACGTTGCCCCCATTTTGAAGGAATGCGATGTTGCTAGGAATCTGCTCTAACCGTGCAATAAACTCATCTTCCAGGTCCTTACCTGCCGTCTGTTGCATCAATTGAAGTGCCCGACATGCATATTGCAGAATCTGAACAGTCTCAATACCGGATATCTCATCAAAAAACCAACCACAACTTGTGTACATCAAAAGAGCGTTCCTTTGAAGTTCCATTGTCCGCATCACTTTGTTCTGACTGACTGTTTTGATGCAGTGATCCTTCAGAAACTTTCTTATTGTTTCATCGTCTCGGTTGAGGATCACATTGATGTAGTCATTTCTGGCCTTTTGCGGGTCTTTCAATATCTCCGCTCCGTTCTTCTTAAAAGATTCTGCAGCTTGATCGCGTAGCCAGTCCAACGTTTCTCTTAACGGCTTACGCCATTTCTGATTCCAGCCGGGTCTTCCACCGGAGTTACAACCACAGTCATTTCTCCAGCGCTCAACGCCATGCACACAACTCCACGAACTATTCTCATGAATCTGAACTTCATGCTGCGGCTGGTGTAGTGCTGCATATTGAGCGTAGTTGGTTATCTCTACATCCGGCAGCTGCTCCAAATAGTCGAGACAAAACGCCAGCGCCATGTCTCCATGCTTATGGTGATGACCATACGTTTCTCCGTCTGTGGCGATGTGAACCAGTTGCGATTCTTCTCTTTGATCGAAAGAATTGACGAGAGCCCCAGCGAATTTCTGACCGTCATTCAATAGTCCATTAAAGGCAACACGTTGTGCGATGTCTCCATCATAAAAAAATAAAACAATAGACCGACCTGACGGAAGCTGAGCTACATAATGTCTTTTGGTGTCAATGCCTTGGGTGCTGGTCTCGGTCCAATCCGTATCTCCAATCTTTTTGAACGCCTTTGCTTGACGGGGTGCAAGCACGGTAAACTTGATATCGTTTTCGGCAAGAAGTTCCAGAGTTTCGGTATCCACAGCAGTCTCTGCCAGCCATATTCCCTCTGGTTCACGTCCAAACCGGTAACTGAAGTCGCGGATACCCCACACAATCTGCGTCTCCTTGTCCTCACGTGTGGCAAGTGGCATGATCAGATGGTTGTAAACCTGAGCCATCGCACTGCCATGACCTCCAAATATTTTCTCACTTTCCTTGTCGGCTTCAAGGATGGATTCGTATGTCTCACGGTCATATTCTTCCATCCACGAAAGTAAAGTGGGCCCAAAGTTGAAACTTATGCGGGAGTAGTTGTTGACAATGTCTTTGATGATTCCATTTTCCAGAATCCTTGACGCAGCATTAGGGGCATAACACTCGGCCGATATTCTCTCATTCCAGTCGTGATAGGGATGTGCGGAGTCCTGCACCTCTATTACTTCCAACCACGCGTTCTCCCTGGGGGGCTGGTAAAAGTGCCCATGTATACAAACAAACTTACTCATCTATCGCTCGCAAAATCTTAGCTAGTAACAACAATGTAAACCAATCAACCACCTAATTCAAACTCCGCCTGTTCTCTTTCTAATTTTAGAATTATGATGGCCAGTGGAGGCAGTGTGATCGAAACTGAATAATCCCATCCATGATATTTTACCGGTGACGTATTTAACATTCCCTGATTGAGAACCCCACTTCCACTGTAAGCGAGATTGTCAGAATTAAATATTTCTTTCCATTCACCTCGATATGGAACTCCAATGCGGTAATGCGAACGTACTTCAGGTGTGAAGTTGCAGATCACAATGAGATCATCTTCTTTTTTGTCCGACTTTCGCTGATAAATGATGACACTATTTTGATGATCCGAGTAGTCGACCCACTTGAATCCTCTTTCATCAAAGGAATAGTGATAAAGGGCACGTTCGGTCTTGTATAGATTATTTAAGTCTTTGGTGAGCTTGTAAACTCCCTGATGAAATGCGTGATCCAAGAGATGCCAATCTAAACTGCGATCATGATTCCACTCAGAGGTTTGTCCGAATTCACCGCCCATAAACAATAACTTGGTACCCGGATGAGTGTACATGTAGCCATACATTAGCCGAAGATTCGCAAACCTCCTCCATTCATCTCCCGGCATTCGACCCATCAGCGAACCCTTTCCATGAACCACTTCATCGTGTGAAAGCGGCAACATAAAATTCTCGGTGAAGGCATACATGATGCTGAAGGTTATTTCATTTTGATGATACCTTCTGTGAATCGGATCATTCTTGAAATACTGCAGTGTGTCATGCATCCAGCCCATCATCCACTTTTGTCCAAAGCCTAACCCGCCAAGATAAGTTGGACGTGATACACCCGGCCATGCCGTTGATTCTTCAGCGATTGTTACGATATCAGGATACTGCCCATAGGCAGTCTCATTAAACTCTTTCAGAAAGACAATTGATTCGATGTTCTCTCTTCCTCCATATTCATTGGGTATCCACTCGCCTTCCTTCCTCGAATAGTCGAGGTAGAGCATACTTGCCACCGCATCTACTCTTAGTCCGTCAATGTGATATTGGTCAAGCCAGTAAATAGCATTGCTGATCAAGAACGAACGAACTTCATTTCGTCCATAATTGAAAATATAACTCTTCCAGTCTGGGTGAAATCCCTTGCGTGGATCCGCATGCTCATACAAGTGCGTTCCATCAAACTTGAAAAGGCCATGCGCATCACCGGGAAAGTGAGACGGAACCCAATCCAGAATAACACCAATGCCTGCCTGATGAAGTGAGTCAACCAGATACTTGAAATCACCAGGGTTCCCAAACCTGCTCGTTGGAGCGAAGTAACCCGTGAGTTGGTAACCCCATGAACCAAAAAAGGGATGCTCCATAATGGGAAGGAACTCAACATGCGTGTAACCGAGATCTTTGATATAGTCCACCAGCTCGGTGGCCATCTCAACATAAGTAAGCGAGCGGTTACCCTCGTCATGCTTTCTCCTCCACGATCCAAAATGTAATTCATAGACAGAATAAGGCTTTGGCTTTTGTGCCATCTCCTTTCTCTTGTCCATCCACTTCTTGTCCTTCCATTGATAATGATCCTCCCAAATGATTGAAGCTGTACTTGGCGGCACTTCAGCAAAAACTGCAAATGGGTCGGCCTTTTCGAGATGCTCACCAGTATTTGAATGAATGGCATACTTATAAACCTCGCCCTTATTTACTCCCGGAAAAAATCCCTCCCAAATTCCTGACTCATCCCATCGCGGGTTTAGCTTGTGGTCTTTTGCATTCCAGTGGTTGAAGTTTCCTATTACGTGTACCGACTTAGCATTGGGCGCCCACACTGAAAAGTACGTTCCCTTCTCTCCATCGACCTCTACCTGGTGCGCACCCATTTTTTCATATAGCTTGAAGTGCTTTCCAGTCTTGAAAAGATGAATGTCAAAGTCAGTAAACCTCGAATAACTTCCCGAGTCTGTACTCATTTTCTTGGTCGCTTTTTTGGCTGTCATGGTAAGTTAGGTCTAGTCGTCTGACACTTTTTTCTTTTTCCCTTTTCGCTCGGAGAAATATCTGTTCATGTGATAATATATTCCGCGCAAAGGAATGATTACCCAATCGGGTCGGCCATTAAGTTCATAGCCCAATTCGTAAATCGCTTTTTCAATGAGGAAGGTCCGGATCAGCACATCACTCTGATACGACAACTCCGTACCCATTCCCATTCTTTGCATGTAAGCGCCCACATAAAATCTGCTGACATAATGCTGCCACTGCTCGGCCCATGCTTCGAGGAACGTCATGTCCTTATCCCGATAATTCTCGTTGAGCAATATTTTGCCGAACGCTGCATAGTGGAATGAACGCATCATACCGGCAACATCCTTAAATGGATTCTTCTTCAGTCTCCTTTCGCTGAATGAAAATCCAGGCTCCCCTTCAAAGTCGATAATGACAAAATCATTTCCTGTAAACAAAACCTGACCGAGATGATAGTCACCATGAATACGGGTCTTTATAGCATCAATTTTAATTTCATAAACCTCTTTGAAACATTCCAGCACGTCATTCTCCATTTCCAAGACGGTCTTTGCCAAGGCACGTGTCGTCTCATCCAGTTTCTCCAAACTACTTTCAAGAAGATTAAAACGATCTCTGACCAATTTTCGCAAAGATGAATACAGTGACCGCTGATAGTTGGCTGTGAATTGTTCGGGTGCGAATGCCGGATTTGTTTTATCGGAAGCCAGTGCCAGGTGCATTTCAGCAGTTCGCTGTCCTAACCTCACCACACGTTCATAAAACCCTCTGCCGATGAACTCCTGAATTATTTCAGGCGCCTCTTCAAATGTGATACTGGGTTTGTTGACCAGCTTCGGTAGTTTTTCTTTTTTTGCCTTGGTAATAACCCGTTCAAAAAAGCGACCCACCGAGTCAATCGCCATGCCCCACGCCTCCCCTTGATTCTCAACTTTGTTCTGCAGCAATCCCAACACAATCACTTTCCCCTCGGTGTCCACAAATTCAATACTTCCGCCATACTTAGGGCTATTTTCAAAACTGGTATTTTCCGAAAGGAACCGTACGATCTCCATATCGGGATTAATCTCGCGTTCCAACTTTCGATAGAATTTGAAAAAGTATTGATCGTTGTAGATAATGGCCGTATTACTTTGATCGGCTTTCAGCACTTTCGAATCAATTGCACCTTCAATCGCAATCTTGTTGAACAGACTTGAGTTGAACTCCAACACGCCATCTTCAAATTTCAGCCGCTGCTTTTTGTCCATACTCGTCAGCAGGTAGTCTCTGAATTCTTTATCGTAGCTGCTATCCAGGATGAAGCCTTGTACACCATTCAGTTGTGCGCGGCACACCACACTTTGAGCATGGTACTCCACCTTGTCAACGATGCTTTCGGAAGGCACGAAGGTGAGTGGCAGAAAATACAGCTCCGGCATCCGCTGTACATAATGAACTTCAATCAGTGAAAGATAGTGAGTTGCTTTACCCACTTTTACCGGGATTGTTTTTTGCAGTCCAATCTTCGCAATTGGCTTAGCCTTACCGGCAAACCACCGGCACTTCTTCATGAAACCCGGAAGTACCTTTCTTTCAAACTGACGCTTCTCGTTGTAATTAGTAAATACCTTTTCCCACGATTGGTCGGCTGCAAACAAGGGTAACTCTCCGTTTGCATCTGCCTTTTCTCTGTGATCGCTGGTGTCGAGTTGCAACCAATAGTAACCGTAAGGACCAAGTGTGAGGCTGTAGTGTCCATCACCAACATTCAGAAATCGATTTTGACTAAAGACCTCAGTCACTTCACAGTCTTTGTAGTCTGTAAGATTCAATGTGGTAACCTGCGAGAACTGGGACAGGTTCGCAACCAGAATTATACGTTGAGATTCATAGGTTCTGATGAAACACAATATCTTATTGTTCGAGCTATCGATAAACTGCATGTCTCCCCTTCCAAACACTACGAGTCGATTGCGCATAGCAATGACATGTCTCATCCACCAGAGTAGTGAAGACGGGTTTTCGTCCTGCGTAGCTACGTTGATCGACTGATGTCGATACACCGGGTCGGTAATAAGAGGAAGGTAAAGCTGCTGAGGGTTGGCAGAGGAGAACCCAGCGTTGAGGTTCATGTTCCACTGCATAGGTGTACGTACACCCGATCTTCCTCCAAGGTAAACGTTGTCTCCCATTCCAAACTCGTCACCGTAATAGATAACGGGTGTGCCGGGCAGAGAAAAGAGAATTGTATATAGCAACTCAATTTTTCTTCGGTCATTATTTAATAACGGTGCAAGACGCCTTCTTATGCCAATATTAAATTTTGAATTGGTGTCGGTAGCATAGGCTTTCAACAAATAGTCCTTCTCCTCCTCCGTCACCATCTCCAGTCCAAGCTCATCGTGGTTGCGAAGGAACAAAGCCCATTGACTGTTGGGAGGTGTCTTCGGAGTCTGATCAAGAATATCGATGATCGGATAACTGTCCTCCGTTCTCAATCCCAGAAACAACCGAGGCATCAACGGGTAGTTAAAATTCATGTGACACTCTTTGCCATCACCGAAATAAGCCGCAGCATCTTCAGGCCAAAGGTTGGCTTCTGCGATTAGTACACGATGTTTGTAATTCTTATCGATGTGTGCTCGAATCTTCTTTAAAAAGTCGTGTGTTTGAGGCAGGTTCTCGCAGTTGGTTCCCTCCTCCTCAAAAAGAAAAGGCACCGAGGGCAATCTAAACCCGTCAACTCCCAACTTCATCCAGAAGTCAATCACTTTGATCATCTCCATTTGCACCTCGGGGTTTTCAAAGTTGAGTTCCGGTTGGTGACGATAGAAACGATGCCAATAATATGCTTTGCCTTCTTTATCCCACGTCCAGTTAGAGGCCTCCTCATCCTGAATCAGCAGACGAGCTTCGTTATATTTCTCGGGCGTATCACTCCAAACGTAAAACTCACGATAACGTGAGCCCTGCTTGGCCTTTCTTGCACGTTTGAACCAAGGATGTTGATCAGAGGTATGATTGAGAATCAACTCCGTAATGACTTTGATTCCCTTTTTGTGTGCTTCTTTTAGAAAAGTTTTAAAATCGGAAAGTGAACCATATTGTTCATGAACGTCACAATGATCAGTGACATCATATCCATCGTCTTTTAGCGGTGAGGGATAGAAAGGGAGAAGCCAGATTGTGTTGACACCAAGATCTTCAAGGTAGTCCAACTTTTGCACCAAGCCATTGAAGTCTCCGATGCCATCTCCATCGCTATCGCAAAAAGCTCTGACAGACAACTCATAGATAATGGCGTCTTTGAACCAGAGTGCTTCTGTATGTTTACCGTTAGCCGCCATTTACATGTTCGATTCGTGGATTTTTAGCTCAAACAAATGAAACGGCATTCTGTTTGGCTCAAGCTCCACATAGTTCCACTCCTGCGTCCAGGTGAACCATTCACCAGTTACAAGGTCATTTAATTTGACGTTGATAAAATCACCAAGGGCGAGCAAACCTTTTGGCAGTTGAACATAGCCCTGATGTTTATTATGTGGATCAAGGTTCACCACTGTAAGGATAATATCTGAGAGATCAGGAGTGCTCTTGATGTAGGCGATTAGATTTGGATTTTCAATCGCACAAAAATGAATATTCCAGGTTGACTGAAGTGCCGCGTGCTCCTTTCTGGCTTTATTAAGAATAGTAATTATATCTGTCATGCGGTTTGTCCGCTTCCAGTCGTATTTCTTTACCTCATACTTTTCAGAATTATTGTACTCTTCTCTTCCGGGCACCGGATCGTTGTCACACATCTCATAAGGCGGCCCGTAGATGCCGTAGTTTGATGACAATGTTGCGGCCAACGCCAACCTCAAAATGAAAATATTCTCCGATTGATGCTGAAGATGGTATGGAAGGATATCAGGAGTGTTTGGCCAAAAGTTAGGTCGGAAGTAATTTCTCGATGAACCATATACGAGTTCATTCATGTATTCAATTAACTCGCCCTTGCCCACACGCCATGTGAAGTAAGTATATGACTGATTGAATCCGACTTTGGCAAGTGAAGACATGATCTTAGGTCTGGTGAAAGCCTCGGCCAGAAATATGATATCAGGATGAACTTTATGAACCTCAGTGATCATCCACTCCCAAAACGGAATCGGTTTAGTATGTGGGTTATCAACTCTGAAGATGGTAACACCGTTTTCAATCCAAAACAAGGTGACGGATTTCAGCTCTTCCCACAGTTCTTTCCAATTCTCGCATTCAAAGTCAAATGGATAAATATCCTGATATTTCTTTGGCGGATTTTCAGCATACTGAATGGACCCATCCGGCCGTTGACAAAACCACTCAGGATGCTCCTTGACATAGGGATGATCGGGTGCGCACTGAAATGCCAGATCCAAGGCGATGTCAATTCCCCGAGCCTTCGCCTCGCTAATCAATTTCTTGTAGTCGGCCATTGTGCCAAGCTCAGGATGAACTGCCTTATGCCCTCCCTCATCACTACCGATTGCCCATGGAGATCCCGGCTCACCTGGTTTTGAAGTTGTACTGTTATTGCCTCCTTTTCTATTGACTTTTCCTATCGGATGTATGGGCGGCAGATACAACACATCGAAACCCATTGACTGAATTCGCGGCAGAAGTTTAATAACATCCTGAAACGTTCCGTGCTTACCGGTAGAAGACGCGGAGCGAGGAAAAAGTTCGTACCAGGTTGTGAACAAGGTTCTGCTCGACTCAACTTTTACACTTAGCTCTTTAGGATATCGCGTTTCAAAGTGACGGAGCGGATGCTGATGAACCAGTTCTAAAAAAGAAGTGCTGGTGACCTTTGCTATACTTTCCTTCGATTTCTTCTTGTCTTCAAAAAGGGAGGCAATCGTATCAAGTTCTTTATTCTTGTCGCCAGACAATTCTTTCAGGTAATTTGCGCCCTCCAACAATTCGAGGGTCACATCGATGTTCGCATTAATTTTCTTGACAATTCCATCGTACCATGTCTCGAAGTGATCAATCCAGGCTTCGACTGTGAACAGGTAATTAATTTTTTTATCAAGATGAATGGCACACGTCCAGTTGTCGTTTCCCCGATGTGTCATCCCCTTACGGTTCCATTCTTTGTCACCTTCCTGCTTGTAAAGTACATCGGCCCGAATGTGATCGTGACCATCAGCGAATATGTCCGCAGACACTTCCAACATTTCACCAACCGTTCTTTTGGCCGGATACAAACCGCCATCAACTTGTGGCTGCACATTTTCTATAATGACCCTTGACTGGCCTTCCTTCTTTGTCATCCTTCTAATTTAAAGACAATTGCCCCATATGGAGGCAAACTGATATTGAGTTTGTTACCAACTATTTTCTGGACTCCGTTCCTCCCAAATATTGCCCTAGCGTTTAAATCGCCAGGCGCCAGCCCGATCTTTTCCATTGCCGTCTGCGGAATCTCCAGGACGATCGATCGCTCATCGGGATTGAAACCAGCCACAACCAGGATTGTCTCATTGGGGGCGCTTCGCAGACAGGCATAAATGCTGGAATCTATATTTCCATTGGAAAAGTTGTACTCAGTTAGATCGATCGTATCTCCCGATCCGATTGCTTCGCTCTGTTGTGCAAGATTGAGAAGTTTTGAATAAGTATCTCGTAATTTTTTTTGATCGTCACTCAATTGCCCTCCATCAAAGCGGCCACCATTCATCCACTTCTGGTGTTCCGGCACTCCCCAATAATCGAAGATCGTAGTGCGTCCATCGTCTCCCTGAAATCCCTCGCTTCCCGCACCCTGCTCCCCCACTTCCTGACCAAAATAGATCATCACTGGACCACGATCTACAACTGCACTTATTAGCATCGCTGGGACCGCCTTCCACGGATCACCCACAAAATAGGGCGAGGCTATTCGCTGCTCATCATGATTCTCAAGGAAATGAAGCATTTTGGAATTGATTCCATCAAGGCTCGACTGAATTTTTGGAATGTCGGTTGTTGCACTTTTTCCATTGACTAATAGTCGTAGCGTATCATACAATTGAACCTTGTCATACAAAAAATCAAAACCTCCTTCAACGATGTAATCGCGATAGGCAGATGGATTGTAAATCTCAGCGATGAAAATCACATCTTTATTCACTTGCTTCACCTGCGGTATAGCCCAATGCCAAAACTCCACCGGCACCATCTCAGCCATATCGCAACGAAAGCCATCGACATCTTTCTCCACCCAGTATTTCAATATGTCTCGCATCTTGACCCACGTGTCAGGTATCGGATCAAAATGAGTAATGTTATTGTTTAGCACATCAACACCATAATTCAACTTCACAGTCTCGAACCATTCATTCACTCCGGGTGATGCCGTGAACTGATTATTGCCAGTCACTTTCGCAGGCGTCTCCTCAAACTTCCCATCTTTAGTCGGAAAACTATTGTCGGGGCCAAGTGAATTGTAGTCTCCGGGCACCTGAAAAGACTCTCCGGGCAGGTAGTAGAAATTGTTACTTACCAAAAAAGCCTTTGTGTTATCGTCTCCCTCACCGAGATCTTTCACCTCTGTCGGTTTCTTATCCGAACGATAGGCACGCGCCACATGGTTTGGCACAAAATCAATGATGACTCTTAGGTCGTTGCGATGAGTTCTCTCAACCAGTGACTCAAATTCAGCCATTCGCTGTTCAACATTCTTTGCCAGATCTGGATTTACGTCATAATAATCTTTGATCGCATATGGCGAGCCAGCCCTCCCTTTCACCACATCCGCATCGTCAAGTGGAATACCAAATGCGGTATAGTCAGTGAGTACGGCATGTTCGATTACGCCAGTGTACCAAACATGGGTTATCCCAAGTTCCTTCAAAGACTGTAGGGCTTTGTCCGTGATGTCATCAAGTTTTCCAACACCATTTTCTTCGAGTGTACCGTAAGTTTTGTTGGTCTGTTTCTGATTGCCAAACAGCCGCGTCATCATCTGGTAGATGACCATTTTTCGAGTTCCTTTTTCCGTCTGGGTTGAGTCAGAATCCATTTGCAAAGTGCAGGCTGCACCAAAAAGTAAGATAGCAAATGGGGCAAATCTTATCATTCTTAAAGATAAGGAATGAAACCACCCAGCTTTGGGGGGCCAAAACAAAATTTACTGCAAACGATTGCGATTCCGATGGCCATCCGAATATCCACAAAAGGCCTATATCTGACTTCTATTGCAATGAAAAATGAAATTATATTCCTATGTTGATTGCTAATCTCAGTTCATATGAAATCACCATATACGACACGCATCCAACGGCATGGTAATGGCCTGGCGATTTAATGTGCCCTTAGACCAAACAAATTCTTTTACTCATGAATCTTAATCTACAAGCAGAAAAACAAAACACATACGATGCCATTGTAGTAGGCACTGGTATTAGCGGAGGGTGGGCCGCGAAAGAACTCAGCGAGAAAGGCCTTAAAACTCTGGTTCTGGAAAGAGGACGCGATGTAAAACACCCCTCGTACCCAACAGCAACAAAAAATCCCTGGGACTTGCCGAATGGTGACAGGCCTACTCAGGAGGATCTACAGAAACAAGGCGTTCAGGCGCGGACAGGTTACACCATTAAGCCATCCACGAGCCACTGGTTTGTGAATGACCTTGAACATCCTTACACAGAAATAAATCGCTTTGACTGGATGCGTGGCTACCACGTAGGTGGTCGTTCGATCATGTGGGGCCGGCAAAGTTATCGCTTCAGCGAAATGGATTTTGAAGCGAACGCAAAAGATGGAATTGCAATCGACTGGCCGGTACGCTACAAAGATATTGCTCCCTGGTACGATTATGTAGAATCTTATATCGGGGTGAGCGGCTCAATTGAAAACATTCCCAACCTTCCTGATGGAAAGTTTCTTCCGCCCATGGAGCTCAACTGTGTGGAGTTGGATTTGAAAAAATCTATGAAGGAAAAATTTGATCGCGCACTAACTATTGGCCGTGTTGCACACGCAACAGCGCCACTACCCCACACCCCCTGGCGCGGTACCTGCCAGTATAGAAATCTCTGCAGCCGTGGATGTCCGTATGGCGCCTACTTCAGTAGCAATTCATGTACTCTGCCTGCTTCAGAGAAATCGGGCAATATGACCTTGAGACCAAACTCAGTAGTATATGAACTAATCTATGACGAGCAAAAAGGAAGAGCCACCGGGGTTAAACTGGTAGACGGTGAAACCGGTGAAGAAATGGAGTATTATGCTAAAATTATTTTCCTGTGTGCTTCTACTTTTGGCTCAACCTTCATCATGTTGAATTCCATCTCCAACCGCTTTCCAAATGGATTTGGAAATGATAGTGGCGAGTTGGGTTGCAACATTATGGACCACCATCTCAGTGTGGGCGCAAACGCACAGGTGGATGGTTACGAGGACAAGTACTATTTCGGAAGAAGAGCCAACGGAGTCTACATACCACGTTATAGAAACATTGGTAAAGACAAACGCGATTATCTCCGCGGTTTTGGCTACCAGGGTGGTGCAAGCCGTGGCGGCTGGACAAGAAGTGCCGAAGAAGAGTTGTTGGGTGCTGATTTAAAGCAAGCCGTTGCGACTCCTGGCGGTTGGACGATAGGGCTTGGTGGCTTTGGCGAGATTTTGCCGTACCACGAAAACAAAGTGGTAATCAACAAAGACAAGAAAGATGTGAATGGACTTCCTACACTTACTTTCGATGCCATCCTCAGAGATAATGAATTGAAGATGCGTAAGGACATGGCTGATGATGCGGCAGAAATGCTTGAAGCCGCAGGATTTAAAAACATTACTAAACACGATAACGAAACCGGAGTCGGTTTAGGAATCCACGAAATGGGAACTGCGCGTATGGGCAAAGACCCTAAGACGTCAGTTCTAAATAAGTGGAATCAAGTTCACGCCTGTAAGAATGTGTTTGTTACCGATGGGTCGTTTATGACCTCCGCGGGCTGTCAGAATCCATCGCTTGGCTATATGGCCTTCACTGCCAGAGCGGCCAACTACGCGGTGGACGAACTTAAAAAAGGTAATCTGTAACATCTTTAAATAGATAATGAAATGAATCAACTCATTGATAGAAGAGAAGCACTTCGCAAGACAGCGTTGCTCATGGGCGCGGCTGTGTCATCATCTGCTTTGGTGGGTATTATGCAAGGATGCAAAGCAGCACCCGAACTTGCTTACGTACCTGAGTTCTTCACCGAAGATCAGGCCAGAATTGTAACGGAGGTCGCTGAGATCATAATACCAAAAACTGATACACCGGGAGCGAAAGATGTTGGGGTGCCTGGTTTTATTGACAAGATTTTGAAAGAATGCTATAAGAAAGAAGATCAGGATCGGTTTATCGCAGGGCTCACAGCTTTTGATGAGGAAGCGAAGAGTGCCTATGGTGACAGCTTTATCTACTGCGAGCCCGCGCAGCAAGCCGAGCACGTAGCCAAGATTCACGCAGCTGCATTGTCACAACCAAAAGGACAGAGAGATGCCAATAAGCCATTTATTCTGATGGCGAAAGAACTTACGCTACTAGGCTTCTTTACTTCAGAACCGGGCGCTACACAAGTACTTCAATACGAAGCTGTACCTGGTTCATTTAAAGGATGTATCCCTTTGTCGGAAGCCGGAAATGGCAAGACCTGGGCAACCTAATATTTACAAATCAAACATCACACAACACGATAGCCTCCAGCAAGGAGGCTATTTTATTTTCCTTGGTTGGGATGAACTCCTGCGCTACAAATCCTTTGAAACCGGTTTTAACAATTGCATGCATGATCGCGGGATAGTTTAGTTCCTGTGTTTCGTCTATCTCATGACGACCAGGCACACCCGCAGTATGATAGTGTGCTATGTATTTATTGTATTTGGTTATCGTGGCAATCACATCACCTTCCATGATCTGCATGTGGTAGATGTCGTACAATAGTTTGAAGTTGTCAGAACCTGTCTTCTCGCAAAGCTTTACTCCCCATGGCGTAGTGTCACACTGATAATCGGGATGATCTACTTTACTGTTGAGCAACTCCATACATACCGTGATATTGTTCTTGGCTGCAATCTTCAAGATGGGTTCAAGGCCTCTGGCGCAGTTGTCTAGACCTTTTTCCGAATCCAATCCATTGGCATTACCACTAAAGCAGATCAGATTCTTTATTCCTGCGTCAACAGCTAATGGAATAGCAGTTTCAAAATCTTTCAACAACTTAGTGTGAAGAGAGGTATCATTTAGTCCTTTCGTCAGGGGCAAATCAGACGCGTAACCCATTGCACACGTCAGTCCGTGTTTGATTGCCACCTTCCACTCGTCCGCCTTCAGCAAATCGATTGACGTAATACCCATCGCCTTAGAGGCAACTACCAGGTCTTCGAGCTGCATGGAGTTGTAACACCACCTGCAAACCGAATGATTAATATTTCCCTTCAGTTTGTAGTCCTTTATTTCATCCGCAAAACTCATCGTTGGAATACCCAGCGTGGCAGTAGCTCCTACTGCCATCTGCTTCAATGCCTGTTTGCGGGAAATTTTCATATCAAATCGTTTTTAAATAGTTATATCCATTAGTAACGCTTTCAAATTCCGAAGATGAATAGTTTTCCTGCTCCAGATAGAAGTGAACTAATCCTGCCTGTTGTGCTTTAGCAAAAATTGCCTTGAAATCAATTGATCCAGATCCCACATCAGCTTGCATCTTTGGATCCGCTTTGTCCATGTCCTTCACGTGCCATTGCTGGAATCGACCGGGGTACTGATTAAAGTACGCGAATGGATCTTTTCCAGCATAAGTTATCCAGTACAAATCGAGTTCCATTGAAATTGACGGATCAAGCTCCTGCAACATGACATCGTAAGGAACTTGCCCGTCTATTTCCACAAACTCAAAGTCATGATTGTGATAGGCAAATTTGATGCCTGCACTCTTACAGGTTTCGTTAGCCTTATTTAGTATTTCACAGATCTGTTTGTATTGGTCAATCGTTTCTCTTTCTTTCTGATCAAGGTAGGCGAGAACCATATACTCCTGCCCGATTTTCTTCGCATCTTCCACAGCCATTTCCCACCCATTGGTGATCGTACTGGGTTGTTCGGGATTAGCAAGCCCAAGACTGTAGTGTCCGCTCGTGATCTTCATTCCCATATCCTTGATCATGGAGTTGAAATCACCATAAGGCATTCCAAAAATCTGGCCGTTGCCGTAGGAATAACATTCCAGTTCCTTGAAGCCGATGTCGGCCACCTTCTGCATGGTTCCCTTTACATCTCCGCCAATAATTTTCCTTAGGGTATAAAGTTGAATACCCATTGTTTTGGAGGCGGCAGGGCTCGCTCCACAGGCATAAAGGTAGGCTCCCGCAGATGCCAGAGCTGACCGCTGAATGAACTCTCTTCTATTCATTAGATTGATATTAAAGTTCTCTGATTTTAATGTTCCTGTACCAAACTTTGTTTCCATGATCTTGCAGTACCAGATGGCCTTTCCTGGCCTTGCCGAAGTAAGGAAGCTCTTTGAACTTGCTCTGGGCCACCATCGCATCCCATTCCGGTGCGCGCATATCAGCAGAAACTACGTTCTCGCCATTCAACCAAAACTTAAGCTTACCCTGATCCGACAGGATTCTAACTTCATTCCATTCACCAGCTGGCTTCACAGTTTCAGTGCTACAGGAAATCATGTCGTACAAGTCGCCTGCACGATGCTTTATAATCTTTGCATCAGGATGACATGTGTTGTCGAGCACCTGCATTTCAGGGCCTGTATGCCAAGGCTCTTGAAAAGTGCTGTCGGCTACCACGTTGAACATAATTCCGCTATTACCACAAGGGCTGATCTTCCATTCGATGCTGAACTCAAAGTTCTCATACTCATTTACGGTCATCAAATCTCCAGCGTCAACAATGGCTCCACCGTCCGTATTCGAATCATCAAGCACAATTGCACCGTCATCCACCTTCCACGCACTTCCGGGTTGATCTGACTTATAACTTCTCCATCCGTCAAGCGTTGCTCCATCGAACAGCGA
>JBFWZR010000022.1:0-43877 GCA_050185175.1 Cyclobacteriaceae bacterium
GATGACGGTACAGTGATTCTCAGCACCAGTTGCATCCATCGTCAAACCTCCACTTTCATATTGCTTTTGCTTTTCAGGATCATTGGTAGTCAGGTCTGGTGAAATGATTTCCCAGTTGTTTCCTTTATTGGTACTCTTATGAACGAATTGACTTCCATAATAAATAGTTGCATTGTCAAACGGATCTTGTGCAAATGCTGAGTTCCAGTTGAACCTCAACTGCATGTTTGCATCGGGGTGCGTTGGCCTGATCAACTTGTTGTAGCCAGTTTGTTTGTCCCAACGCATGAAGAAACCCTGCTGCGCCATTCCATAACCATAACGATTGTCGTCAGGGTCTGCGGCCATGTCAAAGCCATCACCGAATACCAGCATCTGGAAGTAAGAGTTGCGGATACCACCATTTCTCCACAGGTAAGCTGGGCCTACCCAAGAACCGTTGTCTTGCATTCCACCATACACGTTGTAAGGTTGATCCATATCCACATTGATGTGATAAAATTGTCCTACAGGAAGGTTCTCAACAAATCTCCAGTTCTTTCCCTGATCGTGAGTAATGTTAAGTCCTCCGTCATTTCCATCAACCATAAATGAAGGATCCTCCGGATGCACCCACCATGAATGGTGATCAGGGTGCACACCATTAAATGAAAATGGTAGCAAGGGTCTGAATGATTTTCCTGCATCTTCGCTCACATTCACCTCTGAGAAAATAGTATACAATCTATTTTCATTTTTTGGGTCAGTGTGAATTTCACCATAATAGAATGGTCTATCACCAATCTGATCCATGTTCTCATTTACCATTTTCCACTTGAATCCACCATCTTCTGATTTGTACAAACCATTCTTCTTTGCCTCAACTAATGCGTACACAATCTCAGGCTTCGCTGACACGGCAATCCCAATGCGCCCGAGATCACCAGCCGGAAGGCCATCTTTATCGGTTCTTTTTGTCCAGTTCTTTCCACCATCAAAAGTCACGTACATTCCAGATCCAGGGCCACCTGATTTGAAAATCCAGGGCCACCTGCGATGCTCCCACATGGACGCAAAAAGTTTGTTAGGGTTAGTTGGGTCCATCACCAGGTCCGCGCAACCAGTTTTTTCATTGACATATAAAACTTTCTCCCAGGACTGGCCGCCATCTGTAGTTTTGAAAACTCCACGTTCCGGATGTTCTCCCCACGGAGATCCGATTGCACCTACATAAACTGTGTTGGGATTGTTTGGATCAACAATGATCCTATAGATGTTTCGTGTTTTCTCAAGACCCATTTGTTTCCATGTTTTGCCTCCGTCCAGGGTCTTGTAAATTCCATAACCTCCGTTCAAACTGTTTCTTGGATTTCCCTCTCCGGTTCCAACCCACACGACAGACGGGTTGCTTTGCTGTATTGCTACAGCTCCGATTGACATGACAGTTTCTTTGTCAAAAATTGGCTCCCAGTTGATGCCGCCTGATGTTGTTTTCCACAGACCTCCTGAGGCCGAGCCTACATACATCACATCGCGATCATTCACCACTACATCAATGGCGGTGATCCTACCGCTCATGGCGCCAGGTCCGATATTGCGGGCGTTCATCCCCTTCAGCTTTTCCATGTCCAGCTTTTGAGCGAACACATACGATACCAAAAGGCACAGCAATACGGGCAGAAAATTTATTCGTAATGATTTTCCCATAAATGATTGATTAGTTGAAATGTTGAATTCCGAAAGATAGTATTTCTCCCAAACCCAAAACGGGTCAGCCAATTCACCAGATCATTTTTTTAGACAAAAGCCTTAGGCGTTATGTGAGTGGTTCGTAATCGAAACCAACCTCTTTCGTATTGTAATATTTCAATCCATCAGGGGTGCCTATCATTAACCGTCCGGAATCGTCCACCCCTTCAATAGTGCCTTCAAACGCTTCACCCTTCTGAACGAAAGTTCTTTTCACGAATGCACCGTAAAGTCTGTCGAGGTAAGTGGCTCTGATCTTTTGATAGTCACGCTGTCTCACTTGGAGATACCATTGCTCAAGCGTCCCGCACAAACCATCAAGACAAGTTTGTAACTCGTAAGTCACGGCCGACTCAAGAGTCATTGAGGTAGCCTGTGGAGTCGAGAACCCATTTTGATTGACATTCAAACCAATCCCAACGACTGTACGATTAAACGCACTCCCCTGAATCTGGCTTTCGATCAGGATGCCGCAAATTTTTTTGTGGTCAACCATCACGTCAT
Source organism: Cyclobacteriaceae bacterium (assembly GCA_050185175.1). GTDB lineage: Bacteria > Bacteroidota > Bacteroidia > Cytophagales > Cyclobacteriaceae > ELB16-189. The sequence goes on from JBFWZR010000022.1 coordinate 2,233, forward strand.
TGGGCCACTTTACATGCACAGGCTTATTGAGATCGGAAAGAAAATCACTCACACCCAGAGATATCGCCATGTTAAGCAGAAACTGGTCCTTGGTATGTATAAAAGTAGGTTTTAGAATGATAGAAAAGGTCAGGTTCTTTCCTGGTTCCGTAATCCAATTATTGCCTTGTTGCCCCCTGCCTTTGGTCTGGTTGTTGGTGATAATAATGGTTCCTTCAGCCAAATCCCGCTTTTGGCCCAATTCCACCGCAAGTGTATTTGTGGAGTGACATTCTGGCACAAAAACGATGTTCTTGCCCATGAAAAGCGTTTTGGCAGGGATTTTATACACTGTAATTGGTTAGCTTTGCAGATTAAACCCGAAGATACTTAATGGCCAAAAAAAAGGCGGGAAACAGCTCTGAGTTATTGAGTGAGGTGATAGTAAAGGGCATGCAGGAGAAAAAGGCCATTGATATTGTGGTATTAGACCTGAGAAAAGCCAAAAATGCTGTAGCGGACTTTTTTGTGATCTGCTCTGGCAACTCCGCAAGACAACTTGACGCGATTGCGGACGCAATCGATGAAATGGTTTTCAAGACCTTAAAAGAAAATCCATGGCACATTGAGGGTAAAAACAATAAAGAATGGATGCTACTCGACTATATCACGGTAGTGGCCCACATATTTCAAAGGGAACGAAGGTCATTTTACACGTTGGAGAAATTGTGGGGTGATGCAAAAATCACAGAGATCGAAAGCTAAGCGAACCAATTAAAAACATTGACGTTACTGACTTGAACTGATAATTGAATGGCAGACAAGAAAAAAGATAATAACTTATTAAACCCGCGCGGCCCCAGAGGTAACTACCAGATGTGGATCATCCTGGCACTGGTTGCAGTGATCCTCGCAGTCAGTTATTTCAACCGCTCAGGCGACTTGATTGAAATCCAATCAAGCACGTTTGAAGACATGGTGCAGCGAAGAGATGTGAAGAAGATTGTAGTCATCAAAAATGAAGATCTCGTTGAAATCACATTAAAACAAGAAGCACTTCAGAATTCAGTCTACAGAAACGAACTGGAAAGCAATAGCCCATTTGGGGTAAACCCGAATGGTCCTCACTATAAAATGAGGATTGGGACTATTGACCAATTTGCTAATTACTATAAAGAGATCACCGCAAAAATTTCGAAAGATGACCGCATCGATTTGAAGTACGAAGAGCGAAGTGACATCACTGGCATGTTGCTCAACTGGGGATTCCTATTCCTATTGCTCTTTGGCTTCTGGATGCTGATGCGAAGGATGACAGGTGGTGGCGGACCGGGCGGTCAGATTTTCAACATTGGTAAATCAAAAGCAGCACTTTTCGATGCCGAAAATAAAGTGAAGGTGACGTTTGAAGACGTTGCCGGACTTGAAGAAGCAAAAGAAGAGATCAGAGAGATTGTTGAGTTCCTGAAGAACCCAAGCAAGTTCACAAAGCTTGGTGGAAAAATTCCTAAAGGAGCATTGCTGGTCGGCCCTCCTGGCACAGGTAAGACTTTGCTGGCAAAAGCAGTGGCCGGAGAAGCTGCGGTACCGTTCTTCTCACTATCGGGATCTGACTTTGTTGAAATGTTTGTAGGTGTGGGTGCCGCACGCGTTCGCGACCTCTTTAAACAAGCCAAAGAGAAAGCCCCTTGTATCGTATTCATTGACGAGATTGATGCCATCGGAAGGTCGAGGGGAAGGGGTCAAATGCCAGGTTCAAATGATGAAAGGGAGAACACACTGAATTCACTTTTGGTTGAAATGGATGGTTTTGCCACAGATAGTGGGGTTATCATACTTGCTGCCACCAACCGACCTGACGTTCTTGACTCAGCGCTATTGAGGCCGGGACGTTTCGACCGACAGATCAGTATCGATAAACCAGATATCTCTGGCCGCGAACAAATTTTCAAGGTGCATCTTAAGCCTATTAAGATGTCGAAAGATGTGGATGCCAAGAAGCTTGCCGCACAAACACCCGGATTTGCGGGAGCGGAAATCGCTAACGTGTGCAACGAAGCCGCATTGATTGCAGCTCGCAGAGACAAGAAAGAAGTAGACATGCAGGACTTTCAAGATGCGATCGACCGCGTGATCGGTGGGCTTGAAAGAAAAACGAAAATTATTTCTCCGGAAGAGAAACTCATTGTGGCGTATCATGAAGCAGGCCATGCCGTTGCAGGCTGGTTCCTGGAACATGCAGACCCGTTGGTTAAGGTGAGCATAGTGCCACGTGGATCTGCCGCACTTGGCTACGCTCAGTATCTTCCGAAAGAACAGTTTCTCTACCAGACAGAACAACTGCTTGATGAAATGTGTATGACATTCGGAGGACGTGCAGCTGAAGAGATTGTGTTTGATAAAATTTCAACGGGTGCGTTGAGCGACCTAGAAAGAATCACCAAGATGGCCTACAGCATTGTCACCATCTATGGTATGAACAAAGAGATTGGCAACCTGTCCTTCTATGACTCAAAACAATCTGAATACAACTTCCAGAAGCCTTATTCTGAAGCTACCGCTGAAAGGATTGATAAGGAAGTGAAAAAGATTATTGATCAGGCTTTTGAACGTACCAAAGATCTCCTTACACGTCATCGTGAACACCTTGAGGTGATTGCGAAGGAACTTCTTGAAAAAGAAATTCTATTCCAGTCTGACCTCGAGAGGCTGATTGGCAGGAGACCTTTTGCTGCTCAAACTACTTATCAGAAGTTCACCAATGGTAAGCAAGAGGAGAAACAAGAAGAAAAAACAGAAGATAGTAAAACCGAAGCCGAAGAAGTTACTTCCGAATCAGCTCAGAATTCTTCGGACGAATCAAAGAACACGGCTTAGCAATAAAGAGCATATCAATAATTTGAAAATCAGGTCTAGATGACCTGATTTTTTTATTTATACCTAAATTGGTAACTCGTAACTGGCGATGTATCTGAAACCTAACAATCGATGAACACAGAGACCATTCAATTGGCTCCGGGTAAGAAGATATACTTCGCTTCTGATTTTCACTTGGGTGTTCCCGATCTTGAAACCAGTCTTGCCCGTGAAAGGAAAATAGTGAGATGGCTGGATCAAGTCAAGACGGATGCGCAGGCCATCTATTTGTTGGGTGACATTTTCGACTTCTGGTTTGAGTACAGACACGCTATTCCTCGTGGGTTTATTCGTCTCCAGGGGAAGCTGGCAGAACTTCGGGACGGTGGTATGCCTATCTACTTTTTTACAGGCAATCACGACATGTGGATGTTTGACTATTTTCCAACTGAGCTAGGGATACCGATCTATCGCAAACCGATACAACTTGAAGTTGGAAGACATTTGATGATGGTGGGGCACGGGGATGGCCTTGGACCAGGAGATTCTTCTTATAAAATCCTCAAGAAGTTTTTTGACAGCGCTGTGTGTCAGTGGCTTTTTGCAAGAATACATCCCAATCTCGGCATAAGCATTGCTAAATACTGGAGTAGAAACAGCAGGATCAGCAACATGAAGAAGGAAGAGAAATTTAAGGGAGAGGAAAATGAGTTTTTACTTTTCTATTGCAGAGAAACCGAAAAAAAGACTCACCACGACTTTTACATATTTGGTCACCGTCACCTGCCTCTAGATCTCAAGGTCGGTGAGCAAAGTCGCTACATTAACCTTGGCGAGTGGGTACACTTCAGCACGTACGGAGTTTATGACGGCAACACAGTAGAGCTAAAAACTTTCGAAGGATGAAGGCTTTTAGTCTCATACTCACTTTAATTGTTTGTACAGATGTCAAGGCTCAACTCGCCAACGTAGCTGAACTTGATCTCAAGAACGTATCAATATGTTCAGTAGACAGATTGGGTAATTTCTACTTTATTACCGATGATGGTCTACTTAAAAAGTACGACCCTGACGGAAAATTGCTTAGTCAAACCACAAAGTCCGTTACACCTTTGACTCTTCTCGAGCCATGGAATCCGTTGAAGGTTTTCATCTATGACAGAAAGGCAAAAAAATATACTCACCTTGATCACAACCTTGAAGTGTTGGAAGTAATACCGCTTGAACCATCACTGAGTATTTCTCCCGCACTCTTTTGTCCTGCCAACGAAGCTAACAAAGGATGGATTCTTGACGAAGCTGACTATACCTTGAAAAGAGTTAATCTGTCAACCAAGGAGATCGAGTTCGAAGCCACCCTACCTGAAGATTGGGTTATCGAGCCGCAGTTTATTTTTATGCGTGAATATCAAAACATGGTATTTCTCCTAGATAAAAATGCTGGAATCTATATTCTCAACAATCTAGGCAAACCAATAAAGACGATTGAAATAAAAGGTTTGACGTTCTTCAATTTTATGGGAGAAGAGCTCTGTTATCGACAGGGAAATGACATTGTTCTCTTCGACCTCTACACTGCAGAAACCAGAAAAGTTGCAGACATCTCAAAGTTCAAAAAGGTAGTCAACACTGTAATTACAGATGAGCGGCTTGCAGTGGTAACACCACAAAAGGTTGAGATATTCAAACTTGCGCGATGAAAGCGTTCGGCTAATTTTCCCTTTTAGTTTTCAATTATTCTTTCGAAATCGCACAAAAAAGTGTTCATTTTTGAACATATTTGTACGCTTCGGCACACCAAAAGGGTCCTAAATGCTGATTTCGGACGGTGCAGAAGCTGGCATAATTTTTCTATTACGCTTGCCCTAAACCTAACCCAGAACAGTGAACGAAGGCGGCAAAATTTTAATGATCGATGATGATGAGGATGTGCTTCTGGCAGCCAAGATGCTGCTGAAAAAGTACAATCACCAGGTCATTATCGATAAGAACCCAAACAAGATTCCATTCCTGCTCAACAACGACACGTATGACGTGATCTTGCTGGACATGAACTTTAGCAAAGACACGACCTCGGGAAAGGAAGGCTTTGAGTGGCTAAGACAGATCAAGGAAAAAGATCCTGACGCGGTTGTGATTATGATTACGGCTTTTGGTGATGTAGAGATGGCGGTGAGGGCACTAAAAGAGGGTGCAACTGACTTCATATTAAAACCATGGCAAAATGAAAAGTTGATTGCCACTATATCAACTGCCATCAAGCTTAAGAAATCATACAATGAAGTTGACAAGCTTAAAAAAGCGAAGCAGCTACTGGAAGAACAAATAAGTCAACCATTCAGGGATATCATCGGCAATAGCCCGGCTATCAAAGAGGTGTTTGCACTTATTGACAAAGTGGCCGCCACTGATGCCAACATTTTAATACTTGGAGAGAACGGAACTGGAAAGGAGCTGGTAGCTCGTGCCATTCACCAGAAGTCGCTCAGAAAAGAAAATTCTTTCGTGGGTGTTGACATGGGTGCTATCACCGAAACGCTTTTTGAAAGTGAATTATTTGGGCACAAGAAAGGAGCCTTTACCGATGCGCGTGAAGACAGACCTGGCAGATTTGAACTTGCCAATGGTGGCACGCTCTTCCTTGACGAGATCGGAAATTTGAATACAGCATTGCAGAGCAAACTGCTCAGCGTTCTCCAATCACGACAAGTAACCCGCGTGGGTTCGAATACTCCAACGGACATTGACATACGATTGATCTGCGCTACCAATATGCCCATTCATGAAATGGTGGAGCAAGGAAAATTCAGACAAGATCTTCTTTATAGGATCAACACGGTCGAGATCAGAATACCTCCATTGTGTGAACGTGTGGATGACATTCCACTTCTGGCAAATCACTTTCTGAATTTTTATACCCGAAAGTATCACAAGGAGATTGTAGCCTTCTCTGAGGCTGCTGTGATGAAACTTAAGAAGTACGCCTGGCCTGGCAATGTAAGAGAGTTGCAACACGCCATAGAGCGAGCAGTAATCATGGCCGACTCCCCTACGCTTCAGGAAACCGATTTCCTTTTTAGCAGGAAGGGGGGCCACAGTGCTGAAAGTGATACGCTCAACCTGGATGTTGTGGAGAAGGCAGCAGTGGTCAAAGCCATTCAGTTGCACAATGGAAACATTTCAAAAGCAGCTGAAGAACTTGGCCTAACGAGAGCCTCCTTGTATCGGAGGATGGAAAAATATGGACTTTAATTGGCGTTCGCCACTTGTCACTCGCATTGCGATTCTTCTGGTAACTGTATTTGCTTTAGCATTTTCAGTCGCTGACAGTTTCAATATTCTAATAACGCTGGCACTAATCGGTGCTACTCTATTTCAGGTTTCTCACCTTGTAAAGGAATTTGAGGAGTCAAATCAAAACATTGCTTCGTTTCTCGATGCCATTCGCTTCGATGATCTCTCATCGACATTTAAGACGGACAGCGAAGATCCGGCAGTACAACGCCTGCACCGGGAACTCAATGAGGCCATTACAAATTTGAAAACTTCCCGGAGCGAGAAAGACTCAGAGTACCAGTTCTTCAAAAACATTGTGCAGCATGTGGGTATCGGTCTAATGACGTTCAAAAAAGACGGCTCAATCCAGATCATGAACACGGCCGCACGAAGGTTATTAAGAGTGAACCAGGCAAAAAACATTGACGACCTGAGGGAGGTAAGTGACGCACTGGTCGAATCATTTGTCCGCCTAAAAACCGGTGGCCGCGAACTGGTGCGGCTAACACTTCCCGATGAGACAATCCAAATCTCAATTTATGCAATTGAACTGACCCTGCGGGGAGAAGTGATCAAGCTGGTGTCGATGAACAACATCCAAAGTGAACTGGATGAGAAAGAAATGGAAGCGTGGCAAAATCTGGTGCGTGTGCTCACCCATGAGATCATGAATTCAGTTACCCCCATCTCATCTCTTGCCAGCATTGTTGAGAACGAATTGAAAGAGAAGATGGACGGCTCTACCGCTACATTCAAAATGGATGAAATGGAAGACATGCATCTCTCTGTTCAGACAATAAGCAAAAGGAGCGCGGGGCTAATCAGATTTGTAAGAGAGTTCAAAAATCTCTCACAAACACCACAACCAACTCTGGCCCCCGTGAACGTCAAAAAGCTATTGGAAGAAATGGCTGTACTACAGAAAAAGGAATTGAGCGACAGCGAGATCAACATCTCAGTTTCTGTTGAGCCTAGTGACCTTGTCATTAGTGCAGACAAAAATATGATCGAGCAGGTGCTTATCAACCTCATCAAAAATGCGATGCAGGCATTCTCGGAACAAACAGAGAAATGCATCGAGCTCAAGGCCTATCTGGATGAGAAGACCAAGCCGGTGATATCTGTTCGTGACAATGGAGATGGCATCGATCCTGAAGCATTGGAGCGCATTTTCGTACCCTTCTTTTCGACCAAGAAAACAGGTTCGGGAATTGGCCTAAGCCTTTCAAAACAGATCATGCGTCAACATGAAGGACGCATCGCTGTAAAGTCAGAATTGGGCAAGGGAACAGAGTTTTTGCTCCGCTTCTGACACCTCGAAAATCCCCTAATATTTTCTAGCTTTGCAGGCGACTAAGCACTTTACTATGCCTGATATCCAGAAGAAAGTTACCTCCATACTTATCGAAAAATTAGGAATACCGGAGTCTGAGATTACTCCAGATGCAAACTTTGTGAAGGACCTCGGAATTGATTCTCTTGATTATGCCGAACTGGTAATGGATTTTGAACAAACCTTTGACATCAAAATCCCTGATGATGACGCAGAAAAACTACAAACCATCAGCCAGGCAGTAAAATATATAGAGTCTAAGTTGTAGTCAGATTAAGTTCGAAATAACTTCCCAAACGTTTCATTGACTGGGCATTTGTTTTGAGAAACGGCTCTGCCTGTTGAGGTAACTCAATCGGACAAAAAAACCATCCATTCTTTTCTGCATTCCAAAACACCAGGAATTTTTCAGAGTAAATCAATAGTACATCCATGTCATAGATCTCTTCTTCCTCCTTGTCGAGGAGACCAGTGAATTGAAGAAGTATATGATCTTTTTTAAAAAGCTCTCCCTTGCTACAGTTGATAGCATTCAAGCGGAGAAGGAGTCGTTCCTCTTGATTCCATGCCTTAAATTTTATTTTTCTGGGAGTAAATCGATCCATGGGTTAGCGTTGCAATGTTAGCTTAATGTAATCTTCACAAGAGGGCACCAAACATCAGGCATCTAATTGCATTTTTGACTTAACTTACCAACACTTTTTTGCATATCCAATGAGCGAAAGTCGCAAGGTGTTGTTCATCATCAACAGGCATTCAGGCACGGGTTACCGTGACAGTCTTGAGGGCAGAATTGTTTCCGCTTGTGAAAAGAGGGGACTGGAGTGCAACATTGAGTTTACAAAAAAGCCAGGCCACGGAGCCACCCTTGCCAAAATGGCTGTAAAGAAAAATTATGCAGCCGTGTTTGCAGTAGGAGGAGATGGTACAGTTAACGAGGTTGCTCAAGGACTCCTCCACTCTTCAGTGCCATTGGGAATTATCCCAAAAGGATCGGGCAATGGGCTCGCTCGGCATTTGCATATCCCGTTGCAAATTGATAAAGCACTTTACCTTTTGGAACTGAAACGAGTTGTACCCATAGACACATTCACGATTAATGGGCGGCTTTCTTTAAATGTATCGGGCATCGGTTTCGATGGATTTGTTGCTGGTCAATTTGGGAAAGATGGTAAACGAGGTCTAGCCGGATATGGAAAGCTGGTCGTCACAAACTTCAAGCGATTCAAAGAGTTTACAAGCACACTAAAAACTCAGGAAGATACAAGTCAGCGAAAAGCATTCATTATTTCTATTGCGAACTCATCACAGTTCGGAAACAACGCTATCATCGCGCCACAAGCCTCTGTATGCGATAGCGAACTGGATATTTGTATCGTCAAAAAAATGAATGTTTGGCAGGGTTTGGGTTTTGTCAACAAACTGTTCACGCACTCGTTACATAGGTCAAGACTGATAACCCATCTTAGGACCAGGGCAATTTCGATTACCACCGAAAATCAAATCCCCTACCATATCGATGGAGAAGCCGTAGGATCGGCCTCGCAATTTGACATTAATATAGATCCGGCTTCTTTACTTGTATCAATACCTGAAGGGCAATACAAAGTTTAGGGCACGATCAGTCTGATCGCCCGAAAAATACCACTTATCGGGTTAGTAACCTTCCAGGTAGAATACGTTTAAAAGTCAGGTAAATAGTAAAGTCACTAACCTCAAAAATCCACCTTTATGAAGAAAATCTACGCTATGGCATTGGCTATGGGCATTTGTGCAATTGCCTTTGGTCAAAGCCTAACCACTCCGCCCAGCGGGGGAAACCAAAAAGCCGAAGTCAAGCAATGGATTGGCCCCGTTGAAATATCCATTAATTACAGCAGCCCAAAGGTGCACGCACCGAATGGTGATGATCGCAAAGGGCACATCTGGGGTGAACTAGTGCCCTATGGTCTCAATAATCTCGGCTTTGGAACATCTACTGCCGCACCATGGAGAGCAGGTGCAAATGAAAACACAACATTTACCGTTTCACACGATGTTAAAATCGGTGGAAAAGACCTGAAGGCTGGTACCTATGGTCTACATATCATTGTAGAAAAAGATAAGCCCTGGACTTATATTTTCTCCAACAATTCTTCCAGCTGGGGAAGTTTCTTTTACGATCCAAAAGAAGATGCACTGCGAGTAGAATCTACGCCAACAGACAATGCATACACAGAATACCTTACGTTCGGATTTGAAGACAGGCAACCTGCATCGGCTGTGGCCTATTTGGCATGGGAGAATAAAAAAGCTCCGTTCACAATCGAAGTACCAAACATCAACAACGTGTATGTAGCTGCAATGAGGGATGAGCTTCGTGGATCAACCGGATTCAGCTATCAAAACTTTGTGGCGGCTGCCAATTTCTGCGCCAATAATAAAATCAATCTGGATGAAGCACTGATATGGGCGGATGCAGCCATTAGCGCTCCATTCGTTGGTCAGGAGGATTTCACAACATTGCAAGCCAAAGCAGGTGTCCTACGTGCGATGGGAAAAGAAAATGAAGCAATAGCTGTTATGGATCGTGCTGCTAATCACCCAACAGCTTCCGTTGCGCAGATCCATGGCTATGGCAGAGCCTTAGTCACAGCTGGAAAAAATGAAAAAGCTCTTGAAGTATTTAAGCTCAATGCAAAACTGCATCCAGAAGACAAGTTCACTCCTAACGTGGGACTAGCCCGAGGCTACACTGCAGTTGGAGACAAGAAAAACGCAATCAAATACTGGGAGGCTGCGATCAAAAATATCCCTGAAAATCAAAAGCCTTTCTTGAATGTTTATCAGGGAGAACTTGATAAACTGAAAGCATCAAAATAATTCTTTTCTAGTCAGTGTGTAATAAACCGGGCCGCGAGGCCCGGTTTGTTTTTATCCAATACGTCTGGCTTTATATCCCTCTTTTACCAGGTAGGCAACTACTTTGTCTCTTACATCACCTTGCACCAGTATTTCACCGTCTTTAGCTGATCCACCGGCTCCACATTTCGATTTCAGGGTCTTCGTCAGCGACTCAAGATCTTCCTTAGTTCCAACAAATCCGGTAACCAGCGTCACCTGCTTTCCAGCGCGGCCACTTTTGTCGAGACTCACCCGCAATTGCTGCTGTGTAGGTGGAAGCGTTGCTGATTCGCTTTCTTCAAACGTTTTGTATTCATAGTCGCTATCGGTTGAATACACAACACCATCCCTGTTTTTCCAAGTATCTTTTTTTTTCTTGCTCATACCTATTTCAAAATGAGAAATACAACAATAATCAACAACAGAAATGAAACAATTGTAAGATTGAAGGGAAAGTCAATTTTATCTCTGATGCTCACCCCTAACACTGAAACCACAAATAATAGAATAGGGATAAACGAAAGATTGCCATACAGGGAAGCTACTCGAACATGATACTGATTATCTGGAGTGGCTGCGGTTACAATCTTTCTAAAAAGAATTGACTTCTCAACTTTAATCTGACGCACTTTCTTAAACTCAAATATCTCGTCATCATAAAGTTTAATCATCATTCCGCTTCTTGTCAACAGTTCGTCATGATCATAAATCATCCCTCCTCCCCGTCCGGTTCTATGCATCCTATTAATTTCGAGAATATCTTCCTGAAGTTGATCGTAGGGCAACAACGCATCGAGGCAAACCAATACGCAAACCACAATTGAAAGCCAGCAACCCCATCTCATCATGGGAAGGTATTCAGCCATAAGCTCACGCGATGATTGAATCTCCTCACGATATGCCTGGTAGGCACGCCTTCTACGATTGGCAGGATCTACCGGATTTTTATGCGTGTAATGAAACGTACTATGAACCCGAAGCTGATAGTCGTATTGATGGCGCTTTTCAGGATCGCCTAATATCTCGTAAGCCTCGTTTATTTCTTTGAATCTCTCCTCTGCATCAATGGAAGCATTCTTGTCCGGGTGATATAAGACAGCAAGTTTGCGGTAGGAGCGCTTGATCTCAGCCTCTGTCGCCCGGGGGCTTACGCCCATTATTTGATAATAGTCCCTCATTGGCCAGACTGCTATTTCAACCGGTATATACGACAAAGCCCGTTATCTAACGGGCCTTGCTTTAACTAATTGTCTAGTTGGTTATTTCTTCACCACATGAGTCAGCACAGGCCTCTTGGCATGACTCACGACATCCTCGGCTATGCTTCCTGCGAGAACATGGGCAAATCCCGTACGTCCATGTGTTGCCATTGCAATCATATCAGCATTGATGCTGTCTGCAAAATAAATTATACCCTCCTCTTCAGTTATATCATTGTAGATATTGATGGTATAGTTGGTAAGTCCAAGCTTCTTAGCAAACTTTTCCATATAGTCTCTGGCAACGCGATCACGTTGGAAGTCTCCGGGAGTATTAACGCGAAGCAAGTGGATGGTTGAATTATACATCTTTTGAGCGCGCTTCACGATTTTAGCGAAAGTTTCTTCATCCTTCGACATCGCTGTAGCGTACACAATGTTTTTGAAATCGATCTTGGTGGGTTTCTTGTGAACTGTTAATACAGGCACATGAGCATGTCGAACAACTTTCTCTGTATTCGATCCAATAATCATTTCTTCCAGTCTGGAATGACCTCTGGTTCCCATTACCACAAGATCCACGTTATGCTCCGTGATGATCGAATTCATACCATGGAAGGGATTTCCAAGTCTAAGTTCACCATCCAATTTGATATCCTTAAACTTCGGATCCATCACCAATTTCTCCAGCTGTTTCTTAGATTTTTCAAGAAGCTTAAGAGTATACAAACGATCCTCAAAATCACGTTGAACGATCTCACCCGACACTCTAAATGAATCAGATGTAGCCTCTTCTACCACATGCAGTGCAATCACATCAGCACCACCTTTTTTTGCAATTTCGCATGCCACTTCTAGGGCTGTAACAGAGGCTTTTGAGAAATCTGTGGGGACAAGTATTCGTTTCATTCTTTTTTGTTTTTTAGAGCTTGGATATCAATAAAAACCCCAAAATCAGGGCTCGTAGCTAGTAAAAGTACATATTTCGGCCAACAATAAAAACGCTTTCTAGCGGCATATTACCTCGTTGGGTGTCATATCATTACCACCCTTGTGCTCCGAATGCGAGTGTGTGAAGAACGTGCGTCCGATCACAAGACTTCCGATCGCGATCAACACAATCATACTTACCCTTTGGTAGCTCAATTTTACTTTCTTCAGTGCCAGCCCAATCACCCACATCATTCCCGCCATCACCGGGACAGTACCCATTCCAAAAAATATCATAAACAAGAAACCCTGAGCGGAGCCATCGAGTGTGAAGCAGTAAGAAAGCGCTAAATAAGTAAGGCCACACGGCAACAAACCGTTGAGCATTCCCAATGCGAAGACATTATTTTTGCCCTTGAGGAATGTTCCCATTCTTTGTTTGAGCCAATTGGTAAAACGATACAGCACTGGAGTGATCAAAGGAATATGAAATCCACTGATCGCACCAAGGCCCATCAGCAAAAGTGTTCCGCCTGCAATGTAGGCGAAGAGATTCTGGTATTGCGAAATCTGTATAAGTTCGCCAACGCCTCCAGCTAATAATCCCAGCAATCCGTAGGTCAACACGCGTCCGGCATTGTACACTAGCTTACTGCCCGCAAAAGGGTTCCTTGCCGTAGCCGCTAATACCAATGGACCGCACATCCCTGCACAATGAAGGCCTCCAGCAACACCCATCAGCAAGGCAGTCCAAATCATATACTAGAGCACAATTACTTTTTCAACGTAAAATTCCTTGCCCTCCATCGTCCATTGCATACTTGCACGATACAGACCCTTAGACCACTGCGACAAGGGAAATTGCTGAACGGAATTTGATGATGACTCTATTCGAAACCTTCTGTCCAATTTATTATCAGATGGACGAAGAATCGTCAACTCTCCTTTTTCAACTTTATTGAAATCTGAAAAAGAAACCTTCACCACACTTCCTTCAATCGAGATTTCAGGGCGTGCCTGAAGTTGATTTGCATTTTCAATAAAACTTATCTTTTCCTGGTGGAGTAATTCCCTTCTGTAGTAGTCATCAGATACCAGATTAATATCCTGCCTTACACACACGGTGACAAGCGTAGCGATGAAGCCTGCAAAAGCTATAAACGCGACCACGATCCATTTTCCAAAGTTCATATCGGTTATTTTCCTGGTGATTTTATTGGTCCTATAAAGCGCGCATTGGCCGTTTCGATTTTCTTACCATCCTGATAAACCCCCAGCACTACGTTCATTTTCATGGACTTAATCTCTGGTTCAGGTAGTTTGATCATGAACAAACCTTTCAATATTCCTTCCTTTGGCACCACTATATTCTGCTCTCCGATTTTAAGCAACGAAGCCGTTGCGGGTGACTCGACCTTCACCTCAAGTTGTACATCATCAAAAGTCTTATTCACAAACTCGATATTGTACACGTTTGTAATCTGTCCGTCTTCTGTTTTGGTGTACAACGTTCCAGGAGCCTTCAGCACAGTAGTTTCAATATCGGCTCTGGTGAAAATAAAATATGCCAGCAGACTTATCAACGCTGTCAACACCACACTGTAGCCAGCTATTCTTGGTGTAAATATTTTGAGTATACCATCTTTGATGGCATTATACGATGAATAGCGGATCAACCCTTTTGGTTTTCCAATTTTGCTCATCACATCATCGCACGCATCGATACAAGCTGTACAGTTTACACATTCCAGTTGGGTCCCGTTTCGAATATCGATACCTGTTGGACAAACATGTACACATAGTTTGCAGTCGATACAGTCCCCTTTGGTGGAGTCTGTGGTATTCTGATCCTTCTTGATTTTTCCACGCGGTTCTCCCCTTAGCCAATCATATGCCACCACCAATGAGTCCTTAACCAATAACACACCTTGCAATCGCCCATAAGGGCAAACTGCCACACAAGCCTGCTCCCTGAATCGGGCAAATACTCCATAGAAAACTCCGGTAAATGCAAGCAAACCAATAAACCCCGCCATGTGTTCGGACGGTGATTGGCTTACAATCTTTATCACCTCATCTACACTAATCAGATAAGCCATCACCAGGTGTGCGATAAAAATTGAGATGAAAAGGAAGATCGCGTGCTTTCCCATCTTCTTCGAAATCTTTTTTGCATCCCATGGCGCTTTGTCCAGCCTTCGTTGTTCGTTGGCATCTCCTTCGATCCAATACTCAATTTTTCGAAAGACCATCTCCATAAATAACGTTTGTGGACAAGCCCACCCACACCACAATCGCCCAAAGGCAACTGTGAACAATGTGACGAAAACAAAAAAGGTAACGAGTGTGAGTGCTAACAAGAAAAAGTCCTGTGGCCAGAACACTTGCCCAAACACTATAAACTTCCGTTCGAAAAAATTTAGAAGTATAAATGGTTTGTCATTGTACTCAATGAAGGGGCCTGCAAAAAGCATGGCCAACAGGATCACGCTTACAATTATTCTTTTGTTGTGAAATAGCCCTGATGGTTTTTTAGGGTACACCCAAATTCTCTTACCCTCAGCATCAACTGTGGCGATGGTGTCTCTAAATTCCTCATCGAATTCATACAAGTTCTCTTTCAATCCTTCCACAACAACTTTCCTTTAAAACCAATTACAACGATGCTTGTGTCTTCAATGTGTCACTCACTACTTTTTCTTCTGCCTTCGGAACAAACAAGTCACCTTCAGGAGCCTTTCCATTGGCAGGGTTTGACCCTTGCAGGGAAAGAACATAGCTCGCCACGTTTTGCATTTTCTCCGGACTCAGGGCACCACCCCATGCCACCATGTTGGTATTTGGCACCCCGTTCTTCACCACTTTGAAAATATCCTGAACAGATCCGCCATGTTTCCAATATTGGTCAGTTAGGTTAGGGCCTATATCGCCACCACCATCGGGCCGGTGACATGAAGCGCAAATACTATTGAAGGTGGCCTTACCATCGCTGAGCGCAACAGCATCAGTGACTAACTGCACTGTAGATTCATCAATCTGTGCTCCCGGATTGGCAGCCTGCAATTTGCGAACCTGCTCATCGGCATAAGCCACCTCGTTGTCGTATTCCTCAATGGAAAGTGGAAGTGAATTGGTAACGTGATAAGCGATCATATAGAAGACAGCCCAAATAATGGTACCGTACAACAGCCATTTCCACCAAGGTGGCAAGTGATTGTCTAGTTCTCTGATACCATCATAGTTGTGATCCAGCATAACGGTAGCCTCCTTCTCAATAGGCACCGCGTCAGTTGTCCACTTATCAAATTTGGCCCAAAGGCTGGGTTCTTCCTTATACTCTATTCCTAACTTCTCAGCCCTCTCCATGGCGGCATTGCGAGCCATATGCCTCAGCACCTGAAGCATATACAAGGCAACTGCGATGACCAGCAGAGATACTACAAACAGAAACCCGGCAGTGATATAGAAAAGAATGAGTGGATCCTGTAGCAATGCTGATATGGATCCGTTATTGTCTTGCGCGTAGCTTCCAATCGATAGAAGTGTCAAGGCGCCTGATATCATATACTTTTTCATAGCTAAGATTTTTTATCCTGGTTTGTGTTAGGTTCAATGCCATCCTCAAACGGCTTGTTACTCATTTTGGCAATGAAAGCATTGTCAGATGTCATTACCCACCAAATCAGTATTAGAAAGAAGAGGAAGAAGATTACGAATGAAATCGTTGGCCAGATGGCGATGTTATCTATACTACTAAGAATATCCTTGTACATAATTTCAGTCTTTAGGGTTAGTTACTCGCGTCTGCCACTTTACTTGCTTTGATATCCACACCCAAACGTTGCAAGTAGGCAATCAACGCAACGATTTCCGTCTCCTTCACCGTTTCATAACCTTCCATCTTTAGATTCTCCACGATACGTGAAGCTTGCTTGTCGAGGTCTTCATTGGCTGTCTCCTCATACCCGTCAGGATAAGGAACTCCGATTGTGCGTAAAGCTGCGATCTTTTTAGCCGTCTCCTCTTTGTCAATCATCTGCTCATACAACCATGGGTAGGCCGGCATGATTGATCCATTCGACACATCACCAGGTGTGAGCATGTGACGGTAGTGCCAACTGTCCGCGTACTTCCCACCGACCCTATGAAGATCGGGACCAGTACGCTTTGAACCCCACAAGAACGGATGATCATAAACATATTCACCAGCCTTAGAGTACTCTGCATTTGTTGGGTCATAGCGCTGTACCTCCGATCTGAACGGTCTTACCATTTGTGAGTGGCAACCCACGCAGCCCTCACGGATGTAGATATCACGTCCGTGCAACTCCAGCGGAGTATAGGGTTTCACACTGGTGATGGTAGGTATGTTGGACTTGATCAGGAATGTAGGAACCATCTCAATAATACCTCCGATCAGGATGGCAACGAATGCGAGAACTGTAAACAACACAGGCTTAGATTCCAACACATGGTGCCAGTATCCTCCTGTGTGTGCAGCTTTCACCATCGGTGCTACTTCGGCTTCCTCGTTGGCAATGAACTTTCCAGCATAAGCTGTCTTCAAAAGATTGTAAGTCATGATGAAAACACCGGTCAGATAAAGTGCGCCACCGATGGCACGAAGCATATACATCGGCAAAATCTGTGTAGTTGTTTCCAGGAAGTTCTGGTAAGTGATAAATCCATCTGGAGTGAATTCTTTCCACATCAGGCTCTGCACCACGCCAGCGATATACATCGGCAGCGCGTAGAACATGATGCCAAGTGTTCCAATCCAAAAGTGCAGGTTGGCAAGTTTGGTAGAGTACAACTTTGTTCCCCACATCCTTGGGATCACCCAGTACAGCATACCGAAGATCAGGAATCCATTCCAGCCCAAGCCGCCTACGTGTACGTGAGCAACAATCCAGTCGGTAAAGTGAGCTATCGCATTTACGTTCTTCAAAGAAAGAAGCGGGCCTTCAAGTGTAGCCATACCGTAGGCAGTAACAGCTACTACCATAAATTTCAAAACCGGATCCTCACGCACGCGATCCCATGCACCACGAAGTGTAAGGAGACCGTTCAGCATACCTCCCCATGACGGAGCAATCAACATGATAGAAAAAACAGTGCCTAGCGACTGTGCCCAATCAGGAAGAGATGTATAAAGGAGGTGGTGGGGACCCGCCCAGATATAGATAAAAATCAGAGACCAGAAGTGCACGATCGACAATCGATACGAGTACACAGGTCGATTAGCAGCCTTCGGAAGAAAGTAGTACATCAAGCCCAGAAATGGCGTGGTGAGGAAAAATGCCACCGCATTGTGACCATACCACCATTGCACAAGCGCATCTTGCACACCGGCATACCAGGAGTAACTTTTGAAAAAACTCACAGGCATCTCAAATGAGTTCACAACATGGAGAACTGCTACCGTCACAAACGTGGCGATGTAGAACCAAATCGCAACGTACATGTGTTGCTCCCTCCTCCTCAAAATGGTACCAATCATATTCCAACCAAATACAACCCAAATGATCGTAATGGCGATGTCAATTGGCCATTCCAACTCGGCATATTCCTTTGAAGTAGTAAGTCCGAGAGGTAATGTGATGGCCGCTGCAATAATAATTAGCTGCCAACCCCAGAAATGGACCCAGCTCAAGGCATCGCTAAACATTCTGGTTTTAAGCAGACGTTGCATGCTGTAGTAAGTCCCTGCAAACATTGCATTACCCACAAAGGCGAAGATCACCGCGTTAGTGTGCAATGGACGAATACGACCAAAGGTCGTGTACTGCAGATCAAAATTGAATATGGGGTAAAACAGCTGAATAGCTGCCAGCAAGCCCACCGTCATGCCCACAATACCAAAGGCAACAGTGGCGATGATAAAGGCTTTGACAATCTTGTTGTCGTAGCTGATTTTTTCTAATTCCATAGAGGTCAGGGTTTGTTGCGATTTTCAGAAATCAAAACTAGAGCCCTGCCCTGGTGCTAAATATGATTGCTCTTAGCCAAAAGAATGATTTTGGTCATAAATTATGTACGGAAAATTGACCGTCACTGGGGTATTTCGAGTTATCGGGTGACTACGTAGCTTTCAAAATTCAAAATCACCACAAATCTCTTCGCGATGAATAAAGACACCCTGAAGCTAATCTTAAAAGCAGGACTGATAACAGGCACCCTTGACGGGCTTTCTGCGTCAATTCAATATGTTATCGCGACCGGCAATAATCCAATTCTCGTTTTTCAATACATCTCAAGCGCAGTTTTTGGTCAGGATGCTTTTGCAAGCGCAGGTGCTTATGGACCTCTCGGGATACTTTTCCATTACGTTATTGCCACGGGCTGGTCAACCCTTTTCATCATGGCCTATCCCAGAGTGTCTTTGCTCAGGGGAAATGTGGCAGTGACGGCCGTGATCTATGGCATATTCGTTTGGTGTATGATGAATCTGGTGGTCGTGCCGATGACGAGAATTCCCGCAAGGCCATTTAACGTCAGTAGTGCAGCGATTGCAGCGTTAATCCTTATTGTGGCCATCGGCTTACCGTTGGCGATAATTGGGAAAAAGTACCTCGAAGAAAAGAGATAATAATCAAGGTACATCCAAACTCAATTATACACCCTGTTTCCTGGGCTACGGGCATGAAATTGGAAAAAATGATCCAGCACTTCTTCCGGAACCTCCACATGTGGATAGTGTCCAGCTTCCTCCAAGAAAACTACATCCGGGTTTTCAACCAGTTCGGTAAAACGCTTTGCTGTATCGTATCCAGAAACCGGATCAAGCACACCATTAATCAGACGCATCGGCACCACGCCTTTTTCGAGAGGCGCAACCCAACGGGCACGATTGGATTCTCTTTCTCTCAGGTAATTGAGAATTCGAGGCAGCATCTTCAGGCCGTCCTCTTCGCAAAGCAACTCCCACGAATGATCGATAAAATCATCCGAAGGCGGATGAAGGGGACTGAAAATATTTTTCATATTCCTGCTGAATGTCCGCTTCGTAGAAAACTTGAGTACCAGAGGAGCCAATTTTGTAAGTAACAACACCTGGATAAGTCGTGGTTGGTGAGACTCTGGAAAGAGGCCTCCATTCAAAAACACACATGACAACCAAGTAACTTTCGAAGACCCTTCTGTTTGCCGCGCAAGCAACTCTTGGGCAACTGTATCACCTAAGTCATGGGTGAATAAATGGGCCTCGTCAATTTTCAGTTTCTGGAGAAGATTTTCTACCATGTCGGCTTGTAGCGCAACAGTCATTGTCTGCTGGGGCTTGGAGGATCGACCTAAGCCAATCAGATCAGGTGCGATGCAGTCAAATTTTTTAATTAGCCCATCCCAAAGAAAAGAAAAGTCCCACGATGAAGTGGGGAAGCCGTGAAGACATACAAGTGCGGGGCCCGCACCTTCACGTTTGTAAAATACTTTATGCTGCGACAACTCAAACAGCCGACCTGTTCGATACCAATCTTCACAACTCATCAATCTGTCACTTGATTTTTGGCAACTCTGTTAGTGGTTGAATTTTGATGTTGCGATAAAAAATTTCAGCTGCCTCTGATTGAAGTTCAAATCTGCCCTTTGTCAAAGAGGTTTCAATGCCATCATTCTCTATTCGTGAGTTTTTCAACATCATATTTAGTTTTCCATTTATTAGATGAAGACTTGTTCCGTTATACGCATAGAGATCAATTACGTTCCACTCGCCATTCGGATTCTCACCATCCGGATTCTTTTTGCAATACCGACCCGATTCGCTATGACGGCTAAAAGTTCTTAACTCACCTCCTATGTCAAATTGAAAAACACTGTCGGAATTCAGTGATGACGTTATATCGCCCATTGCCCCGGCAACTCCCCAGTAGTCCCCACAGTCTCCTTCTTGTATTTGAAGTTCTTGTGCTCTCAGCCAGAAGCCATCTCCGTCACCATGATCCCCCACAGCATAATACAATACACCGCTGTCTCGTTTGTCATTATCGGTACCTCTCGGAAACCACTTCTTTTCTCCCCATTTAAATTCAAGTTGCAAATGGAAATTCTCGAATTCTTCTTTTGTAGATATTCCACCAAAGTACTGACCCGAAATTCTCATCACACGCTCCCCGTCCAGATCGACAATAGAAAAGACATTAGCAGTGTCATTGTTGAGGCCGATTGGCGGAAGCTTCCTCACGCTGTCCCAGGAAATTCCCGGTTTGAATTCGGCTCCCAAATAAGTTTCCCAGTCTGAAAAATCAGTTCCGTCAAATAAATATTGCCAGCCTTCATCTTCATTTTTCTGTGATGAGCAAGCAGCAATCATCGCAGCAATTAAAACTACAGCGAATGCTTTCCTCTTATACAATGTCATGTTCTATTATCTTCTACTTAGGTACTACAATTGCACCAATACCGTTGTCCTGAAGTTTTTTCGCAAAAGCAGCAAAGTCACCTTTCAAAAGTTGATCATAGGAATTTTGCTGAGATGTTAACTCCCCCTTCAGCTTTGCATACACTTCATTGTGGGGATCCGAAGGTCGAAAATCAGCTGTGGCCGCTGTTATGCCAAGATAGCTGAACTTCTCTCCCAACATGGCCGGCCAACGCACAGCATCCTGTCCGTTGCCGGTGATTTTCAACTGAACTAGCTTTCCTTCGATAGCTGCAAACTTTTTACTCATCTCATTTGCCTCCTTCGAAAGATCTTTTTTCTCCTCTGTATTTAATACCGCGCTAAGATCAATCAATTGCTGTCTTATCGATTCAATGTCATTGATCATGTCCGCGATGATATTCATGTCTTTCGTCACCTTGACAACAAAATCAGTTTGCAACTTGATGTCATCAAGCGTTCCTTCAGAATGCGGATCCTTGATGATATTAATTGGGGCCTTAAAGCTTTGACCACCCGCAACAAGATGAACGGTATATGTTCCGGGAGGCACAAGGTAAGTTAAGGGTCCATAGTTCGGATTGGTTCTGGTTCTGTTCTTATCCATCGGGAACCATTCTGCTCCTTCTGGAGTCGTGCGCATCGTCACTGTCTTTGTTGGGTTGCTTTGCAAATTCCACCACACCCTATTGATTCCTGGTTTTGCCTTTCCTTCAATCGTTCTCACAGTATCTCCGGCCGCGCCCGTGATATGAATTTTGACGCTGTCCATTTCAGAAGCTGACCAATAGTTCAACGATGCACCATAGGGTGGATCCTGGCCTGACGATGCTTCAGGGAAAAATTGCATCGTGCTTGTAATTCCCTGGAACCTATATGCATCCTTCGGATTGAATAAGGTGAGTTTAGCATTCGTATCCTTTATTTGTTGTAGAGGAGAAATATCATCGAGAATCCAAATCCCGCGACCATAAGTACCTACCACCAAATCGTTGAAATGTTCCGGAATGTCCATCCAATACATTGGAGTGGCAGGAAGATTGGACATGAAAGTCTGCCAGTTCTCCCCATCATCAAATGAGATATAAAGTTTGGTCTCGGTTCCGAGAAATAACAGACCCTTTCTAACGGGATCTTCTTTCACCATCCGACAATAGTTCAGGTTGCCGCCTTCTATTCCTTTGGTGATCTTCTTCCAGGTCTTTCCAAAATTTTCTGTCTTATACACGTAAGGCTGAAAGTTTCCAACCTCATGCCCTTCTACAGTCAGGTACGCTTTGCCTTCCGCCCACTTCGAGGCTTCGATATTTCTCACTGTGCTCAATGCCGGAAACTCCGGAATATTCTTAGTGACATTCGTCCACGTCTTTCCTCCATCCTGGCTCACCTGCACTTGTCCGTCATTTGTTCCCACCCAGAAAACTCCCTGCTTCACTGGTGATTCATCAAAGGCATAAATCACATTGGCATACTCTACACCAATATTATCTGGAGTGAGTCCTCCCGATTTCGTTTGTTTGCTCTTATCATTCAATGTCAAATCAGGACTGATCACTTCCCAGGTTTGACCACCGTTGGAAGTTCTGTGCACCACCTGGCTTGCTACATACACCGTGTTATGATCGTGAGGGGAAATCAACAAAGGAAACGTCCATTGAAACCGGTACTTCACCTCCGCTGCCGAATGACCGTTGGTAACTTCGGGCCATACTTCCACATGACGAAACTGTCTTGTCTTCTCATTGTAGCGAGTGACCACGCCTCCAAGCGCACCATAGCCTGATGCACTTGACCAGACTACGTCTGGGTCTTTAGGATCGGGGGTTGCGAAACCACTTTCTCCTCCTCCTACATCATGCCACATACCTGTTGGAATTACACCATTTCCAAAAAACGACTGAATTCGTGTTCGGCTGGGGCCTCGCATTGCAGGTCCATCCTGCCGGTTGGTCAATACATTGTAAGGTATGTTCGTATCGGTGGTAACGTGATAAAGTTGTGCGACAGGTAATTGAATGCGCAACCAACTTTGTGCTCTGTTTTCAGAAATGGAAACACCACCATCACCTGCCACGATCATTCTGTCTCCATCAGTTGGATCTATCCAAACATCGTGATGATCCCAATTGGGTTGGGCTGGAAAATTAACGGGTTCAAGCGTTCGTCCACCATCTATACTATTATAAAATGCTGCAGTTACGAAATAAATCTCATTCGGATTGTCAGTAGAAGCTGTGCAACGGGTGTAGTACGCCTGCCTTCCCGTCATGTTACGATCGTAGCTTACAAGTTTCCAGCTTTTACCTTTATCATCTGATCTCCATAATTCACCACTTTCAGGTTTTTCTCCCATCGTCTCAATGCCATCGCCTGTTTCTATCAACGCGTAAACTCTATTTGGATCAGCTGGCGTCATTGACAGCGCTATTTTTCCTACTGGTCCCTCCGGCAATCCATGTCCTTTGAGCTTAGTCCACGTTTCACCTCCGTCTTTTGACATATGCAATCCACTACCAGCACCTCCACTAGTTCTGTTCCAGGTCCTGAGTGACAATTGCCACATCCCAGCAAAAATTATTCTTGGGTTTGAAGGATCCATCACGAGATCTGAAGCTCCGGTGTTCTCATCAACAAAGAGAACTTGCTTCCATGACTTACCTCCATCAATTGATTTATACACCCCCCTATCCTTTTGAGGTGCGTAAGCGTGACCCACAGCACCAACATAAACTGTATTCGGATCAGTTGGGTGAATTAGTATTCGTGATATTCTTCCCGTGTTGTCCAACCCAAGGTGATTCCATGTTTCACCGCCATCAGTTGATTTCCACACGCCATTACCGATAGACACATTTGATCTGATGAAAGGCTCTCCCGTTCCCGCATAGATTACATTATAGTCGGATGGCGCTACAGCCAAAGCACCAACAGAGTGGACTGGTTTGTCATCAAACACAGGTTTCCAATTCAATCCACCATCTTCAGTCTTCCATATCCCTCCACTTGCCGCGCCAGCATAATAAATCAAGTCGTTGCCTGGAATGCCGACAGCACACGTGACGCGATTCCCGACCGGACCGATATGACGGAACTGTAACTGTGAAATTTGTTCTTTGGTTAGTGTTTGCCCAATAGCAACCTGCATTGCCATGCATGAGCTGACGATAACTGTCACGAATAGTTTGATCTGCTTTGAGTTCATAAGAGTGATTTTTACATTAGTTGGGAGGAATTGAAATATAGACAATGTGTTCTTTATTAAGAAGATTGTACTATATCAATTTGTTGAATTAACTGTTTAGTGGGATGAGCGTTTCGAAATCGAACATTTTTGAGTGTGTGGTGATTGGGAAGGGGTTGGTGGGTTCGGCAGCCGCCAGACATCTTCAAACCTTGGTAAGTAATGTTGCAGTTATCGGCCCAGACGAGCCAACAGACTACAATACCGCCAGTGTTTTTGCCAGTCACTATGACCAGGGTCGGGTACAAAGAATTATTGGTGTTGACCCTGTGTGGACATTACTAAACCAACGTTCTGTTATCCGATATCCGATGTTGGAAAAGGAAAGCGGCATTCAATTTCACACCCCAGTTGGTTGTCTTTATGTATCCCATGATGGAAAAGATGAATATGCCAATAACGTACCGGATCAAGCGCAAAAATTTAATACTGGTTATCAATTTCTGAACTCGGGAGATGAAATCCACGAAAATCTTCCCGCCTATAACTTTCCGAAACAGGCATTTGGTGTTTTGGAGAACGGACCGGCCGGCTATATTAATCCGATGAAATTAGTGCAGGCTCAGTTAACTCTATTCAACAAGCAAGGAGGAGCAACTTTAACCGACACAGTCAAGTCGGTAAGAAGGAGCGGAATGACTTATGAAGTTGAAACTGAGTCTGGAGAGCCCATAAAAGCTAACCGTGTTCTCGTAACTGCTGGCGCGTTTTCGAATTTTCATGATCTCATCCCGCAGCCACTGGATCTTTTTATGAAAAGTGAAACGGTGTTACTCGCGCAACTGGGTTCTGCGGAAGTTTTAAGATTAAAAAATCTGCCAGCACTCTTGTACGAAATCGACAATGGAAGTGTTGAAGGTTTGTATGCCGTTCCACCTGTCATTTACCCAGATGGCAATATTTATTTCAAGATCGGATGCAATCTACCCGCTGACATTGTCTTCAATGAATTAGCAGAAATCCAGGAGTGGTTTCGCCATGGAAACAGTGATGCCAACATTCCAGCAATACACGAAGCACTACATTCCATAATGCCAGATCTCAAAGTTGAAAAATTCAAGTCGAAACGGTGTCTCATCAGCAGGACCAAAACTAAAAAAGCATACATCGGTAAAGCGGATGGCCATCAATTGTCTGTGGCTGCAGGGGGCAATGGCTACACCGCTATGTGTTCTGAAGCCACTGGTGAAATAGCTGCACACTTTACCGTTTACGGTGCTGCATCAGACGGTTTTGACATCAAAGATTTTGCGCCTGTTTTTAATTAGTTAAGTTTTTTTGTTTCAGCTTTCCAGGCGAACCATACCGCTATATTTGTGTTCTCATTCATATGGCAATCGTTATCATTAACCCGAAAGGTGTCGAACCATGGATCGATGCACTGAAGCAAGTTGACTCCAGCCTGGACATTCGCACTTTTCCAAACGATACAAATCGTGAAGACATTACGTTTGCTCTTACATGGAGACACCCCTATGGTATTTTCAAAGATTACCCTAACCTGAAATGCATTTCATCGATGGGTGCCGGAGTCGACCATCTTTTGAGGGATGAAGAACTTCCTCACCATGTTCCGATCACGCGTCTTGTTGATCCATATCTGGCGCAGGATATGGCGGAGTTTGCGCTTGCATTGGTCATGAATCATCTGCGCGACCTCAACGCGTTCAAGCTAAAGCAAATTCAAAGCATATGGAAGCCTGCCGGTTATCAGAGAATCAAAGATGTAACGATAGGTGTGATGGGTGTTGGGGCTATTGGCAGCAGGGTGGCAGGCGAACTTTCAAAGTCCGGCTTCAAAGTAATCGGTTGGGCCAGAAGTCAGAAAGAGGATGAGAAGTTTAGCGTTTATGTTGGTGTGCGCGAGATTGCTGATTTTCTACAGCAGACTCAAATCCTTATTTGCGTTCTTCCGCTTACTCCCCAAACCAAAATGATTCTTAACAAAGATGTTTTTAAACTCTTACCGAAGGACGCGTACATCATCAATGTAGGTCGTGGTGAGCATCTTGCCGAAGAAGATCTGTTGGAATTTATTTCTCAAGGACATCTCTCTGGTGCAGCATTAGACGTATTCTCTGAAGAGCCGCTGCCTGCGACAAGTTCACTTTGGAAACATCCCAGGATAAACATCACACCACATATTGCAAGCCTGACAGACCCTCAATCCGTAGCACCACAAATTGTCGAGAACTATCACCGTGCCATGGAAGGCAGACCGCTTCTCAATTTAGTTTCGCGAGAGCGCGGTTATTGATCTTTTTTCTTACTGCTTTTTTTGTCGTCAAAGAGCATACGCACGGAAGGGCCATAGGTGTCATCGTATTGGCCACTTTTCATACTCCATATAAATCCGCCCAGGAACACCAAGGCAATGGTGAGGCTGATTCCAATCAAAAGAATAATTATAGTCATGATAAGACCCTCCTTGAAACAAGATTTACCATAAAGGTAGTAAACACGACTACTGAAATACTACTGATAGGCATGAGTATGGCAGCCACCAACGGAGTAAGATGACCAGTTACCGCGAAACTCAACCCGACCACATTGTATGCCAGCGAAATCCCAAGGCTTATTTTAAGTATGGTAAGGGCAGACTTTGAAAGAGACAGGAAGCGATCGAGATAGGATAGTTTTGCTCCACTCAATATTCCATCGCAAGCGGGTGTAAAAACCCCCGTGTCATCAGACACCGCAATACCTACATGGCTTTGTTTCAACGCGCCAGAATCGTTTAGACCATCACCGAGCATCATTACATGAGCGCCTTCCTTTTGAAGGTTCTCAATATAATCCAGCTTGTTTTGTGGACTTTGCTGAAAGGCCATTTGAGTGCCGACAGGAAAAACTTCTCTCATCCGATCTTCGTCAGCACTTGTATCACCCGACAACAATGCTTTGATTTTGTTGCCCAGCCGTGACGCGAGCGCTGAAACACCGGGTCTCAAGGTAGTGCCTACTTCGAAAAACCCCCTGACTACTCCATCAATAGAAATATACACACGGCTATATCCTTCACTTTCGGTGGAACCAGTGAATGCTGCTGACCCGATAAGAATGACGGTACTTCCGATAGTACCTTCAATTCCTTGTCCCGGGTATTCCGTGAATTTGGTAGGAGTAGCATCCAGACCATCTTTTAGGTTTTGCGCAAGCAAAACGCTGAGAGGATGAGTGGAGCAAGATGCAACCGAACGCACCATTTGCAGTTCCTCTTTGGTAATGGTGCCCTTCCATGAAATATTTTTTGACCCATGGGTAATCGTTCCAGTCTTGTCAAAAATAATTGCATCCACAGCAGCCATATTTTCGACCACATCTGCACTCTTCAGGTACAAACCATTTCTACCGAAGACTCTTAGCATACTGCCATAGGTAAATGGTGCAGCCAAAGCCAATGCACAAGGGCAGGCGACCATTAACACTGAAGTAACAATCAGCCACACATGTTCGCTGTTAAACCACCACCAGAAAAATCCGGTTGCAAGCGCAAGACCAAGAACGGACCACGTGAACACATGTGCTACTTTATCCATCAACGTCTTGTAGTTGCGGCTTTCTGGTTTCGTAAATGCCTCATTGTTCCACAAGTTGGTGAGGTGACTCTGTGAAGTCTCTTTAGCAATGGTCATGAGCGCAGGCTGACCCACAATTCTGCCACCGGCATAAATCAACTCACCTGCCTTTACATCAACTGGCTTTGCTTCTCCGGTAACGAAGCTGTAGTCTACCTGTACAATGTCCGTTAGCAAAAGGCTGTCGGCAGGAACGATCTCTTTATTCCTTATCCTTACCTGATCCCCTTTTTTTAATTCATGCACCAAGGTAGCCTTCCACCCGTCAGCATTCTTTCGATACACAGCCAGCGGGAAATATGATTTATAGTCGCGGTCGAAGGCAAGATTCTCATAAGTTTTATCCTGAAACCACCTTCCAATCAAAAGAAAAAACACCAGCCCGGCCAATGAGTCCATATATCCAGAACCGGTTTCCATGAGAATATCTGATGCACTACGAACGAACAAAACCAAAATACCGAGCGCGATTGGTACATCAATATTTACTTGCTGTTGTCTAAAACTTTTGAACGCAGAAGTGAAATAGTCTGCACCACTGAACAGCAGCACTGGAATCGCCAATGCAACATTTAAATAAGAAAATATTTTTTGAAGGCTGACGTCAAGGTGATCAATACCCAGGTACTCGGGGAAACTAAGCAGCATAATGTTTCCAAAACAGAAACCAGCCACTGCCAGTTGAATCAATAATTTTCTGTTGCCTACAGATTTCTTTTTTTCGTTTGTTTCACCTTCCAGACTAATAAGTGGGCGATATCCGGTAGACGCAAGCAATGCAGCCACTGAACCGAGACTGATCTTTGATGCATCAAAATCAATAAGCGCGGTTTTTTTCGCGAAGTTGACCTCCGACTTGATTACACCGCTGTTGATTCTATTGAGGTTTTCTAAAAGCCAAATGCATGAGATACAATGGATGGATGGAATATAAAACTGAACTCTTGCATGATCCCCAATATGAAAAAGCAAGAGTTTACTTTTTATCTTATCGTCATCCAGGTAAGTGTAGGCATCTTCGTATTCTCCGTCCAGACGCACACCAGGTGCCGACTCAAAGTTGTAATACTCACACAGGTCGTTTTCCGCAAGTATTTCATACACCGTTTTGCAGCCATAGCAACAAAATGATTTTTCATCAATAGTGAAAGACGTTGTTTCACATGGTTGACCACAATGGTAGCATGCATTTTCAACCTGTCGCTGAGGTGGCTCTTTCAGCAAATTTGAAGACTGGCTCATCCAAAAAGGCAGTATAACTTATGCTCAGTTTGTTTTGAACGTCCAGATTGGGCATTCGATGTGATTCACCACATCTTCCGCTATACTTCCGCTCATGAGGTGACTCAATCCTTTTCTGCCGTGGGTTGCCATTGCAATCAGGTCACCTTTAGTTTCTTTGGTGAAGTGGGCGACACCGAGTTCTTCGCTTAGATCATTGTAGATATTGAGTGTATAATTTTTAAGCATGAAACGCTTTGCAAAGTCGCTCATCATTTTTCGGGTAATCTCATCGGTCCGGAAATTAGCAGGCGTATTTACATATAGGATATGCAACGTTGCTTTGAAATTTTCTTGCAATGCCTTCACTTTCATGGTGAGTTCTTCTTCATCAGCATGTAGCGTGGATGGAAAGACAATGTTCTTTATGGAAGACGCCTTGGTTGCCTTCTTTATTGAAATCACAGGAACAGGTGACCATCTAACAATTTTCTCTGTGTTAGATCCAACGAAAAATTCTTTCAAACCCGTAGCACCTTTTGTCCCCATTACTACCAAGCTGACCTTATTGTCTTCCACAAATCGTGCAATGGTTGGCGTGGTCGCACCGTAAATCACATGTGTTGTCACCTTAGGGCCTTCTTTTGCCCACTTGGTTTTCATCTTGGCAAAGTCGCGCTCGGCCCGATCCTTCATCTCTTTCAGATAAGTCTCTTCAAAAGATAGAGCTGGCACCATCACGCTGTCATGCACCACAGGTATCTCCACTACATTGAGTAGCACAACCTCCCCCTTGTTTTGCGCAGCAACTTCCACTGCAAATTTGAACGCTTGAACGGCTGAGTCAGAGAAGTCGCATGGGACAAGTATCTTTTTCATGGCTTTTCGATTTGCGGTTTTATAGTCAGATTTCATCTCAAAAGTATTTTATTGGAAAGAAAGCATTCATGATGTCAATCAAGGCTGGGTATGATTACGGTCACATTGACCGTTTTTCGTGTTTTTGGGCTTCTAAAGGAGAATTCCAACCCCAAATAGCAGTACAAAGGCAAGGGTAGAGATAGCCAACTGCTTCAAATACGGATCAAGATCGGCAGCCATCTTTCTGTTCACAGACGTGGCGTTGACCAAAAACAGCGGAATTGTGATAATAAACAGCCACTGAAAATAGCTGTTAAAGTTGATGAATGTGTACGCCACTGCCGTGGTTAATCCGGAGAGAATAAGTATCCAATGATAGATCACAGCCGCTTCCCGACCTATTCGCACTGGTACAGAAAATTTTCCTGCTTGTCGATCAGATTCAATGTCACGGATGTTATTAATATTCAAAACCCCCATGGAGAAAAAGCCGCAGCTCATGGCTGGCAGGATGTGATCCCACCTGATAGACTTCGTGAATAGGTAAAGTGATCCTAACACGCCTACGATCCCAAAAAAGATAAGCACAGAAAAATCACCCAAGCCAGCATAACCGTAAGGTCTTTTCCCAATCGTATAGGCAATGGCTGCAAGAATACTGAGCACACCAAGTCCAAAGAAGTAGAGCATGGTTTCAAAATTCCTTTCAAGTGAGATCCATAGCAATGAAATACCACTTGCCAGACAAAGCACAACAAACAATATCAACGCGCGCCTCATCGCGTCCTTTGATATCGCCCCTGACTGGACCGCACGAGAGGGCCCTACCCTTCCCTGATGATCCGCTCCATTAATGGAGTCTCCATAGTCATTGGCCAGATTGGAAAGAATTTGAAGAAGTATGGTAGTCAATGAACAAAGTAGAAAGATGTCCCACCTGAAGGCCCCTGCCGAGGCAGCCAGAAATCCACCCATTGCGATACAAGACAATGCTAGCGGCAATGTTCTAGGTCTGAAGGCTTCTATCCAGGCTTTCGTCTGCATACAGTCAAAGGTAGGGGTTACATTCTTAAGCTCTAATTTTTCAGAAGAGAAAGAATCTCAGGATCAAGCGGGCTCACTTTGGCTGGGAAAAAACCAACCACTTCCCCTTGAGGTGAGATTACATATTTGCAAAAGTTCCACGATGGGGACTCTCCCGACTTAGCTTCCAACCAGCGATATAGAGGATGCTTGTCTTTTCCTTTGACCGAAATTTTTTCGAACATCTGAAATTTGACACCGTAGTTCTTTTCACAGAACGCGGCAATTTCGTCATTACTCCCCGGCTCTTGCCAAAGAAAATTGTTTGCCGGAAAACCCAGAACTTCTACCTGATTCCCATATTGTTCGTGCAGTTTTTCGAGGTCGGCATATTGATAAGTGTAGCCACACTTCGAAGCAGTATTGACAACAAGGATATTTTTTCCTTTGTATTTTCCAAAGTCAATCTCCTCTCCACTGAGGGCTGGCATTTTGAATTCGTAAAACGATTTATCCCCGTCTTGCGGAGTGACATCAGAACCAAAGAGTGAAGAAAACATATAAACTCCGATTAAAATTAAGACGCTCATACCGATCAGTATATATCTTAACATCAAACTCAGATTTAAGTTTCAACTTACATCCGTTCCGGCACCTGGATCCCAAGTGTCATCATCGATTTTTTAATCACCTCACCTACTTTGCCTGACAAGGCAATCCGCAACGCGATCTTATTCTCATCCTTCTCTGCAAAGATCGGAATCACCTGGTAGAATTGATTGTATTCCTTCGCCAAATCATAGGCATAGTTGGCAATGATTGCAGGAGAGTATTCAGTTGCCGCCTCCTTTAACCTGGATGGGAATTGCGTAAGCATATGAATTAGTCTTTGCTCCTGCGGCTGTAGATCGGTCGCAACAATAGCATTAACTTTCTTAACCTCTGAAGCCTTTCGCATGATGGAACGGATGCGCGCGTGAGTGTACTGAATGAATGGTCCCGTATGGCCTTGAAGCTGGATCGATTCGTTGGGATTGAACATCATCCGCTTTTTTGGGTCAACTTTCAACAAGAAAAATTTAAGAGCCCCCATTCCGATCATTTCAAACAAGGCTCTTGCCTCTGCTTGGTCCATCTCATCGATTTTGCCAAGCTCTCGGGTTTGTTTCTCGGCTTCCTCTATCATCTCAGCCATCAGGTCATCAGCATCTACCACTGTTCCCTCTCTCGATTTCATCTTACCGGAAGGAAGATCAACCATTCCGTACGACAGGTGATAACACTCCTTTGCCCATTGATAGCCAAGTTTTGCCAGGATCAGGAACAATACCTTGAAATGATACTCCTGCTCGTTGCCTACAGTATATACTTGTCTTGAGATTTTCGGAAAGTCCCGGAAACGTAATATCGCTGTGCCGATATCCTGCGTCATATACACCGAAGTGCCGTCAGACCGAAGCAGCACCTTCTGATCCAATCCATCTGCTGTGAGATCTACCCAAACAGAACCATCTTCTTTTTTAAAGAAAACTCCCTGCTGCAGACCTTTCAACACCTCTTCTTTGCCCAGCAAATAAGTTTCTGATTCGTAGTAGAGTTTGTCGAAGATTACGCCCATCTGATGATAGGTCTCATCAAAGCCTCGATAAACCCAGCCATTCATCGTCTTCCAGAGATCAACGGTTTCGTTGTCGCGCTGTTCCCACTTTCGCAGCATATCCACTGCGAGTGTCATAATGGGTGCATCCTTCTCTGCTTGCTCTTTTGCTACTCCAGATGCAATCAGATCGTTGACTTCTTTCTTATAGACCTTATCAAATTCAACATAGTATTTGCCGACCAACTTGTCACCCTTAAGTCCGCTGCTTTCGGGTGTTTCACCGTTGCCAAACAATTTCCACGCGGCCATCGACTTGCAGATGTGAATTCCGCGGTCGTTGATGATTTGGACTTTATGCACATTATATCCAATCGCTTCATACAACGATGCCACACTCCACCCGAGAAAATTGTTTCTCAAATGGCCAAGGTGCAATGGCTTGTTGGTATTGGGTGACGAGTATTCAACCATAATCTCATCACCGGCAGAAGGCGTTATGCCGTAGTTTTCTTCCTTAAGAATTGAGTTGAAAACATCGACCCAAACTTTGTCGTTAAAAACCAGGTTAAGGAAACCCTTCACCACGTTAAAACGTGCGACAGTATCAGAGTTGTTGGTCAGCCATTCACCAATCGCTTGTGCGGTTTCTTCAGGCTTCTTTTTGGATATTCTCGTGAGAGGAAAACACACTAGTGTATGTGAACCTTCAAACTCGGTATTGGTGGGTTGAATCTGAAGCTGTTCTGGCATTGCACCGAAGAGCTCCTTGCAAGCATTCCCCAATTCTTCACGAAGCAGACTATCCAATTTCATCTCACAAACCCCACTGACTTAAAATCACATATCCAAAATATAGGCAAAGATCAATGGCGCAACGATTGTCGCATCACTCTCTATAATGAACTTAGGTGTCTCAATACTCAGCTTACCCCATGTTATTTTCTCATTGGGTACAGCACCTGAGTATGATCCATAACTGGTGGTAGAGTCGCTGATCTGGCAGAAATAGCTCCAGAACGGCACGCCATCACGCTCCAGGTCCTGGTGCAGCATCGGAACAACACAAATAGGAAAATCGCCCGCTATACCTCCACCTATCTGAAAGAATCCAATCCCATCTTTTCCAGAGTTCTGTGTGTACCAGTCGGCAAGCCACACCATGTATTCAATCCCGCTCTTCATGGTGGAAGCCTTCAACTCACCTGTGACACAGTAAGAAGCAAAGATGTTTCCCATCGTGGAGTCTTCCCATCCAGGAACGACCATCGGCATATTTTTTTCAGCCGCTGCAATCATCCAAGAATTTTTAGGATCGATCTCAAAATATTGTTTTAACTCTCCACTATTCAGCAACCTGAACATGAATTCATGAGGAAATAAACGTTCGCCTTTGTCCTCCGCATCTTTCCAAACTTTGAACAAGTGTGCCTGCAAACGCCTGAAAGCTTCCTCCTCAGGAATACAGGTGTCAGTAACTCTGTTCAAATGATTCTGTAAAAGGTCCCACTCCTGTTCTGGAGTAAGATCACGGTAGTTAGGAATTCTTCTGTAGTGTGAGTGCGCCACGAGGTTCATGATGTCCTCCTCAAGGTTGGCACCGGTACAAGAGATGATGTGCACTTTATTTTGACGGATCATTTCGGCAAAGCTGATGCCAAGCTCACCTGTACTCATCGCACCCGCCAGGGTCACCATCATTTTCTTTCCGCTTTCTATATGCACTTTGTACCCCTTTGCCGCATCAACCAGAGCGGCAGCATTGAAGTGTAAATAATTTTTTTCTATAAAATCTGAGATGGGTCGGTTTTTGCTCATCGTCAAGGAGTTATTTGGTAATTACGGGGGCGAAATTAACGAAATCAGCGTGTTTAGTGACCGAATTCTGTTCAAAAAAGAAATAAAACGGTGCGTAACCTGTTACCATTCATCGGCTTTGTAGTCATTAACCAAATGCATTACTTAGAGCCCAACATGAAATCTGTGCCGAAACTATTGTTCGTTATCTTTTGGGTAACCAGTCTGGTGAGCCTCCGGGCACAGGAGGCAGATGACTTTGCCCTGGTGCGGGAAGAGGATAGCGTTTTCATATACGAAAGGTGGATTAAGTTTCCCGGCAGTGATCCTCCACAAGACGCCAGAGAAGTAAAGGGTGTGTTTGCCGTCAATTCATCTTTTAAGGAAGTCGTTAGAATGCTACGCGATCCAAAGTGGGTGATGAAAAGTCAAAAACATGTGAGCGAGTTCAAGGTCTATCCGCTACCAGTAGACACCGCGTGGCTTGAGTACTCGTATCATGATATTCCATGGCCTGTTGCTGACCAAGATCATTTCCTGATTTATAAAATTGAGCGCCATGATGAGAGTGGAATGTTTGTTACGTTTGAAAGTACTCCAAACGCAAAGCTCGCCCCTGTAAGATCCGGAGTGGACAGAATGAACCTA
Organism: Cyclobacteriaceae bacterium; assembly: GCA_050185175.1. GTDB lineage: Bacteria > Bacteroidota > Bacteroidia > Cytophagales > Cyclobacteriaceae > ELB16-189. The sequence continues at coordinate 37,035 of JBFWZR010000022.1, forward strand.
CTGGGGAGCTGGACACTAGAAAAATTTACTAACGAAAAAATTATAGTCTCCTACAGGATAATTTCTGAGCCAAGCAACATTCCAAGAATATTTACCGACCCTATCATCAGACGCAACATCGTTACCACCATCAAGTCGATGATTAAGATATTGGAAGAGGAGGATATCTAGGCTACTCGGCCACTACTGGCCTGGCTGCTATCGTGCGGGCAGTAATTTCTAAAATTTCAAAAGCACTCTCCGCCATTCTGTTTTCGGTATCAAGCGTAGGGTTCACCTCCACAATCTCCCAAGTGCAAAGTTTTGAGCTCTTTGCCAGTTCCTGGTTTAGTGTTTTAGCCTCATCGACAGTAAGTCCATTGGGCACTGGCGTTCCGGTTCCTGTTGAGAAACGAGAGTCAATGCTGTCAACGTCAAAGGAAACATAAATCATATCACAGTGCTCCAACATTTTTAGTGCCTCTTCCGCAGCTTTCGCAGCACCCATCTTCTTTACTTCTTCCGTGGTAATGAACCCCATTCCGTATTTGTTGATGAGGTAGTTTTCAGGTTTTTCAAGATCTCTCACGGCTATGTACACAAAGTCGTCAGGGTTGGTTTTTGCACCAGGTATGCCTACATTTTTTATTTGCTCCCAATACTCAACGGTTTCATTTTTTGGGTCGTTGATTTTGCATTCCAGATTGTCGATGTCACAGGCCATGGCTACTGGCATGCCGTGCATGTTTCCAGACGGTGTTGTATAAGGGGTGTGAATGTCTGCATGCGCGTCAATCCAAATGACCCCCAACCTTTTCTTGGGGTTAGCTTTTTTGATTCCAGCGATCGTCCCGTAAGCGGTGCTGTGATCGCCCGCCATCACAAGAGGAAACTTCTCGTCAAGCAGAGTTTCGTACACCTCGAGGCATACACGCTCTTCCATGATCAACACGCCATCAATAAATTTCGCGTGCGCGTGTTCTGCTCCATCAAACAGCAACTCATTGACATTCTCAACCTCAACCGAGTCATACTGCCTGAAGAGATCAGATTGCAAATCAAGGCTGGCGATTTTCATTGCTTCCACCCCCAGGCTGGCTCCGCGGGTACCTGCCCCGATTTCCGACTTCACTTCAATGATTTTTATTTCGTTCACGTACCTTGAAAATTATATTTGAAAAGACCTTGTCCTACCTAAGAAAAAATAAATCTAAAATCTAACTTATGTCCCTTTAAAGATCGGGTAGTGAGAGCATTACAGAATGGCGGAGGCAGGAGTGTTGACCTGTCATGCAGATTTAAATTTCGAATTGTAAAGATGGCAAAATTATACCAATATTGCACCCTTCAAAAACCCCTTTAGAATGAAATGAAGAGCTATCGTGACCTGATTGAGCAGACATTTGATTTTCCCCAAAAGGAGTTCAAAGTGTGGGAAAATGAGTTGCAGTTTAATGACGTACCGTTGATGGATATCATTAAGGAATACGGCACACCTTTGAAGCTTACCTACCTGCCCCGAATAAGTGAGAACATCAGGTTTGTTCAGGCTACTTTCAACAACGCGATAGAAAAATTCAAATACAAAGGAGACTACACTTATTGTTATTGTTCAAAGTCGTCACATTTTTCATTTGTGATGGAAGAGGCTTTGAAGAACAATGTGCATCTCGAAACCTCCTCAGGGTTTGATATCCCGATCGTTCGAAGTTTGTACAATCAGGGAAAGATTTCAAAGAGCACCTACATTCTTTGCAATGGTTTCAAAATGCCGCGATACACCAACCATATCGTGGATTTATTAAATGAAGAATTCAATTGCATTCCTATTCTCGACACCATCAAGGAAATTGACATCTACGAATCGAAAGTAGATAAGCCTTTCAAAGTTGGGATCCGAGTAGCCTCAGACGAAGAGCCGAAGTTTGAATTCTACACCTCGAGGCTTGGCATTCGCTACAGTGATATAGTAACTGTTTACAAAGAAAAGATTGAGAAAAGTAGCAAGGCATCGTTGAAGATGCTGCACTTCTTTATCAACACAGGAATAAAAGACACCGCATACTACTGGAGTGAATTGAGCAGATTCATTTTCAAATACTGTGAACTAAAGAAAATTTGCGATTCACTTGATTCGATTGATATCGGAGGGGGCTTCCCTATCAAGCAGTCACTTACTTTTCAATACGACTACAAGTACATGATTGAGCAGATCGTTGAAAACATCAAGTGGATCTGCGACAAGAACAACGTACCCGTGCCTCATATCTTCACCGAGTTTGGAAGCTACACCGTGGGTGAAAGTGGCGCCATTCTTTACTCAGTTGTTGACCAAAAACTTCAGAACGACAAAGAGCTGTGGTATATGATCAACGGATCCTTTATCACACAAATGCCAGATGCCTGGGGATTGAACCAAAAATATATCCTCCTTGCAATCAATAAATGGGATGATCCATATCATAAAGTAAATATGGGCGGTCTTACCTGCGATAGCATGGACTATTACAACTCTGAAGCCCACACCGGTGAGGTATTTTTGCCGATGATCAATGATGAAGAGCCTCTTTATATTGGCTTCTTTCACACCGGAGCTTATCAGGAATCACTTGGGGGTTATGGTGGCATCCAGCATTGCCTGATCCCCGCACCAAAGCATGTGCTTATCAGTCGCAACGAAGATGGCGAGATCTCAACTAAACTTTTTGCACCTGAACAAACCAGCGACAGCATGTTGAAAGTGCTGGGCTATGAATAGACATAAAAGACATACCGGAGTTTCTCTTTTTATCGTATCAATTCTTTTTTGCCATCAGGTTCTCAGTCAGAATTTATTTCGACAAGCAGCCGGAACGTCCATCGTTGTCTCGGGCACCTCTACGCTCCATGACTGGACACTCAAATCAAATGACATCAGGATTAGTGCTACGGTGCAAATAGCAGACTCCGAACTGACCGCTCTACATTCCCTCTCCGTAGTGATGCCCACAAAAAGTCTGAAGAGCGGACATACGGCCATGGACAGAAATACCTACAGCACAATAGATGCTGATGCCTATCCAACAATCGAATTCAAATTGTTGTCGGCTACCATTTCAAATGCAGTGATTCATTGCACTGGTCAGCTTATTGTCGCAGGTGTTACGAAAAGGATAAATTTCGACACAGTATTTAAGATTGACTCAGCACAAAACCTCTCATGCACCGGATCAATCAAAATGAGAATGAGTGATTTCAATATTGAGCCACCGAGCTTTATGTTCGGAACAGTGACCACAGGCAATGAGATCACAATATCGTTTCGGGCAAATCTCGTAGGGCAAAGCCACAGCTAGCCATTCATATCGAGAAGTAGTACAAGGTGGAAGTTCACCATTAACAGATCTTCGACCTTCACTAATCCCATCATACGGCTGGGAGGTTCCAATTCAAAGTCTGAAAATGTGAATTGATGACTACCTTTTAAATGGATCATCCCGGACTTATCGGTCTCAATGCTGCAGTCCACATCAAAGGGCTTCCTGGTCCCCGCCAGTGCTATCTGCATCCTTCCCCTGAACAAATCGCTGCCCTCATCTAACTTCGGCAGTCGTTCAAAGGAAATAAATTCAATTCCAACGAGGGGATACTCTTTGTATTTGATTGTCTTCCAAAAATCATTGGTCATCACTTGCAGTCCACAGTCAAACCTTGCAGCCTCAAGACCAACATAACCCTGAGTAAATATGGGTTTGGGATACTTTCCTCCTTCTCTCAACTCAAGAGTATCTTTTCCTGTGTAGTGGATAATGGCACATTGAAATGTATTAATGTTGGTTTTGCCATCAATGATAAGCCTGCTGTTGGGTTGCACAATGAAACGATGGATGAGCACGCCACGAGGTGGAGGAGTGGTGAATCCGCCAGTCAGTAATATTATCAAACCAAGCAAGAGCGATCTCATATTCACAAGTTATAGAGATTTGAAAACAAAAAGCCGGCCAGCTTCAAATGAAAAAGCCCACGAAAATTTCGCAGGCTTTTTAAAGTTACAAATCACGTTAGAAACTAATAGCAGCTTCAATCATAATGCCACTAAATTCTCCACCAAGGAACCTCGCATTGGATCCAGTCCATGCATTTCCTTTGTAGTTCTGCTTAACGTATTCCAGTTTGGCTATAACATTTTTTGTCAGGAACCAGCCGCCACCAAAATTGATCCGATCGATTTTCAGGTCTTCGGTCGCGCTCTCACGCATTTTACCATTTATTGCGTTATATCTTCCACCCAGATAGTATTGCTCAGTTGAGCCAAATCTGTACAACAATTCACCGGCAATTTGTGTGAATGAACCTTCCTTGTCAGCTACTGGTGTAGTGAACTCGTTGCTTCCGCCTGCTACTTCATAGATACCGAAGAACTCCAAACCGTTAAACTTGATGAATGGGTTGATTTGGAATGCGGTCAACTTTGTAAAGCGAGCGTTGAATCGGCCGTCAAAATCGGTTCCTTCAGCGGCCACGGGAGGGGTTGCGGTTGGATCGGCAGCAACGGCCATGATATTATAGTAGCGTGATCCTCCGCGGTCTCCACCGTAAAGCCAGGTGCCTGTAGTAGTTCCATGGTTAGAATACCAAGAGCCGGTTAACCTTACTCTCAAATCATCGTTCACCTGTTTGTCAAAACCCACCTTTCCAAAGAAAGATGCTCTGTTGTCGCTAGTCGCAGTCTTGGTTACGTTCTGATTCAGTTTACCATTGGTAACACCAAGCATCGCGATAATTCCGTTGTTCTGATATGTTACAGAACCAAAAGCTTCAGTGGAGAAAGCATCCATGATGTAGTTGCCAACAAATGGGTTGTAAAGAGCCCGAGCATTGTCAGTCCTTCTGAAGTGAGCATCACCATAATTGAACTCATCCAAACCAACGGTGATAGTTGCGTGCTGCATAAAACCTTCCAGGAATCCAGGCTTGATAAAGTCAAGTTTATCTATTTGCAAGTGACCACCTTTAACCCATGATTCTTCATGGTGACGAGCTGACAGATAAGTTCTCAGGTGCATTCTCACGCCATCATATAGTTGAACATCCAAGTTCAAATTGGCGGTAGGAAGATTGAAATCTGACCCAAGGTCAACTGCATTGCCTAAAGTATTGCTTTGGCTAAGACCTTGGAATTGCATGGCAAAATCACCACCAACCCTTACCTTCAGTCCATCATAAACAACAGAGTCAGTCTTGGAAGTTTCAAATACATTGATTCCGCGCTGATCATTGTACCTGAAGTACTGAAGTGGCGCGTACTGTGCGAGGGCTATATTGGCCACGAAAAGCATAGCTATCAACAAGCCCCCTTTTCCGAGGATATTAAGTTTTGTTTTCATAGTTAAAGTGTTTAATCGAGAAATCATTTGTCCGTTTATTTTTGTTTTGGTTGTGTTCATTTGTTACCTGCTACATTCTTTGGTACCACAGTGAGATCGAACTTTACAGTTACAGCATCACCTACTTTGATTGTGCCCATTACCGCAGTTGGGGGCTCCATTTTATAGTCAGTCATTTTCATTTCATAAGATCCACTGAATCGTATCTCTTCATTTGAACCGACAGTTGTCTTTACTTTTAAGGGAATAGCCTTTGTAGCTCCTGCCATCGTCAACTGGCCATTCGCATTGATGAGATCTCCATTCAATTCTGCATGCTGTAGTTTGTAAGTGATGTAGGGGTTCTTTTCAGAGTTGAATGCCTCATAGGTCTTGCTGTCCATAATCCTGCCCTTAGTGCTTTTTATTGACTCAACCGGAATCCTTACAGTCACATTGTTTACCTGCGTTATTTTTCCACCCTCTGTGGTTATCGTTCCGCTCCACTCTACTTTGGTCACGTCTGACTCCCAGTCGTGAAGGGTTGATGTGCCAGCCACCGTTACTTTATTAGCTTTCAAAACGTATTCGTTTTGAGCATAAAGGCAAACAGCCAACATCATAAGTGCGATCGTAATGTTTCTTTTTAGCGTGCTCATAGCTCGGGTCGTTTTTACAGATGTGAAGGTAGAAAGGGGTGCATACCTGCATCATGATTGCCATCATCAGGCTGTGTGATTATTATCACTCAGCAGATGACTCACTAGATAAACCTGGTCAAACACAATTCGAACTGATTTTTGTCTCGGTCGCGACAGGGTTAGATCGACCGAATGTTAATTTTGTAAAAAACCTATTGACATGCGATTTCTATTTCTAAGCATCCTGATCACCATATTTTACACCTCTTGCCAGCCCGGTAAACAACAGCAACAACCTGTTGACTATTATTCCAGTCTTCCGTTGGATTATCAGGAAGTGTTAAGAGCACACGGTGGGCTAGAGAAATGGAAAGCATTCAGAACGTTAGAATATGATTTGCAACACCAAAATGACTCCCTACCAACGGAGCACTATATCCTGGACCTTGCTTCTCGCAAAGACCTAACCGTGGCAGATTCTTTCAAGATTGGGTTTGATGGTAAAGAAGTATGGGTAGCTCCAAATCGTGCAGCCTACAAGGGACGGTCGGCCAGGTTTTATCACAATCTCTACTCTTATTTTCTGACTATTCCATTCATAGTGTCCGACCCCGGAGCCAATTATTCAATCGATACCCTAACATTGGACGGAAAATTGTACGATGCCATTAAAGTAACTTTCAATGAGGGAGTGGGTGATGCCGATGATGACTACTATCAGATGCTAGTCGATCCCCAAACCCATCGCATGGAAAACTCCTTTACACCGTTACGTACTACTCTGGCGAGGCGCACGAAAACTATAATGCCCTTAGCTACGAGAATTTCATTGATGTAAATGGCTTGCAACTGCCATCGAAGCTGGTGGGGTATAAATA
>JBFWZR010000023.1:0-43357 GCA_050185175.1 Cyclobacteriaceae bacterium
AGCGATCCAGAGGCATTGCTTAATCAGGATGCCATCAACGATGCGCTGGTACGGCTAGAAGGTGAAGGGTTCGTAGATACTCTTGATCTTGTCGATGTCGGTGTTTATGGAAGTGTCGCTATTCCATTTGTGGATGAGGGATGGTATACACTTTATGTGGATGGTCCTTCGATGGGCAAAGTGTCTGCAACAACGCAGGTGAAGACGGCAGTGCGGTTTAACAATTTGTCGGCATTCATTAACGACACGGGCTTTGATACGCTTGCCAGAGTCAATTACAGTTTGCAGGACATTGTTGGAAAGAATTATTATATGATCAATGTGCAACATATCTCTGCTGAGGAACCACCGGAGCCGCAGGATTTTTTGAATCCGAATGTGTTTATCAAATTGGTTGAAGATCACGATGAGAACGATGGTCAGGAAATCAGTGAGTCGATCAATGCTATATTCAGGCGTGACTTTATTCCAGGTGATACGGTAATGATTCAACTTGCCAATATTGATCGTCAGTACTTTGATTTTTTGCAACTCAGGAGAGATACCAGGTTTAACTTCTCAGATTTTTTGGGCGAACCTGTGAATTACCCCAGCAATGTGGCCGGAGGTCTGGGATGGTTCACGCTACACTTCCCGGATGTAAGGGTTCTGTTGGTGGAGGAATAGTCGATTGAGGTAGTGATTTCGTTATTATCTTTGCGCGAAATTCAAACTTAGGTTAATCAATTGTCAATCTAGTGGTGGAAGTACTGTGAAATGCGTTTTCGATCCAGCCCATATCACCCTGACATCCCTTTATTCCTGATATTCATTCCGTTTATCAGTGCTTTCAATTACTACCTCACTTATTCCAATATCCAGTTTGGCTGGTTCCTTTTGCTCACCTTCACCATTGACACCGCGCAAGGATATTTGGCTTGGTGGGCGGTGCGGGCGATCATTCTTTATTTCGATTGCAAATTGCCATACGACACAGGCGGTGCAAGGCGAATTGTAATACAGTTTCTTGTCACGACTCTGACCGGTCTTTTCATTATCAGTGTAACGACTGAATTGGTTAGCTTGATCGCGAAAGGCGAAACAGCTCCGATAAGCTTTTATCTCGTTGATCTGTTTATTATCGCTATATGGTTTTTTGTCATCAATGGAATTTACATCGGACTCTATTATTACCAGAAATGGAAGCAATCAGAGGAAAGGAGAGAAGAGGAGAACAGAATAAAAGCCGGTGGACTGATAGTACGCCAAGGCCGACAAGACCTGATGGTCAACTTTGGGGACTTGATGGGACTGTTTGTCGATGGCGAGTACGTGGTAGCCAGCAACATTGCAGGACAGAAGTTCTACCTCAACGAGTCACTCGATAAAGTGGAAAGAAAATTACCTTCACTTTACTTCTTCCGTTTGAACCGCCAATACATTGTACATCGTCAGTTGGTGATGGGTTTCAAGCGTGGCGAGAATGGTAAGATTGACGTGATGCTCGGGGGTAATGATAATATCCCACCAGTGGTGCCTGTGAGTCGTACCAAAGCGGCTGCATTCAAGCAGTGGTTTCGCCCTGAGTAACTACAATTCAGGGGAATAGTTCCTACACCTCGCCTGAAAACCCATTTTTTTGACCAACAGGGGCTATTCTGCTTGCGTTATTTGCACCATGAATAAATCATGCTCAAAGGGTTTACTTCTGGCAGTGGTATTGATGATTGCCATCAATATTGAGTCAAAGGCTCAGGACTCCAGTAGAGATTATCAAAATTTTCCGCTGGTTGTCACACTCCAGTTTCACGCCTTTGCATTGCCCTTCCATGACTTTGCGTCCAACTTTAAAAATGTGGGTATCGGGTTGGGCACAGAAGTAAGCCTAAACGAAAAAGACAATTGGGCTCAACAGTTCAATGTCATATGGTTTAGAAACAAGAACCTAGGTAACGGACTCTTGCTTTACACGCAATCTGCTTGGCGTCCAACGATTGCATCAGAGGTTTATACCGAATTAAAAATAGGTGCCGGGTATTTGTACTCGTTTCATCCTGTGACATCCTTTGAGCAAACGAATGGAGAATGGAATGAAGTGAAACACTCAGGCAAGTGGATGTTCACCATCCCGATTGGAGTTTCACTGGGCTACCACAACTATTCTTCGGGAACACAGGTATCGCCATTTATTACATATCAATTCTTACCGGTTAAAAACTATAATGCCAGTATTCCAATAGTGCCGGAAACGTTGTTCCAGATAGGATCCAGAATACATAGCAAATGATGAACGCCATGATGAAAAGAGTTCAAATCTTATTTGTGTCGATCATTGCACTGTCGGGTGAGGTATTAGCACAGGCCTTGCCAACAGAATCCTGTTATGGAAATCTATCCGTTGAACTAAACGATGCATTTCCGCATGCGGAGGAAATTCAAAAAATATTGGATGAGATCGTTAAGCAAAGCATCCTCGGAGTATCAGTGGCATTGTATTCACAAGATGGTTGGTGGGCTGGTGTAGCAGGTTATGCAAAACTCGAAGGTAAGGTGCCAATGCAACCGTGTCATCTGCTTTATCTTCAGAGTATTGCCAAGACCTACATGGCAGTGGCTATATTGAAATTGTATGAACAAGGAAAGATTGACATCAATGCACCGATAACCAAATTCCTTCCGGAGTCGGTAAGTAACATGGTGACCAATGCGGATTCCATTACTGTTAAACAACTCATGAACCACACATCTGGTGTGCCCGAATATAACTCTGTTCCGGCCTACATCACCAAACTCTTACAAGAACCCAATCACGAATTCCAGGCAATTGATTACATTAAATACATCGCGGGTAAGCCACTTAGTTTCAAACCCGGAAGTCGCTATTCTTATCGCAACACCAACTATGTCCTTCTTGCGCTAGTGGCCGATCACATTACAGGAGATCATGCAAAATTGATCAATGAGGTAATTTTCAAGCCATTGGAGTTGAAGGATACCTACTATCGTGGAATGGAAGGTTATCTTAAGTATCCGCGATTGGTGAACTCATATTGGGATAGATTTAGCAATGGCGTTCTTGAAAACTCATCTGAGTTGCAGAGAAACAACGTTCAGGCGTTGGTTGGCGATGATGGTATTGTGACGACACCTGTTGAGGCGGTCATGTTTCTTCGTGGTCTGATGGAGGGAAGACTCCTGACACCCGCTTCACTTGTGCTTATGAAAGAATGGGCTAGTGATCGCGATGGCCGTCCAACCTATGGTCTCGGTCTTGACCACTCCGATTTTGTTGGGCACACAGGCTACGGTCATAGCGGAGGTGGCCTAGGTGCTGGCTGTCAGCTTTATTATTTCCCTGAGAAGGGCCTTTACATGTTTGTTGGCATCAATCTCGGTACAGTAACGGAGAGCCCAATTCACGCAAAGGCTCTGGGAACACTCGACCGACTTTACAAGCTATTGTTGGATTGAGTTTACTTCCTCATTTCCCTGTGATCTTAAAAATCCATAACTTAAGATCATACAATTCGCGTTATGAGAATTTTTCTGGCACTATTGATTCTGGGGATGATCGGTGGCTGCAGCGCTCCAGGGGATGAAGTCCAATGGAAGTCTATTGAAAAAGATTTGCAAACAAAGCTAATACTCGCTGAAGACGGAGAAGTAATTGATCTGCCTGAAGGTCACTTCATGTTTACACGCACGTTGACGATGGATGGCAAGTCGAATGTGACACTGAGAGGGAAGGGCATGGATAAAACCATTCTCTCGTGGAAAAATCAGGTGGAGGGTGCGCAGGGATTTCAGGTAAGTAACGGAAAGAATATAGTGCTCGAAGACTTTTCGATCGAAGATGCCAAAGGTGACAACCTTAAGGTGAATGATACTCATGGAATTGTGCTGAGAAGAATCCGGTCGGTATGGGCAGAGGGGCCCAGGACTGAGAACGGAGCGTATGCTTTGTACCCTGTGCTTTGCAAAAATGTATTGATGGAAGAATGCATCGCCATGGGATCATCCGATGCGGGTATCTATGTCGGCCAATCAGATTCAGTTATCATTCGCAACAACAAAGCTTACTGGAATGTTGCAGGTATTGAATCTGAAAACTCGAAGTGGGTGGAGATTTATGGAAATGAGGCCTTCGAGAATACAGGCGGAATCCTCGTGTTTGATCTTCCCGGCCTGACGCAATACGGCCACACCACTAAAGTGTACAACAACATCATTCGCAGCAACAACCACGATAACTTTGCGCAAGAAGGTAATATCGTAGCTACCATTCCGCCAGGTTCCGGCATGATGATTCTGGCTACTCACGATATTGATATTTATAATAATGACTTCAAGGACAACACCACGGTGGGCGTTGCGATAGTGAGCTACGAGTTGGTGGCAGCGTTGAGTGAAGGAGAAACACAGCAGGAGGGAGCAGTTGGTGGCGTGCAGACAGTCAATAATAGTTTTAGAGACGATAGTTTGTACAACGCATTTCCGTACGATGTTCGCATTCGTGACAACAAGTTTGCAAACAGCCACTGGTTTCCAACTACCAGCAATGACATCGGTAAATTGTTGATATTGAAATCTTTCTTCAACCCTCCGGATATCGTTTATGATGGAATAGAAACGGAAGACCAACGAGAAAGGAATATCTGCATCAATGAATCCGGTGATATCACTTTTATTAATTTGGATGCGGCAAATGATTTTGAGGGACTTTCAAAAGATGTAACGCCTTTCAGGTGCGGATCGGCACAGGTAGTGAGCGGACAATGATCAGGAGCTTATTTGCATTGCTGTTTCTGACAATTATTAGCTGCAAACAACAGCAGCCTGCGACTGTTGTGGAGGAGATAAGCCTTTCGGATACGGATCTCACTTCAGTCGGCAAACAAAAACTTTCTGACTATGGTTTTTTTGTTGGGAACCTGAAGGATTTAAACCCAGCGGAACGAGTTACAGAATACGAATTGAACTCACCTCTGTTCAGTGACTATGCGTTCAAGAAGAGATTTGTTTTTATACCCGAAGGGAGTCAAATCACTTACAATTCAGATGATGTTTTTGATTTTCCGAATGGAACCGTGCTCATAAAAAATTTCTATTACCCATCCGATTTCAGAAAGCCGACAGACGATATCAGGGTCATCGAAACACGGCTGTTAATTAAAGAAGGTGATGCATGGAAGGCACTCCCTTACATTTGGAATGACGAACAAACCGAAGCATTTCTGGAAGTGGCAGGTAAAAACCTACGGGTATCATGGACGCACGAAGGTGGTTCATCACAACAGGTACTTTACTCTGTACCCAATATGAATCAGTGCAGCGGATGTCACTTGCGTGGAGATAAAATAATGCCCATTGGTCCCACCGCGCGTCAGTTGAATGGGCCGATTCGTAGCGAAGATGAAAACCAATTAGTACAATGGTCTTCAAACGGATTGTTGCAAGGATTGCCTGAAATGACTCGGGTACCGCGACTTGTTGCCTATAATAGTGATGAGGCGCCAGTCAATTTACGCGCAAGAGCATGGCTTGAAGTTAACTGCGCGCATTGCCATCGCCCGGATGGTCCAGCTAAAACCAGTGGACTGCACCTGTTGGCGAGCGTCACCAACAGAGCAGAGTTGGGAATAGGGAAAGCACCGGTTGCCGCAGGGCGTGGTTCAGGTGGTTTGCTTTTTGATATCGTGCCAGGCGACCCGGAAGCATCAATTCTATACTATCGCATTCAATCGTCAGATCCAGGTGTGATGATGCCTGAACTTGGAATGAAGCTGGTTCATAAAGAAGGCGTTGAGTTGGTACGCCAATGGATAGTACAACTTAAAAAGGATGGAGTATAAGGTTCCTACGCAGCTTGAAACTGATCGGTTGTCGCTTCGAATGTTCCGTCATGACGATTGGAAACAAATGCACGCTTATTATGGTGACGAAGAGTCTATGCGCTACACAACAGGGAGGACGCTAACAGAAGGAGAGACCTGGCGCACCATGGCAGGCGCAGTTGGGCATTGGCAGTTGAGAGGTTATGGGCCTTATGCTGTGGAAGAGAAAAACTCGGGATCTTTGATTGGTATTGTGGGGTTGTGGTATCCTAATGACTGGCCTGAGCCGGAGATCAAATGGGGAATTATTCGAAGCCACTGGGGAAATGGATACGCTGCTGAAGCTGCTCGGGCCGTGAAAAAAATGGCGTACGCAAATCTGGAGGATTGTAAACTTATCAGTTTAATTTTTAAGGAGAATGCCAACTCCATTCGGGTGGCAAAAGCATTGGGAGCGACACTGGAGAAAGAAATGATATTTAGAGAGAAGGAATGTTTTATCTTTCGCCACCAACCGGATTAAAGTGTGATTGCTTTTGAACTTCCGATTACAGTAACCGCGGCTGACCTTGATGAATTAAATCATGTCAACAATGTGGTGTATGTGCAATGGGTGCAAGATGTGGCTAAAGCCCATTGGGAGAAGATTGCACCATTGGATGTACAACAGAGATATGTCTGGATGGTCTTAAGACATGAAATTGATTACGTAAGTCAGGCAATGCTGGGTGATCAACTAATCGCGAAAACCTGGGTAGAGTGGTCTGAGGGTGTACGTTCCGAAAGGCGAGTGGAAATCAGGCAAGCGACTTCAGGAAAAATCGTTATCAAGGCTGCAACATTGTGGTGCTTACTGGATGCCTTAACCAGAAGGCCAAAAAGAATCGAATCAGATATCACTTCAATCTTCCACGACTAAGCAGGAACCTTCTTTCTATAGTCGGAGGGAGTAACCCCCGTAAATTTTTTGAAAGCCGAGTTGAAGGAGGATAGTGTATTGAATCCGCAATCGTGAGCAATGCCCGCAATGCTTATGTGTTGTTTTGAACTGTCGACCAATAATTTCTTCGCTTCTTCCACTCGATACGAATTAATTAGATTCACGAAGTTTTGATTGAGCCCATTACTTAAAACATAGGATAGAATATAAGTTGGGATGCCGGTTAACGAAGCGCATTGACTCAGTGAAAAATTTGCATTCAGGTACGGCTTTTGATTTTCGATGACTTCAATCAATTTCTTTTTGTATCGATCAACCTCTTCTCCTGATAGGTTAAGGTTGTCATACTTCCGTTTCTTTTGGAGGTTGAACACATTATTGTCCTTCAATACAAGGAAACTGATGAGATAAATCAATAGCGAATGAACAACTGCGCCAGCCTCATACGGAGTCAACCTAAGAATGTAGTTTGAAAAATAGCTGACCTGAAAAATGGTAATCGTAGCCAGGAGAATCAGAATCACGTTATTCAGTGGCTTGGCTTTTCGGGAAACCACAACAAGACTCCATCCCAATGCCAGGTAGATTAAAGTGTAATACAGCAGCGCACTGTAGCCTCCCTGATACCAAAAGTCATCCAGTGAAAGAAAAGGGGAGAGTGCAAGGACGACAAGAGCTGGAATAAATTGAATAGCAACCAGAATCCGTTTTAGAGTATTCTGAAACAATGATTGAATGTAAGTCAGGAATAAAGGACCGAGTAGCGCATGTGCAGCAAATCCCACATTCATTACCCACAGAGGAGGATCAGGATTGAATAGGTATATGGTGGATTTTGCTACTCTGATTCCGATCATCAGCAATGTGAGACCGAGGAATAGGTAGTTGATTTTATCTTTCGCGTTACTTAAAAAATAGGCGCCAAGAAGAACACTTTGGACAACGCCCAGCCAGCAAAGCACCAATATCAATTCACTCATGAACTATTCTTGATGCTCAAATTTAACCCAATAATGCATAGCTGCATAATTTCCCTCAGGCAGACGAAGCTTCGCTTGTCTGGGTTAAACCCTGACAAAATTCTCTTTGAAATTTTTCGTCATGGTGTTCAAGACAAATGAACTAGCCTTCAATAAGGCTAATCATCTGCTTACGTTGTTTGTCATTGGGTAACCCTCCAACACCAGCGCTGAGATTATCGATCATGTGTTGAAATTTTGAAGTGCCGGGAATCACGCAGGTTACGGCAGGATTTGCCAGAATATACTTCAGGAAAAAACATCCCCAGCTCTCACAACCAAATTCCTTGGCCCACTGCGGCACATCTTTACCACGTACCCTTCCAAATAAGCCGCCACCTCCGAAAGGTTGGTTAATTAGCGTGGCAACTCCTCTCTCTTGAGCGGTATTCAGTACACCCGTTTCAGCATGACGATTAACAATCGAATAATTGATTTGAATAAAATCAATAGAATTGTTCTTGATGATGCGCTCCACCTGGTCGTGGGCGCTATCAACATAGTGCGTGATGCCTATGTATCGAATTTTTCCTTCATCCTTCCATTGTCGCAGCGTTTTGTAATGCGTCTGCCAATCCACAAGGTTATGAATCTGCATCAGATCGATTTTGTCTCGCTTCATCAGTGACATGGATGTGTTCATTTGCTTGATACCTGCCTCACGGCCCGAAGTCCACACTTTGGTAGCCATGAATAATTTATCATTGATGCCTAATTCAGTTGAGAGATCTCCAACTACGCGTTCAGAACGGCCATACATGGGTGAGCTGTCAATGACACTTCCTTCTTGCTTAACGAGTTGTTGCAACACAGTCTTTAGCGGTATTCTTTCATTGTCAGATTCGCCTACATCAAAAGTTTGCCAGGTACCCACACCTACGACTGGCAGTTTTTCACCCGTAGAAGGGATTGTTCTTTTCATAATGGATTGAGATTGTGCGAATGTCCATGAAGGCGTGGCGGATATGATTCCCAGTGCCGCCATTGACCTTAAGTATTCTCTTCTGTTCATCTGGTTGTCAAATTTATATTTTTTGAAATGGAATATGCTGTAATGATCCACAAAGAAGCTGCCATCACGAATACTGATAGAAGTTGCGTGAAGCCGGTTCCATGTGCCATCATCAGCGTAATCGTCCATGCGGCAGATACATCGCCAAGCCGATATATCACCGAATCAAGAAAATTTTGTGTGCTGTAAGGGCTGGAGAATGTGGATTGCAAATAAAGCCACTCGCGTGCCGGGCGCTGCACAGTGAGGTTGCTGACTTTAAAGATCACCAATGCTACCACAGCAGTTACGATCGTGAAACGTATACCAAGAGTGGAGAGTAGTAACAGCGAAATGCATGGCACAATCATGAAAGCGGAGGGGTGCCGGCTCCATTTTCTGAACAGGTGCGGTAGTATGAGAACCGAACAATTTGTGATCAGGTCGAGAAAAGTGAACAATTGAATTCTATTTTCTTGTGGCAGATGAGTTCCCACTGTCTTCAATGTGAAATAGTAAAAGCCGGTAGCAACAAAAGTATAGAGCAGCATGAATGCGATCAACCGCTTCAAAGGCAACCGAGGACCGTAAGGAGAAGAACAAACTTCGTTTGTGGACCCACTATTAAAAGCGATCAGATAAACCGCGCATAAGATTAACAGTACTGTAGAAAGAGGAAGGAGATATAATTCATTGAAAATATCTGTGACAGCAAGAGTTACAAGTGGCCCTGCAATAGCTCCCATATTGGTAGCAGTGTAAGCACCTAGTAATTTGCCATTGGTGAATCCCTGAGTAGTTGTAATCCTTCTCCATGTTAGGGTTAGGATTGTAAGGCTTGTCGCCCCGTTGAACGAGAAATATAAAAGGGCATTTGTGAAGTTGATGTCGTTCAAGCGGTAGTATAGGATCAACTGCCCGATGGCAACAACGATCAGAAGGCAGGGTACGAGTTTTCGAATATCGACTCTTCGTTCAATGCTGATTAGGAGGAGTGATAGAAGAACAGTGCCAACTAATGTTCCGGCCATCAACCAGTTCAAATTTTCAGCACCGACAGCAACTGCGAGGGTGTCTCGCAAAGGCCGTTGCATAAAATGATTTACAGATATGACAAGAAGTGTGGTAAGTCCCTGCCAATCCCCTTTTGCATTGAACTTCATTCTTACTCCTGCCTCAGATGATTTATCGGATTGGTCCTGATCACTTTAATTGTATGACCAGAGATCGAAACCAACAGGATCAGAAGAGAGACAATCATCGCTACTACAAATTCCCACGGTTTCGGAGCAGTGTGATAGGCAAAAGACTCCAACCATCGACTCATTAACATCCAGATTACAGGAATGCCAACAATGGAACCAATGATCGTAGTCAATACAAGTCTTCGAGATGCATTTGCAAAGAGATTGAGGTCACTAGATCCAATGATCTTACGGATGGCGAGTTCCTTCTTCTGACGAGCCAGACGGAACCAGGTCAGCCCGAGCAGTCCCAGTGAAGAAACAACAATGGCGAGGATGCAAAAAGCAGAGACGATGGTGGTCAACCTTCGCTCCATATCGTATTGTTGATCAAAAAAGTCGTCAAGGAAATAATAGTCAAATGGAACGTTGGGATACATCTTTGCAAAGATGTCCCCGGCAGACCTCACCAGATCTTGTTCATGACCTTTCTCATATTTAATCATAAAGAGTCGGGGAGGTTCGAGATTGTAGTGAAAGACGGTAGGAGGAACAGCCTCACGCGGGCTCACCTGGTGGAAATCATCAACTATACCAATGACGTTAAATGTATCCCGGCCAATGAGAATCCGCTGGCCAATGCTTTCGTCCAGGTTGGTAAAGTCCAGATCTGACGCCACTCTTTTGTTGATGAGGATATCCCGATCATACTGTTTTGGAGAAAACATCTTTCCGGCAAGGAGCTTGGCCTCCATGGTGTTTAAAAAATCCTCGTCTATCACCGCGCGAAAGAAGGAATGTGAGTCACCAATATCTGCGCCTACTTTTCTTGCGCCTCCAAGCCAACTGATTGGGGAACCGGGTGAATCAACAGTGTTTGCTACATCGACTACGCCAGGCAACTGCCGCACAGTTGACTTGTAACTATCCAATGAATTAAGATAGCCGTCAGTATTAATGTCAGGTGTTCTAACAACAAGCGTCTGTGAAATATTTATTCCTAAGTCCTTTTGATTGACGTAGCGCAGTTGATCGATGATGACAAGAATGGCAACTACCAAAGAGAACGAGACAAAGGCTTGAAATCCTACAAATACTTCCCGGACCAATGTTCCTTTGCCCCTAGGAATGAAAAAGCCTTTTAGTACATCGACAGCTCGGAAGGCAGATAGTACGAGTGCCGGATAGAATCCGATAATAAAAGAACCCAGGACAAGAAATCCTGTCATGTATAGCCATAGTTCCGAAGCAAGAAATGATGTGAGGGTAACATCCCGTTGGGTGAGTTGGTTGAAATAAGGTAGTACCAAAGCAATGAGAACCAGACACAAGACGAGTGCGATGGAGGTCGTTAAGAATGTTTCAATAATAAACTGCCAGATGAGATTTTGGCGGGAAGACCCGAGCGCTTTTCTGATTCCAACTTCCCGCGCTCGTGTCAATGAATGACTGGTGCTGAGATTGATAAAATTCAGTGAGACGATCGCAAGGATAATAATACCTAAAGCGAGTAGCACATTGACTACCGTTTCGTTTCCAGTTTTGCCCGTTTCAAATTCAGTTTTTGACTTTAGGTATATGTCTGTGAATGGCTGAACCCTGAGAGCAACCGTAGCGGACCTGGGTCCTAGATGCTTTTCGGTGAGCGCTCTAAGTTTACTCTCAAAATCCGTAGCATTTTCACCGTCTTTCAATACGGCAAAAGTGTGGAAGTCAAGCCAGGACCAATTGCTTTCATGTTGAGTGCCGAATATTCTACCTAAGTCATGATACGAGAACAGGAATGTGAACTTAATACTTGACATTTCGGGGCAGCGAATGACACCTCGAATTTCATATTCTTCAACGCCATCAAAACTTCCAAACTTAATTCGCTTCCCGATAGGATCTTCAGATCCGAAATACTTAATAGCAGTCTGTTCCTCAACGAAAGCACTGCCGGGTTTGAAGAGATCACTCTCGACTCCGCTGAGAAGCGGAAACGAAAAGACATTGAAGAAACCTGAGTCCGCATGAAAAACATTGCTTTCGCGAAAGTGCTCATCTTCAAAAGAGATCACGCCACCTCGATACCGTTTAAATAATCTGCATGAAGCGTTCACCTCCGGATATTCTGCCAGGATTGCCGGGCTGACTCCTGCGAATGTTGAGGCAAAGTGGGACGTTGGAACGCCCTCACGAAGACGCTCAGTCGTAATCCGATAAGTTCGGTTTGCGTTGATATGGAATTCATCATATGCGTGTTCGAGCCGGGCATAGTGCAATACCAGGATAGCCGCTGTTAGTCCTATAGCCAATCCGCCAATATGAATGAGGGTGAACCCTCTATGTTTTTTCAGGTTTCTAATGGCACTCGTAATGTGGTTTTTTAGCATACAAAGTTGTTTTGCGTGATAATACGAGCCGATGGATTGGGTGGAGTTTAGATTAATGAATAAGGCTGTGGAATTAATTAAGACGTCACTTAATAGCTTGATTAACCTATATTTAGAATCTAAATCAATAAGAAAATGAAGAGAAATTTTGGAGTGTTGAGTGTGGTGATTTTGCTGTCTCTTGGGCTTGATCTTCATGCCCAGACGTTAAGTAAGGCCTATATCAACCCCGGCCCCGGCTATACGCAGGTGGTGGTGACTGAAGCCAATGGCGTAAAGACTATCCATGTTGCCGGGCAGGTGGGTGAGGGGAAGAATTTGGAGGAACAGTTACGAGCGGCCTTTGCCAATTTGGAGAAGCAACTAAAAGATGCCGGTGCAACTCTTTCCGATATTGTTAAAATGAACACCTATATAGTAAAGTATAAGGAAAGCGATCTGGATACCTTTCGAAAGGTACGTGGTGAAATATTAGGTAACTCAAATATGCCTGCTAATACGCTCGTTGGTGTATACTCTCTTTTCAAAGATCAATATCTGGTGGAGTTGGAAGCGGTAGCCATAAAATCGACAAACTAATTTTATGTTATTCATCCATAAAAAAATATCTGGCGTTGCCTTAATGACATTGTTATTTGCCTGCAGTGAAGACGAAGTCAACCGACCACCCGTACCCGATCTGGATTTCAAAGAGGAGATGCGTCAGTTTGTAATTGGGATCAGCAACTATGCAAAAGGAATCAACCCTGATTTTTTAATTCTTCCTCAGAATGGTCAGGAGATACTAACAACGGACGGTGAATTAACCAGTCCACTTGCAACAGATTATATTGCGGCAATTAATGGAACAGGACGTGAAGATTTGTTCTATGGATATGCTGATGATGACCAGGCTACGTCCGCAGAAGATACCGACTATCTCATCGACTACCTCGATTTAGCTGAAGCGCAAGGAATTGAGGTGCTCACCACTGACTATTGTACAACAGTTTCAAAAATTAGTGACTCATACACGCGGAATGAAAGCAAAGGATACATTTCATTTGCGGCCGACCGTGAATTGAATGGCATTCCCAGTCATCCGTCACCCATTCACAATGAAAATAGCGATGATATCAATTCACTCGCTGACGCTAAAAACTTTCTCTACTTACTGAACCCCGATCAATTTGCCAGCCACGATGCCTTTGTTACTACAATTGATAATACTAATTATGATGTTTTTATAATCGATTTCTTTTTTGATGATGATGCGCTAACCGTTGCAGATCTCGACAAACTGAAAACGAAGCCGAATGGTGCGCGGAGATTAGTAATTAGCTATATGAGTATTGGTGAAGCCGAGAACTATCGATACTACTGGCAGTCGTCATGGAAAACGGGCGAACCAGAGTTTCTTGACTTGCCCAATCCAGATTATGAAAACAATTACAAAGTGCATTACTGGAATAAAACCTGGCAGGACATTATATATGGTAATGACGCCTCTTATGTAAAAAAAATACTTGATGCTGGTTTTGATGGAGTTTACCTCGACATCATTGACGGATTTGAGTATTTTGAGGATATCTAAACTTAACCTAAACCATGAGAGTATTTGTCGTTTTGCTGTTACTGTTACCAATGGCAAGTATTGCCCAGCCCTCTGTAAAAGCGAGCCGCGACTGGGTAAAGAAAGAAGGACCAAACATCTTGTCCGAGTTCAAAGATTTGCTGTCTATACCCAATCATGCTTCCGATCTACCGAATATCAAACGCAATGCAGAGAAGATTAAAAAGATGTTCGCAGATAGGGGGTTCGATATGCGTTTGCTTGAGGAACCAGGAGCTCCTCCAATTGTTTATGGTGAGCGAAAAGTGAAAGGAGCAAAGCGCACGCTGTGTTTCTATGCCCACTACGATGGGCAACCTGTCGATCCGGCATTGTGGAAACTGGACGCATTCAAGCCCGAACTTTATGATAAGGCCATGTATGATGGGGGTAAGCCGATTCCCATGCCGAAAGCTGGTGAACCGATTAACGAAGAATGGCGCATGTACGGAAGATCTGCGAGTGATGACAAGGCTCCCATCATGGCGATGGCAGCCGCTCTCGATGCACTCAAAACATCCAACATCGGACTGACTTCTAACATCAAATTCTTTTTCGATGGTGAAGAAGAGTCAAGTTCGCCACATATCGATACCTATCTGACCAAATATGGCGATCTATTCAAGGACATTACCGTTTGGCTACTGGTGGATGGTGCGGTCTATCAAACTGGCGACCCATCATTTAAGTTTGGCGGACGAGGCGTAACCAGTATGCAATTGAAAGTATATGGTCCATCGCGCCCGCTGCACAGTGGCCACTATGGTAACTGGGCGCCTGTGCCTGGGCAGATGCTCTCGCACTTGCTGGCATCAATGACAGATAAAGATGGAAATGTTGTGATTGATGGATATTACGATAGTGTTGAACCCATCTCTGATTTCGAGCGCAGTCAGGTGAAGAACGCACCTAACATCGATGATCAGATGAAGGAAGAACTTGGACTGGCACGCACCGAAGGAACTGGTACGTTAAATGAGAGAATGTTACTTCCTTCATTAACGATACGAGGATTGGCAAGTGGATCTGTCGAAGATAAGGCAGCCAACATCATTCCAAGCTACGCCATTGCAGAACTTAGTATGCGTTTAGTTAAGGGTAATGACCCTGAGAAGATGATGGATCTGGTTGAAGAACACGTTAAAAAGGAAGGATGGCATATCGTAAGAGACGAACCGGATCACGCCACACGAATGAAGTACCCACGTATTGTGAAAATAACTAGAACAAAAAATGGATTCCCTGCGACCAAGGTGAAAATGGATCAGCCCGAAATCATGAGTGTGATCAACGGGGTGAAATCATTTACAGGTGATCGTGCCGTTTTCCTTCCAAGCTCTGGGGGGTCGAACCGTGTGAATGATGCAATTTTTAATATTCTGAAAACGCCTGCGGTGTCAGTAAATATGGTTAACCACGATAACAACCAGCATGCTGAAAATGAGAATGTAAGGATTGGCAATCTTTGGTATGGAGTAGACCTGATGTCTGTGATGATGACTTTGCCTAGCGACATTCAGAAAAAATAATAACGTCAGTCGAAAGACAGTTTTTTGCTTTCATATTGATTTACTTAGGAGCATGAGAATGCTCCTTTTTCTTTTATCGACTATTGCATTCGTTAATGTCAACGCACAGAATGGTTTTGCTGTTGTGGAGTTGTTCACGTCTCAGGGCTGTTCCAGTTGTCCACCTGCAGACCGCGTGCTAAGTGAATTGCTCGATGATGCAGATCAAAAAGGAACTAAAGTCTATGGCCTGTCTTTTCATGTAGACTATTGGAATTACATCGGGTGGAAAGACCCATACAGCAGCGCAGTGTATTCCCAGCGACAACGCAACTATGCAAAAAGCATCGAGGCGCATCGGGTATACACGCCACAGATGGTCGTCAACGGAAGTACTGAATTCGTTGGATCCAACAAGACAGAAGCAAATAGAAATGTAGAGAAGGCGCTAACGATGAATGCTGCGTATGCAATCGAGATCAGTGATTGGAGGGTAGAGGGAAGTCAAGGTTCCTTTCAATATCAATTGGATAAAGCTCCGCATGGTGAACGGCTTAATATAGCTGTGGTAGAACGTGGTATTGAGAACTACGTATCGAAAGGGGAGAACAGAGGCAAGAGGCTGAGTCACGATAATGTCGTGCGTGTGTTCGAGTCGATAACGTTAAAGCAAAATGGAAAGCTAAAGGTCAATCTCAGTGAAGTGAACCTAGAAAAATCATCACTGATTCTTTACATACAGGATGATAACTTGAAAGTACTGGGAGCTACCTCAGTTCCTGTTGGAAGGAGCTAGTCCTTGAGCTGCTTGAATGACCCGATATGATATCAGATTTGCGATGTTCTTCGCACGATCTTTTGCTTCGGCTGCCTTTGGTCCACTAAAATTTTCATCCAGTGTTTCATTAAACAGCTTAAGCCATTGTTGGAAATGAGCAGGCTTCAGTTCAACCTTTTTGTTCAATTGAATGTGGCTGGTCATCGTGTCTCCTTTGTATCCGCCTGTACCAAGCAGTACCATTTCCCAGAAATCAAACATTACAGGTAGGTGGTGGTCCCAATCTACCTGTGCAATATCATTGAATATGAATCCGATCGTCTCATCTTTTCGCACCTTTTCATAAAATTGAGAAACCAGCACCTCAATATCCGCTCTCGTTTTGATGTCATTCGTTGTACCCATTCAAAAAGTGAAATTTTAGTGCACTAAATTAACAGGATCATTCCAACCTTAGCGACTGGATATGCATCCAAACAGTAAACAGTTAAGCTCATGAAAAAGATCAATAGGTTTTGGCAATTATTGGTGGTCGCAATTACTATCATTTCGTGTTCAAAAGGCGATGAGGCTATATCAATTGATGGTTATTTCATTTTTGGTGAGGCGTACGGCTTTTGTGCCGGTGATTGCGCGCATTTTTATAAAATAGAAGGAGACAAGATGTTTCGCGATAATATTGATCGCTATGGAGTGGAAACTCCAACCTTCAGCGAAACTCCAGACTCGCAGAGTAACTATGAAATTGCAGAACCTCTGATTAATTCTCTTCCGAAATATTTTCTAAATCATGCCAACCAAACTTTTGGCTGCCCGGATTGTACTGATCAGGGTGGATACCATTTGTTTTTGCAAAACGGATCAGAGGTGCAGTTTTGGCATATCGATACCTTCGCGGATAATCAGCCTGTGGAAATCAGAGCTTATGCTGCTCAGCTTCGCGAAATATTGATTCAGTTGAGAGACTGATGATTAGGCCAACTCACGCAGGTCAACGGGCACCACGCGCGAAATTCCTTTCTCCACCATCGTAATACCATAGATCACATCTGTGCTCGTCATGGTCCGCTTGTTGTGCGTTACAATTACGAACTGACTGTCCTTGCTGAAGTTGCGAATGATGTTATTGAACTTATCGATGTTCGCATCGTCAAGCGGAGCATCAACCTCGTCAAAAATACAGAAAGGCGCAGGCTTCAATAAGTACATTGAGAACAACAACGCTGTAGCAGTCAATGTCTTTTCTCCTCCTGAAAGCTGATTGATAGTAAGAGGTCGCTTTCCTTTTGGTTTGGCGATGATGTCTATGTCAGACTCCAGCGGTTTTGTTGGATCGACAAGCCTTACATCACAATCGTCACCTTCGCTAAACAGCGAGCGGAATACCTCAACAAAGTGCTCCTTAATTTTCTGGAACGCATCCATGAAAGTCTTACTTGCTACTTCCTCGATCTCACTGATAGTATTGAACAAGGATTCCTTCGCGTTCAAAAGATCGTCCTTCTGGGTATTTATGAAGTCGTTACGCTCCTTGATCTCGTTGTAAGCTTCCATCGCCATAGGGTTGATAGGCCCCATGTTTTCCATCCTGTCTCTGATTTTGGTTACCTCATTTCTGAGCTTCTCTTCGTCAGGCAGTTCCTCCTGCTCTTCCTGAGCTTGCGCTCCAAGCACTTCATCCAGGTCAACCTTGAATTCAACTGAAAGTCTTTCTTTAACAGAGTTAAGCTCAAGTTTACTTTCACTCAACTCGTTTTGAAGCTGCATCAGAAGTGTATCAATGTTCTGACGTTGATGTTGAATCTCCCTCAGGTCTTTTTCCATCTGGTCGATTTCACCACGAGCAGCGTAGTATTCTTTCTCTGCTTCCCCCAGACCTTTTTCCATCTCGTCCTTTTGCGCATACATCGCAATCAGTTCCTCATCGTTGCTCTGTGTAGTCTCAATGATGGTTCTGATTTCCTCTTCGTTGATTTTAAGCTCTTCCTGATTGGTTTCAATGCGCTGAGTGCTTTGCTCCATCGACTCCTGCTTGAAACGAACTTCCTGCTCGAGACTCTTAACGCGGTTTTCTTGCTGATGGAAGAATATATTTTGTTCGTTGAAGGCCGCTGATTTCTGACTCAGAATCTCGTTCTGCGCATTCAGATCGTCATTGATCACTTTGAGTTTTTCCTCCTGCTGTTGCACGGCAATGGCTGCTGCCTCTGCCTTTGGCTTCAGCTCCTCAAGCTCTCTTGTTAAGTTCTCAATCTTCTCCTGAATATCTTCTCTCCGTAGGTCAGCAGTGTTAAGCATCTGGGCGAACTGCTCCTTCTTAGTACGAACAGAGATGAACTCATCATTCACCATTTTGATTGCACCCTGCGCCTCTTCAATTTGCTGTTTTAGTGTGTTATTGCGCAACTTCTCAAGTTCACGCTGCTTGTCTAGCAAACCTTGACGAATGTCTTCCACCTTACGGGTAAGGTCTTTAATCTCCTTATCTAGTTTCTCAAGATTCTTTGCCCTTCCGATCTTCTTTCCTTCGAACAGACCTACAGACCCACCAGAGAGGCTGAAACGTCTCTTGGTAACTTTACCATTCTTTGTAATAAAGATGTTGGTATCATCAGCTGGCACTGATTTGATATCGCCATCATGAACGTATACCCTGTCCAGGATGTACGCCATCAGCTTTCCATACTTAGGATCAAACTCGATGATCTGAGTGGCAGGAAATGCATTTGAATACATCTGAAGATCCGAAGGAGTGAACTTTTCAAATGAATCAAGGATGAAGAAGTTTGCCTTTCCCTTGCTGGCGTCACTTAAGATATTAATTGCTTCATAGGCCTCGGCTTCATGCTCTACGATATAGTAGTTCAGATAGGGCTCCAGAAAGTTTTCAATCGCTACACGATATTCTTCACTGGTGGAAATGATATCAGAAAGGAGGGGAGCATTTTTGGTCCAACCCACATTCTTCTTCAAGAACTTGATGGCTTCAGGAAAGCCTTCTAGATTTTCTACTAGCGACTTGGTGAGTTGATATTCGTTTTGGCGAGCATCAAGCTTTCGACCTGCTTCGGTCATCTCTTCACGAATCAACTCGATGGTTTTTTCCAAAGAGGAAACACGCTGCATAACTTCTGACTCGTCAGTCTTCAGCTTTTGCAGATACTCTGTTTTGGTTGATACTTCTTCCTGAAGAACTACGAGTTTCTTTTCAAAGTCAGCAAGACTTGCACTTTGTTCGTGTGAGTCAGTTGTAGTTCTCTCGATTTCCTGCTTGAATGAGGAAACCTGAATATCGCGAATCTCCAGCGCCTTCGTCAGTTGGTAGGATTCATCCTGTTTTGCACGATGTTCTTTTCTTAAGGCATCAACTTCTCCCTGCAGTGTATATGTCGAAGCTTTTTGTGTGTCATATTCTGCCTTGAGCGCCTCAACCTTAGCTGATATTTCATTCAATAAACTCTGCGCTGATTCTTTTTCGGTTTCTAGACTTTGAATGCTGAACCTTGCCCTCTCGTTACTCTTCTTGTCCTGATCAATTTGATCTTTAAGACTTGCTACACGGTCGTTAAGAAAGCGAAGACGCTCGTTTTTGATCTGCTTTTCGCTTTCGTATTGTCTGATTTTGCCAACGTACTCGTTGATGGCTTTTTGCCGACTTGAAAGTGTACTTTCCTTTTCAATGAGGTCGGCTTTTGACTTTTCAATTAATGCTTCTTTTTCAGCAACGTCAGTTGTAAGTCCAGTCTTGCGATCGTTTTCTGAAGCTAACTGCTTATTAATTGAGTCAAATTTCTCCTTTTGTTTTTTTACGACCAGCTTGGCGAGCTGAATGCTCTTTTGCTTGTATTCTTCTTTGATCCTGTAGTACGTCTCCGTCTGCTTGGCCTGCTTCTCCAAGCTCTTCATGTTCTTTTCAATCTCGAACAGCAAATCTTCTACACGCTCTAAATCTGCATCAGTATCTTCAAGTTTGCGTAAAGTTTCTTTCTTACGCTTCTTGAATTTTGAAATACCTGCTGCCTCTTCAAACAGAGACCTTCGTGAGTTATCCCGGTCGTTGAGAAGATCATCCACCATACCCAGCTCAATGATGGCGTAGCTATTTGAAGCCACACCGGTATCTAGAAAAAGGTTGGTAATATCCTTCAGTCTACACGTAACATTATTCAGCAGGTACTCACTTTCACCTGATCTGTAAAGCCTCCTCGTGATAGTGACCTGAGAATATTCCGTGGGCAGAATATTTTTTGTGTTGTTGATCGTGAGCGAAACCTCAGCCATCTGCAAAGCGGATCGCTGGTTAGTGCCGTTAAAGATGATGTTCTCCATCTTTTCACTTCGAAGAGCGCTGGTTTTCTGTTCACCAAGAACCCATCGAATGGAATCAACCACGTTTGACTTACCGCAGCCGTTCGGACCAACAATACCGGTGATACCCTCGTCAAAATTGATTACTACTTTATCGGCAAAACTCTTAAAACCCTTGATCTCCAGCTTCGCTAACTGCATGAATACGTACGTTGAATAGTGGTTGTCTTCTAAGAAAGAGGGCAAAGATAACCTTGATTTAGCATTTCAGAAATCTGCCCTCTTTAAATTCATCCACAATTTTTCCATACGTTAGGCACAGTCAGAAGCGTTGAATTCGATGATAATTCGATACCTTTGACACAATGGATATCCAGTTTTGGATTTGGGTAATTGTGATTGTTATCACGTTGATTGCCAGGGCTAACAAGAAGAAGCCAGGGCAAGCACCGCCATCTGAAAATTATCCTGAACCTCCCGAGCCTCAATCAACATCGAGACAACCGAAGGCAGTTACGTTCGAAGACCTTCTTCGTGAGATACAAGGGCAAAAGACACTCTCAAAGCCGGTGCCATCTCCAGCCCCCAAGAAGGAATACGACTTTGTTGACTACGATGATGATATAAAGGACGAAGAAGAGGATTTAGAGGATGTGGATTACAACGCCTCGCGTGATGATGAGGTATTTAAGGCGTATGAGGCGGCAAAAAAACAAGCGTTCAATCGCCCTTCTCTGGAAGAAGTTAACCCTGTTGGCGAGGTGGTGAGGTTTGATCACTTTAAGGAATACGATACGCCCAGGAAAAAGAAGCCTTCATTGACGTTTCTGAAGGAGCTAAAGGACCCAAATGGCTTCAAAAAGGCGTTTATTATGAGCGAGATTATACGGAGGAAATACTAAGTGTACTTCCGGAAGAGAACCTCCTTTTTATACTGATTTGGGCTAAAAAGGGGCATTTTTTAAGCTAAATATTACTTGGATGGGGTAATATTACTTTTTAGTGAAGCCTTAAATATTGAATTGGCCATCTTTGCACACTATTATATAGGGTTACTATACTTTTTTGAAGGTTATTTATAATTACGTAATTTTTTGAATTATTTCTTGAGATGAAATCCTATAGTGCTTTAATAATCATTGCATTACTTTTTTTTATTAGCCTATCGCCCCATACCGCCAGTGCGCAATGCAGCCAGCAAATCAAGGTATCTGATCTAAAAGTTGATCATCAAGATCAAAAGGGTTCCTTTAGGCTGTCGGTGGGATCGGGCAATGACTATACCGGGCAATTGATCAAAATTGATGGTACGGCAGAGCAGACCGTGGAGTCATTTGGCAGGAGTACGCGTCATCAATTTTCAAATCTTGATGTGAGCGGAGATGCGATCTACAGGGTCGTTTTATCATTTAGTGGAGAGGAGAGATTTTTGTGCAGACGAAAAGTAGTTGATGTTGAATTTGCTAACCTCCGATGAGCATGAGGAGATTAGTATATCTAATAGGATTTATCACCTTCCTCCTCGGATCTACTCAGGAGTTGCAGGCGCAGCCGGGCTGCTTGTCTATTGCTGCGAATACTCAGGCTGCCAGTTGTTTTGGGGGTAACAATGGACAGATTCAGCTGACCATTACTGCTGGAACTATTCCAAATGCTCAGCCGCCATTTGATATTGAACTATTCTTTCAGGACAGCGGGGGAGGACTAACTCAGCTCGCCTTTCATGATGACGTTGCTTTTACAACGATCACATTTACTCCTGGCAATGGATCTCTGAACTTACCTGGCGCAGAAGCATTCGGCATACCTGCTAACGATGCGGTTGACCCTGGAAGTGAATATCGAATCAATGTTCGATCCACTGGTGGAGGTCTCACTTGTCGCAACAAAACACTGACCAATATTCAAATCTCTGAACCACCAGAACTGACTCTGACTGGTGCGGACATTTTATTGGGTTGTAACGGTATTGCAGACGGTGCGGGGTCATTCGTAGCTGGCGGAGGTACGCCAGGATATACGTTTACTGTCGATGCAAATACTGCGGGTGCAACGACAGTGGCGACAGCAACTACCCTTGACTTCACCAATGCGGATGTTGGGCTTATCACTGTTACAGTTGAAGATAATGCTGGATGTACTGTACAACACACGATCAACATTACAGAGCCACCTGCGCTTGTCCTTACACCTACTGCTAACTTTTTACTGGATTGTAGTGGGGATACAGATGGGACTGGGACATTTACCGCATCTGGAGGAACTGCGCCCTATAACTTCGCGGTAGATGCAAACACCACGGGAGCGACCGAGACACCAGGTGCGACCACCTTTGACTTTTCGAATGCTGGTGTAGGCTTAGTTACGGTAACCGTTACAGATGCTAACCTATGTACCGCACAAGCTACTATCAATGTGAATCAACCGCCATTGCTGGTTTTGTCAACAACTGGGGACATTTTATTGGCGTGTAATGGAGATACGAATGGAGCCGGGACATTTACTGCCTCAGGAGGAACAGGAGCTTATACATTTATTGTCGATAGCAACACAACAGGAGGTACCGAAACTCCAGCGGCAACGACTTTTGACTTGACAAACGCAGGAGTTGGATCGATAACGGTGACCGTGCGCGATGCGAATTTGTGTACAGCGCAGGCTACTATCAATGTGACCGAACCACCTGCATTGACACTTACTGGTGCTGACGTTTCAACAAGTTGTAATGGTGCTTCAGACGCCACAGTCACATTTACTGCCGGAGGAGGCACACCGGGTTACTCGTTCACAGTGGATTCCAACACTACAGGAGGCACACCGGTGACGAATGCTACGACTGTCGTGGTCAACAATGCTGGTGTTGGCTCGGTAGTTGTAACAGTTAGAGATGCGAACCTATGCTCTACTCAACATACAATAAACGTAACTCAGCCACCCGTGCTGATATTGACACCTACTGCTGATGTCTCGCTTGACTGCAATGGGGATACAGATGGGACTGGAACATTTACCGCATCTGGAGGAACAGCTCCCTACATCTTTACAGTAGCTGCAAACACTACAGGTGCAACTGAGACATTTGGAGCAACTACCTTTGATTTTTCTAATGCCGGAGTGGGTTTGGTTACGGTAACTGTTACCGATGCTAACCTATGTACCGCACAAGCTACTATCAATGTGAATCAACCGCCACTGCTCGTATTGTCAACAACGGGAGACATTCTGTTATCATGCAATGGAAATACGAACGGAGCCGGAACATTTACTGCTTCAGGAGGAACAGGCGCCTATACTTTTACTGTCGATAGCAACACAACTGGTGGTACAGAGACACCCGCAGCAACTACGTTTGATCTAACAAATGCGGGGGTGGGTTCTATAACGGTGACTGTACGTGATGTAAATATGTGTACAGCCCAGGCTACGATCAATGTAACAGAGCCGCCTGTACTTACGCTTTCCGGTGCTGACGTTTCAACAAGTTGTAATGGTGCTTCAGACGCCACAGTCACATTTACTGCCGGAGGAGGCACACCAGGTTACTCGTTCACCGTGGATTCCAACACTACAGGAGGCACACCGGTGACGAATGCTACGACTGTCGTGGTCAACAATGCTGGTGTTGGCTCGGTAGTTGTAACAGTTAGAGATGCGAACCTATGCTCTACTCAACATACAATAAACGTAACTCAGCCACCCGTGCTGATATTGACACCTACTGCTGATGTCTCGCTTGATTGCAATGGTGATACAGATGGAATCGGAACTTTTACAGCCTCTGGAGGAACGGCACCCTATGTATTCACTGTGGATGCAAACACTACAGGTGCAACTGAGACATTTGGAGCAACTACATTTGATTTTTCTAGTGCTGGTGTAGGCCTAGTTACGGTAACTGTTACCGATGCAAATCTGTGTACGGCACAGGCAACAATCAACATAACTCAACCTCCTTTGTTGACTTTATCGGGCACTCCAGATGTAAATTTAACTTGTGCTACGGATGTAAACGGTTCAGGAACGTTCACAGCGGCTGGTGGAACCGGACCATACTCATTTACTGTTGACGCAAATACAACAGGTGGAACAGAAACGCCAGGTGTGTCAACATTCGATTTCACTAATGCAGGTGCGGGTCTGGTGACCGTTACAGTTTTGGACGCTAATCTTTGTTCCGCCCAAGCCACAATCAATGTAATTCCTCCGCCCCCGGTGAGTGCTACTATCTCTGGTTCACCAACTTCTTGTGTTGGACAGAGTGTGGGTATTACAATTTCGTTTGTAGGCCCTGGACCAACATGGGATTTCACTTATACTGATGGCTCTTCAAATTTCAACCGCACAACAGGTAGCAACCCTCACACGGAAATGGTGAGCCCGATTCTCTCCACAACGTATAGTCTTGTTTCAGTTACGGATGCTACATGTGGTGCTGGTTCAGTAAGCGGGTCTGCAACAGTGAATGTTGCCCCGATCGCAGGCAACCCTTCAACCTTCGGATCAGAGACGTGGATAGGCTATGTATATGATGACAGCGGAAGTCCAGCTCCACCTGCCAGCAATGTCAACTTCAATATTTCAAAATACCGCGGGTTCTTTACAGAAGCTGAGGTTCCAGGATTTAGCGCATTCTCAAGTTATGATGTCGCATCTGACGCATTCGATCTGAACTTCTCAAACACTATTCCTATCAGTGGGCCCAATATATGCGGATCGTATTTGAATGACTTTAGTGTTCGGATGAGAATGACAAAAACATTTGCGGCAGGTATTTATACGTTCGCTGTAGGATCGGATGATGGTGTGAGACTGTTGGTTGATGGCGTCAGTGTGTTGCCTGCTGGAGCCTTCAACACACACGCGTTCACAAACTATACATCATCCCCAGTGTGCCTCACGGCTGGTACCCACAATCTAGTGCTGGAATTCTTCGATCGGGGCGGTTTTGCGCGCGTTAACTTCAACTATTCCGCAACTCCAGCTCCAACTGTCTCGCCTGTTTCCTTGTGTGTTAACTCGCCAGCGCCAACGTTAACAGCGTCCAGTGCTGGAGCTATTGATTTTAATTGGTACACCAATGCAGGTCTGACTAACCTCGTGTTTACGGGGGCTAATTACACACCTGCTGGTACTGAGCTTGATATGTCAGTCGTGGGGGCTACTGACTTTTTCGTTACAGCAGTTTACGCTTGTGGCGAAACGCCAGCCGCTCAGCTTACTGTTGATGTAACCAATGGCGCAAACATCGTCCTTCCTGCACCACCCGTTCAGGTTTGTGACATCGGTGGAATTGTTGACCTCAGCACAAGGGTTTCAGCAACACCTTCCGGTGGCTCATTCACATTTTCCGGGGATGGTGTGGTAGTTGCAACTTCGAATTTTGATCCAACAGCAGTCATGAGCTCACCAGCTACAATAACTGTCGACTATGTTTCAGGTACATGCTCAGCTTCCACGACATTTGATATTGAGGTTGTTAGCAACGCAACTATAAATGTTCCGGTGGCAGCGGTGCCCGCCTGCGAATCGAATGGAATTCTGGATCTGACGGCATTAGTCGGAGGCAATCCGGCAGGAGGTGTTTTTGCTTTCAGCGGAACAAACGTGACAGGATCGGACTTTGACCCAACAGGACAGAGCGGAAATGTGACCATCACCGTGGACTATAATGTGGGGGGATGCGCAGCTCCAACTCAAATGTTTGACATCAACGTCATATCGAATATATCATTGGTAGTTGATAACTCTACTAATGTTTGCCCGTCAAGTGGTTCAGTGGACCTTACTACCTTGGTTACGCCAACACCTGCGGGAGGAACGTTTAGTTTCTCAGGTACCGGAGTAACTGGAAATCAATTTGACCCCGCTTCATCACCAGGGGCTACTGTTTCAATTGATGTGGATTACAATCTGAATGGTTGTTCTTCTTCCTCAACGATACAGATCGTGGTGAGAGCTGCGACTGATCCGCTTTGCGGTGGACCTACCGGTAACTGTGCTACCGTGGCCATCACTCCTGTACCAGCACCTGCTATTTGCTCACCTACTGATGGTTCAGTAACCTTCAATATTAATCCTGCCATTCCACAGATTAACAATACCGGAGTGCGTATTGATATCGTGGGTACCTCTGCTTCCAATGCTGACATCACGAGGACAAACTTTAATGATCCATTGTTTAGCGGTCTTCCAGTGGGATCTTACGACTACACAATTGAGTATGGTGATCCAAGCTGTATTAAGACGGGCACGTTTACGGTGCTTCTTGGCCCTGATGTGGTAGACTTTACGGCTGCTTCAAATAATGCCAATTGCTTTGGTAGCTCAGGCGGAGTAGTGCTTTCTAATATTAATGGTTCGAAAACTGCTGACTATACTTATGAGGTTATCCAACTCGGCTCGGTCGTTTCTTCAGGTACAATCACACAGCTGGAATCCCTCACTGATGTGACGCTCACTGGCTTTGGTACCGGTGATTTTGAAATAAAGCTTTCACAAGATCAATCAGGCACAACATCATGTACTAATCCCGTGCAGTCTGCCTTCAAACCATTTACCGTTACGGGAGCAACTGCTAACCTCGATACGCTCTATGTGACCAAAACCATATCTGTACCCGATCTTCCAACTGGATCAATGATAGTTGGAATAGAAGAGAGTCTTCAGGAGCCGTATGAGGTCAGACTTGAGTTGACACAACCATTGTTCCCGGGTCAGGTGTTTGCACAGGACTTTACAGAAGCAACCAGAAACAATAATAACCTGAAGGTCGAGTTTAGTGCTCCAAATCTTTTTGCAGGAACTTATTTATTGTCACTCAGGGATGCCATTGGTTGTCGCAAAGATTACCAGGTCAACATCGCTGTAGACAACAACTTGATGATTCCGAATATTTTCACTCCTAATGGTGACGGAGTTAACGAGGTGTTCTTCATCAGAAATATTCCTGATGCAACAGAGCTAATGATTACCAATCGATGGGGCAAAGAGGTGTTCTCATCATCTAATTATCAAAATGATTGGAATGGTGGAGATGTAGCGGACGGTGTGTACTACTATCGCATCAATGCTGGCGGCCAGAGCTATTCTGGTTGGGTGGAAGTACTGCGAGGTAAATAAGCGCTAATGGAGCTCAGACAAAAACTTAAGAGTATCAACACCATCAGCGTAGTCCCACGGTTCGGGTGTCTGGGCTTTTCCAAATGCGATACTTCCTTGATACCAACCTTTCGCAGACACAATGCATTGTATTTTATCAGCGTGGTGTGCCAATTTACTCTTAAGATCATCCTGACTAGAGTATCGTTCGTAATAAACTACCCCGATAGGAGACACTAGTCTTTCTTCTTCGATCAGCAAAATGGCACCATTGTCATAGAAGTGTTTCTGGTTAACCAGATGAATCGAGCGTTGATAGTTATAATTGTTGGCGTACTTGTTATGATCAGCCACATCGATAAATTTTTCCCATGCTCTCAAAAGAGGCACAAGATCAAATTCCTCAGGGATGTAAATTTTGGATACGTTTCTGCATCCAAGACCAAAGTATTGAAAAACGTCTTGGCCTAATAAAGCAAACTCATCTTCACTTTCTTCTCCCATCAACACAGCACACGATGACCTGTTCATTCGAATAATGTTAGGCACCTTACCAAAATAATATTTAAAGTACCTGGCGGTATTATCACTGCCTGTAGCAATTGCTGCATCAAAACCGCTCAACTTCTCTTGAATGGATACCATTTCTTCAAACGCTGGCTTGATACTGACTAGCTTTTGATGCAACAATGGCAATAGCGTCTCATCCTGAGAGCTGAGTTTTATCTGCGCCTTATGTCCAGAAATCAAAATGGAGAGATAATCATGAAATCCGACCAGAGGAATATTACCGGCCATTGCAACACCAATTACCTTCAGAGGTTGATCAAATGAGTAAGCGTTTGTCCATTGAATGAGCTTCTCACGATCAAGCAGATGGTGAATTCCTTTAAAAGCCAGTTGGATGTTTTCCTGAGTAAACCAGGGGTTCTTGTTTTCTGCCTCTTTTAGTTTTGGATCGTCTTCGCCTATCTTTTCGATTTCATCACCAAGTAAAGACAGTGCTTCAATTCTTTCTTCTAAAATCATCTGCATCTCAAAACTTTTGTACGGACTTCCTTGTTTGAAGGATGAATCCAGAATCGTATTTTTGTGCGAAATAAGCGGATTAGAGAGACTTTAGTAAGCGTATGGCGATAAAGATTACTGACGAGTGTATCAACTGTGGTGCGTGCGAGCCAGAGTGCCCCAATACAGCGATTTATGAAGGTGGCGTGGAGTGGACCTGGGCTGGCGGTACTGCTCTTGCAAACGAAGTTGTTCTTGGAGATGGTTCAAAAGTAGATGCTAAGAGCCAGCAGTCTCCAGTGTCCGATGAGTTCTATTATATAGTTTCAGGTAAGTGCACAGAATGTACCGGGTTTCATGAAGAGCCACAATGTGCTGCTGTTTGTCCCGTAGATTGCTGTGTGCCAGATCCAGACCAGGTTGAAACAAAGGAGGAACTTCAAGCGAAGAAAGCGTGGCTGCACAACGAGCAGCTTCAAAGCTGATCCTATCTCATTTTCGATCGCTTAATCAAATAAGCCTGCAATACTTCAAAAAAGTTGCTTTGTGAATTGGCTGAGATGAAGTCAATTTTTAGTTGGTTGCATTTCAACTTCAACTCTTTGTGAAATACGTTCAATTGGGTTGTAAACCGTTCCCTGATCTCGGCTGGATTTAGCTTTATTTTCTCACGACTTTCCAAATCAATGAACTCATAAGGTCGTTCATCAAAATTGAACGCTAATTCTGTTTCATGATCAGTGACATGGAATAGCAGCACCTCGTGTTTGTTATGCTTTAGGTGTTGCAGCGCCTTGAATATCTCATTGGTATCTTCGTCACTATCGAACATATCGCTGAAGATGACAATGAGGGACCTTTTATGCGTCTTCTCGGCAATCTCATGCAGCACGTCCGATACTTTGGTTGTCTTCGGTTCTTTTGCTCCCCTTTCGATTGCCTTTTCTAAAGTCTGAAATAGCTTGTCGAGGTGGGATGGTGTGGATTTAATCGGAGTGAATTCGTCAATTTTGTCGGAAAACAGACACAGGCCAACGGCATCTCGTTGTTTGTGCAACAAATAGCTAATGGCGGAGGCTGCGTAGATGCTGAACTTAAATTTCGCCAACGTATCGGCTGGGTAATACATTGATGATGAACAGTCGATGGCAATGAGGCATCGAAGATTTGTTTCCTCCTCATACTGCTTAGTATATAACCTGTCAGTTCGGGCAAATGCTTTCCAATCGATGTGCCTGGTGCTCTGACCTTCATTGTATAGTCGATGTTCGGCAAATTCAACGGAGAATCCATGATAAGGAGACTTATGAAGACCGGTGATGAAGCCCTCTACAAGCTGCCTGGCAAGGAGTTCGAGGTTACCAGACTGTTTTACGGAGTCGAAATTTATCTTCACCTATCTTGCAAATAAGGGATATAGCTGATTAATTAGGGGGTTGTATAAACTTGTTACAACGGTTAAAACGGCATATTAGTGCCTTAAGTTTGGTATAAATTTTTAAAATACTATCTTCGATCACATCAAAATACCCCTAAGTCGCAACTAAAAAACAGATTTGTGGAAGAGAATAAGAACAATGGAAGGGATGAGATATATTCAGAGAAGGTTAAAGCAGGTAAGCGCACCTATTTCTTTGATGTAAAGGCTACCCGATCAAACGACTATTACCTTACAATTACAGAAAGTAAGAAACGGTACAACAAGGACGATGAAGGATTCACGTACGAGAAACACAAAATCTTTCTTTACAAGGAGGATTTCAACAAGTTTCTTGATGCGCTGAACAACACCGTCAACCATGTGAAAACCGAGCTGATGCCGGATGTGGATTTCGACCAGTTTGATCAGCCACGCGAGGAACAAGAAGAGGCAAAGACCTCAACTATTGACACGGAACTTAAATGGGACTAGTCCCAACCTATACCTAGATCGAGAAAAGCCCCGAATTTTTGGGGCTTTTCTTTTATGTGCCAACTTCTTCAAGGCCCGGTGCCTTATATTTGCGCCCGAAAAAAAGACGGATAGTATATGGCACTTAGATGCGGAATTGTGGGCCTTCCCAACGTGGGCAAATCAACCCTGTTCAATGCGCTTTCAAACAACAAAGCGGAGGCTGCGAATTTCCCCTTCTGCACGATAGAACCTAACGTTGGCGTTATTTCAGTGCCTGACGAGCGTCTTGAGCTTTTAAAGGACATGGTCAACCCCCAAAAAGTCATCCCCACCACATTTGAATTTGTCGACATAGCTGGTTTGGTGAAAGGAGCTAGCAAAGGAGAGGGGTTAGGTAATCAGTTCCTTGCCAACATTCGCGAGGTGGACGCGATTGCCCACGTGGTGCGTTGCTTTGAAGACGAAAACATCGTTCACGTAGACGGTAGAATTAAACCTATTGCCGACAAGGAAATAATAGACACCGAACTCCAACTGAAAGACCTTGAGTCAGTGGAGAAGAAGATTGCCAAAGTGGAACGTACGGTGAAAGGTGGCGACCCCAAGGCAAAGAAAGAATTAGCATCACTTCAGATGTACCGTGATGTGCTGCTCGAGGGCAAGAATATCAGGAGTATTGAGTCCACTGAAGAACAACTGGAAGCCATCGAGGATTTGCAACTCTTGACTGGGAAGCCAGTGATCTATGTGGCCAATGTTGACGAAGGATCAATTCACACTGGCAATGCTTTTTCGGATGAACTAGTAGCCAAAGCAAAGGAAGAGGGTGCTGAAGTGATTATCGTTTGCGCAGCCATCGAGGCACAGATTGCTGAGTTTGAAACCCTTGAGGATAGGAAGGTATTTTTAGCGGAATATGGCCTGAAGGAGTCTGGCCTAAACAAATTGATCAAGGCCGCATATACTCTCCTCAACTTGATCACCTATTTCACAGCCGGGGAGAAGGAAGTAAGGGCCTGGACCATACACCGAGGTTGGAAGGCACCTCAGGCAGCAGGGGTTATCCACTCCGACTTTGAAAAAGGATTCATTAAAGCTGAGGTGATTAAACTGCCTGATTATCAGACTTATAAAACCGAATCAGGGTGTCGGGATGCGGGTAAACTGGCTATCGAAGGAAAGGAATATGTGGTAAAGGACGGTGATATCATGCATTTTCGGTTTAATGTTTAAATAATCCTTACATAGGAAGGCCGGATTGACCTGATTTTTAGTATTTTAGCTATCCGCGGTTTGACTTTTTCGCGGTCTTTTCAGGTATTTTTTTAAAGAGGTAAATCCGCATACGTTGAGAATCCGGATCGTTTTTTCGCTTAAGAACAGAGGGGCTTATGTTCCTTTTCATCACCAATTTTTGTTGGCTCAAACCATCAAGGGTCTGATCCTAATCGGTGGTAACAAGGCCTTTGCGGAGTATCAGCAATACAACTTTTCAGGTCTGAAGGGACAGATTAAGATCAGCAGAAAAGGACTACATTTTTTCTCTTCGAAGATCACTCTGGTGTTTTCTGCAGCTGATAAGGACTTTTTGGACTATTTCCTGGGTGTCCTCTTCGCTCAAAAAGATTTGACTATCGGCAACCTTCAGTTGCAGCCAGAGTCAGTCGAGAATGAAGAGCCAGTGACGATAACTGATTCTGTCAAGTTCCTGTGCATTTCTCCGATAGTATTGTTGCAAGGGTCATTTAATGACGAAAGCGCCAAGCGTTTTATATCACCTGACGAAGATGAGTTTTCAGATCTGTTATATGACTCTACTATCAGCAGGATGGAGGCGAGCGGTAAATTCTCGGCTGAGCAGTTGGCAACATTTTACAAGTTTCAGATTGTGGCTGATAAAGAGTACCTGAATCGAATACAGACTTCTCACAAAAAATTCGCCCGTATTTATCCCGTGTTTGATTCGGACGTGAAGTTCGAAGTTCGTGGCTACACATTTCCTTTTACCATGTATGCTCCACAGCCTGTTCAGCAGTTTGTTTATGAAAACGGAATAGGGTACTTCTCCCATAAGGGATTCGGGATGTTGGATGTGGCCATTCATGACACCCGACCCACGCACAGCGAATCACAAGAAGAAGTTAACTACGCTTAGCGAGCATTAACGAGCAATTGAAAATACCCAATCAGCAAGTCAGCATTGGGTTGGAAGGGCCTGTAGTAAAAAAATACCTCATACATATTTTCCGTTTCGTAGTGGCTGCCTTCAAAAAAATAAGTCGGTAGATTTTCACTGACTAGTTCGTAGGCGTAGTTGTACCAACCTTGTTTGAGCAGCAGCGTTGTGGTATACGACTGATTGGCTGCGTTGAACCGCATCTGATTGCCATCTTCCTTTCTCCATTGGTTGAATTCTCCCATTACATAGACCTTGCCTGATACTTCTTTTGATTGGAGAGTGAAGGTGACATCGGCATAGTCCGCTGCATTGATATCTCTTCCATTATCCAGATTTTCTATTCTGAATTGCCCATTGATGTCTGGATATTGGGAATAAACCTGGTGTTCACGAGATTCATCGGGCTGCACCCAGAGGTGAAAAGGCCTGGAACCCTTGTCAATTCTTGCTGTGTTTTGACCTGGGAAATTGAGCGATCTGAAATCAACAAATCGAAATTCGTTTCCCGCCTCAAAGTGTTTGTCGTCTCCAAATAGTCGGTACTCGATTTGATTTCTGTCCTCTCTCACAAAACTAGGTTGTACGTCCAGCCTCGATTTGTCCCATCTGAAATTTTGACGTACAACGACATGAACGCTCTGAAATGGATTTACGATTTCAATCCCCTTGTAGTCAACTGTAAAATTCAATTGTTGGTTGGTAGACCGGAGGGTAAGTGCACCACTGATCTGGTTGTCCTTCTCCAAGCTGGTTTTATTGTCGAAGACCATTATTCGATGTGACAGAATGAGATCTGACTTATTCCCATCACGATAAACTATAAGCAGGTAGTTTCCGGGAAGTTTAACTCCAGGTACTCTAAATGTATAATGAACATAAGGAGTGTAAGTGTTATTGGAATATGCATAGTCATTCACATTAAACTCATTATAGTCTCTCATGAAGTCAAGGTCCCTGAGGTTGGAAGGAGTCCAATCATAGTTACAGTGTATTAGCCGTGCGTAGTAGCTATTGATATCATCTTGCAGATCGTCAAACTCCAGCACTAGCTGGTTCTGCCCCAGAGGGGTGACCGCAGGTGCGTGACTCCTTGCAGGCTGCCCGGAAAGATTATACATCTGAACAGATTTGATTTGGGGCTCGTAGGTAGCATTTTCAAAAACCAGGCGCTTATCGGCTCCGGAAAGGAATAATCCGGCAATAATCAGAAGGAACGAGGTCATCATGGTAAAACTAACCGATAATTGTATGAATTGACGCTTTTAATACCCTTAACGAGGAAAATACGTTATCATTTTCCGAAACAGTTCCAACCATCAAAGGGCTTTTAATGTCAAAGGAACATACGGTGTTCATGCTTCAGGATGAAGAGCTTATCAAGGGCTGTGCCAAAGGTGACAGAGCTTCACAGAAGGCTTTATATGAACGCTATTGCCGAAAAATGATGGTGACTTGTCAGCGATATGCACGGGATGAAGCAGAAGCGGAGGATACCTTGCAGGAAGGGTTCGTAAAAGTTTTCAAGCACCTGCCCAATTTCAGGTTTGAGTCGAAGTTGTCTACCTGGATGACCCGTATCATGATAAACACGGCATTAAACAAGCAGCGCCAGAGATTGAATATGCTTCCTATGGTGGATGTAGATGAAGTGCAAATAAAAATGGATGAGGACTTGTCGTTGACTCAATTTCATCTCAATGAGCTGTTGGCCATCGTGAGGACGCTCCCGGACGGGTGTAGAATTGTTTTTAACCTCTTTGCTATTGAGGGTTACAGTCATAAAGAGATAGGTGAAATGCTGTCCATTAGTGTGGGGACATCTAAGTCGCAATATAATCGTGCGAGGAGCCTTCTACAGGAACGAATTGGTATGTTAGAAAAAAGCAGGAGCTATGGGAGCGCCAAAGTTTGAGGAGAGTTGGAGAGAGGCATTTGCTGGTGCTGAATCGGATGTGCCCGATGCAGTCTGGTCGCGCATTGAGTTTGACCTTGTGATGGCTGAAAGCAGGGGAACCCGCTCGAAGCTTGTATTCTACCGAAGACTTGCTGCTGGTATTGCGGTGTTTGCTGTAGCCTTGGCATCCTATGTTACTTATCACACCGTCTCCGATCAATCGAATACACAACTGGCGCTTGAAAAAACGCTGCCATCAGCGTCAGACAATAAAACAAATTCAGAGCTTCAAGCCCAGGACAAAACTCAGCCTGGTGAGAGCACTGCGGACCTAACA
Organism: Cyclobacteriaceae bacterium; assembly: GCA_050185175.1. Taxonomy (GTDB): domain Bacteria; phylum Bacteroidota; class Bacteroidia; order Cytophagales; family Cyclobacteriaceae; genus ELB16-189. The sequence continues at coordinate 34,918 of JBFWZR010000023.1, forward strand.
AATGGTCTCAACGCTTTTGCTAATTCTTCAACTTCGTCACCTGGCCAAATAGCTGCCGTGCAGTCACTCGCAGCGCACACAACTCAACCAACTCAACCAAGTCTGGAAGCAGAGGCGGAGAGCAAGCGATCGATGAACTTCAAAAGGTCAATTCTTACGTCCATTTTGCCGAGTATACCTAGTCCTGACGCGCAGATCAAGTCAACGGAGTTTTATCAGCCAAATTTCCCAAGACGATTGCCAGCGATGCCATCTTACTTCATGACGTCAAATAAGGAGTCAAATAAATCTGAAACACTTTGGGCCTCAATCGGAATGGGAGGCGGTAGCTACGATCCAGGAAGTGTACAGACAACCAGTCCCGTAGCCCTGTTGGTGGATGATCCTGCGAGCCTCAGCAGTCAGCAGCCACAAAGCTCACAAGAATCAATTGGAGCGGCTTATTCTGTTGGAGCGCAGATCGGCACAATGCTCACCAGAAGATTAGTGCTGCAAACCGGCCTGGCCTATTTGGTACAGCGTATTGATTATACGTCCAACTATTCGAATCTGGCATCAAATAATAAGCTGAGTGCCTCGGTGGCAGAATATGCTGCACCGGGTCAAAATGTGGCTTACGTATCACCCTACGAAGTGAGAAGTAGCAATGAATATGTATCTGTTCCTTTGCAATTAGGTTATAGAATTATTGAAAGGAAGTTTGGACTCCAAGTAAATACCGGTGTAGCCACTGATGTATTTATCAAGAATACACTCAGAGATAAGTCGGGCCAAACTGAAAAGTTTACCCAAACAGCGGGGGAGAACTCGCCTTATCGTAATATCAACTTTACCGGACTTGCTGGATTAGAACTCAGTCACAAGATTGGTAACAACTACCGTCTTGCTGTTACACCTGGCCTTCGCTATACATTTAATTCAATTCTAAAAGATGACGCCACGCTGGCGTACAATCCTCTGGTGTTGGAGGTCGGCATGAAGTTTAAGTACATTTTTAATTAACCCCTAGCTTAGCGCGTCAATTTCTGCGGCAATCGATTCCCAGTCCTGGGTTGAACTGGTGAGCTCTCTTTCATTGGCCTCGAATTGTGATTGCACTTGTTTTAATTTTTCAAAGTTCTCAAACACTTCGGGCTTTGTCATTTCAGATTCCAATTCGCTTTTCTTCTGTTCAAGCTTGCCAATCTTGTCTTCTACGACCTTGAGTTTTTGATTAAGGGACTTGAGCTGACGCTGAGTGTCATCATTTTGTACCGGCTTCGGTTTGGGTTTGGGTGGTTCTTTCTTTTGTGGAACTTCATCAACAGGTGCAGCAATGTTTTTTCGCCAGTAGTCGTACTCCTCGTATGTCCCAGGATATTCTTTGATCTCTCTATTGTCGATGTACCAGATCTTGTTGGCGATTTGACTGATAAAGTGCCTGTTGTGAGACACCACAATGAAACTACCCTGGTATTGTTGGAGAGCCTGGATCAGAATGTTTTCTGAAATAAAATCAAGGTGGTTGGTTGGTTCGTCCAACAACAGAAAGTTGGCCTCAGAGATCAACGTTTTGGCGAGAGCCACGCGAGACTTCTCACCTCCAGACAGCACCTTTATCTTTTTGAATACATCCTCATCCGAAAACAAGAAGCAGCCCAACACGCCTCTCAACTCTTGTTCGGTCTTGCCGCTGCCAGCTTGTTTTAATTCTTCGAGAATTTCGTTTTCAACATTCAGGGCTTCTAATTGATGTTGGGCATAGAATCCTGTATTGACATTATACCCAATCTGGCGGTCACCTTCAATAGGTTCAGTCCCGGCAATGATTCGCAGAAGAGTTGACTTACCTTTTCCATTGGCGCCAATCAACGCGATTTTATCACCCCGCTCAATGCCAGCCGTTGTATTCTGGAGGATGTTGAGATCACCATAGGACTTGGAAACCTCTTTCAGATTGGTCACATGCCGACCGGAAGGTTGCTTGAAGGAGAATTTGAAATTTATAGCGGCAGTGTCATTGATTACTTCCTCCACCATGTCCATTCTTTCCAGCGCCTTCACCCGCGACTGTACCTGGCGTGCCTTTGATGACTTAGCACGGAACCTTTCAATGAACCGCTCGGTCTGTCTTATTTTTTGCTGCTGATTCTCGAAGGCATTTTGCTGAATTTCCTCCCGCATTTCCTTCTCCTTCAGGTAGAAACTATAGTTACCTTCATAGGTCACCAGTTGTTGGTTGGTAACCTCCACAGTTTTTTTGATCACGTTGTTCAAAAACTGTCGATCGTGAGATACAACCATCACCGCACCTGGGTAGTTTCTGAGATAGTTTTCAACCCACTCGATAGAAGGCAAGTCAAGGTGGTTGGTAGGTTCATCGAGCATGAGCAGTGACGGTTTCTCCAAAAGGAGTTTCGCCAGCATCACACGCATTCTCCATCCCCCTGAAAACTCTTTCAATGGACGATGAAGGTCTGCCGTGGAGAATCCAATCCCTTCCAGCACTTCTTCAGCTTTTGACTGCATGGTGTACCCATCCAGTTGTTCAAATTTCTCCTGAAGCTTCGTTAGCCTTTCTACAAGTTTGTCGTTGTAGTTGTGCTCCAGGTCGTGAAGTATCTTTTCAATCTGTCTCTGAGTGTCTACCGCCTCTTTAAATGCCTCCATAGCGACTGTGAGGATGACGTCATCTGTTTGGTAGGAAAGCAAGTCCTGGTTAAGGAAACCAATCGTACATTCTTTGCCCATGCTGATGGTCCCCTGGTCCAGACTGTATTCGCCATTTATGATTTTCAGTAAGGTTGACTTCCCGGTTCCGTTGAGGCCAATCAGACCGATCTTATCATCAGGCTTTACGAACATAGACGCATTTTCATACAGCGCCCGGCCTCCGATGTAATAGGATATGTTTGAGACGGAAATCATGATCAGCTATCAAAGATCGCGGCAAAAATAGCAATCATTTGCCCGTGTAAAAAACGACTGCTCTGCTACTAAAAACACGTGATAACCGTAACTTGTATGCCCAAACGAAAATCCGTTTATGAAGTATCTAAAACCAATGCTGCAAATCATTTTAACTTTTGCGTTGCTCGGATGCGATCAGCCTGCAAAGGAGTCGACAACTGTTCCAGGGGAGGACAACTCTAGTCCCGCTATCACTGATGCCAGTGCCAATCTCCCGCTAAATACAATTAAGCTTCCTGCTGGTTTCTCCATTTCAGTTTATGCTGAAGTGGACAATGCCAGGTCGATGGCATTGTCGCCATCAGGAACTCTTTTTGTAGGAAATAGGAGTGAGGACAAAGTATATGCAGTAAGAGATACAGATGGAGATAACAAGGCTGATAAAAAGTGGGTGATAGCCTCTGGGCTAAACATGCCAAATGGAGTGGCCTTCAAAGATGGCGATCTATACGTGGCTGAAGTAAGTCGGATTCTGAAATTCAAAGACATCGAGAATCGCCTGTCTGATCCTGGATCGCCAGAAGTGGTTTATGACAAGTATCCAACCGAGACGCATCACGGATGGAAATATATTGCCTTTGGGCCTGACGGAAAGTTATATGTTCCGGTGGGAGCACCCTGCAACATTTGCGAATCGGAAGATCCAATTTATGCAAGTATCACACGCATGAACCCAGATGGATCGGGACTTGAGGTCTTTGCAAGTGGGGTTCGCAACACTGTGGGTTTTACCTGGCACCCCGAAACGAACAACCTTTGGTTTACAGATAACGGTAGAGACATGATGGGCGATGATGTTCCTCCATGTGAACTCAATACAGCTCCATCCTCAGGAATGCATTTCGGGTACCCATACTGCCATGGTGGAACGATTAAAGATCCGGAATTTGGAGATAAGAAACCTTGTTCTGATTTTATCAAGCCTGTTCAAAACTTGAACGCTCATGTAGCTCCACTAGGAGTGAAGTTCTATACAGGTTCGATGTTTCCAGAGGCTTATCACAATCAAATTTTCATCGCAGAGCATGGATCATGGAATCGAACCAAAAAGAGCGGACACCTTGTAAGCCTTGTGAAGTTGGAGAATGGAGTAGCTACAAGCTACGAGACTTTCGCAGAAGGCTGGCTTGACCAAGAGAGCCAGGAAGTTTGGGGTAGACCGGTTGATGTTTTGTTTCTGCCAGACGGTTCGATGTTGATCTCGGATGACAAGGGTGGAATGATCTTCAGGGTGACCTATTCAGGCTAACCTAGAAATCATCAGCGATATCGTCAATCTTTTTGCCCTTATCCACGCGCATCATCTTTAGTACGGGGTAGGAGCGATAGGTCAGTTTTATCTCTCGTTTAGAGTGGTCTTTGAATGTGAGACTCAGGCTGTCTGCCGTCCAATTATAGGTATCGGTCGGTAATATGTATTTTGGTTTACCATAAGCCTTCTCCATGCCCTTCATCAGGCGTGTGTCTTTTTGAGTAATGACGCCTATTTCATATACAAGACCCTTGTATCCCTTTAATTCCACGCTCTTTACTTTCACCTCGCCAATACTCTCATAGTCCGCATGGTCAACCTCATAGAGCTGGGCGGGGTATTCATTCTTTTCTTTAATGTCTTTTACAAATTTGACTCCTGGTACGCTATCTACGTGCATTCCCAGTTTAATATCCTTGAACCCATTCCTTTTCGCAAGTTCAGAGTTGGACTGGCTCCATGCCGTTATCGAAATGACTATAAAAAATATTGTCACCAATCTATTTGCCATCGCACTAGTCAGGGTTTTGGTTTTGGTTCTGGATAAAGGATAGGAATGGAGACTTTGGTCTTGTCCCACCGCAGGATGAGGTTGGCTCTATTGTTATTTGGATCAATGTTGATGGTAAAGGCCTCGGCCACATCTTCGGTCTGTTCGATGGGAACGTCAAATCTTATTACATCGCGTTTGAGATTGTAATTATAAGATCCCCAAAGCCCGAGGTCAGCATTTACTATTATTGTCCAAACGTTCTCTTTTGGGATGGTGAAGATTGAGTAGGTGCCAGCCTTCAACTCATTCCCACCAAAAGTGATATCGGTGGTGACGGTGAGTTCAGTGGCCTCGTTGGCTCCTGTACGCCATACTTCGCTGTAGGGCACCAGTTTTCCGAATATCTGTCGTCCTTTCTTTTGTGGTTGGCTATAAACGACCTTAATGTAAGTGTCTTTGTAGCGTGATGAAGCCACGCTCAGTGGACTGACGCGTTGTTCCTGCGCGAATGATTGCCCCACATTCAGAAGGCTGATAGATAAGAGTAGAATAAAACAATTCCTCATTATCGATCCAATATAACAATTTTGGTTCCAATCCTTAATTTTACCCAGATCATCGAATGAATTAAGCTTCAACAATGACCAGACCTGCCTTTGACGACATCTACATGGAACTTGCGGTAAACCTTGCAAAGAGATCGCATTGTATAAAAAGGCACGTTGGCGCTGTGCTCGCTAAAGACACCAGGATTATTTCCATTGGCTACAATGGTCCACCATCAGGCACGCACAACTGTGATGTAGAGTGGCCTGATACAGGATGTCCTCGCGACTCAAAAGGAGGCTGTTCGCTGGCCATTCATGCTGAACAGAATGCTATTCTGTATGCAGTGAAGAACAAAACTTCTGTGGAGGGAGCAACGCTTTATATTACGCTGTCACCATGCCTGGCTTGCTCCAGAATAATATTCAGTATGGGCATTGAGAAAGTGATCTATCTGAGATCTTATGCTGAATACAAGGGTTTGCCAAGTGATGAAGGCATTGATTTCCTGAACAGGTTTGGTGTAGCTTGCGAGAAGTACTCCGGCACCTTGTCGAATGTGACCCACATGATATAATGTGGTCCACGCTGACCTCCAAATCCAAAAAACATATTGTCACTAAAAGAAAAAGGGAAGTGATATTGAATCACTTCCCTTCGTAAGCTTAAGAGAACTAGGTCTTACCTAATTACTTCTTCTTCTTAGCAGCCTTCTTCTTAGTAGCCTTCTTCTTAGCTACTTTTTTCTTAGCTGCTTTCTTTGCTTTCTTTGCCATAGCGTTTAATTTTTTAAGTTTTAGTTTTAAACGTTGATGAAAGGTATGATAAAAATTTATTCCGCAAAAATATTTTTGAAAAAATTTTTAATTGCCAAAAAAACTGTGAGGGGGTCCAACATCACTTTTCATCTTATGTTGTCATCAAAAATAGACTCATAAAATATTCACTTCGGGTATCAACTTGATCCCAAATTTTTCTTCAACTGACTCCTGAATTTTCTTAGAGAGTTTCAAAATTTCTTCTCCACTTCCATCACCATAGTTCACCAAAACAAGTGCCTGCAATGGGTGCACACCTACATCATTAATTCTTTTTCCTTTCCATCCACACTGTTCAATGAGCCATCCAGCCGGAATTTTAAAATGTTGATTATCAACAGTATAGGAGGGCATATCTTCATGAGAGAATTTCAATCGCTTGTAGTCTGCGGATGAGATTGTAGGGTTCTTAAAGAAGCTTCCAGCATTTCCAATCTTTGTTGGATCGGGTAGTTTATTCTGCCTGATGGCGATCACTGCATCGCTAATACTTTTAATAGAAGGAGTGATCACTTTGTTAGCTGCAAGTGTGTCTCGGATAGCACCGTACTCAACATTCAGTTGATGATTTTTTTTAGTCAATCTTAAAGTAACACTTGAGATAAAAATTTTTTTCCGGAGGGTGGTTTTAAAGACACTTTCCCGGTACCCGAACTCACATTCTGCATTGTTATAAGTCCTGGACCCGCCCGATGACAGGTCGATTCCCTCTAACTTTTCAACCACATTTTTTATCTCAACTCCATACGCTCCGATGTTTTGCATAGGTGCAGCACCTACTGTACCCGGAATCAATGAAAGATTTTCGATACCACCCCACTGTTTCTCCACGGCATGCATGACCAACTGGTGCCAATTCTCTCCTGCAGCTACAGTTAGGACAACGCTGTCTTCATCTTCGCGACTGATTTCTATTCCTTTCAGGTCAACCTTGATAATGAGGCCTTTAAAATCTCCTGTAAAGAGAATATTGCTGCCCCCCGCCAGTATATAATGAGGTTCATTCTGATAGATGTCAGTCTGAATGAGTTCGCTAAGGTCATCGTGCGAGCGTATGTGACACAAGTAGCTAGCCTCCGCGCTAATGCCAAAGGTGTTCAATGCCCTCAGGCTTACATTTTTTTCGATATCCATCATCTTCCAATGCCCAAGGAAGAAAAAACCCGTGATATAATAAAGTCGGCTCTAGAAGATCGAGCCGAGTTCCTCTTTAGAGATTTTGAAAAGGGTGATGCGAGGGAATCGGCCAGTGACATAGGTAGTTCCGGCAATTGCTAGTCCTTCGTCAGTGGTATTGATTATCGCTCCGATTTCATAAGGGTTAGAGAAGCCGAGATATTTCGAACCCAGGAACTCACCGGAAGCAAGATCATAGACATAAATCCCGATCTGGCCAGCCTTGGTATCACTGAAATATATTGTCACATCAGTCTCTTTAATATTTGAAACCAGAATCTTGACTGGAGCGTTGTCAACCAACTCGGGCAATGTAAACCCACCGAGATCTGTACTGGAAGAGATTCCGGTAGTGCCAAGCGTGGCTCTCGGAAGAAAATAATTATCTCCAAAGTTGAACCTCGCTGTTGCAAAGGAATTGCCTGGTAGCTCGGCCAGATATGTGATTCCTCCATCATCTTGCTGCCCTTGCACTATGCCAAGCCCTCCTGAACCAAGGTCAGTGAAGACAAGCGAAAAGGTGTAGTTGTAGAACCCATTGAAAAAATATCGCCCGCCTGATGTCTTACCAACCTGAAAAGGAAACTGTCTTCCGGTTCTTAGAAAATGATTGATGATAGGCTCTTCCACAGCATCACCCGCGCCTACTGAGAATGCAGATGCCTGAAGCGTGTTGCCTTCCGGACTGACGATAGATACTACCGTCTGTAGGTTACCATTGTCATAACTCAATAGCAAAAAGTTGTTGCCATCGAGTGTAGCTGCAGTAGGGTAGGTGCCACCTACGCTGGTCATTTGAATCATTTCACCATCAGCGTTTAGCTCCACCAGTTGTGTTTGCAGGTTGACCTCCTCCATACAGAAAAAGAAATAGCTATCGTTGAGGGGAAGAAGTTGACCAATGGGGTTTACATAGGCTTCATCGACCAGTTGTTCAGAGACGAACGCTCCGAGATCATCAACCTTCAAAATATACGTGCCCGGAAAATTTGACTCCTCCAGCCTTCTTGATGCCAGGATAAGGTATCCTCCATCAGGAGTTTGTTTGATGTCAATCGGAGTATAGGAAGTGTTATAACGATCGCTGTCGTAAATCCTCACAATATTTGCCTTGTCAGCTTCCGGGTCGCTGTCGTTGCTACAGGCGTGTACTAAGAAGAAAACGGAAGCGTAGTAGAGTGTTCTTTTCATGGGTAGAGTCATTTT
>JBFWZR010000024.1:0-42828 GCA_050185175.1 Cyclobacteriaceae bacterium
GGATCAAATCTTTTATGGATAGCCTGTTCTTGCCCGTCTTCTTATAAATCTCCTCCATCTTCAACTTGATCTGTTCGCCTACTTCCTGTACGAAATACATACTTTCTAATCTCTCCCACTTAATCTCGGAGATGTGAAGTAGTCCGTCTTTGCCTGGCATAATTTCTACGAAGGCACCGAACGGCATGATCGACTTCACAATTCCATCGTAAACTTCACCAACTTCCGGCACACTGACAATAGCCTTCACACGGGCGATGGCAGCATTCATGATCTCCTGGTTATTGGAGAAGATGTTGACCACTCCCTTGTTGTTTACTTCTTCGATAACGACTGTCGCTCCGGTTGTTTTCTGGATGTCCTGAACCACTTTTCCACCTGGGCCGATTACCGCACCGATCATCTCTTTGTCGATAGTGATCGAATGGGCACGTGGCGCGTGTGGTTTCAGATCTGCATTAGGGGTTGACATGGTCTTCTTCATCTCATTGAGAATGTGCATTCTACCCTCTTTTGCCTGGTTCAAAGCTTCTTCCAAAACTTCGTAGGTCAGACCGTCTACTTTAAGGTCCATCTGGCAAGCTGTGATCCCTTTTTCAGTACCTGTTACTTTAAAGTCCATATCTCCCAGATGATCTTCATCTCCCAGGATATCAGACAAGATTGCATACTTACCGGTTGCACTGTCGCTGATCATTCCCATCGCGATACCAGAAACGGGTCCCGAGATCGGAATACCCGCATCCATCAATGCCAATGATCCGGCACATACGGTAGCCATAGAAGACGAACCGTTGGACTCCAGAATATCGGATACCAAACGGATGGTATATGGATTCTCGCTGTCGGCAGGTACTACTTGTTTCAAGGCGCGCAGGGCAAGGTTACCGTGACCTACTTCGCGTCTTCCCGGTCCGCGGTTAGGCTTCACTTCTCCGGTGGAGAAGCCTGGGAAGTTATAGTGCAAAATGAACTTGTTTGATCCGGAGAACATCGCTCCGTCTATCAATTGCTCATCGAGTTTTGTACCGAGTGTAACGGTGCTCAATGACTGAGTCTCTCCTCTTGTGAAGATAGATGATCCGTGAGCTGAAGGAAGGTAATTTACTTCTGTCCAGATCGACCTCACTTCGTTGAGCTTACGACCGTCCAGACGCAGGTTGTCTTCCAGGACCAGGTTTCTGCTCGCTCTCTTCTGAGCTTGCTTGTAATATTTCTTAACCAGATCAACGTTCACTTCAGTGTCTTCTGGTAAAGACTCGATGTAATCTTTAAGCGGCTGAGAGAATTTTTCCGAGCGCACGTGTTTGTTGGCGTTCTTCTCACGCGCGATGGCCAACAGCTTATCGTAGAACATTTTGTTCACCTCTTCTTTGAGGTTCTCATCATGCTCTTCGTGGCTGTAGGTTCTCTTCTCAGTTTTGCCGGTGGCCTCCGCCAGCTCAAGCTGAATGGCGCACTGTACCTTGATGGCCTCGTGGGCACGCTTCATGGCTTCGAGCATATCCTTCTCACTCACCTCTTTCATCTCACCTTCTACCATCAGGATATTGTCTTTGGAAGCGGCTACGATCAGGTCGATGTCGGCCTGCTCTTTTTGTTCAAGAGTAGGGTTGATGACGAACTCACCAGCCACACGAGCCACGCGCACTTCTGAGATAGGCTCCTGGATCGGAATATCGGATACGGCAAGGGCACACGAAGCAGCGAAGGCAGCAAGTGCGTCAGGCAGTGCGGTGGTGTCGCCTGAAAGCAACGAAATATTTACTTGCGTTTCCGCGTGATAATCGTCTGGGAACAAAGGTCTTATTGCTCTGTCAACCAAGCGGCTGATGAGGATCTCATAGTCTGAAAGACGGCCTTCTCTTTTCAAAAAGCCACCCGGGATTTTACCCATGGACGCGAACTTCTCCTGATAGTCAACGGACAGCGGAAGGAAGTCTGCTCCTTCCTTGGCATCCTGCGATGCTACTGCGGTAGCGAGCAACATCGTGTTACCCATTCTCACTACGACAGACCCATCGGCCTGGCGTGCTAATTTTCCTGTTTCGATTGTGATTTCCCTGCCGTCAGGAAGCTTGCAGGTCTTTTGTATAATACTCATGATTGTTTAATAGTTATGGGGTATTGACGGGAGTCAACACCCAGTGTAATGAAAGCGAAAAGGGAACCGATGTTGGTTCCCTATGCTATTCAAATCAATTCTTACTTTCTTAGATCAAGGTCTGTTAAAACCGCCCTGTATCGCTCGATATTTACCTTCTGGAGGTAGTTAAGTAGCTTCTTACGCTTACCTACCAGCTTTAAAAGGCCTGCCTGTGTCGAAAAATCCTTCTTCTGACCTTTTAGGTGATCAGTGAGGTGATTTATTCGATAGGTAAAAAGGGCAATTTGAGACTCTGGAGAGCCTGTGTCGGTCTTTGCTTTTGCAACACCGTGTTTGCTGAACAACTCCTGTTTCTTTGCTGAATTCAGATACATCGCTTCTAAATATATATTTTCTCTATTTTAAAGCGCAAAAGTATATCAGTCCAGCCGAAAAAGCAAATTCAAACCGATGCCTGAGAGATGAGCTTTTTGCTTCGCAGCCAGGCTTTTAGCTTGTCCCAGACCACATTATAGAAGTCGGCATCGAAGAGGCGGGCGTCCACCCTGGCCTGCCGTAGGAAGAGAAGACCTACCACAAACAAAATCCCATTGGCTGCCCAGATGCCTACCGGTACGGGAATTAGCCCTTGCTTGGACCACTTCTCTCCCAGCATGGTGAGGATGTAGAAGATGATGAAGAAGAGTATCGAAGCCAGCACAGGCACGCCCAGCCCACCCCGCTTAATGATGGCACCCAGTGGTGCACCTATGAGGAACATGACAATACAGGCCAGCGATTGCGCGAGGATCTTGTGCCACTGCACCTGGAAGACCCGGAACTCGTTTTCATAATTGAGTTTCTGATTTCCAAAGTTGGTGATCTGACTTTTGATAAGGCGCGCGTGGGCAAGTGCGGCTGCCACCTCCGTGCTTGTAGGAGGACGAGTAAACAAGCTGTCGGACTTAGTGGCTACCAACGCTTTCAGTGAGTCGTTGTCTGTCTTTATTTCTGGCACCAACGACTTGGATCGTGCTGCATTTGCAGTCCACCTCTTCTGACGGGCTGCAAGTTTTGTTTCTGTGGTGGCCTCCGTTATAGAATCTTTTTGAGCCTTATAAGCAGCCAGATCTTCTGGCAATGATATCGTATCGTTCTTGAAGTGAAACTGAAAAGCGCTGTTGCTAGTGATGGTAAGCAATCCGAGGTCTTGGTCTTTCACGCTGTTGCCAATGGAGTCCATGTCGTGTTGGAGCTCGCTGAGGTTGCGCATGATGCGGTTGCCCTGAAACCATTTCTTATCTGTGCGATTCAATCCGAAGGAAGAGAGGTCAAAAACGATCTGTGTTTTATCAAACTTGGTCTTGCTCAGGGTCTGGTTCTCCGTTCCACGTCCAGCCATTTCATTGGTTTGCGCTGAGCCCTCGTTGTAGTTGTAGCCATTGTAAAGTTCGAGCTTGAGATACTGATCGTTGAGGATGGTGTACATGCGGCCTGAATCAGCAATCGTCACCTCGCGGTTTCCCACTTTATTACGATGATCATAGATGATCACACCACGCAGTGACTGGCCATCGGGTAGTTTATCATTCACCTTGATACTGATATCAGGAATGGAGCTGTAGAAGGTGCCCTCTCTGAGATCGAGCGCAGGTTTCTTCTGCTTGATATCGTATAGGAGACTATAGGCTTCGAGAGCGGCTTTGGGTACGAGGTTGTTGTTGGCATAGAACGCCACACCAGTCAATAGAATTACAAATACGAACATCGGAAGCAGACTTCGCACAAGCGAGATGCCAAGACTCTTCACTGCGGTAAGTTCAAAATGCTCGCCAAGGTTGCCATAGGTAATTAAGGATGACAGCAGCACAGCCAGTGGCAATGCGATGGGTGTCATGAAAATGGCAAAGTAGAAAAGAAGAGAGCCCAGCACATCCCAGCCCAGGTCTTTGCCGATGATGTCATCGAAGTACTTGAGCATGTGTTGCGTGAGCAGGATGAAGACCACGACAAGGAAGGTGAGCACGAACGGCCCGATGAAGGAGGTTATAATGAGTTTGTCGATCTTCTTCATGCCCAGCATAGTGGCAAAGATAGTATCAAAAACAAGGCCAGGGGGACTGGTGTTAATGAATTGTCGTTCTTAGGGCCTTCATATTTTGCTTGATGGACTGCAAGCCTTCGGCATGGCAGTGGTATGAACCCAGTTTGGCCGTGAGTTCATTCGCCCTCAAGCCGGGCAGGCTCATACTTTTTTCATTGCCAAAAAAGTATGCCAAAAGGCTAGGCAAAATAATGCTTCCTCGCACGTGCAAACGCACCCCCGCTATTTTGCCGGGCCAGCGCGCTTGGAACTACTAAGAAAGCTCAAACTAACCACTAAACTCTGTTATTCCTTTGAACACGAAAGTCCCTGCAGATGGCGAAAAAAGGAAACGTCATTCAGAGTGAGATCCCGCACCAGCGGGAGCGATCGAAGAATCTCTTGACGTTTCCTAGATTCTTCCATGCCTGCGGCAGGCAGGCGGTCGTACCGATCATCATCGGAACTCCCTCTGAATGACGATGAATATTAAAGTACGGAGAAATTTAAGGCAGCGAGAAAACAAAAAGGCAGCTCTCGCTGCCTTCGTTTCGTAGCGCGGGGGAGAGTTGAACTCCCGACCTCAGGGTTATGAATCCTGCGCTCTAACCGCCTGAGCTACCGCGCCATATTTTTTGTTCTTACAAACCTACACTTCTCAGTTGAACTCTCATCCGCCAACTGACGGACTCGAATCCTTGCGCTCCCTGCCTGCGGCAGGCAGGTAACCGCCTGAGCTACCGCGCCATATTTCTTTGTCCACACACCAATTCTTGTGTCGTCCCGATATGGGAGCGCAAACTTACAAACTTTTGAGATTTTCGCTATCCAATTCTTTTATTTGTCGTTCACTAAAAAATGCCATAAATTAAAATCCAATCGATTATAATGGCAGGTAAAAATCTATTCACAGAAGATTATGAGATACACGCATCTGCTAAGATGCTCTATCCGTACATCAGCACTGCCAGCGGTCTTGCAGAGTGGTTCGCAGATGATGTAAACATCAACCCTGAGAAGGTGTATTCCTTTGTATGGGACAACGAGCAACATAAGGCCACCATCGCAGCACATCGTACCAATCACTTTACGAGGTTTGAGTTTGTTCCTGAGACGGAGGAAGATAAGGACGATCCCTCCTATTTTGAACTTAGAATTGAACTCAATGAGTTAACTCAAAGTACTTTTCTCAAAGTATCCGACTATTCCGATTTTGACGACCTCACGGAGCTGAAGGATTTGTGGGATAGTCTCATCGACCAACTGCGCAAAGTAGTGGGCGGCTAGCGCTCAGCAAATACCCACGATGGTTTAAGTTTCTTTCTCACCAGTCCAAATCGCGCTTGCGTGATACGCTCAATGTGCTTTGTTGCTTCTTCTACAGAGTCCGTAAAAAGAATCAGGTTGAGGTCTTCCGGAGAAATCGTCTTCTCACCTACCATCTTATCCAGCATCTCACGCAGGTCTTTCCAATAGCTGGTGCCAAACACCACCATTGGGAACTCTTGAATTTTTCCCGTCTGTATTAGTGTGAGCGTCTCAAACAACTCATCCATGGTTCCTGCTCCGCCAGGCATCACCACAAAGGCATAAGAGTATTTTACCAGCAACACTTTTCGAACGAAGAAGTGTCGAAAGGTGACCACCACATCCAGATAAGGATTTGGTCTCTGCTCGTGCGGCAGTTCAATGTTGCACCCTACCGTTCTCCCTCCCACCGACTTCGCACCACGTGGTGCAGCTTCCATAATGCCTGGCCCTCCTCCTGTCATGATCGTGAAACCCAACCGCGAGAGTGCTGCGCCCAACTCTACAGTTCGCTGGTAGTACTCGTTGTCTTCCCCAAATCGTGCCGAACCAAACACAGTGACACACGGGCCGACAAAGTGCAGCTTACGGAACCCACGAATGAACTGCCTGGCGATGCGAATGACATATAAGAACTCACTCTTGCGGCTGGCAGGTCCTTCGAGAAAAAACCGGTCTTCATGGACTACAGGTTTTGTCATATCCTACATGTTAAGCCAATAGGTAAGTTTCAATACGATCGATCGTGACTTGGGGTTGAAATTTTGTTGAGGCTGGTCGAACGAATAGAAGTAGTTGTCGGTGTAAACAATAAACAAGTCAGACACGGGCTTGAACCTCCACTGGAACCTGGAGTTGATGTTGACATTATTGAACTGACTGTTATACTGGAAAAACGTGGTGAAGAACACGGATCGCGAGACCGTCAGATCCACTCTCGGACTGATCAGATAGATGTCTGCTGACTGATACGGAGCAGGCAACTTAATTTTGTTGTAATTCATATCCACAGAAATAACTCCATAGGGTTGGATTCTGTAGTTGATTTTACCTTGTACTCCCGTGCGCGTCCCATTAAAGTAATCTCCAGACACACCGTTGATCTCGACATTGAATGGCTTTCGCGGGTCTGATACATATCTAACTTCGACAGAGGAGTAGTTGTAGTCGGTGAATGCAGGCAATTCCTCCGCCATCACCTCCGATGGTGATCGTGTCGGATCAAACGGTGCAAAGAGGTAGGTGTAAACATTTCGATAGTTTACACTTGCCTGTGCATTATTTTGAAACAAGACCTGATACCCGACCTTTTGATCGTGGTCCGTGTAGCCGTAGATATCATCCCAAATGTATCCGAGGTCATAAACCGGACCGTGATTGATGATCAACCTGGAATCCGGAAAAAATCTTATTTCACCGGAAGGCGAAATTCTCTGGTAGCCCGCACGCGGCAGAAAACCTACTGCCGGATCAAAGCCCTTACCGAATGCTTGTTGGAAGAAAGTAAGATTCAGTTTTTGTGTGCTATATATGATTCCAAATCCCTGTGAGTAAGGTGAACTCACTTTTTGTGGTGTGAACTGCCGATGATAAAATGCCCAACCTGTAATCTTATTGTTGAGGAAGGCATAGTTGTAGTCGGCACCCAACACGCGGTTGTAGTTGTAACCTTCGAACCTGAAGTCAGATGAATCAGTTTTAAACTGCTGTCTATTAACGAAGATGGCGCGTATGTTTGAGTTGGTTCCTATTCTCCGCTGGGCCGCTGCCACGGTGTAATCATACTGTGGAATATCCAGTTCTTCAATCTTCTGCGTCTGCATGTGAAGAAACCCAATCCGATAAAGCTTATTCAGGTTTCCGCTAAGGCGTGCCCCGAAGTTGATACGGTTTTGCACATTGGAACCCGTATTTGGATCTCTTGCTACACCAATGCGTCTGGTGAAAAAAGGGCGTGCGAACGGATGACCATAAGACGAGAATAAGTCGGCATTCTCCAGAAAGAACTGCCTTCGCTCCGGAAAGAAGATTTCGAATCGATCGAGGTTGGTCACCTGCTGATCTACTTCCACTTGAGAAAAGTCGGGATTAACTGTCAGGTCGAGATTCAGCGAAGAAGTCACGGCAATCTTGGCATCGCCTCCCACCTGAAAATCACTTTGCGTTGGGGTTTCTTTGATAAAGTCCTTGCTGCCTGCTGTGGCTACATAGGGAATGATTGACACATTACTACTGGGCGCCACAGGTGGCTCGTCAAAAATCAGCTCACCGGAGTAATTGAGTGTACCCACTTCAAAGTTTCGAGGCGTCCACGGCCACACTGCCCGCTCATTCTCTTTACTATCCTGTCGGTACAGTTTTACATTCCATTTTTTGGCCCCTGACTTAAACCGTAAGGTCTTGAAAGGAATGGCAAACTCGGCAATCCAGTGGTCATCGTAAATCTTTGCTTCGCCATACCATTTGTTGTCCCACGAAAGGTCAAGGTCTTCACCTCTGATATAGCCGTTTGAAATCAACCCCTCACGCTGAACACCCGCAGGACTTAGGCCGAAGAAAAAACCATTGGTCAAATCCTGAAACGGATCGACTATAATCGCGAGTCCATCTAGTCCAGCTCCTCTAAAATCGCGCCTTAGAGAAGAGATCACATATTTGCCCGGAGTGTTGTCATAGGCCACCGCTGACACATATAAGAAGTTATCATCGTAAGTGAGGCGGAATTCAGTTTTGACTCTTGAAGCTGAGGTGTCGTAGGGGAACTGCTGACGAAGGTCGCTCATGATGACCGCTTTCTCCCAAGCGGCCTCATCTACCACGCCATCCAGAATTATTTTATCGGAGGTCTTATAGATTGTAAAGCTCGGTCGAGGGTCAGCGTCTCTGGCCAGCAACGCTCCGCAAAAAAATGCAAAGAAGGACAGCAGTAAAATTCGAAACATAGGATGAAAAAAGCGACAGCGCGTAATTACAAAAAATCAAATAGCATCCCGATAAAAATCTGATAGATGGCGCGCGAAGGTAAGGAGAATTCCTGCAATGTAATTGATCAGAAGATGGCACCGGCTATCGTTGCCGTCATCATAGTTGCAAGGGTGGCAGCGATCATCGCTCTTAGGCCCATCCGCGACAAGTCACCTTGCCGGTCGGCCGCCATCCCGCCTATGCCGCCTATCTGTATGGCGATAGAGCTGAAGTTGGCAAAGCCACAAAGTGCGTAGGTTGAAATTCGGATCGCCTTCTCGCTGAGAAGTCCGGCATTCTTGATCTCAGCAAGGTTGAGGTACGCAACAAACTCATTAATCACTACCTTCTGCCCCAGAAGACTTCCAACCTGAAGTGTTTCATTCCAGTCAACACCCATGGCGAAGGCAAACACCCGGAACACCTGACCTAGAATATATTGTAGTGAGAAACCCTGAAAGGTTCCGTTTGTACTTTCCCGCACCACTTCGTTTAACCCCGTAAGATTACCAATGCCATCGACCAGTATCCAGTTGATGGCATAAATGATAGCGATGAATGCGAGCAACATAGCACCGATATTCAGTGCGAGTTTCAATCCATCAGCCGCACCTGTAGCCAGCGAGTCGATGAAGTTGACACCCACCTGGTCCTTGTTCACCTGAAGTTTACGGTCGATCTTCTCGGGTTCATTTTCAGGCATAAAGATTTTTGCCAACACGATTGCAGCTGGCGCATTCATGATCGAGGCGCTCAACAAGTAGCTTGCGAACTTGGCCTGTTCTTCGGGGCTCCCTCCTCCCAGAAAAGAAACGTAAGCACCCAACACACTACCCGCGATGGTGGCCATGCCGCCCACCATCAGGCAGTTGAGCTCTGAGTTCGTCATCCGAGAGATGAAAGGTCTTACCAAAAGCGGAGCTTCTGTCTGACCCATAAAGATATTGGCTGCTGCTGCCAGGCTTTCTGATCCCGACAGTCTCATGGTTCGCGCCATCACCCAGGCAAAACCAAAAACTATCTTCTGTAGAATGCCGAGGTAGTACAATCCCGCTGAAACTGCTGAAAAGAAAATGACAGTCGGTAACGCCTGAAATGCAAAAAGGAAACCAAGACTATGTTTAACATTAGGATCGTTGGAGCTGTTCTTTGCCAGATCTCCATATAAAAACTCAGCGCCATTCTGAGCAAAGGAAAGAAAGACCACTAATTTGCTGCTGAGATAATTGAAGGCCGCTTGCGCCACTTCAATCTTGCCGATGACGAGCCCTATGACGATTTGAAGGATGATTCCCGCGGAGACAAGTCTCCAGTCGATTGACCTGCGGTTCTTAGAAAGTAAAAATGCCAGCGCGATGATGAACAGCAAACCAATGAAGCCTCTTAGGTAGTCCATCAACGAAGTGCTTGATTGCGCTAGTTACGCTTGCTTAATTCATCTCTGATTTTTGCTGCCCTCTCGTAGTCCTCTTTATCAATGGCTTCTTTCAGCAATTCATTCAACTTGTCTACCGAGTAGTTCTTGAAGTCGTCTCCCTTCTTCTCTTTCTTCACTTTCACTTTGGCTTCGGTCCTCGCTTCTATCTTTTCTTCCTCATCCTCCTCATCTGTGAGAACAATACCGGCTTCTGCCAGTATATTCTCATAGGTGTAAATAGGAGAATCAAATCTCAGTCCTATCGCGATGGCATCAGAAGGTCGCGCATCGACTTCATGTTTCTTCAGTCCATCCGTGCAAACGATTTTAGCAAAGAATACTCCTTCTTTGAGATCAGAAATTACAATCTCTTCAACATGAAAGTTGAAACTATTCGCAAAGGATTTAAACAAATCATGGGTCATCGGACGATTGGGAATAATCTTCTCAATCTCGATGGCGATTGCTTGTGCTTCAAACATTCCGATGATAATTGGAAGTCTTCTGTTCCCTTCGGTTTCTCCCAATACCAGGGCAAATGATCCGGTTTGTGACTGACTTGAGGAAAGGCCTAATATTTCCAGTTTGATCTTCTTCAAAACTCCGCTGCTCTAAATCGAAATTAAATAAATATTGACAAACCCATCAAGTTTGGCATAATAAGTTGGTATTAATCCTTATTTCGCTGCCTTGATTGCTTCGGTCAGCTTGGGCACTACGGTAAAGGCATCACCAACTATTCCATAGTCAGCAGCTTTAAAGAACGGAGCCTCAGGATCTTTGTTAATTACAACGATGCACTTTGATGAATTGACACCGGCAAGGTGCTGAATGGCACCCGATATACCAATGGCTATATATAGTTGTGGCGCCACCTTAACGCCTGTTTGGCCCACGTGCTCGTGGTGAGGCCGCCAACCAATGTCTGACACCGGTTTGCTGCAGCCTGTAGCTGCGCCAAGTTCTTTTGCCAGATCTTCCAGCATGCCCCAGTGCTCGGGCCCTTTCATTCCTCTACCTCCAGACACTACGATCTCAGCTTCCGGCAGCAATATCTCTCCAGTTGCTTTTTCAGTGTTAGTAATTTTTGTGGCAAAGTCTGCATCTGAAAGGTTTGCGGAGAAGGCGCTCACTTCAGCGTTGCCGCCAACCTCTTTCAATTCAACCGCATTCTTCTTTATGCCAATTACTTTCTTTTGCTTTTTCATGTCGACCAGCGCAAATGCTTTTCCGGTGTATATGCTCTGCTTCACTACAAACCCACCACTGGCGTTCGGTAGTTCAACAGCATTGGATGCAAGGCTTGCATTTACTTTTATGGCCACACTTGCCGCCACAGGAGTGCCCAGCGATGAATTGGCCAGGACAAGTGTATCGGCACCCTCTGCTTCCATTGCCTGTGCGAGCACACTGGCATAAGCTTTTATCACGCCTTGATTGAGGCGCTCGTCTGCTACTGATAAAACTTTTGCGGCTCCGTATTTTCCAACGGCTTCAAGTTCGCCCTTGTCCACAGTGCCCAGCGCAATGGCTGAAACCTTGTCGCCCATGGCGTGTGCGTAAGCCACTGCCTCCAATGAGGTCTTCTTAATTTTTCCTTCTGCGCTTTCTATAAAAACCAGTATTGCCATAATTTCTTCTGCTTAAAAATTCTATAATACCTTCGCTTCGTTCTTCAACAGCGTTACCAATTCAGCAACGTTATCCTCAGAGATCATTTTCACCGCACCTTTTGGAGGCGGTAGCTCATATTTTTGAAATTGCACGGCAGCGTCAACGGCTTTTGGTTCCACCACGTTGAGTGGCTTGGTGCGGGCGGACATGATACCTCGCATGTTTGGAATTTTCCATTCTGCAATGGGCTCCTGACATCCGGCCACTAATGGAAGTGTGGCTTCAACACTTTCCTTACCTCCTTCGATCTCGCGTTGCATTTTAACGGTGGTTCCGTCTATGTCGAGCTTCATTACAGGTGAAACGGAAGGCAGGCCTAACATTTCACCCACCATACTATGAACTACACCTGTGTTATAGTCGATTGACTCTCTTCCCATCAGTATGAGATCATATCCCTTTGCGTGCTCAGCAATTTGGGTAGCTACAAAATAGGAGTCGGTAGGATGTGCATTTACACGAATAGCATCATCAGCACCGATCGCCAACGCTTTGCGGATAGTGGGCTCCGTTTCAGCAAGTCCTACATTCAATACCGTGACAGTAGCTCCTGATGATTCTTTGAGTTCAATTGCCCTTGCGAGCGCATAGTCATCATATGGACCGATGATAAACTGAACTCCAGCTGTGTCAAACTTCGTGTTGTTCTCCACAAAGTTGATTTTGGAAGTGGTGTCAGGAACGTGGCTAATACAAACTAATATCTTCATACAAATACCAACAAAATGATTATCAAAACGTTATCAAAACCCTTGTAAATTGCGCTCAAGATAAAGCATAAAATACAAAAATCGG
The DNA here is from genome assembly GCA_050185175.1 of Cyclobacteriaceae bacterium. GTDB lineage: Bacteria > Bacteroidota > Bacteroidia > Cytophagales > Cyclobacteriaceae > ELB16-189. The sequence continues at coordinate 12,328 of JBFWZR010000024.1, forward strand.
AAGTCAGTTAAGCCAAAACCAGAATGAATATTGAGCGAATCCAACTTCTTGAAAAATACATTGCCGAAGACCCTGAGGAGCCTTTTAACAGGTATGCGCTCGCACTGGAACTCACGCACGAGGATCAACCCAGAGCTACTCAAATACTGTTGGACTTAATTAAACACAAACCTGACTATATCCCATCCTACTATCAGGCAGCTACGCTTTTGCTGGATCAAAATAATTTTGAAGAAGCCAAAATTGTGGTTGAGCGCGGACTTAAAATGTGTCATGAACAGAAAGACCGCAAGACAGCCAATGAACTGCGCATGTTGTTGGACGAACTTGACTAGTTACCCACCGGATAAATCTACTGTGGAATCAATTTGATTGTTGTAGAAAGAAATACCCAATACTTCTACCCCTTCCCTTCTCTAAAACCCTCCCATCAGCGTCTCGTGCTATAATTAAAGTGCTGGCATCATTTTGAAAACAATTGGTGCAAACCAAATAAGCTAAGAATATGATTTCTAAAATTTTTAATTTTTTTGCCGTAGCAATAGCAAGCCTGGTTCTCATAACCATGCAATCGTGTGATGATGACGACCCAACAGTAGGGCAAGGAGAAGTGACATTTGAAATCACAGATGCGCCTTCGGATGATGCTAATATCCAAGGTGTTTTTGTAACCGTTGCTGATATCAAGGTGGACGGACAGTCAGTAGGCCTTGATGAGAAGCAAACTATTGAGCTCTCAGCCTATGCCAACGGCCAGACAAAGCTGTTGACTGATGCGAAGGTTGATGCAAAAACATATAGTTCAATTACTCTGGTGATTGACAATACCACAGACGCGAATGGAAATACGCCAGCGAACTATGTGCTTACCACAGATGATACGAAGCATCAGCTGACGGCATCCGCGACCGGAACAACCGACATCACAATTGACAAGTCAATTGCTGTAGTTGCTAACACGTCAGAAAAGATTGTGCTGGATTTTGACTTAAGGAAGGCCATAAAGCATTCCAGCGGATCAAATGCAAACTACCAGTTTGTGGCGCAGAGCGACCTGGACCTGGCTGTTCGCGCACTTAGAGAAAGTGAAGCAGGTGAAGTGGAGGGATCTTACCAGGAGTCTTTTACTACCAATTCAGATATGGTAATTGTGTATGCGTATCATAAGGGTGACTTCAACCAATCGACTGAAACAACTGCTGATGAGAATGGGCTAACGTTTACCCACGCAGTTACCAGCGCAGTGGTGGTTGAGGGCTTAACAAACACTTATGATCTTCACTTCATGGAGGAAGGTGACTATGAGCTGGCCTTTGTAGCGTACGACAAAAACAGCACAACAAATCAATTCGAGTTCAAGGGATTGCTGGATGCAGATCTCGAAATCAATAGCAATGTCATCAATACGATCAATGTAGAAGCAAATGAAAGTGTAAATGTTTCTGCAACGATAGTTGGTTTGCTATAAGCAAGAGTTAAATCAAAAGCTCAAGAAAAGTACGGATCAAGTCGGTCCGTACTTTTTTATTTTATTAAGGTTGATGATGATGGAATTTTATGGAATGATTGAAACAAAAAATGGAAAATTGCGTTATTAATAGTAGGTGCGAGTAGTAAGTCAACACTACCTTTTGATTCTTCAGTAATCAAAGTTGATTTTGAAAACACTTATCAGAATGTCTTGAAGGGTTCAAGAATTGTTTAACTAAATTTTTTTTAGATATGAATACTAAAGCAAAAGTATTAGGAGGATTTATATTGGGTTCAGTTGCAGGAGTAGCCGCAGGTATGTTGTTGGCCCCTCGCAGTGGTCGTAAGACAAGAAAGAAACTGATCAGCAAATCAAAAGAGATGGCTAGTGATTTAGCCGATACCGCAAACACCAAGATGAAAGAAGCTGTGAAAGCTTACAACGAGCGCGTTGACAGGTTCAAAGCCAATGGCAAACATGCAGTAGACGAGCTATCTGGGGTAGCCCACTAGCATTTTCCGGTTTCTGAAATTTTAAAAACGAAAGGATACTGACATGACAAACGAAAAAGAAAAAGTGGAAGAGAACGAAGAGTTGAAGCTTGGTGTCAACTGGGCAAACTTGAGAGGTCAAATCAAAAAAGAGTTTCCCAATGTGAATGACAGTGACCTACAATTTATGGGACGAGGTGAGAACGAACTCATCGGACGCTTACAAATGAAGTCAGGAAGGACCCGATCGCAAATCAGAAATTGGGTCAGATCAACTGCCAAGATTATGTAATGCTCTCCCTACGATAGTTAAATTGAAAAAGCCACTCACGTGGCTTTTTACTTTTAGCCGACCTGGATCACAATCTTGCCTACCTTGTTGGGCATGGTGATGTCCCGAAAGGAGTCACTAATTTTCGAGAAGGGTCGTATGGAATCCACAACCGGCCTTATTTTGTGTTTACTCACAAAAGACAACATCTCATTAAATTCTGAATCATTGCCCATGGTGGTTCCCTGAAGGGTCAATTGATTCCAAAACATCCTGTACAAGTCCACTTTATTAGGGAGTCCATTGGTGGCTCCGTAGAAGACAATGCGACCATGAGGTCTCAACAGTTTTATGTAGCTGTTTAGCTGGTCTCCTCCCGCGCTATCCACGATCAAATCAAAACCGCCCTTCGTCTTCCACAAGTCTTCGTAATTGCTTTGCTTTTTGTAATTGAAGGCACCCTTGGCTCCCATCTTCAGGGCCTTTTCAATTTTTTCATCGCTCCCTGAGGTGATGTACACGTTGGCACCAGCTGCTTGTGCAAACAAGAATGCAAACTGAGCCACACCTCCACCAAAACCGGAAATCAAAACGTTTTGTCCCGGTTTGAGTCCACCCCTTCTGAACAGGGCGCGGTAAGCCGTAAGGCCTCCCAATGGCAGTGTAGCAGCCTGAAGAAAGTCAAGGTGAAATGGCTTATGGTGCAGCCTGTCAACATTGACCAGCAGATACTCTGCAAATGTGCCGTCTACCGGCATCCCAAGAATTGTATAATCATGAGACTGAACTTCCGGGTCACTTCCCCAGCCCATATTAGGGTTGATCACCACCTCCTGCCCCTCCCAGGGTTTGTGGATTTCATCAAAAACAGATTCCACTACTCCTGCCCCATCTGATCCCAGGGTCACTCCATATTTTATCCGTGGATATTTTCCCTCTCTGATCCAATCGTCCCGCCTATTCAGGGCAACGCCTTTCATCTTTACCAGGGCATGACCGGACTTGATTTCCGGCTTGGGAATATCTTTTATTTCAATGGTTCTGGGTCCGGTTAGAACTAACGCCTTCATAACTTATTAATATACAAAGGACGAATTAAAAATAAAAAGCACACAGCGGTCAGTCAACTCAAAAAATAAAAAAAGGCACCGCACAAGCCTGGTCATTTGCCTTGTTCATCGGAGGATTCCGACTAGCGGCCGCTGTTGACCAAACCGTGTGCAGTGCTTAAGAGTAAGGCCAGCAAGTGGCTGGCCTTAGTATCTATCAAAGGTTAGTTGCCTTCTGAGCTCCGTACTGTGGATGTGCCCCGATCAGTTCAAGACACTTCTTCCATGGGTAGCGGTTGGCGTACATGCTCACTGAAGAGTTTATCGATCCCTGCTTGTTCATGCCCAAGGCAGCACGCATCAGGTTAGCTTGTGAATTGGGATCATAGTCCGTAGTCTCGCTATACTGCGCATTCAGGAAACCATTGAAATATGACTCCTCCATAGACAGCTTCAGGTTTTGATCCACATTCCCTTTAGCACTCTTGATATCAACATCGCCAAACTCTGGCGCATCAATTTGCACGTTGGCGTTGCTGCCGGGATTGAACCAGAAGTCTTTTTTCTTGTTGCCGAAGAAAAGGTTGTTGTCGATGTAGAGATCCTGGTTGAATCTTTGCGAAGAGATTCCTGCAGAGATATTTAATGCGATGATATTTTCATGGATTTTGAAGGTCGCGTTGTTTTGCACATTGATACCGTAGCCAAAGTCTAGCAGGTCTTTCAGGCGGCTCCAAGAAAAGAGAATGGTGTTGTGGTGGATGTTTATTTCACCTTCAGGCGCTTTGCCTGCAAGGCCAAACCCTTCGATGCCAAACATTCTGTTTCCAACGAAAACGTTGTTGGCAATCTCGATATCACCTTGTCCACCCTGGCCTAATTTGGCTCTTACACCACCGAAGCTTGAGTTGACAAATACACAGTTGCGAACTACATGGTTATTACCATAAAGAACGAGCATTACGCCTTCCGGATTCTTTTGACCAGGGCCCACCATCATCATACCCGTCTCGCAGCCTTCACAACGTCCGGCTTTTTTAGGATCAGGGTCAGCATTGTAAGGCGTTTTTTCTCCGCCATCGAATATGAGACCGTCTACTACGACTCCATTGAGTGGCTTTTTCATGTCAAACACATTCCGGTTGGCGCTTTTTGCAAATGCATCCTTTGGTGGTTGAATGACGGTGAGGTGACGAAAAGGATCGCGGGATGTAAAATCGGCATTGTATCCTCCGTAGATCTGAACTGCTTTTGTGATTTCCCAGTAACCCACACCAAATGTTCCGGTGTAAGTACCTTCAGCTACGAAGAACTTGTCACCGTCTTCAGCTTTGGCCATCGCTTTGTCAATTTCCTTCATGGGCGCTTTCGGGTCTGTTCCGTCATTATTGTTGTCACCGGCAGGACTGATGTAGATCGTCTTGCCAGCGGCTACAGCAGCCTCAGCCGGTTGCTCCTGTGGCGTGGAGGATGAAGAGGCAGAGGTAGATCCAGAATTACTTGCAGGTTTTGGCTGAGTTGTTTCCTGCTTCACAGGCACCTTCACTTTGTCTTTGAGTTTGTTGAGCTGGCCAAACGATAAGTTCGACACGCAAACTCCCAGCATGATGAGTACCAAGGCCAGTACCCAAGCAGCGTTTGTTTTAATTGTTTTCATTAGGTTTTGATTTTGATTTTAAGAACAAGGCTAACGATGCAAAGAACTTTATTAGGCCTGCGTGATAACATCCTGATTTAGCCGTATCGGCCATCCGGAAAACTCCCGATAGCTGGTTAACAGTAGCTGCGTTTGTAGTATTGAGAGAGAAGCGATTTGAGGTTGACGGCAATCATCAACTCGTGGCCACGAGAAAAAATATTCGCAAGGGTTTAGAGCCCGAAATGTTTATATGTTAATAACAATACCCTCCTTAATAGCGTATTTCACCAGCTCTGCCGTGGTGCTAACTCCGAGTTTGCCCTGGATATTCTTCTTGTGTGTCTCGACTGTTCTGGTGCTGATGTTCAGATCAGCAGCGATCTGCTTGTAAGAGCTACCGTTTGCAAATCCTTTCAGTACTTCAATTTCTCGTGTGCTGAGTTTAGGACTGGTAGTTTCCTCTTGTCTGGCATAAAGCAGCGCAGAAAACTGCCCTCCGTAATAAGTCCTTCCGTCAGCGATCGACTCAAGGGCTTCTAGGTATGTTTCCTTACCCGACTCTTTTGAAATGAGGCCTTCTACCCCGGCTCTGAAGCAGTGACGAATCAGGGACTCGTCCATCTCAGCCGTTAGTATCAAGATTTTGGTTGCCGGGCTTTCTCGCTTTAACCTCTCGGCAATCACCGCTCCGTTTTCGCCAGGCATTTTCAAATCAAGGACAACGACATCTGCTGATTGCTTTTTGAACAACTCGAAAAAAGCTGAACCATTCCCGGCCTCTCCCACGACATTAAATCTGGGCACGGCCAGCAACATCACTTTAATTCCATCGCGAACGATACGATGGTCATCTACAAGAATGATGGAGGTTGGGGTCATGGTGCAGATTCAGGAAGACTAAAATAAAAATTACTCCCCTCTCCCAACTTACTTTCCACATAAATATTCCCACCGTTTTTCTCGACCAACTCTCTACAAAGCAACAGACCTATGCCTGTTCCTTTCTCGGAAGAATCTCCTACCGAGTGAACATCTTCCTCAGGTTTAAACAATTTATTTTGATCTGCCGTACTGATCCCAACACCTGTGTCCTTCACCCCAAGTGTTACGACCTTCGATTTGTGACCTGCGTAAATAGTGATCACCCCACCTTCGTTGGAAAACTTAATCGCATTGGAGACGAGATTGCGAATGACGATGATCACCATATTGCGATCGGCATAAGCGGTGAGATTATCCGGAATAAATTTTTCAATACGTATGGATTTCTCGCTAAGTGAAGGGCTCAGTTGACTTATCACTTCGTCCACCATTTGATGACAGCTAACGCCCTCGGGTTTGTAGACCATGGATCCAGTTTGAGTGAGCGCCCACTCCAACAAATTATTTAGAAGTCGTGACAGATCTTGAGAGGACTGGTTGAGGTTTAATAAATATTGTTCGATTTGATCGGGTGTGATTTGCTTTACATTCTCTGCTAAACTCCGCGTCAGGTTGCTGAATGCAGACAACGGGCTTTTCAGGTCGTGAGATATGACGGTGAACATCCGGTCCTTCAACCCGTTGAGCTGTTTGAGCTCCTCGTTCTTTTTATTCAGCAAGTCCGATGTTCTCTTTTTTGTACGAAAACGATTAAAAAAAAGGATAGAAATGATCCCGAATGACCCGGAAAGCATGATCAAAGAATTTCGCCATTGTTGCTCCTCCCTTACTTGAAGATCTTTGATGAGTGTCTCCTGCTGCAGCTGAAGTATTCGCTGTTCTTTTTTTTCTGACTCGTACTTTGCTTCCATATCAGAGCGGATGCTCTGCTTCTCTACATTAAAAAGTGAATCCTTCAACTGCACAAACTCCCGGTTGTAGTAGTACGCGCTGTCGTATCGTTTCATTGCTGCATGAATTTTAGCCAGCAATTCCATTGAATACAATTCATCCAACCGGTAATTGAATCTTTTGCTAATCTCAAGCGACCTGTAGATGGCATCTAACGCATTTCTATATTCCTGCATCTCCAGATAAGTCTCGCCAAGATTGATATAGGCCTGCTCTTCGGCAGCGCTGTATTTCATCTCCTGATAAATCGCGAGTGCCTCCTCAAAGGAAGAAATCGCCTCGGTATATTGACCCAGTGACGAATAAGCTGTACCAAGATTCATAATCGTATTGGCATATCCCTCTTGTTCCCCTATTCTGCCAAAAATTTCCCTCGCTTCTTTGTATCTCTTGATTTCAGTTTCATAATCAGAAAGCGACCCAACGATCAGTCCGATATTGTTGATCGAGTGACCCAGTCTAATGGAGTCGTGCACGCTTGCAGAGAGGTTTTCTGCCAACTCAAAGTGTACCAATGCCTTCTCATAATCCTCCTGAATGAAAAAATCTATTCCGAGATTGGTGTGTGCGTCAACAATGGCTAATGTATCCCTTATCTTTTCTCCAAGCCTTAGGCCTTGTAATGCAAGCTCCATGGATTGATCGTAAATCCCTTTGTGGCTGTAAGCCGTGGAGGTTTTGATGAATGTCTGTGCCTTAAGTGAGTCGGTGGTAATTTTGGCATTCAGAGCCTGCCGACAAACGGAAAGTGCCGAGTCCGGATTATGCTCCAGCCAGTTGTTGCATATCATCAGCAAAGTATGGGCATATCGGACCGAAAGAGAATCGGTGTGCAATAGAATTTGCTTCAAACTGTCAACTCGTACTGATTGAGCATTCGCAGTCGTACCTACCAAAAGAATGACAAGAGCAACACCGATCCGCACGTGAGAAATTAAAGCCAATGAATGAGGATTTACTCCTTCATCAAAGATAACAAATGAGATTTTAGGATAGCGTGAATAAATCGAGAACGTCTATCTCCTTAGAACGGAGTTTCATCGTCCGGCATTGGCGGCTCATCCTTCTGATCAAAGGTATTCAATCGACTTTCTCTGGTGACCATGCCTGAGAATGGATTCTCATTGCCCGGTCCGTCAAAGTCAGCAAACTTAGTGTACTTGCCGATGAACTTAAGCTTCACGTTGTCGAGCGATCCGTTCCTGTTCTTGGCTATGATCACTTCGGCCATGCCTTGCGTTGGCATACCATCTTCGTCTACGGTGATCTTATAGTATTCAGGTCTGTAAAGGAACATAACAATGTCAGCATCCTGTTCGATGGAACCCGATTCACGTAAGTCAGACAATTGAGGTCTCTTGTCGCCTCCGCGGGTTTCCACACCACGACTCAACTGCGAGAGGGCGATCACCGGCACATTCAGTTCTTTGGCCACACCTTTAAGTGCTCGTGAAATAGAAGCGATCTCCTGTTCACGGTTACCGCCAATTTCTCCTTTCATCAACTGCAGATAATCCACAACGATCAGTTGCACATTATGTTCTGCTTTTAGCCTGCGACATTTTGCACGAAGCTCAAGAATAGAAAGTGCCGGGGTATCATCAATAAATATTGGAGCTGTTGAAAGGCGATTGGTTTTGTGTACCAATTGCTGCCATTCAAACTCCTGAATATTTCCTTTTCTGATTTTCTCTGATTCCAGTTCAGCTTCTGCAGAAATCAATCTGTTCACCAACTGGATGGATGCCATCTCCAAAGAGAAGATCGCTACAGGAAAATTAAAATCGACTGAGGCATTGCGCAAGGCCGACACCACGAAGGCTGTCTTACCCATACCGGGGCGAGCCGCAATAATAATAAGATCTGATTTCTGCCAGCCAGAAGTAATTCTATCCAAGCGCGAGAAACCACTCGGCACACCTGTGAGGCCGTCTTTGTGATGTCGCTTCTCCTGGATTTCTTTTGTAGCCTGAAACATCAACGACTTCATGTTGTCGTAGTTCTTTCTCAGGTTAGAATCTGCGATCTTATAAATGGATTGTTCTGTCTTGTCAAGGAGCTCGAATACATCGTTAGTGTCTTCGTAGGCATCGTGATGAACCTGAGAGGCAATTTCGATCAGGTTGCGCTTGATCGCCATCTCGATAATGATACGAGAATGATATTCGATGTTTGCCGCAGAGCTCACCTTGGAAGTGAGTTCAGCTATCGCATAGGCGCCACCTACAATTTCAAGTTTGCCATTCTTCCTTAGCTGCGCCACAACGGTACGCATATCCACAGGATCGGATGCTTTAAAAAGGTCGATGATGGCCTGATAAATCTCGCTGTGGGCGTCTGAGTAAAAGTGTTCCGGGCGAAGGAATTCAACCACTGCGGTAAGCGCATTTTTCTCCAGCATGAGCGCACCCAACACCGCCTCTTCCAGGTCAAGCGCCTGAGGCGGAAGTTTGCCAAGACTTTCAGTGAGATCTCTCACCAAAGCTTGGCCAGACTTCCCTCCGCTGTACGCGGAACTAGGCCTCAATGACGTTGATCGTTGCTCCATACTGTGGTTGTTGTACGTAGTTTCATTTAATGGGCAACAAACCTAATGAATGCATTATGCCATCATCCGATCCGTCTCCACAACTTGTCAACATTCAATAAACAAATCAAATTGTGAATAAATTGCGCAGCTAAAAGTTTTTATTCTACTTTTGACCTCTAAAATTTTTTTCGACTCAAATGCATGTCGATCAAAGCAACAACAGTCAACTCCATCCCTAAGCTCTGATACTCATTGTTTTTCAGTCACTTTTTTTAACTTAGTCTTTAACTGGTAACTTAGGACAGGATGTCTCACCCTCAGAAATTTCATTTCATTGCTATCGGAGGCAGCGTAATGCACAATCTGGCGATTGCCCTCCACAAGGCAGGACATCACGTGACGGGGTCCGATGACGACATTCAAGACCCATCGAAGACTGAACTTGTCAAACACAAGCTCCTGCCGGACTCCCTGGGCTGGTTTCCCGACAAACTGGATAACAGCTATGACGCAGTTATTTTGGGTATGCACGCACGAAAAGATAACCCTGAACTTGCTAAAGCACAATCACTTGAACTTCCTGTATTCTCCTTCCCTGAATTCATTTATCAGCAGTCGCAGGACAAACAACGCATTGTCGTTTGTGGCAGTCATGGCAAGACGACTATCACCGCGATTATCGTTCACGTGCTGGGCTTTCACAATCGGAAGTTCGACTACGTAATTGGCGCACAGGTGGATGGTATTGAAGACACCGTGAAACTCAGCGATGCACCTATTATTGTAATTGAAGGTGATGAGTATCCATCTTCTGCCATTGATCCTACTGCCAAGTTCCTAAGGTATAAACATCATATGGCGATCTTAAGCGGTATATCGTGGGATCACGCCAACGTATTTCCAACAAAAGACGACTACACAAAACAGTTTGAATTGCTGGCTGATGCCACTCCCAAGGGTGGCACGCTTGTTTACAATAGCGAGGATGCGATTTCAGAAACGATCGGAAAGATTGAGCGAGCGGATGTTCAGTCTATTCCATACAAAACGCACAGTTACACAACAGAGAATCAGGTTGTTTATCTCACAAGCACAGGATCGGATCGTACGCCAACACAACTTTTTGGAAAACATAATCTTCAAAATATATCGGCAGCCAAAGAGCTGTTGAAAAAGATCGGGATAACATCAGAGCAGTTTTACCAGGCGCTGCCAGGTTTCAAGGGCGCAAAGGGTCGGTTACAAAAGTTGTACGAGTCCAACTCAACAGTTGTATTTAAGGATTTTGCTCACGCTCCATCCAAAGTGAAAGCGACTATTGACGCAGTGAAAGAACTCTATCCATCAAAGCAACTCACTGGTTGTTTGGAGTTACATACTTTCAGCAGTCTGAACAAAAAATTCCTCCCAGAATATAAAGACACGATGAAGGGTTGTAGCACGGCTATCGTCTATTTCAATCCAGAAGTTGTCGCAAAGAAAAAATTGGACCCAATTACTGAAGAAGATATTAAGAAGGCGTTCAACGATTCGAAGCTGAATGTATTTACCGATTCGGCCAGCCTCTCGGATTTTCTTCAGTCTCAAGATTGGGCAAACAAGTCATTGGTCATGATGAGTTCAGGACACTTCAACGGTCTGGATTTGTATAGCCTCACACAAAAAATTAGTAACTAGCACTTCGATGAAGTTAAATCTGAAGGTGCCCATTTGTTTTTTTGATCTTGAGACCACGGGCACGAACATTACCCACGACAGGATCATTGAAATCGCGGTGATCAAACTGATGCCAAATGGCGAAGTGACAAAAAAATCATCTTTGATCAATCCTGGCATTCCCATCCCAATGGAGTCCTCCATTTTTCATGGCATATATGACAAAGATGTGGAGGGTAAACCAGCATTTAAGGATGTTGCAAAAGACTACGCCAAGTTCTTCGAAGGTGCTGACCTTTCAGGATTTAACATCATCAAGTTTGACGTGCCCATGCTAGTCGAAGAGTTCCTGAGAGCAGGAGTTGAATTTGACTATGAGCGAAAGCGGATCATCGATTCTCAAAAAATCTATCACATGATGGAGAAGAGAAACCTCTCGGCTGCCTACAAGTTTTACTGTGAAAAGGATCTTGAAGATTCTCACTCTGCGGAAGCAGATACCAACGCTGCAATGGAGGTATTGATGTCGCAGGTGAGTCGCTACGACAACGAATCTGTTACCGACACGCTCGGGAAGGAAGTTGGCATCATAAAAAATGACATGGAAGTGCTGCATCAATTGACAACTTCAAGCATGATCGACCTGGCCGGCCGGATGGTCAGAAATGAAAAAGGTGAAGCCATTATCAATTTCGGAAAGCACAAGAACAAGGCAGTACTTGATGTACTAAAAGACGAGCCCTCCTATTATGATTGGGTGATGAAAGGCGACTTTCCGCTGGACACGAAACGCAAGCTCACTGAAATCAAACTGAGCAATTTTAACAACAAATAGGAAGTACGGCATCTCTCCTGCCCTTAATTCAACTATTTGATTTTCAACAGAATATATTAGAAAAGTGTACAAATTCAACAATTAGTATATTGTTTCTATAGAGATTATATATTTTTGTGACTCAAAGCGCACTTGATGAAGTATTCTGAAGTTGAAGGGCAGTTGCTCGAACTGTCGCCCCGGGATGGCATAAAGTGGTTAGATTCGGTTTTTGGCTCTGATGTTAAACTGTCAACGGCTCTTGGTCCTGAGGCACAGCTTATCACCTATTGGATAGCGAAGCAGAAACTTAGCACGGAAATTTTCACTATTGATACCGGCCGGCTATTCCAAGAGACACACGATCTTATCGAGCTTACCAATCAATTGTTCGATACGTCCATCATGGTTTATTATCCCGACCACCAAACCATTGGTCAACTGGTATCAGAAAAAGGTCCCAACTCATTTTATCATTCTGTGGAGAACCGGATTGAATGTTGTAAAGTCCGAAAGGTTGATCCGCTCACAAATGCACTCGAGGGCGCCAAAGTTTGGATAACCGGGATACGCGCAGACCAATCACACTCTCGTCAACATATGAAAATGGTTGAATGGAATGAGCGCCATAGGTTGATCAAATACAATCCACTCGTGAATTGGACATCAGAAGAAGTTTGGTCGCTGATCGAGAAACATCACATCCCTGTAAACACTTTGCACAAGCAAGGTTTTGTAAGCATCGGATGCCAACCTTGCACACGCGCTGTAAGTGAAGGTGAAAATGAAAGAGCTGGAAGATGGTGGTGGGAAAACTCACACAAGGAGTGTGGTCTTCACCTACCTAATCCGGTAGCTGCTTAACTTACTTCTTGTAGTACTGCATGGCTTCAGGAATCCAGCCATTCAGATCCTGAATCCTCGTTTCATGAGAAGGGTGAGTTGAAAGGAACTCAGGCGGTTGTTGTCCACCACTTAGCTCCGTCATTCTTTCCCAGAACTTTGGGGCTTCGTTTGGATCATAACCTGCCATTGCCATAAAGATCAAACCGATGTGATCGGCTTCTGATTCGTGGCTGCGTGAAAACTTCAGCATCCCGATATTGGTGCCCATACCGACAGCTTGCATGAAAATATTTTGAGTGGCAGTTGGGTTTTGCCCCATCGCTGCACCCAGCGTTCCCAGGCCAAATTGTGCGATTAATCCCTGACTCATGCGCTCTCTTCCGTGATTTGCAATAGCGTGCGCCACTTCGTGGCCCATCACCACCGCTACGCCTAACTCATCCTTGCATATTGGCATGATCGCGGTATAGAAGGCAACCTTTCCACCAGGCATACACCACGCGTTAACGGTTTGATCATCTTGTATCAAATTAAATTCCCAGTTGAATCCAGCAAGTTCAGCCGATGCGCCTTTGCTCGCCATGTATTGCTCCACTGCAGTCTTGATGTTGTTGCCCACACGTTTTATCATAGCAACTTGTTCCTGATTGGTAGAGAGTTTGTTTTCTCTCAACACTTGCTGGTATTGATCTGAGGACATTTGAATGATCTCAGCATTTGAAACCAAACTTACCTGCCTCCTACCGGTAACAGGAACTGTAGCACATGCAGCCAACAAAAGTATACTCAGGATTGCGCTTATGGATCGGATCATATTATGACGGAATGAAAAGCAAAGTTACTGCCACAAATCAAAAAATGATAAAAAAGCGCAATAAAAACCGTTTAGGCCTATTTATTGTTTATAGATTTGTGGTAAACCGTCTAAACTGATGAGGATTTTCGCCATTGGCCGCAACTATGCCGAACACATTGAGGAGTTGAAAAACGAGCGACCAACGGAGCCGGTGATATTTACAAAACCGGATACGGCAGTCGTCAGAAAGAATGCTCCCTTCTACTACCCCGACATTTCAAAAGACATTCATTTTGAAGTCGAGTTGGTATTGCGGATTTGTAAAGAGGGAAAGTCAATAGAACCCTCTTTTGCGCACAAATATTTTGACAGCATCGGTATCGGAATAGACTTTACTGCGCGAGACCTTCAGCAAAAAGCCAAGGAAAAAGGATTGCCGTGGGATATTGCAAAAGGATTTAATGGCTCTGCTCCGATTTCTGATACGTTTTTACCTGTTGGTCACTTTTCAGATTTGAAAAATATCAACTTCAAGCTTGAGGTTGATGGAAAAGTAAGGCAACAAGGAAACACCAGCATGATGCTTTTTGATTTTGATTACATCATCTCATATTTGTCTAGATTTTTTACACTTAAAACCGGAGACTTGATTTTTACCGGTACACCCAAAGGCGTTGGTCCTGTAGCGATAGGGAATCGGTTATCCGCCTATATCGAGAATGAAAAGTTGTTGGAGTTTGAAGTTAAGTAAGTACGGATTTTTTCTATTCACCATTGTCACACATTCGGTATGGGGTCAATTCTCCGCCCCTGACAGTGAACTGACCAAAGTAACTACCGAAGAAGGGTATCTATTTCCTGTGGAGCCGGGCAACAACAACCTGTTGGCGGGTACAATGGGCGAACTGCGAAGCAATCATTTCCATTCTGGAATAGATGTGAGAACCAATGGTCGAATCGGACTACCTGTTCTATCGTCTCAAAAGGGATATGTTTCGAGAGTAAGTATCAGTTCGGGTGGATATGGCAACGCGCTTTACGTAACTCATCCGAATGGGCAAATAACAGTGTACGGTCACCTCGATCGGTTTTCTGAAAAGATTGCTGACTATACACGCAAGGAACAGTACCGCAAGAAGACATTCAGTCTCAATCTGTATCCCTCACCGGGACAATTTCCGGTTGAAAGAGGAGACACGATAGCGTTCTCGGGCAACTCAGGAAGTTCTGCAGGCCCTCATCTCCACTTCGACATACGCGATCGAAACAATGATGCGCTCAATCCACTAATCTTCAATTTTTCTGAGGTGATTGACAATACTCCACCTATTGTACAGAAGGTAGCATTGCGTACGATTGACATCAACTCACGAATTAATGATCAGTTTGGGCGCTTTGAGTTCTATGTAGTGAAAGATGGAGATAACTATAAGCTACCCTACCCCATTCTTGCTTCAGGAAATATTGGCGTGGAGTTTCTTGGATATGACAGGCTGGACAACTCGCGAGCTAAGTGTGGCATCAACCACATAGAGATGGCAGCGAATGGAAATATTATTTTTCGTCAGCTCATCGACAAGGTGAATTTTGGGGAAACCCGAAACATTCTGACTTTGATGGATTACCCTACACTGCAGGAAAGTGGTGAAAGATTTAACAAGCTATTTATTGATGACGGGAATGACCTGCCCTACTATGATCGATCGTTAGGCAAAGGAATTATCAATGTGAAAGATTCAAATGTGCCTTTGCGCATTATGCTGAGGGACACTTACGGAAATCAATCTCAAATTGATCTTACTCTACAGCCAAGTAATGTGACTGAGAAAGTCAACATCCTTCCAGCCCCTAGGCAGCCATTGTCATTTCAAATAATGGAAAACATACTTGAGGTTGACACGCAAAAAAATATGGGCGATACTTTGGAAGTTTTCTCTGGTGAGACTGCCAGCCGACTAGCTCCTACTTATGGCAATGATCGGGCTAATGTTTATCTCATTGACTTAAAAAAAACACTACCTGATTCGGTTAAGATTAACGGACAGACGTTGATTACTCACTTTAAAGACTTCGTTCCATCTGGGCTCTCCTACAAGTATTACTCTGATCCTGTCGATATCACATTCCCGAAAGGCAGCCTGTATGACAGCGTTTTCCTGACAATACATCACAAAATGGATGACCGCGAAATATTCTCAATTGGAGACGCCCGGTATCCAATGGACAGAAACATTACGATCACGTTGAAGCCTACACTTGACTATTCCGAAAAATTTTCTGTTTACAAGTTATCCGGCAGATACTACCAATACATGGGTGGCAACTGGGCCAACGGAAAAATTTCCTTCACCACACGTGAGTTTGGTGATTTTATTTTGTTGGAAGACACCAATGCTCCTTCTATCACAAAGATATCTGTCAATTCAGCTGCAGCGAGATTCCGAATCAAAGATGACTTGTCTGGCATTTCGTACTTTGAAGCAAACATAAACGGAGAGTGGTTGTTAATGAATTACGATCCAAAGATAAGCACCATTTGGGCAGAGCGTCTGGACAGTTCAAAACCTCTTCAAGGCGACTTCACACTAAAGGTGGTTGACAACGCAGGAAATGAAAACATTTATCAACAAAAAATTCCCTAACCCATGAGTCTAAAAGTTGGTCAGAAAGCACCTGACTTTAAAGTAAACGATCAGGACGGAAACCTTGTCTCTCTTTCTCAATTCAGAGGCAAAAAAGTGGTGCTCTACTTCTATCCAAAAGATCAAACACCAGGATGCACTGTAGAAGCATGCAATCTGAGAGATAACTACAAAGTGCTGCAAAAGAAGGGTTATGAGATTCTCGGTGTAAGTACCGACAGTGAGAAATCGCATCAGAAGTTTATCGAGAAACAACAACTTCCTTTCAGTCTGCTGGCTGACACCGAAAAGGCAATTCATGAAAAATATGGAACATGGGTTGAGAAGTCGATGTATGGAAGAAAGTACATGGGCACTGCTCGTGTGACATTCGTGATTGATGAGAAGGGTGTGATCGAAGAGATTATCGAAAAGGTTGATACAAAGAACCACGCCAGCCAGATTTTGGGAGACGCTAAACCTATTAAAAATACTGCGCCTAAAAAGGCTGCCAAGGCCAAGAAAACACCTGCTAAAAAAGCGAAAAAGCCAGTGAGCAAATCATCACGGAAGAAGTAAGGCACAGCAGGCTAATTTGTTTTGCAGGTAACTCAAATTTAAAGCATCTTCGCGCCAAAATAACCTGATTCTCAATGGCTCAACCAGACGTGACTCACCTTCAGAAAGTTTGTTCTCAAATCAGACGAGATATTGTTCGCATGGTTCATGGCTGTCAATCAGGTCATCCAGGAGGGTCCCTTGGTTGTACTGAATATTTTGTCGCGCTGTATTTCGATGTGCTTCGTCACAACAAGGAATTTTCAATGGACGGAACGGGCGAGGATCTTTTCTTTCTCTCCAATGGTCACATCTCCCCGGTGTGGTATTCCACGCTGGCTCGGTCAGGCTACTTTGATGTTAAAGAACTGGCAACTTTCAGAAAGCTGAACACGAGATTGCAAGGTCACCCCGCCACACATGAACATCTCCCAGGCATTCGGGTAGCATCGGGTTCCTTGGGTCAAGGACTTTCAGTTGCGTTAGGTGCAGCTCAAACGAAAAAACTGAACGGTGACAACCACCTCATCTATGTTTTGATGGGTGATGGTGAGCAGCAGGAAGGCCAGGTATGGGAAGCTGCCATGTATGCGGCTCACAATAAAATTGATAATCTTATCGCTACCATTGACTACAACGGCCAGCAGATCGATGGCCCTGTAGATAAAGTATTGTCTTTGCTAGACCTGAAGGCGAAATGGAAAGCATTTGGCTGGGAAGTGATTGAAAGCAATGGCAACGATCTTGAGGAAGTGATAAAAACACTGAAGCATGCCAAGTCACTCACCGGCAAAGGAAAACCAATCATGAACCTGATGACGACAGAAATGGGTCATGGTGTTGACTTTATGGTTGGCTCTCACAAATGGCATGGTGTAGCACCAAATGATGAGCAACTCGCTCAGGCGCTGGGGCAATTGGAAGAGACGCTAGGAGACTACTAAACCACACTCGTCTACGGATCTATTATAGCAATCACCTCCACCTCGAGGTTGTAATCCGGATTGAATAGCCTGTCGACCTGAACCCAGGTTGCTGCCGGATGATCTCCCTTGTAAAACTTCATCCTCACCTCATTGTATTTTTTTACTTCATCCAGATTGGTGGTATAAAGGTTTTCTTTTACCACATGGCTAAAGTTTGCGCCTGCCGCTTCGAGCGCCTTCCCGATTCTTTCATACACCCCCTGAATGGACTCTTTCATCGGTCCCCTGCCGGTGATGCCTGACAGGTACAACGTATTGCCCACTTTCACTGTTTGCGTGTAGCCGAACATGTCTTCTGATGGCTTGTGGGAGTGGAATTTCTCCTTTGCAGGGGCTTGTGCCAAGACCACCCAAGGGAGCATCGCAATGATTAAGGCAACCAAAAACCATATTAACAATCTTCTGTCTGAGCGTGATAATGTCATTCGCGTATTCGTTTTTCGTTTGAACGGGCATTGCGATCACGGGTTGGTTAATCAATGTTAAAATTCCTGCCTTAACAACTCATTAACATTCTGGCCTTTTGGTCTGGATGTGGTATTATTGCGCCTGAAAATCCATTGTAATGACCAAGTTTACCTTCACCGAAAAGAAAGACACTCGTTCAGGTTTTGGAGCTGGCTTCCTGGAACTGGGACGCACCAATGAAAATGTGGTTGGCCTGTGTGCTGACCTTATCGGCTCGCTGAAAATGGACGCTTTTCAAAAAGAATTTCCGAACAGATTTTTTCAAGTCGGGATTGCGGAAGCAAACATGATGGGCATAGCTGCAGGCATGACCATCGGGGGCAAAATTCCCTTTACCGGAACGTTTGCCAATTTCTCTACTGGTAGGGTTTACGATCAAATCCGCCAATCCATTGCCTACTCTGGTAAGAACGTGAAAATATGTGCTTCACATGCTGGTTTAACGCTCGGTGAAGATGGCGCAACGCATCAGATTCTTGAAGATGTAGGCATGATGAAAATGCTTCCAGGGATGACTGTGATCGTGCCCTGCGACTTCAACCAAACCAAAGCCGCTACTATTGCTCTGGGCAAACATATCGGTCCTACTTATTTGCGATTTGGCCGTCCAAGCTGGCCGATCTTCACTTCAGCAGATAAGCCATTCGAGATCGGAAAAGCTGATCTCATGATTGAAGGGAAAGACGTTACCATCTTCGCGAATGGCCACATGGTTTGGCAAGCAATAGAAGCAGAAGCGATCCTCGCAGATAAAGGTATCAGCGTAGAGTTAATTAACCTTCATACTGTAAAACCACTTGACGTTGAAGCCATCATCAAATCGGTTTCAAAAACTGGCCGCGCGGTAACATGCGAAGAACATCAAATCAATGGTGGACTTGGCGACAGTGTTGCCCAAGTGCTTTCCCGATTCAATCCGGCACCATTGGAAATGGTGGCAGTAAACGACTCCTTTGGAGAAAGTGGAACCCCTACTGACCTGCTTAAAAAGTATGGTTTGGCCCCTTCCAATATTGTGGATGCGGTCGAAAAAGTGATGAAAAGGAAGTAACCTTAAGAACCTACGTATGAGGCGCCCAGATGAGCGCCTTTTTTATTTCACTGGAACACCTGTCTAGCCGACTGTAAAACATTATTGGTAAATCTGCATTAGCCTATCAATATTTGATAGAATAAAAAATTCTATTTGTCCATACTATGAAGAATCTATTTGTGTTGTTGATGATCCTGATCACTAATCTGGGATTTTCACAAAAGTCAATTCTCGGGTTTACAGATGAAGGCGCCAAAGCCGAGTTTGCCCTGGAGGAAAAATTCGATAGCTACTTAAAGACATCCAATATTGATCAGTGGATGAAACACCTTACTGGTCGTCCGCACCACCTTGGCTCAGCGATGGGCAAGCAATATGCAGAGTGGATGAGGGATCAATTCAGAAGCTGGGGATACGAGGCCGAGGTAGAAACTTACAAAGTGCTATTCCCGACCCCGAAGATTAGGGTTCTTGAAATGGTGGGTCCTACCCGATTTAAGGCGAAGCTGGTAGAGCCAGCCTTGAAAGAAGATGGAACGAGTGGTCAGCTGAAAGAACAGTTGCCAACTTATCATGGCTTCTCTGCCGATGGAGATGTTACTGCAGAGTTGGTTTTTGTGGGATATGGCGTGCCTGGTGACTATGATGAGCTGGAGAAGCTCGGCATTGATGTGAAGGGAAAGATTGTGATTGCAAAGTATGGCGGATCCTGGAGAGGGATCAAACCCAAAGTAGCACAGGAAAAGGGAGCCATAGGATGTATTATATATTCTGATCCAGAAGATGACGGGTATTTCCAGGGAGATGTTTACCCCAAAGGACCTTTTAGGCCGGGATTGGGTGCACAGCGCGGTTCGGTGCTTGATCTACCGGTGCGACCTGGTGATCCGTTGACACCAAATATTGGCGCTACGGAAGAAGCAAAAAGAATTGAGAGAGCGCAAGCTGACAACCTGATTAGCATACCGGTGCTTCCTATTGGCTATGATGATGCAGAGCCGTTGTTAAGAGCGTTAGGTGGCCCTATAGCCCCTGAATACATGAGAGGAAGTATGCCTCTCACCTATCATGTTGGACCGGGTCCGGCACGGGTACACTTGAACCTTGCTTTCGATTGGAAGCTTGTGGATTGTCACAATGTGATCGCAAAAATGAAAGGCAGTGAATTGCCTGACGAATGGGTGATCAGAGGTAATCACCATGATGCATGGGTGAATGGCGCCAGTGATCCGATCAGTGGAATGGTTGCCCTCATGGAAGAAGCAAGGGCTGTGGGCGAATTGGTGAAGACGGGCTGGAAGCCAAAGCGTACGATCATCTACTGTGGCTGGGATGGTGAAGAGCCCGGTTTGATTGGCTCAACAGAATGGGCAGAACATCATGCGCAGGAGCTACAACAAAAAACGGTGGCTTATATCAACTCGGATGGAAATGGTCGTGGGTTCTTGTATGCGCAAGGCTCACATACACTGGAACAATTGGTGAGCGATGTGGCGAGAGATGTCACTGATCCGCAGACGGGAGTTAGTGTTTTAGAAAGAAGAAAATCTGCGTTGGCCGCAAATACCTCCTCGTCAAAAGCTAAGAAAGAAATCATCAACTCTCCTTCAATGACGATCAGCGCATTAGGTTCTGGATCTGACTACACGCCCTTCATTCAGCATCTTGGGATTCCAGCGCTAAACATAGGATTTGGTGGTGAAAATGAAGGCGGTGAATATCATTCGATTTATGATTCTTACGATCATTTCAAAAGGTTTAAAGATCCCAAATTTGAATATGGCGTTGTGCTCGCAAAGACAGCCGGACGCACAACACTTAGGCTGGTCAATGCCACCGTGTTGCCCTTTGACTTCAAGGGATTTTACAAAACAGTGAACGGATATGTCAACGAAGTAACTGGATTGCTGAGTGACATGCGCGAGTCAACTGAAGTGGAGAATCAGATGATCAAGGAAAACAGGTATAAGCTTGCGAGCGATCCGACCAAGACCTTTGTTCAGCCAAAAGCTAATGAGCCAGTTCCTTATCTGAATTTCAGCAACCTTCAAAATGCTGTTGCTAATCTTGAAGCCAGTGCAAAAACCTACGCAGACCTTGTGAAAGCAAATCCCAGCCCTAATACAAACCTTGAAAAACTTAACAAGACATTGTATCAGGCGGAGCAAACATTGATGATCGATGCAGGACTTCCACGCAGGCCGTGGTTTCGTCACTCGATTTATGCACCTGGCTATTACACTGGTTATGGCGTAAAAACATTGCCGGGAATCAGAGAGGCGATAGAACAACGGAATTGGAAAGAAGCGCAAGAGCAAATTGAAATCGTTGCGAAGAATCTGACGAACTATACCAAACAAATTGATGCCGCTGCCGCTGTGTTAAAGATGCGGTAGAACTGGATTCTGGATACTTGATTTTGGCAACAGCTTCCAAGGTCGAGTATCCAGTGTTTTTCACCACAAAAAACCGATTTATGAAACTAGTATGCATTCTGATCCTTTGTACGTACGCCTTCAGCGGGGTTGCTCAGCAAAATGACTATTCTCTAACCAACTCTAATCTCTTTAAAGGCGTAGATAACAAGATTACTCCCAATTCAATTGTTTTCGTTAAGGGAGGTAAGATTGAAAAAATCGGGAAGCAGGGCGATGCAATTCCTTCATCATATACAGTGGTCGATTGCCAAGGCAACTTTCTGTTACCAGGAATGATAGACTCGCACACTCATATCGATAACCTTGCTTCAGCAAAAAGAGCACTCGAGTCGGGCGTGACTACGGTGAGGAGTGCAAGCGTGGGTGCATACCAAGATGTAACACTTCGTGAATTGGTCAAGGGTGGTAAACTAGCAGGTCCTGATATGGTAGCAGCCGGTGTGTTTGTCACACCTAAGCTTGGTGAGACTATACTTGCCGACCCACGACTTGTAGATCTTGCAGGCGGTGTCAATACAGATGACGAGCTCAAGAAACTGGTAAACGTGAATATCGATCGAGGTGTAAATGTGATTAAAACCAGAGGTACAGAACGTGCAGGACTTCCTGACACTGATCCACGCCAACAAACGTATACTGAGCATCAGCTGAAGGTGATTTTTGATGAAGCCGCCAAAAGAGATGTGCCTGTGATGGTGCATGCGCATGGCGATGAAGGCGCATACGCTGCTGTAAAGGCCGGTGCAAGAAGTATTGAACACGGAACGTTTCTGAGTGAACGGACACTGAAGTTGATGAAAGAAAAGGGAACCTACCTTGTGCTGACATTCATTACCCTTGAGGACCTGACTAAACCTGGTGGCGACTATGATAACCCGGTGCTTGAACTCCGAGGGAAGTTTATGATGCCTCTGGCTGAAAAGGTATTTAAGAAGGCACACGCCATGGGCGTGAAGATTGCTACTGGGGCGGACAATGATTATTCTGCCAGTTCTACGAGCCGCATATCACTTGAGGCTGCACACTTTGCAAGAATGGGCATGACAAACTTTGAAGCCATTCAGGCGGCCACAGTCACCTCCGCTGAACTACTCCGGCTGGAAAATCAAACTGGACGAATAGTACCCGGCTTTGAGGCTGACTTAATTTTGGTGCCCGGCAATCCTCTGGAAGATATTAACGCCCTTCAGGATGTGATTCTGGTGATGAGCAATGGCCAAATGGCCGTGAAAAGGCTCCCATTCGGAAAGAACTAGAATTTTTGTTTGTCCAGTCACAACCCTTATCGTAATTTTACGATAAAGCAATTATGGGACTGACCAAGACACAGGAATTCACAAAAAAGCAAAACGACCTTGCAGCGTTGGCCAAGGCATTAGGTCATCCTGCCAGAATTGCAATACTCCAATTCCTTGCCAATCAAAAGTCATGCATGTGTGGTGACATTGTTGAAGAACTGCCCCTCTCCCAGTCTACCGTATCCCAACATTTGAAAGAATTGAAGAACGCAGGTTTGATAAAGGGAAATATAGAAGGGCCGAGCATCTGCTATTGCATTGATACCGTTGCGTGGCAAAATGCGAAGGAAAAGCTTTCGATATTTTTTGAGTCATTGGGAGACCCAAGTTGCTGTTAAAAAAATTTACTCTAATCAATCGCAATATTACGATAACATTAAATACCGATAACAATGAAAACCAGCGAACACCTAAAAGAAATCGTGAAGGAAACCTATGGCAACATTGCCGATCAAAGCCGTGAACAAAATGCATCTAGTTGTTGCGGTGCCACCTGCGGATGCTCAACCATTGACGAGGCTATAATGGCTGAAGATTATGAAAAGTTGGAGGGATACGTGAAAGATGCAGACCTTGGATTGGGTTGCGGACTGCCAACAGAGTATGCTCAAATCAAAGAAGGCGATGTGGTAGTAGATTTGGGTTCGGGAGCTGGCAATGATGCATTTGTGGCAAGATCAGTCGTTGGCGAAAAAGGAAAGGTGATTGGTGTGGACCTGACTGAAAAAATGATTGACAAGGCAAGAGAAAACGCAAAGAAGCTAGGCTTGTCCAATGTTGAGTTCAGACTTGGCGACATCGAAAATCTTCCTATCGCTGGTAACACTGCTGACGTTGTAGTGAGTAACTGCGTAATGAATTTGGTTCCTGATAAAGCCAAAGCGTTTGAAGAAACTTATAGGGTATTGAAACAAGGCGGTCACTTCAGTATTTCGGATATCGTAATCGTAGGTGATCTCCCCGATCCACTTAGAGAAAGTGCAGAAATGTATGCTGGCTGCGTGGCGGGTGCAATCCAGAAAGATGAATATCTCGGCATAATTCAAAAAGCGGGCTTCAGTAATATTAAACTTCAAAAAGAGAAGAAGATCAATTTACCGGATGAAATCCTGACAAACTACCTGAATGCAGAAGAACTGGAAGAGTACCGTGAAGGTGGTATTGGAATTTTCAGTATTACGGTCTACGCAGAAAAACAATCTGAAAAAGCCTGTTGTGGCCCTGGCTGCTGCGATTAATTTTATTACCAATGACACCGAAACCAATTAGCAACGAAAACGATTTTGTCGAGTTTAAAAATCGGTTAGGTTTTACGAAGTTGCCTTACGAGGACTTGGCGCTGAACCGTCAACTATTATTTGGTTACTTTGATCAAAACGAAATGCACGGTACCGGGGGACTAGAAATTTATGGCGAGAGTGGCTTGATAAGGTCTGTTTCAGTGGACGAAAGTATGAGAGGCAAACAATGGGGAACGAAAATTACTTTGCACCTCATCGACACAGCAAAGGATAACCACCTCACGGATCTGTATCTGCTAACAGAAACAGCCAAAGACTTCTTCTTGAAACTGGGTTTCAGAATTATCTCCAGAGCTGAGGCTAGCGAGGACGTAAAAAAATCGGCTGAGTTTAGTCACGTTTGTCCGGACAGCGCAGTATGTATGCACCTTAACCTGAATCCAAAATGTTGAAAGTACTGGTACTCTGCACGGGCAACTCATGTCGAAGTCAAATGGCTGAAGGTTATCTCCGATATTTCGGAAAAAACAACCTCGAAGTTTATAGTGCAGGAATTGAAACTCATGGTGTTAATCCGAGAGCCATTCAGGTGATGAAGGAAGACGGCATTGATATTTCCAAGCACACATCCAACCACGTTGATGAATATGGAGACATTAAATTTGATTGGGTGATCACTGTCTGTGACAATGCTAAGGAGAACTGTCCTTATTTTCCTGGTGATGTGAGGCGATTGCATCACAACTTTCCCGACCCAGCCAAGGCAACAGGAAGTGAGGAACAGATTCTAACCTCCTTTCGTAATACGAGAGATCTTATCAAAGAGTACGCTCGGGATCTGGTTGCCGATACGTTTAAATAACATCGCTTTTCAAGCGAGTATTGGTTGTTTAATTACCTTTGCGACTTACTTTTTGAGGGATGAGGTCCAATAAGTATTTCGTAATCGATTTCGATAGCACTTTTACCAAAGTAGAAGCATTTGATGCCCTGGCCGACATCTCACTAAAGGATCATCCGGACCGTGTAGCGATCAAGAAAAAGATCGAGGACCTAACGAATCAGGGCATGGATGGTGCGCTCTCCGTTCGAGAATCTTTAAAGCAACGACTTCAATTACTGTCACCTAACAAGAGGCATCTCGATCAATTGGTGACAGTACTTAAGGGAAAGGTGTCCGAGTCATTCAAACGAAACAGAACCTTTTTCGAAGAGAACACTGATAACATCTTTATCATCTCAAACGGCTTTCACGCATTCATTGATCCGATTGTAACTGAGTATGGTGTAAAGAAGGAAAACATCTTTGCTAATCTTTTTCTATTCAATGAAAAGGGAGAAGTGGTTGGATTTGACGAAGAGAACCCATTGTCGTCAAACAATGGCAAGGTTGAGCAACTAAAGCGTCTAAACCTGCCTGGCGATGTGTATGTGATTGGTGATGGCTACACAGACTACGAAATCAAACACTCCGGCTTGGCCAACAAATTTTTTGCTTTCACGGAGAACGTTGAAAGGAATAACATTCTAAGCAAAGCGGATCATATTACACCAAGTCTAGATGAGTTTCTTTTCCTCAATAACCTGAATTCTGCCATCTCCTACCCCAAGAACAGAATCAACGTACTCTTGCTGGAGAATGTTCATCCGGTTGCCGTGAAGTTGATGAAGGAAGAAGGATTTAACGTAGAGGTATATCCGGCAGGGCTTACCGAAGACGAGCTTTGCGAAAAAATAAAGAATGTTTCCATCCTGGGGATTCGCTCAAAGACTCAAGTAACAGCCAGAGTAATTGAGAACGCGAATCGGCTTATGGCAATTGGTGCATTTTGCATTGGCACAAATCAAATTGACCTTGAAGCCGCATCGAAAAAAGGTATTGCAGTTTTCAATGCACCTTACAGCAACACAAGGTCGGTTGTAGAACTGGCTATTGCAGAAATTATCATGCTGATGCGCAACCTGCCAGATAAGTTTGCCAGAATGCATGATGGGAAATGGGAAAAGTCTGCCAACAATAGTTTTGAAATCAGAGGTAAAAACCTCGGGATTGTTGGCTACGGGAGCATAGGATCTCAACTGTCGGTACTTGCCGAGAGCCTGGGGATGAAGGTGTTCTACTATGACACTGACGAGAAACTTGCGCTAGGCAATGCCACGAAGTGTAAAAGTCTAAGAGAAATTCTGAGCCTCTCGGATGTCGTGACACTTCATGTAGATGGGCGGCCCACCAATCACCACATGATTGCTGAAAGTGAATTCAAAATGATGAAGGATGGCGTCATCCTCGTTAACCTGAGCCGCGGACACATTGTCGATCCAAAGGCCTTGCGCGACAACATACTCAATGGAAAAGTAAGAGGGTGTGGCATCGATGTCTTTGAAGAAGAACCTTTAAGTAACAATGATGAGTTCATTTCACAGCTCAGAGGACTGCCTAACACCATCCTCACTCCACACATCGGTGGAAGTACACTTGAGGCACAGGAAAACATCGCCCACTTTGTGCCAGGGAAGCTCACCGAGTACATCAACACGGGAAGCACAAGTCAGAGTGTGAACTTCCCAAATCTCGTTTTGCCGACCCTGGAAAACGCGCATCGCTTGATTCACATCCACGACAATGTTCCGGGGATTCTCGCGAAGATCAACTCTGCGTTAGCCAGTCATGGCATCAACATCGCTGGCCAATATTTGAAAACTACCGAGCACATCGGCTACGTGATTACAGATATCAACAAAGACTACGACAAGGATTTAATAAAAGAGATGCGTTCAATTGAACACACAATCAAGTTCAGGGTGTTGTACTGAGCGAAAGAAAATAAAAACCCACCGGACTCAGAGAGGTGTTTAGGAACCCCTAAATGACAAGTTTTGAGCTGCCCTAAAATCGCAACCTTCCACTGTTATCCTAACTCACGATTGCTCGTGTGATGAGGACCCAACTAGGTTGGGGTGAGGCCTGGTTTTGATCAAGAACTTCACTCGGTATTGTTTTTAATGTTAGGTTCCAAAAACGTGTCCCAAATCCGAGTGGGTAATTATTAAGTACAAATGTAGGGCAAAGAACAGAGGCGCACAGCCTTGAAAAAAAACTATTTTTTTTGTACCACTTCGAATAGTTCCGAACTGCTACATTTGCGCCATCATGACAGCAAATTTTTCTCCTGGCCCCTCTCAACTTTACTTCACCACTGAGGATCATACTCGCGCGGCTTTTCGGCAAGGCATTCCCTCTCTCTCTCATCGCAGCAAAAAGTTCGAAGAGTTCTATCAGCATACCCAGGAACAATTGCGGGAGCTTCTTTCTATTCCTTCTTCCCACCATATCTTCTTCACAGCTTCGGCCACTGAAATATGGGAGAGAATTATACAAAATCTTGTAGCGGAGACGTCCACCCATTTTGTGAATGGAGCATTTTCGGAGAAGTTTTTTAGAGCTGCTCTTCAATTAAATAAAGATGCAAAAGATTTCACAGTTAAAGACGGAGAAGGGTTTGATAAGCCCGTCAAAGTAAATGGAGAGGTCATTGGTCTTACTCACAACGAAACCAGTACCGGAGTTAGTCTGCCGTTGGATTTCATCTATGGCATGAAAGAACTCAACCCATCAGCACTCGTGTGTGTTGATGCTGTCTCCTCAATCCCTTTTGTCGACTTCGACTACAATAAGATTGACTCGGTTTATTTTTCCGTTCAAAAAGGCTTTGGAATGCCTCCCGGTCTGGGTGTTTGGATCGTCAATGAAAACTGTATCGCTAAGTCCGAACAATTGCTCTCTAAAGGTCACTCCATTGGGACATACCACTCCCTGCCGAGCTATCTGGCCAACGGAAAAAAGAGCCAAACTCCGGAAACACCAAACAGCGTGGCCATTTACGTACTGGGCAAAATTGCTGAAGACATGAACAGAAGGGGTATTAACGCTATTCGTAAAGAAACGCTTTACAAATCAACGATCTTATACCAGGCTCTTCAGTCTCATCAGAAGATCAACCCTTTCGTCCAGGAAAAGCAATATCAATCACCAACGGTAGTTGTAGCGGACTGCGGTGAGCAAACAACTTCTCTCATCGAATATCTCAATAGAGAAGGAATTGACCCGGGAGAAGGTTACGGCAAACACAAAAGTAATCACCTCCGGTTTGCCAACTTCCCAACCCACTCAAAGGAACAATTTGAGTTATTGGTAGATACGATCAACAGTTTTTAATATCTTATATCCTGATTAAACCTCAGGTCGGAGAGGGAATCTAAACTTAGCATCAGCCTCAAGTCGTTGGAAGACCACGAACTACTATCCAAGATTCGTAACCCCGAAACGAGGAGTTATGGCTTTAATCTTCTGGTAAGAGAATACCAGCAGAAGGTCTATTGGCTTGTTCGGAAAATGGTAATCGACCATGATGACGCAGATGACGTGACGCAGGAAGTATTCATTAAAGTTCATAAGGCGATCGACCGTTTCAGGGAAGATGCCCAACTCTACACCTGGATCTATCGAATTGCTACAAACGAGTGCCTCTCATTCCTGAACAAAAAGAAAAGACGGTTCTTTCTTCCACTGGAGGATGTTAGTAAAGAGTTAAGCAACAAGCTTGATTCCGCGCCAAATATTGGAGGTGATGAGATACAGAAGAAATTACAGAAAGCAATGTTGACGCTTCCGGATAAGCAGCGCCTGGTTTTCAATATGAAATACTTTGACGACATGTCGTACGAACAGATTTCGGAAATAACGAAAACCAGTGTGGGCGCATTAAAGGCCAGTTATCACCACGCGGCAAAGAAAATCGAGGATTTTTTGACTCAGGATTAAACTATTAAGAACTTCAAATGTCAAACAAACAATGAAAAAGCTCGAAGACATACCGAAAAACAACATTTTCGAGGTTCCTGATGGGTATTTTGATAAACTGCCGGGTGTCATCCAGTCAAGGATAGCGGCAAAAGAGAAGCCATCCGGGATTGGTGTGTATGGTCTTGCCCTTAAGGTGGCCTTGCCCTTGCTGGCTATCGGTCTTGCCGTCTTTCTCATTTTTCGTGAAAATGACACCCACGGTACGCCAGAGGATTTGCTGGCAAGCGTAAGTACCGAACAACTATCTGATTACCTTATGGATTCAGATCTCTCAACTGACGAGCTGCTGGACAATTTGGATCTCAGTGATTTGGATGTTAATGCCTTGAACGAGGAGGTACTTTATGAAGATTTTGATAACGATTTGCTGGAGGAGTATGTGGATGGATTGGAACTGGAATTATAGACATTGTAATAAAATGAAAAAATTAGTTGGTACTCTGCTTATTGGCCTTCTCTCAACGGGACTTCTGTGGGCTCAGGATGAAGATGCGGTGCAACAAGATCCGAAAGCAAGAGAGCGAATTGAGGCCGCAAAAATTGGCCTCATATCCGAGCGCCTTGGACTAACTCCCGAACAGGCTGAGAAGTTCTGGCCTATTTACCGCGAGTTCAGTCAAAAGCGTGGAGAGCTGGTAAGTGAATTTAGGAAAGCGCAACGTGCAGCCGCACCTGATAATGCGAATCCTGAAAAGCAAAAGGAACTTGTTGAGTTGGGACTGAAGATCAAGCAGAGGGAATTGGATCTGGAAAAAGACTACTCAAGAAGAATGATGGATGTCATCTCCGCCCAACAAATTCTTAATCTCCGAAATGCAGAGAAGGAATTTCAGCGAATGATCCTTAATCAACTCCAACAAAGAAGGGATTTGCAGCAGCGCAGAGAAAACCTGCGCGACCGCAACCCCAAAGCAAGAGATCGAAAAAATAATCCTTGATCCTTGTCCCGCTCATTTACCTGGTTGGCAATAGTCATCTGTGCTGCTGCATCTCCCCTACGCGCGCAGCAAAGTGATTCCGTATTACTTGAAAGTAATTTTGATGAACTCCTCTCCCTGGAAGATTCGTTGTCAATCTTCAATCTGATTGACAGCTTAATCCAGTTAGAAGCTTCTAACTCCTCTCAACTGGCAGTGCGCCTTAGTTATACCAGTAACGCAGCATCGGCCAACAGAACCCTCGGCATCAGTCAATTCGGCTTAAGCCCAGGCCTCTCCTATTATCATAAAAGCGGAGCATATCTTGATGTATCAGGATACTGGAGCACCGAATATGATCCAAATTACTATCTGACTGTTCTGTCCGGTGGCTACATAGGCGCGGTGACGCAGTGGTGGTCATTTCTGGGTGAATACAGTAGGTATATCTATTCAAACCTGGGTGACAGCGTGGTGATCAGCTACAAAAACAGTGTGGGCGTTTCCAATTTCTTTGACGTTAAACCCCTAACATTCCGGTTAGACTACACGTTGCTGTTCGGAGAAAAAACCGGGCACCGAATATTGCCTGGAGTCATGTTAAATCTTGAGAAAAGAAACTGGGGAAAATTAGACCGGGTTCTTTTCTATCCCTCATTTAACGTCCTTTTTGGACGTGAA
>JBFWZR010000025.1:0-40555 GCA_050185175.1 Cyclobacteriaceae bacterium
CATCAGCCGCAGCAGCCAAAGTAGAATTAAGAACACCAGCATCTGCCTTAAGCCACCACCGTAAACTTGTGGAAACTCCCCCAGGGCTCTGTGCTCGTGCCAGGCCTGTTAATACAAGAAGCAACAAGAAGGAAAAAACAGCCTTCATAGCTTTGTTCAATCTGTAAATATATGCAAAAAAGATACAGCAACTCAGTTTAGTAATCAGTGGTGATCACATTGTGATTTCCACGCAAGCAATCACACAATTAAAGTAATCATTGAAGGCACAACACTCGAGCATCGAACGTCAACAATTGGAAATCACACAAAAAATGGTGTGATAAACAAAAAAATTACTTTCAAACGGAAAAAAATTCGACTTGATGATTCGCAATCACTACATAGAAAAATCAACGATTACAGTTCGTATGAAGCGATTATGAAGAGATAAATTGCATTTCAGTTTTTCACGAGTGACGTGTGAAGAGAAGTTAACAACTTGATTCTTTGTTTTTTTATTCTAATGTTATTTAATTCAAAGTGTATAATACAATAATGTTTAACTAAAAACACAAAGCTATGGCAAAGAAAGCTAAGAAAGCAGCAAAGAAAAAAGCTGCAAAAAGAAGACCAGCTAAAAAGAAGGCTGCGAAGAAAAAAGCTGCGAAAAGAAGACCAGCTAAAAAGGCTAAGAAAAAAGCAGCGAAGAAGAGAAAGAGATAAGCCTAATGCACTAGCAAAAAAGGTTAGCGAGTTGCTAACCTTTTTTATTTGTGTGGAGCCGCAGAGAATCCCTGCCTGCGGCAGGCAGGGAACTCTTGCAAACAAAAAAATAGAGATTAATGCAATGTGGAGCCGCTGGGAATTGAACCCAGGTCCAGAGAAGTCGAACACATAGGTTCTACATGCTTAGTCAACTTTAATTGTAGGGAACGGAAAGGTAGTCAACAACCTAATCTGTTCCTTAGTCACTGTGTCTTAGTTGCGCTTAGTAACCTCGCACAAAGCAGTTCCGGCAAACGACACCGCATATTCACCACTTGCAGAACAAAAGCGATGAGCGATGTTGGCCCTCCGATTCTTAATCGGAGCAAACTTATCTAACGTATCGTCAGATTAAGCAGCCAAGGCGTAGTTAGACTCGCCAAGTATGGTTCAGAACTATCTTTCAAGGCTCTCATCCCATGAGCCTGCATGCTGGCATATGTACTCACGCATCCTGTCAAAACCGGTCGGCCCCATGTTTTGAGAGTAGTGGCAACGCCAAACTCTTCAAAGAACGTATAATCCACTACAAAGATACGCTGAATTTGGTTTCAACCTCAGCACTAAATTCTTAATCTCTTTCCGGCTGCTGATACTGCTGCAGTATTGAAGAACCCAACAACCTTTCGGTTTCCTTTCGTCACTACAATATTGGTTGAAACATTGGCCAAAGGAGTAGCAAAAAGTTCTGAAAAACCACCGGGGCGGTCCGTTTGAACGACCACCTGATTCATAAAATTAAAAGCTTCAAGTGTAATTGAATGTATTTCTACATACACCGAGTCCATTGGCAGATAGGGAGACTTGACAAGATTAGTATCATCATCAATTTCAAACGGGTTGATCTCCGTTCTTATCGGTGCTATGAAAGGAACGCCATCAAAATTACCACTTGCTGAAAATCCAGCATCATAGGCTAGGTTGATTTCGCTAGGTCGATTGAGTAGCACACTATTCTTAAATCCCTTGATCCAATAACGATCATCCTCGCCTTTGGGATCAACAGCCCAAAATTCAGCGATGTATGACTCCTCCTGAAAAGCAGTTTCTTCTTCAAATGTGAATGTAATGCTGTCGATCGGAGGCACTCTGCTCATCGTGGAGAAAGCTTTGAATTCATCCTCACCGATCTGAATCGTGAGCTCGAATGATCGCCCTACTTCGCCAAACACACCCGCACTAATTCCAACGAGATTGTACTGTCCCTGCACGACATCATCCTCAGTAAATGGATAAATTTTTCCCTGGTCATCCACAACTACAATTTGCGCGCCAGATACTCCCATTGGCATGGTGTTGTCAAAGTAAGGTTGCGATTCGGTAAGCTTGATGATTTGATCCTCGTCTTTATTGTTCAACCAGGCATCCACCACCAAAACAGGATCTGCTGACTCTAACTCAGGAGATATTTCATCCTCACAGGACAGCATGGGAAGCACCAGAACTAGGAAAGTATATCGAATTAAATACTTCATGATCATCAGAATTTAAAATTGTATGAAACTGCAGGCACCAAGCTGCCGATAATTGAAAACTGAACCGCTTTAGAATCAATTGGATTATTGTCAACAACCCGCTGATCTCTCTGTGAGAAATAAATTGAAAATGGATTCTTTCTTGAGTACAGATTATAAATCGAGAAAACCCAATTGTCCTCGATCTTCCTCTTCCTCCCCTTTTTCATTTTCTTCCCTTGCAAGGTGCAGGAAACGTCAAGGCGATGATAGGTAGGCAACCTCACATTGTTCCGGGAATTATTTGCATTATAGGGGATCAGTAAATCTTGCATCACATATCTGGAAGTAGGAAAAGTAGACGGTGAGCCCGTCACAAGAACAAAGTTGGAGGATAACGAGACTCGTTCACTCACGTCATAGAACCCAGCAATCTTCAAATTATGTGTCTGATCATATCGAGTGGGATACCAATCGTTGTTGTTGATACCATTCACTTTCGATTCTGTTCGGGCAAGTGTATAACTCACCCAACCTGTTAACTTCCCTGTCTTCTTTTGTAGATATGCCTCCACTCCGTAAGCTCTCCCTTTTCCGCTCAAAAGGTCTCCCTCCAAGAATTCATTGATAAGTATATCCGCCCCATCAATGTAGTCTACCTGGTTTTGTGCCGTTCGATAGTATGTCTCCATCGACAGCTCATATTCTTTTCCGGGTCCCAGATCTCTGAAGTAGCCCAGTGTGTACTGATCAGCTAACTCTGGTTTGATTTCTCTCGAACTTGGCGTCCACACATCCAATGGGTTGGAAGCCGCAGTATTGGAGATCAAATGCAGGTATTGAACCATTCGGTTGTAACTTCCTTTGAGCGAACTTTTCGGTGATAGCTGAACTCTGAATGATGCTCTCGGTTCGAAGTTGCCGTAATCCACGATCGACTTTCCTTTACCAACGCTCTCCTCTGAGACAGGATACCTGCGGAAGCCCGGAATTGTATCATTGTATTGGTATGCTTTGCCCGGTCCGAAAAGTTGAAAGTGAGAATATCGAAGACCATACTCTAAAGACAGCCAATCATTGACCTTCTGGCGATTGCCAACATATACGGCTGCCTCGAGGTTGTATTTCTCATCGAGACTAACATCAATGGCATTTCCGTTCGAAACGCCAACAGCATTGGCAGGGGTGAATGAATAATAAATCGCCTCGCCCCCAAAGTCCAATTCATTGTTGCTATCGATGAAGTAGGTGAACTGTGGTTTCACAATAAAATTGGAGATTGACGAATTCCAATTGAACTTATCAAGGTCATCTTCTCCAAACTGTAGCTGGTAGTCGTAATTGCTATAGACAAATGTTACATTCGAAAACAATCGCTCATTATATAAGTGATTCCATCGCACAGTACCGGTTGTATTCCCCCAACTAAATCCTTGCTGCTTATCAAAAAAGAAAACGTCACGGCCAAAATACCCAGAGGCATAGAGTTTGTTCTTGCGATTGAACGTGTAGTTGGTTTTCAATGTCAAATCGTAGAAATACAACTTGCCGCCATCTTCCAACAAAGGCACAAAAGGTCGTGCGAGGATATCGAGGTATGATCGTCTCCCTGCAACTATAAATGATGATTTGTCTTTAACAATAGGGGCTTCAACAGCCAGTCTGCTGAAGATTGAACCTATACCGCCATTTCCTTCAAATTCTTTGCTGTTACCCTCCTTCATCCTTACGTCAAGGATAGATGAAAGTCGGCCACCATATCGAGATGGAATGGCTCCTTTAAAAAGTTTTGTGTCTTTAACTGCATCCGGATTGAACACTGAAAAGAATCCGAAGAGGTGAGATGAGTTATAAACAGGTGCCTCATCTAATAAAACAAGGTTTTGGCCAACACTGCCACCACGCACATTAAACCCTGACGCACCCTCTCCAACGGTGGTGACACCCGGCAACAACAAAATACTTCTGAACACATCTGCCTCACCAAGAAGTGTGGGCACTTTCAGAATTGTTCTGATATCAAGCTTGTTGGTGCTCATTTCCGTGTTCTCTACATTGGCCTGCTCCAATTCGCCTTCAATCACAATCTCATCCAGCGTTTCGCTCTCTATTTCGAGATCAACATTAAGTTCAAGGTTTCGCTGGAGCGAAACGGTCTGCAACTGAGTGGAGTATCCGACATAGCTAAACTGAACTGTATAGTCTCCAGGTTCGAGCGTTATTGAATAAAAACCATATACATTGGTTGTTACTCCATTGGTGATTTCCTTTATATACACTGTGGCACCAATCAACGCCTCTCCATTAGACGAGTCTTTGATGTATCCATTGATTGTGAACCTCTCTTGTCCAAAGGCGACATCAGATGCAACCAGTGTAAGCAGAAATAGTAAAATTCTCCTCATTTAATTTATAGCAAGCCCAAGTATATATCGTAGCTGTCGCTCAAATGTTTTGATAATATTAAAAGATTTTTCGGATGCTAGGAATTAGCCGCCATCGGAGTGGACTCCAGGTGGATGAGATCCTGTAGGCCAACCTTCTCAATTACAAGATAATCACGCTTCGAAAGCGATTGCATAGCCATCATTTCCGCCAGATAGCCAGTTAAAAAAAGTTGCACACCGATAACCAAAGCAACCAGTGCGAGGTAAAAAATGGGCTGATCAGTGATATCCCGCTTCAGGGGAATTTTAGAAATAAAAAGTGAGTCGATCTTGTCGTAAAAGATTTTGGCAGTAAAAACGAACCCGACCAGGAACGACACAATGCCAAGTGTGCCAAAGAAATGCATGGGGTTTCTGCGAAACTTACCCATGAACATGATAGAAAGCAGGTCCAGAAAACCTTTGATGAAACGCTCCCATCCAAATTTGGTGATGCCATACTTCCGCTCACGATGTTCGACCACTTTTTCACCGATTCGGGAGAAGCCGGCCCACTTGGCAATCACCGGAATGTATCTGTGCATCTCTCCATACACACTGATGTTCTTCACAACCACTGACCTATAGGCTTTTAATCCGCAGTTGAAGTCGTGAAGCTTGATGCCAGACATTTTTCGCGTGACGTAATTGAAAAACTTCGAAGGTACCGTTTTGGAAATAGGATCATGCCTTTTCTTTTTCCATCCCGACACGAGATCGAAGTTTTCTTCGGTGATCATTTTATAGAGCTGGGGGATCTCATCGGGGCTATCCTGTAGGTCAGCATCCATGGTAATCACTACATCGCCTACTGCCGCCTTAAACCCGGTGTGCAGTGCAGCCGACTTACCGAAGTTGCGGTTGAAACGAATACCCTTTACACGAGGATTGAGATTATTTGCTTTCACAATCTCACTCCATGTGTTGTCGCTGCTGCCATCATCAATCATCAGTACTTCATAACTCAAGCCATCCGAATCCATTACCCGAACGATCCACTGGATCAACTCAGGAATAGACTCCTCCTCGTCCTTGGCCGGAACTATGACACTAATGTTTGGTCTGATCATTTAACTAAGACTGTTCGGATTCGCTTTTTGTGTAAATATGGTTACAATCAAAGCGCATATGACACCTATTACAATACCGCCAATTACACCAAACACCACTATAGCTGTTGGCGACATGAAAGCTTCTGCAAAACCCATCGCCTGATCTATTTGCGCATCGGACATTCCCTTCTCCTGCATCTTCTCAATCTCGTTGTTCCGAATCATCTCGATGAAGGTGTCATCAATAAACTTGATGTAAATGAAGGTAAACGCACTGGAGATAACAGATGACACTATTGATGTCCAGAATCCAATACCCACGCCTTGACCGTAAGACATGAAACCGTCACCGTTCTCTTTAAAGTACTTATGTGCAAGAAAAAACACAATGATTGTAAATACCAGACCTGACCAGCGCGCGATGCCTCCCGACATGTCAGCGCCTGCTGCAGATAGTATTACAAAATAGGCGATTGAAATTACACCGAGTATAAGTCCATACCTTATCCCGGTTTCACGTACAGTGGGGCTTCCCACCTGAGCTTCTTGATTATCCATGATCAGTTAGTTTAGGTTGGCGCCTTAAAATTACAGATATTATTATGCTAATGAAAAAGCTGAGAATCAGTGACTGTACCAAATATCTTGACGCCAGAAAATATGCATCTGCTTCCTTAAGCGATTGGATACCCGCATCATAGACATCCTGACCGATTCTGTCAATATCATCCTGTGAAAATGACTTCACCTGCTCCATTGACAGCGTGATGTACGAATCCACAAATTCCGGAACTGACTTCGCGAAAATGTAAATAGCACCACTGGAAATAAACGTGAAGAGAATAGTAATAGCCAGTGATCCGATCATTCCTTGCCAAAAGTGAAGAATGCCACCATTGTGAAAATCGCGAAACTCTCTCAACGCAAACACATAAAAGATTGCAAAAAAAACTATCCGGTAATCAAGGAAGACAGGAATCAGAAAAGGGTGATGACCTGTATAATAAAGAATCAAGATCACCACAAAGCCGATAAGGCCAGAAACCAAACCATATCGCAGCGTCACCCTGAGCAGCGGGTGCCAGGACGAAAAGTTAAGCATCAACCCAGTGCTTTGAATTATTAAACACTGCCTTCACCTTGCCTTGAATTTCTTTGCCTAACCAAGGTGAGTTTTGTGATCGCGACAGGTTAGAAGTTTCATCGAAAATCCATTTTTCATTTGGATCGAATAATGTGAGATTAGCCCGCGTTTCTTTATCTATCGTTGACTGCTCAAGTTTTAACAAAGTCCGCGGAGTTCTCGTAACTTTCTCTATCAGCTCGTGTACATCAACGTGCTTAGACAAGGCGCTGATCTGGCTCGCGAAGGTTTGAATATTGATCATTCCAAAATCCGCGTGATCAAACTCGACAACTTTGCTCTCTGCATCCTGAGGAAGATGCCCTGTCACCAGCACATCGATAGTCCCATCTTTCAGTGCATTGATCATTGCCGTGAGCTCTGTTTTTTCACGGAGTGGAGGATCGACTTTATAATTCGTATCGAAATCTTCCAGCAGTGAATCATCCAGCAATGCCTGGTAGGCTGCAATATCGCACGTGACGTTGAGTTTTTTCTTTTTTGCCGCCCTGATTGATTCCAATGCTCGTGATGAAGAGACTCGTGAAAAGTGTAGGCGACCTCCAGCATAGGTAATCAACTCAAGGTCTCTCTTCACCGCCACATCTTCTGCAATAGTCGGCATGCCCTTTAATCCAAGCTTGGTGCTGTTAGGACCTTCGTTCATCTGTCCGAACAGATTCAACCAAATATCGGTGGAGTGATTAATCAAAAGGCCATCAAACTTTTGCAGGTATTGCAGAGTCTTAAGTAAGATATCTGTATTCCAAATTGTCTTTAGTCCATCAGTAAATGCGATGGCACCTGCTGCATTGAGGTCAATCATTTCGGTCAACTCCTCTCCCTGGTTCTTTAGCGTAACCGCTCCCATCGGATAAACCTGTACGAGCCGTTGGCCATTGCCTTTTAATATATAGTTGACTTCGTTCTTAGTTTGAATCGCTGGTGTGGTGTTGGGCAGTATGGCAATTTCGGTGAAACCTCCGGCTGCCGCAGCTTTCGCAATGGATTCAAGATCTTCCTTTTGTTCCAGCCCCGGATCGCCCACGTAGGTTCCCATATCAACCCATCCGGCTGATAAAATCATTCCCTCGGCATCAATTACTTTATCCGCTGATCCGGTCTTCCCCCCAATTTCGATAATTCGACCACCCTGGATAAGTACGTTTTTCTGTTTCTGGTGAAATGGTGAACCGGAGTCGCTAATGGTAGCCGACTGGATAAGTACCTTCATGCTGGGTCTGAGTTTGAGGTAAGAGGTGCCGCCATCTTAATTACCCCAAAATTACTTCAAAAAGCGTATGAATAAAACTTCAGCCAAAAGGAATAGCAACGCCAATATTAAAGCATACTTCCATAAAGGAGTCCCCAGATACCGTTCCCTGATCTCGTCACTGAAGCTCTCAATGCTGGAACTCTGGAACATGTTGATATGTGGGCCTCCACCGAATACTTGTGTAACCTGATCTGGCTCTACCTGTGTCAAGTCCGACTCCTTTCGATCAAGATTGAAGGCCAAAAGGTTGAGCGTATCTCGTCTGTATAAAACATCATAAAATCCTGGACTCATAGAGAACTTTGGCATCTCCAGCAAGAAACGATCACCCACTCTTCGCTGAGGAGGAACTATTTCCTGACTGCCAACCATGCGAATAGGTTCATCACCATAAACACTATCGGCCCGTAAAATGATGAGGTCGTTATTCAATGTATAATACCTTCTCTGTTCCGATTTTTTTGCCGCTGCAGCAATGCGATACATCACTGGCACAAACAAGGCATTGTTGTGAAATTCGGTGTAGGCTCTCTTCAAAGGACTTGCCAATAAAAATACCTTTCCATTTTGCGACAGGAATGGTTTGCTGTTCCTAAATCTCAAAATAGCTGTCCGATCAGGCCCCCACTCCAACACAGGTATTGCGCCCGGCATTTCCATGGTCGGAGATCTCTCCTCAAAAACATTTTCAAAAAACGGATTCTGAAAGTCAGGCTTGTCCAGCAGTGAGGACTCAGCAACAGCTGAAATCGAAAGCCCATTCAATCTAAGCAGTTGATTGTAATTGTCAACATCAGGCTTGTCTCCTGGAATCAGCAATACTGCACCAAGGTTGTCAAGATTTGCTGAAAGTGTTGCCGAGAGTGATGGGTCAATCGAATTCAAACCATTAAGCACCACCAGATCAGCTTGTGCAAGCAAACTATAATCAACGTTGGACGACTGAAATCCTTGATAACTGAATAACTGCCGATTGCCGAAAACTCGTTCGATGTATGAAGCTCCCGGCTCACTCTTCACTTCTACCACACGTATCGTCTCCGTGAAATTAAGTGTGAAGAAAAATTCGTTGTCAAAACTAATTGGGTAGTCAGTAAAGCTGATTCGAGCTTCATTGAGTCCTCTCATACCCGAGGCGATGTCAAAACTGGCTTCTCCAACACTGTTGGGTTCAATGTCAATCGATACTGCTCCTGTTTGAATATCGTTCACGACCAGCTTCACGATCAAACCTTCAGCACGTCTGTTCCCAACATTCATTAGCCGCACGTTGACAGTGTTTTTCTCTCCCCCGATTACAAATGGATTCTCCAGATAAACCGAATCAACAAATACATTTGATGATTGGCTGAATGCCACAGGAACCAGATGCCACTGGCATGTGGAGTCTGCGATAAAATTGTCTGATACACCAGCCGTTGATTTTTGAAAATCTGAAATCCAGAAGATATCTGCACCCGATTTGTCGGAGCCCATCCTTTCACTTACTTCACTCACTGTGCGCGAGATCGCAGAAAGTCTCAACTGTGTTAAGAGATCAAGTATCTCAGTTTTTGTCTTATACGAATTTGAAAAAGGCGCAAAATCGTTGGTAACAAGTTTGTATCGCGTGTCAGCGGGAAAGAGCTCAACAATCTCACGAATAAAATTATTTCCCGCATCCAATGCCCTGGTCTTCTCACCCACCTGAGCCGACATGCTAAACGAGTTGTCTAGGTATAAAATAATATTTCGGGCTGCAGAGACTTGTTCTTTGGCAGGCAAAAAAGGTTGAGCGAATGCGACTACAAGAAAAAACAGAAATAATAATCTGGATGCCAATACCAAATACTGTTTTAACCTCCGCTTTTGTGTAGTCTCTTCCTTGATTTGTTTCAAAAGACGGTTGTTCGAAAAAAATATTCGTGTGGTTCTACGAAAGTTGAAAAGATGAATGATGATTGGAATGGAAAGAGCTGCGAGCGCCCAAAGAAATTGAGGAAAAGCAAAATTCATTACCGTCAAAAATAGAGAATTTACCCTTCAATAACGGAGAATTAAAAGATGAGTTATGCCGGAGGAAATGAGCCTCTACCGCTTATATGAGAACTCACCCAAGAGGCGTCAACAATATGACACTATTCGTTCCGTAATGTTTCGACCGGGTTGACAGACGCGGCTCTAAGTGTTCTCCATATCACCACCAACGCGGCTACTACAATGACGAGAATTCCGGGAGCAATAATGTACGTCCATACTGAATCAACCCGATAGGTGAACCCCTCGAGCCAGTAATTCATCAGGTAATAAGAAACAGGTACACTGATAATAAATGCGATCACAGTGAGCCTGAAGAAATCTTGTGACAGCGTCATCAGCAATTTGGCCAATGACGCACCAAGTACTTTTCGAATTCCGATTTCTTTGGTTCTAAATTTGAGTTCCAGGCTGGCGATGCCGAATAGTCCAAGCAGCCCGATACCACTCGACACCATCGCAAAAAACATGAATAGTCCACCAAATCTTTTTTCGCGCACATAAAGCTGCTGCACAGTATCATCAGCAAAATAAAAATCAAACGGTCGATTGGGAAAAACATCCAACCAGGCTTCTTTAGCCACCTCTACTCCGCGATTAAGATCTCCTGCCAATCGCACTGACACCTTCTGATAAAAATAAGGCATCAAACCCATGACGATCGGAGGCACGTTTTCACGTAAGGAATTGAATTGGAAGTCCTCGGTCACACCAATAACTTCGCCCACACGCACACCATCTCCCTCCTGATCATATCGTTTTCCAATCGCCTCTTCTGCAGCCCAGCCCATCACCTTGGCCATGGTCTCGTTGATGATCACTCGTTCAACTGTATCAAGAGGCTGGTCTTTCGAAAAATTCCTGCCCGCCAACAGATTGATTTTGTACGTATCAAGATAGCCATAATCGATCCCGGTGGTTAAGTAATTTCTAACCTCACCACCTTCAAACGAGGCCACAATACCATAGATCGCATCTCCAGGACTTAACTCTGATATCGAATAACTCTGAATTTCCGATCGCGATGAAAGGCGCTCAAAGAAGGAATTAATCCGCGAGTTAACAGCTGGATCCCCCCTTGTTGGAATCACGATCACGTGTTCTGTGCTTAGTCTAAGATCTTTACCCAGCATATGTTGTACCTGTGAGTAGATGAGAAAACTGCCTCCAACTAAAATCACACAAATCGCGAATTGAAAAACAACAATAACTCTTCTCAATCCAATTCTTCCCGGCAGCGAAAGAGATGCCTTCTTAAGACTTTGAATAGGTGAGTAGCGACCAAGAACAAGTGCAGGATAAAGTCCGCCAAGTATGGTTGTGAACAAAATTGCACCGACTACAATTGAAATGATAGTCGGATGAATCATCGATATCGCAATATGGCTGCCAGTAATCTGATTGAAATAGGGAATCATCAGATCGACCAGACCGATCGCCAAAAACATTGAGACGCAGTTAACAAGAAATGACTCGCCCAAATACTGAATTACCATCTGCACTCTGGTTGCGCCCATCGTCTTCCTTATTCCAACTTCTGTTACCCGATGGGTCGACTGAGCAGTAGAAATGTTGGTATAGTTAATGGAAGCAAGTACGAGCACCACTATCGCCACTGCTGCGAGGATCGAAAGCATCAACGGGTCTCCTTGCTCTTCCAACTCACCACGAAGAGGGTTTAAGTGAATATCATAAAGCGGCTGAAGGAATAGACCCATGTTCGACCCGAATCGCTCATAATAAACGGGGTCTGAATAAAGTTTAGCAGACGTAAGTATGTTTTCTGCGACTACTGCTGGATCAGTACCCTCCTCCAACAAAAGATAATTGTGGTAATAATGAGAGTACCAGCTCTCGAGTTGATAAGTGCGAACGCTCTCTTGAGGATGGGTTAGTAAGCTGGAGATGGACGCCAGGATATTAAAATGAAAATGTGAATTGCCGGGTGCGTCAGCAACTACTCCTGTGACCGTATACGTCATTGTTTCATCTACCACGAAAAGTTTTCCAAGTACTTCCTGATCTGCCTTGCCAAAAAATCGCTCCGCAACAGTCTGGGTCAGTACCATTGAATACGGCTTTGTCAATGCCGTGGACGGATCCCCCACCAAAAGTTCATTCGAAAAAACCTGGAAGAATGTTGAGTCAGTAAAAAATAGTTTCTCCTCAAAAACCTTATCGTCTCCTTGAGCAATCAGTGAGGGCAGTTGTTTGAATCTCACCACATTTTCAATTCCAGAATAAGCGTCTTTGAGTGTGAATGGCATGGCACCTGAAGAGATACATGTCACCATCTTGTTTTCACTGATAGACCCAAGTCCAAGACGATAGATTCGGTCACCCTTAGCGTGATAACGATCATAACTCAATTCATTGATCACGTACATTGAAATAACAACAAAGCAACTGAATCCGATCACGAGACCAATAATGTTGATCAGCGAATAGGTCTTGAACTTAAAAAGATTGCGAAAAGCAGTTTTGAGATAATGAATTATCATATCAGACTTTATTCGTGACGAAGACTATCGGCAGGATTGAGACTTGCTGACTTAAACGATTGAAAACTTACCGTTAATAGTGCGATGCCAATCGCGATGACCCCGGCCGCAACAAATGCATCAGCTCCAAGGGATGTATGATAAGCAAAACCATCCAACCAGCGATTGATGAAAAACCATGAGACTGGCACAGCCAACAAAAATGCGATGCAAACCAGCGCAACAAATCCGGTAGAAGCGGTAGAGAATAATTGAAACAATGACGCACCGAATATCTTTCTAACGCCAAACTCTTTTGTGCGTTGTTCCAGCGTGAATGAAGCAAGGCCAAACAACCCAAGGCAAGACACGAGTATTGCCAGCCCAGAAAAATACTTGAAAATAGTTCCGGTTTGTTCCTCAGCTTTGTAAAGATCGTTAAAATCATCATTGAGGAAGGTATAGACAAATTCACGGCCAGGATTAAACTTCTCCCATGTTTGCTTAATCGTTGCAACAGTAGCGGTTGGATCTCCTCCTTCTATTTTTATCATGGTAAGGCTAAGTGCACTAGTATTTCGAGCAATGGCCATCACAAGCGGCTCTATCTTTTGGTGCACAGATTTGAAATGAAAATCTTCAACTACTCCAATAATATTGAAAGGAATCGGTATTCCCACCTGTAGCTTCTGGCCGATGGGATTATCAAAACCCATCACCCTTGCCGCTTCTTCATTGATGATTACGCCAAGGGAGTCCGCCCTATTGTCCTTAAGGAAGTCTCGGCCTTCAACGATTTTCATATTCATTGTTTTGAGAAAATCAAAATCGATAAACTCGGTGTGGATAAGAATCGCTTCATCAGGGTTCTTCCCGTCCCAGCTGATTCCCGTGGTTGAATTCTCGACAAATGCCGGATGTTGATTGGAAGCAGAGACATTGACTATGCCCGACTGAGTAAGCAATTCATCTTTGAAAGACTTATAGTTATCACTGATCCTTGGAACCTTAATAAGGTTATCTTTTTCATAACCGAGGTTCTTGGACCTGATGTATTCAATCTGATCATAGACGACTAACGTTCCGGTGATCATGATGGTAGAAATGCAAAATTGTGTTACTACCAAAACTTTACGGAACATTGAGCCTCCCGAAACTTTCGTAGAGGCTGACTTTAACACTGTGGCCGGCTGAAATGCGGATAGGAAAAAAGCGGGATAGCTGCCAGCGACTAAGCCTGTCACCAACGCAAAACACAACAAGTACCCGATCAATATCGTGTCAGCAAAGAGATCAATGGAAAGGTTTTTTCCGGAGAGTAAATTAAACTGCGGTAACAGAAGATCAACCAGCAAAACAGCCAGGGCCATCGCGATCAGGGCGGTGAGCACCGACTCATTCAAAAATTGAAAAACTAGTTGAAGACGGTTGGCACCAATGGATTTCCGAAGACCTACTTCCTTCGATCGGCTCATCGATCGGGCCGTGGCAAGGTTCATAAAATTGATGCAAGCAATGGCAAGTATAAATACTGCAACCACAAGAAATATGGTCACGTATTGAATGTTACCCTTTCCACCAACGTCAGCAGTAAAGAACGTGTCTGACAAGTGGATGTCCGTAAGCGGCTGAA
This sequence comes from Cyclobacteriaceae bacterium, assembly GCA_050185175.1. GTDB lineage: Bacteria > Bacteroidota > Bacteroidia > Cytophagales > Cyclobacteriaceae > ELB16-189. The sequence goes on from JBFWZR010000025.1 coordinate 14,208, forward strand.
AAAAGACATCACTTACCGATCGCTCATGATTCTTTTTGATTTGGTTTTTTACCTGGCCATTTAACTTTGCGATGTCAACATCTGATGAAAGTAGTGCATAGGTGTACATAGTGTTATTACCCCAATCATTTCGTGCATCAGGATTTCTGGCAAACACATTTTCGATAGGTACAACAAAATCAAATTGCAAGTGCGAATTATCAGGTGCGTTGGCCATCACCCCAGTTATCTTCATTTCTTGTTCTCCTATCTTAATTGTCTTGTTCATGGGATCTTCCTCTCCAAAATATTTCTTAACCAGATCCTGAGACAATACAACATTATTGACGTCCTTCAGCAGTGTCTCTTCATATCCCTCTATTAGCTGAAATGAAAATACATCGAAGAACGACTCATCGACATAGCCACCTCGCTCAGTAAACTTTTGATCGCCATTTTGAAATATTTGACTGGTAAACCAAAATCGGGTTGCGCTTTCAACTTCAGGATATTCACTTTTAAGTGATGGAGCTAAGGGTGCCGGGGTCACTGCAACAGGAAAAACAGGCTGTCCTGGATAGAATTGATTCTCTACCGCTCGATAAATACGATCAGCCTTTGAGTGAAACTTATCATAACTCAGTTCATCAATGACATAAAGCATGATCAGTATTACACTGCTCAATCCGATCGTCAGTCCAAAAAGATTGATTAGAGAATAGAACTTCTGCCTTCTGAATTTTCGGAGCGAAATAATGATGTAGTTCCTAATCATAAGCGATACTTTCTCCGCCTAAGTACAAGGGTGGTGCCGATATCAAAAAAGGTCTATCTGAGGTCAAAAATCGCACTTTCAAGCCGAAAAACACATTCCAAGTGCCCATCTGTAACCAACTAAGTGCCCATCAGTGGACACTTGATATGGTCTTCATGCCATGCTTATTTACATTTATCTGGTGAATAAAGTCAACGCGACCATACTTATTGCAGATGATGACGACTTCGTTTTGCTTTCACTGAAGCTTATGCTTGAGCAACAATATCGCGAGGTAGTCACCACTTCTGACCCCAATCGGATCCCAGCGCTCTCACAGCAACATAGTCCCAACCTGGTTCTTTTAGACATGAATTTTCGGCAGGGTGATACCAGTTGCAACGAAGGCTTGTTCTGGTTGCGTCATATCTTAAAGCAAGGGGATGACACACAAGTCATTCTGATGACCGCCTATGGAGAAATTCAGCTCGCAGTTGAGGCAATCAAAGAAGGCGCATTTGACTTTATTGTTAAGCCGTGGGGCAATGACAAAATCCAAACCACAATTGCCAACGCAATTTCATTAGGCAGAGAAAAAAAAGAAGTCCGCCAACTTAAGTCAAAACAAAAAACGTTGGCGTCTGCTATCAATAGTCACTATCCTGAACTCATCGGTGAGTCTGCGGTAATTATGGAAATTAAAAATGCAATCGAAAAAATATGTAATACAGATGCTGACATTCTCATACTGGGAGAAAATGGAACTGGAAAGGAGGTCATCGCCAGAAACATTCATCGTCAATCCAATCGCGCCTCTGAGGTGTTTATAAGTGTGGATGTCGGATCGATAAGTGAGACATTATTCGAAAGCGAACTCTTTGGTCATAAAAAAGGTGCGTTTACTGATGCGAAGGAAGATCGAGTTGGGCGCATTGAGGCTGCCAGCGGTGGCACACTCTTTTTGGACGAGATCGGAAACCTTTCATTGAACTTACAAAGCAAACTCCTTACTTTCTTACAAAATAAAAAAATCACCCGAATCGGAACCAACACGGAGATTGATGTCAATGTCAGAGTGATTTGCGCTACAAATTGTAATCTCAATCAACTGGTAAAAGAGAAAAAATTCAGAGAAGATCTCTATTTCAGAATTAATACCGTGGAACTTCTGGCGCCTCCCTTGCGAGAAAGGCCCACAGATATTCCGATTTTAGCTCATCACTATCTCCGGCAATTCAGCAACAAGTACCAAAAACAAATTGACACCATCAGCAATGAGGCTATTGACTATCTGCAACAATATGCCTGGCCCGGAAACGTGAGGGAGCTACAACATGCAATTGAGCGCGCTATCATCATGAGTGAAAAAGAGCAGCTTACCATTACAGACTTTCACTTTTTATCTGGTGAAAAAGATCGCACAGCTTCTTTTGATAATTACAACTTGGAAAATGTGGAAGCCTGGGCCATTAGAAGAGCAATCAAAAAGCATGAAGGCAACATTAGCCATGCCGCCAAAGAGCTCGGTCTTTCACGGGGGGCTTTGTATAGAAGATTAGAGCGGTATGGGATTTGAGAATTTTCGCCTCAACGTAGTCGTAAGGATTTTTATCCTCAGTACCATTCTCCTTGCTTCGATGTATTGCCTTTATGAAGGTCTGTACCTAAGAAGCGTTTACGTAGGAATCGCGCTCATCATCTCCATTATCGAATTCATTCGATACGTAGACAAAACAAACCGCGATCTTACTAATTTCTTTCTCGCCATCTCGCAGAAAGACTTCACAACCACCTACAGCGAACAGGGCAAGGGCAAATCATTTTCCAGGTTGTACTCAGCTCTTAATCACATCACTAGTCAGTTTAGGTCAATCAGTGAAGAAAAAGAAGCACAGTTTATCTTTCTCTCGTTATTGGTCGAGCAAATCCGCATTGGGATACTAAGTATCGACCAACATGGAAAAATTCATCTCATCAACCAGACCATGAAAGGGTTTCTGTCCAATCCAAACATCAAAAGCCTGGATGATTTGGAAATAAATGACAAAGAGTTGGCTATGGCATTCAGGGACGCACACCCCGGAGACAGTCAGGTCATACGAAAAGCAATCGATGGAAAAATTGCTCCTCTTACGATATCAGTAAGTGAAATCTCGATTCGGGACAATCGATTCAAACTAATATCTGCGCAGGACATTCGAAACGAGCTCGAGGCCAATGAACTTGAAGCATGGCAAAGATTAATTCGCGTGCTTACCCATGAGATTATGAATTCCGTGTCACCAATTATTTCTCTCACAGCAACCCTATCGAAAGTAGTTGCAGCACGGAATGAAGCGAACGAGACCTTTAGTGAATCAGATCGTGAGACGTTACAAAAAGGTATGGAAGCGATATTGTCCCGAAGCAAGGGACTGCATCATTTTGCAGACGCATACCGAAGTCTAACACGTTTACCTCAACCGCAATTTCAGAAGGTGTCAGTAAGCGATTTTATCGAAAAGCTTTTATTGCTCTTCGATGAGGAGATCAAGCAAAAAAGAATTTCTGTTTCGCGGTCGGCAGACCCTCACCTGAAAATGACTGTTGATCCGGAGCTCCTGGAGCAAGTGTTGATCAATATTCTGAAAAATGCCATCGAGGCAATAGAAGGACAACCCAAACCCATGATCACAATAAATGCCTCGTTGACGGCAGATAATCGTATCTTGATAACTGTAAGCGATAATGGATCAGGAATTGAGAAGGATGTTCTGGACAAAATTTTTATCCCATTCTTTACCACTAAGAAATCTGGAACGGGCATCGGGCTGCCGCTGTCAAAACAAATAGTACAAATCCATCGGGGTGAACTTTCTATACAATCGGAAGCCAAGGCGGGATGTGTTGTGAAACTAGTAATTTAAAAGGGCCACTTGCGTGGCCCTCCCGACTGTCAATAGTTCTTATAAAACTCCTTTAGCCTTGTGATCAACTGATTCAACAATGGATCGGTAAACTGTTTGAATAATTCTTCCTTTGATGGCGGCTGTTGTTCTCTTTGGCTGCTTAATTTTTTCTGTTCCGCAGACAACGCCTCTTCATCACCATTGTAAGTCACCCACTCGGATTTCCAGACATACTCTGACGGCATTTTTTGTTGAAGTAGCACTGTGTTGTTTTGCGAGTCAATAATTTTAAGATCCAACGTACCATTAGAGGTTATCGTCTTTTCAAAATGTTTGACGGTCGCTTTATAGGTTATTGCCGTTCCTGTCGTGTCAACAACAAGATACCTCCACCACTCATCTGAATTGGAAGCTAAGAGCGAACTTCCCGAACTACTCAAAGATGCAAACTCATCGTTGTCCTTCTTATTATCCTTTTTCTTTTCTTTTTCAGCTTTCTCCTTTTCTGCCTTTTCTTTCTCAGCCTTTTCCTTATCTAACTTCTCTTTTTCAGCCTTCTCCTTTTCTAACTTTTCTTTTTCAGCTTTCTCTTTGTTGGCCTTTTCTTTGTCTAACTTCTCTTTTTCTGCCTTCTCTTTGGCCTCCTTATCTTCTGCGGCCTTTTCTTGCTCAGCAACAGCATTGCTTTCATCCTTGCATTCACCTAAATAGTCGCCATGATTAAGATGGCTCTGAAGGGCAGACCGAGGAATAGTCATTGCTTTGCGGTTGCCACTATTGCCAGGTGGCACATGACAGACAACAACATTATTATCATCATCCTCAGATTTTTTTTGATCCGCTTCCGCTGGTTTCGTCTCCGTTACAGGTTGCGATGGTTTCGGATCGGTTACTGCAGGAACCGATGGAGTTGCAGGTTGAGTTGGTTGCGGAGTCTGTACTGGTTGCTCAACCTTGGGCTCAGGTTGAGGGGTAGGATTTGGCTGTGGTGTTACAGCTGGCCGAGGTTGCGTTGCAGGTTGTGGGTCTGGAGTAGGATTTGACGGCTGTGGCTGCGTTACAGGTTGAGGACTAGACGGTGTTGGTGTTGATGGTTGCGGTTGTGCAACGGGTTGCGGATCAGATGATGTTGGACTCGATGGTTGCGTTGCAGGCTGCGGATTGGTTGCCGGGGTCGATGGTTGTGTTTTGACTGGTAGTGGCGAAGTTGTCGGATTCCCGATCGGCCGGAGTTTTACGTCTTCATTCGATAGAACAGAAGCCTGGTTAGTTGGCCTGGGCTCCTTGCTGAGGCTGTCTCGCTCCATCGGTATTTGCGTTTCCTTCAGGTAAGTCTGACCGATTGAAAACTCGTCAAAGCCTAGACGCACAATATGATCTGGCTTTATATTTCGAGTCCTTGCCTCGCCAGGTGTAAGAAAAGCAACGTACTCATTCACGTTTGCTGCCCTTAGTTGCTGTGCAAACTGATTGTCGAAGTACTCAGCGTTGACATCATATGTCCTTGCAATGGCTGGTATTGGCTCAACCAAAACTTTGACGGTTGCGGCCCAAAGGGCATCCTGTATTTTTTGTTGTACGTCCTTATATCCATTTACATACTCGTTCACCTGTTTAAAAAGAACATGCGCTTCCTTTGCTTTGTCGCGGGTACCCATGCCCAGAGCAATGACCCCAGCGCCATAGCTCTCTTCAGCCGCATTTTGCCTTGCCTCCTCTAGCTTGGCTGAATAATTCTTAGGGTTTGGAATAACTTTCAGCGCGCCTGGTGATGTTTGTATTTCCGTGTACATCGTCTGCAGGTAAGTGTAGGACTGATAAATGCTCCTCCACTTAAACGCACCACTTGCACCTGCCACCTGGTTCTCATAAAATGTAATACCTAGAGGATAGGCCTGTCTCAGTGTCTCAACTGATTTTTTGTGGTCATCATTTCGCCTAAGTCGATTTGCTGATGTAACTACTGCCTGATAGTAATCACCTTGCCTGAAAGCCCCCTTTCCGGATGAACAACTCTCAAGAAGGACAAAGGCCAAAACGGCCAAAAATGTGCCCGCATATTGTAGTATTCGTCTCATGGGAATAAGGTTTTGTGCGATTGAATTTAGTTAATAATGCATAAAGGTTCCCGTCTCCTATTCACTTATTGTGCCAAAAAAGGTCCATAGCAGGCTACAAATAAAAAAGCCCAACCTGAGGTCGGGCTTTTTTGCATTTGGTATCGGACTATTTCCGTCCACCGAGCAGCACCAGATCGTTCACATTGATCTCTGTAATGTATCGTGTCTCACCTTTTGATGTCTCGTAAGAGCGATGCACAAGTTTCCCCTCAACGGCAACCTCCTCACCTTTTTTCAAATACTTCTCCGCGATACCTGCCAGCCTGCCCCAGATCACAACGTTGTGCCATTGTGTGTCCTCAATCTTGTCACCTTTCTGGTTCTTGTAGCTGTCTGTTGTTGCGATAGAGAAGGAAGCTTTCTTGGACTTACCAAACTCTTTCACCTCCGGATCCTTGCCCAAACGACCGATCAATTGCACGCTGTTTCTTAGACTTTTCATAATTGTAGAATTTAATTGTTAAACATTGATTTCATTATTTTTCCCTGCTTTTAAGGCTGAGGTCCAGTTGTTTCGAACTGACGATGCAAAGGTGGATGTAGAAAAAGCTGATAGTCGTTTATTATCCGGTTACTTACGTTTATATTCGTGTGTAAACGTTTGTACACGGATAATCGACCCAAATGACCCAAAAAGAGCAGAAAGTCTGTATTGAGTGCGGGGGAAAGATTTCTGGCAGGGCGGACAAAAAGTTCTGTTCGGACCAGTGCAGGGTAGCCTATAACAACCGAACCCGGGCCGAAAAAACCAATTATGTGAGAAACGTGAACAATATCCTCAGCAAAAACAGGAGGATATTAGAAGAGCTAAATCCAACGGGCAAGACGAAGGTAGCCAGAAACAAACTCAGCCTTAAAGGATTTGATTTCACCTATCATACTGATACCTATCGAACAAAGGAAGGTTCTTATTATCGATACTGCTACGAGCAGGGGTATCTCGAGATTGACCCTAAAACTTTATTGTTGGTAAAAAAGGAAGTAAAGTAGATTATGAGCGCATGGACTTTACAAGGTAAGAAAGCATTGGTCACAGGGGGCTCCAAAGGCATTGGCCTTGCCATCGTGGAAGAGTTTGTTCATCTCGGAGCAGAAGTTGTCATCGTGGCCAGAAATGAAAGAGACCTCTCAAGTGTAACCCAAATGCTTTCTCAGCGCGGATTTGCAGTAGAGGGTATAGCCGGAGACGTATCATCCGATAGCTTTCGCGCAGAACTCATATCGGCATTATCCAAAAAATGGAATAAACTGGATATCCTTGTAAACAATGTTGGCACAAACATTCGAAAGAAGTTCATTGAGTATAAGGAAGAAGAGTACCGCAAGCTATTTGAAACAAACCTGTTCAGTCTTACAGAAATTTGTAGGCTTGTCCATCCTCTACTCAAAAAATCCAATAACGGCAGCGTTGTAAATATTGGGTCTGTGGCCGGAACGGTTGATGTGCAAAGTGGTCCACCCTATGGCATGACGAAGGCTGCTATCATTCAACTGACAAAACACCTGGCAGTGGAGTGGGCACCCGATAAGATCCGTGTCAACTCTGTATCGCCCTGGTATATCGAGACACCCTTGACACAGCCGGTGCTATCACAACCCGACAGGTTGAAAAAAATAGTTGATCAGACTCCTATGCTGAGAGTGGGTCAGCCTGAAGAAGTGGCAAGTTCCGTGGCTTACTTGTCTATGGATAAAGCGAGCTACATTACGGGGCAAAACCTAAACGTAGACGGTGGATTTTTGGCAAAGGGATTATAATACATTCTTATGAACAGACTCATTATCGCATTGCTGGTAATTGCCTCCGCTGTAGCCTCTGCACAGAATCAGAGTCAGGTGGTTGAGGGAATGTCGGTGGAACGGCTGACAAGAATTGATGCACGTATCCAACAGGCGATAAAAGACAATTGGTTTCCAGGGACTGTTGTGTTGATCGTTCGAAATGGTAAGCCTGTGTATTTCAAGTCTTTTGGGAAGAGCGATCTCGAAACCTCAACTGACATGAAGAAGGATAATATTTTCCGAATCGCATCTCAAACCAAAGCCATTACCAGTTTAGCCGTTATGATGCTTTTCGAGGAAGGGAAATTTCAGTTGGACGATCCTGTTTCAAAGTTCATTCCGGAATTCAAGAACCCCCAGGTGCTTACTGAGTTTAGTGCCAGTGACACAACATACAAGAGTACACCTGCAAAAAAAGAAATCACCATACGTCATTTGCTTACTCACACTTCGGGCATTAGCTACGCAGCCATTGGAAGTAAAGAGTTTAATGCCATTTATGCGAAAGCAGCTGTTCCCTCCGGAATCGGGAACGCGTTCTCAAATCTTGGCGACAAAATGAAGATACTAGGAAAACTTCCTATCGAGCATATTCCCGGAGAATCCTTTACCTACGGACTGAACGTAGATGTACTGGGATATCTGGTTGAGATTTGGAGTGGTCAAACACTTTCCAATTTTTTTGAGTCCAGAATTTTCAAGCCGCTCGACATGAATGACACCTATTTCTATTTGCCCGTAGAAAAACACAGTCGCCTGGTTCCAGTTTATAAGGAGGTGAATGGCAAGCTTTCAAAAGTTACCCATCAGATTTACGATAATGTAGATCCCTGGTATCCCCGACTGAAAGGTGAATACTATAGCGGAGGTGCTGGTCTGTCATCCACTGTAGAGGACTATTCAAAGTTCTTACAACTGCTTCTTAACAAGGGTGAATACAATGGCAAACGGCTACTCGGTAGAAACACTGTTGAGTTGATGTTAACCAACCAAACCGGGGAAATGTCTATGCAGTTCGGACTTGGGTTTGAATTAGAAACAGCATTGAACGACTATCAGGACCCAACCTCAATCGGAACGTTCTCGTGGGGTGGAGCATTTAACACAACCTATTGGGCTGACCCAAAAGAAAATTTGATTGCACTGCTATACACACAAATCTACCAATCACAACACCGCGAGATTGGTAATTTATTCAAAGCACTCACTTATCAAGCTATCGTGGACTAGCAATAGCCGCGCTTTGTTGAAGCAACGTTGCAACTGGTTTCGCTAAAGTGTGAAGCGTGGTTGCAACAACTGCATTTTCTTTCCATTTCTTTTTGAATAGTGTCACCTCGATTGCTCATTTGAACCATGGACAGCGAAGCAACTTTACAACCACTTGAGAGGAAGTACTACAGTATTGCCTATTGGCTTGGCATCTTTACGATCATCTACAATCTGATCGAAGGCATTATTGCTACCAGCTTTGGATTTGAAGATGAAACGCTCGCGCTATTTGGCTTCGGACTTGACAGTTTTATCGAGATGATCTCCGGGATGGGTATTGTATATATGATTACGCGAATTCGAAAATATCCCCACAGTGAAAAAAGTGAATTCGAGAAAACTGCATTGAGAATAACGGGATATAGTTTTTATGCGCTGGTGGCAGGGCTCACTATCTCTAGCGTTATTAATTTAATCAATGGTCACAAACCTGAAACAACTTTTTGGGGTGTTGTTATTTCATGTATCTCAATTGTAGTAATGCTCTTCCTTATCTACGGAAAGGTGAAGGTTGGGAACGAGCTTAAATCACCTGCCATTCTCGCAGATGCCAGCTGTACAAAGATCTGTGTTTACATGTCATGCATATTGCTCGCATCGAGTGGCATCTATGAACTCACCGGTTTCGTTTATGCCGACTCGATCGGAACCTTAGGACTTGCATGGTTTTCTTATCAGGAAGGCAAGGAGTGTTTTGAAAAAGTGAATAGCGAGGGGCATCACTGCCATCACTAAACTTTAAATATCCGAGCGCTTTAGTTTAAGGTATGCGAGGTAGTTGAACACAAAAGTCCAAAACATCACTACCACTACCGATGCCACACTTACGTAGTCCTGAATTTCGCGAAAGACATAGCGCTGAAAAGGCATCGGCACCAGATTGCTTATCGACTCCAATGGAAAATAAGGAATCAGCCAAGGCACATAATCATCAACATTGGCGCGGATGATCGCTTCAATCATCGGTGCAAGCACCAAAATCACAATAGTCAACCCAGACCTTTGAATGGAAACCCCGAGCAACAATGCAAAGGATAAGAACGCAAACACCTCAAGAAAGTAGGCGGGGAAAAACTCGAGATCCGCGACCAAATCAGCCATCGAAATCGAAGGGCTGTAGATAAGTCCGGTCACCAGTGCTATCACATACACCATCACCATACTCATTACACTCAACAAGGCATTGGTCAATACCTTCGACAGCATGAACTGTTGGCGGCTCAAGCCATCAATGATATTTTGCCTGACGGTGCGATAAGTAAACTCATTGGTAATACTAATAACCACCATAAACCCAAGTATACCCTTGAAGAACCCACTGATGAAGGTGAGATTCTGCCACACATCAGGGAAGTGATACAGAGGAATGCGTGAAATATTAATATCAGCACCAAACTCGGCTCCCATTCGCACCAGCCATTTCAAAAACTCCATTCCACTGGCCGTGGTCATACCCAACGTGAAAAAATACAATCCACAAACCACCCAGAATGTGCGGTAGTTGGTGAGCTTTTTAAGATCTACCTTTAGTAAGTGTGCTATCATTTTGATTCAGCCAGAATTTCCAGGAATTGCTTTTCTAAACTCTTTCTCTTTGCCACTAGGTGAGAGGCTACGATACCCTGGTCAAACAAGAACTTATTCAGGTCTTGACTCTTCAAACCATCTTTCAGTGTAACCTGATAGCTGCCATTCTCTCTGTGCAGTGAAGACGTGCCTGAAAAAGTCTTGAGCACATCTTCTATTTCAATGTCAGCTTTCACCTCCACTGTTTCTACACCACCACTCACGTCCTCCACCGGACCGCTATGCACCATATTTCCTTTCTTGAGCACCGCAAAGTGTGTACAAACTTTCTGAACCTCATCAAGCAGGTGGCTAGCCAAAATAATCGTGCGGTCATCAGAGGCTATCTTCTTTATCAACTCTCTGATCTCAGCTATACCCATCGGATCTAAGCCATTGGTGGGCTCATCGAGAATCAATACTTGCGGATCATTTAGTAAAGCGGAAGCAATCGCAAGTCGCTGCTTCATTCCAAGCGAATACGTTTTGTATTTATCGTCTTTGCGATCAGATAGTTCAACTAGGCTCAAAACTTTCGAAATTTGTTCTGACGTAGCTCCTTTGATCAAAGCGGTCAGCTCAAGGTTCTTTTGACCGGTGAGGTATGGATAAAATATTGGATGCTCAAGTACAGCCCCAATCTTTTTCCGAGTGTCATGCGTTGCCTCCTCTCCAAACCAGCGATAGGTACCCGAAGTTGGATTGACCACGCTCATTAGCATTCCAAGGGTGGTGGTTTTTCCACTCCCATTCGGCCCCAGCATACCAAATACCTGGCCTGCCTCTACTCTCAAATTGAGGTTATTGACCGCGCAGAGCCGACCAAATTTTTTGGTCAAGCCATTAATTTCTAAAACAGGTTGCAAAGAGTATCGAATTTAATTCCGGTTGATTCTTCTCAGTCTATCGCGATCATCATGGTCGCTTGAGAATGCCTTTATCATCTTGCCAATTTCGGCACTATCATCAATGGTGCTAAACAGTTTGGTCACTTTATTCAGCTCCACCTTTCCAAGAATGTCAAGGACGTACAAATTAGTAGAATCATTCGCGAGAACCACCATTCCCTTGGTTGAGCCATTTTTTTCCTTTAGAAGTACATCGAAGTTTTTTCCTTGAAAACGGCTTGTCATGATCTCCTCGTAATCCTCTCCATTGTAGTCCTTCACCAGTTTTCTATAGTCAGTCGACTGGAATTCATTCGATTTGTCAATCACGAGGAATTTCATTTTTTCAATATCCTTGATCAGCTCGTCAAATTCTTTGTTCTCGGTTTGGTTCAGCATTCGCAGCGTATTCTTATAGAAATAGAGCGAGAGCGCATCGTCAAAGCGATCGTGTAGAGCGGTTGTTGTCTCAGTTTGAGCCGATGTTGTAGCGGGCCAAATTAAGATCAGACTGTAGAAAAGAATAATTGCGGTTTTCATACGCCAAGATTGGATAAACAAAACAATCCCAAACAAGTCAGGACTGTTTTGTTAGAGAATTTGAAAATTAGTTTTTGTCCTTTTTACGGTCGTTGAGGTGCTCAAGGTTCTTCAAGCCATCCACTTCCATTTTACTGCCAATCTTAGAAATTTGTTTCAAGTCGATCTCGCCAAAAATGGTCAGCATCATAAACTCATCACTTCCTCCAGCAATCATCACCAATTCATCAATCTTACCACCCTTTTCACTGATGAAGAATCTCATGTCCTTATCCTTGTCCCTCACGTACATCAGCTCTTCGTACTGGTTCTTGGGAAGCATTGTGTTAGCTTCCGTATACAGCGCTCTGGCATCGCGTGCCTCATCTTTAGCAAGAATCTTCAGCCCTTTAAGTTTGCTGATCGCGTCCAGTACCTCCTGATCTTCCTTGTCTTCCAATTCCATATTGGTGAAAAGGCCGAACATTTTGCTGGAGACTGTAACCTGGCTAAAGGTTTCATCACTCTGATACTTGTTGAAAAACTTAGACACTGCATCGCCCTGAGCGTACGCTCCAAGCCCCATCAACATCATCGCAGCCACTATTATTGTCTTTTTCATCACTTGTTTGTTTTCTTGTTTTTAAATTTTTTCTTCTTCCGGGTCCTTTTGACTGGGACCGTTTTGTATTGCCTCTTCTGCGTCATTAAAGATTCGGATCTTGCCTGCCTCTTGTTTGGCCTTTCCGAACCCTTTGGAAATCATCATCAACGCCTTTTTTGTTTCCTTGAAAGCCAACTCTGGATCGCTGTAAGTATCAACTACCTCTGTAGGGTAAGACTTTCTGATTTCCTGTCTTACAAGAAAAGTAGCTGCCACCAGCACTAACACTCCCGCAGCAATCTTGGCTGTTGTAAAAGCCAGCTTTCTCACTTTCCCATCATCCTTTGGTTGCATCTCAGTATTCAGCTTCCTAATCACACCATCCTCGTTCATCGCAAGTTTTTTTTGGTGATCGAAATACTTGAACAAAGAAGCTGCATCCCTCCATTCATCCGAAACTTCGTGGGTCGCGAAATAAGCTTTCAACTCATTTTCCTCCTCCAGAGAGGTCTCACACTTCCAATACTTCTCTACCAGTTGTTCTATTCTAGAGTCCATAAGCATTGATCTTTACCAGTTTTTCTCTCACCGAATTCCGCGCTCTGAACAAACTAATTTTTACCTGACTCATGTCCAGTTCCAGTATTTCACAAATCTCATTGTAGCTATAGCCCTCCACATCTCTCAGATGCATTACCTGGCGCTGTTTCTCAGGCAATGAAGCCATCAACTTGCTTACTTGTTGCATACTTTCTGTCAGTTCTGTTTTTTCGAGAGGAGACAAACCGTCTTGCCTCACCTCCATTCCAACTAAAAGTGAATCTGTCGCTTTGCGCTGCTGGGCCCTTAGCCGGTCCAGCGAAAGATTCCTTGTCAACCTCATGCACCAGGCCTCCCAATTTTTGATCTGGTGCATGGATTCACGTCCATTCCAAACTTTGATCAAAACCTCCTGAACGACATCTTGAGCTTCATCAACATTTCCTAAAAGCCGCAAGGCAAACCTAAAAAGCTTGTTTTTCGAAGGTAAAACCTTGGTTTCAAAAGCCTGGATATCCATCGTTCAAAAGCTAGACGACCTTGTAAAAGAAAAGTTACTCTTGAATTTAACTATTTTGTTGGTCGGCCTGTTTGGGTAATTTAAAGATCAATGGAGGAAAGGGACAAAATCGTAGTATATGCTTCATTTGACACCACGGTAGAAGCTAATTTGGCCAAAACCAAATTGGATGCCTACGGCATTCCATGCTTCCTTTCTGACGAAAACTTCGTAAGTCTTTATCCTATTCGAAATGAACTATTTCCTGGCGTGCGACTGCACATTTTTGAGAAAGATAAATCCAGAGTAACCGAAATTCTGCTCTCTGAAGATTAAGTCTTCAGCACGGTAAACTCAACCCTCCTGTTGTTCGCCCGGCCTTCATCAGTATCATTTGTGTCAATCGGCTTTGACTCACCGTAGCCATGAGCTGACAACCGATAGCTATCTATACCTTTGCTGATAAGATAGTCTACCACTGACTGAGATCTTCCTTGCGACAAGTTCAAGTTGTAGTCGTCTGAACCCTTGCTATCGGTATGCCCTGAAATTTCGATCTCAACTGAGGGGTTCTGATTGAGGAAGTCCACCACTTTATCAAGCTCTACAAATGATTCTGACTTCAGCGTAGTCTTATCAAAGTCGAAGTAGATATTTTTTAGCCTTACCGTTACTCCAACTTCGATCTTATTGAGATACAGATCCTTGATCACCGGAGTGATCTCCTCACTTTCGACATAAATACTGTCTGTCGCATTCAGATATCCTTCAGCGGTTCCGGTTAGCACATACCAACCTGTTCCCTTGATCTCCTTCTCATAAACGCCTTTGTTAGCATTGACGGTGAACTGAGAACGATCTTCTTTGTAAGTCGCATTTACCTTTGCAGTAATAGGATCATTGGTTTTGGAATCGAAGACAGTTCCTGACAAAATCAATTTTTTTGGAATTGGCGTAAGGAAAATGTCAACCACCAGCGTGGTGTCATTTACCAAAGGTGGTATTGTATACGACTGGTCACTTGGGAGGTATCCCTCATAAGCAGCTGCAAGGCCCACTCCACTGGTTTCTGGTATTGAAGTTTCATAGCTGCCATTAGCACCAACATTAATGTTAACTGCATCGGCACCCTTAGGCTTCACCACCACATGTGCCGGAAGGGGCTGTTGAGTTTTTCCATCATACACCACACCTTGCACTTTCACTGTAATATTCTTAGGCAGCAGTATGAACAGATCCAGATTGCCACCATCAACTCGGCTATTTGCCCGAGACGTGAAGACATTCCCTTTTGCATCCATAGAAAAGTAGGCATCACCGGCTGCAGTGTTAATCGGTGGGCCGAGGTTTACCGGCTTAGACCAGTTCTGCCAGGTGTCATCAAGTCTGGTGGCTTTGTAAATATCTGAACCTCCCTGCCGTTTCGGATCAGGCCGATCGCTTGCAAAATATAATGTTTTGTCATCGGGGCCGATGAATGGTCCAAACATGTCGGACCTGTCCGTAATATTCAACTTCACCGGTCTTGACCACGAACCATCAGACTGAAGATTACTCACATATAAATCACTTCTAATACTTTTCGGAACTTCCGTGAAATAAAGAATCATGTGTTTGGCATCGGAAGAAATGGTGGCACCATTAAATCTCCCTTTCTCCATATCCGCGTAGTCTTTCACCGTGATCTCGTCCCATCTGCCAGAAGGAGATATGATTGAAAATCCTTTGGAGTCATTTCCTCTGCCACCACGTACAAACAGTGATCCATCAGGAAGAACATTGAAGACCTGATTGGAACGGTGTTGATTAAAGGGCCCACCAAGATGCTCGGGTGCCGACCACTCTCCATTTTCATTTTTTCTTGTCAGCCAGATATCCTGACTTCCCTCTTTGCCAAACTTATTGTCAGGATGGTTTTGTACAAAAAAGTAAAGTGTATTTCCGTCAGGCGAAACCACAGGTGCGGCTTCGTGATAGAAAGTATTTACATCTTTGCCCAGATTAACCAACTCATATCGCTGGCTAAATTCCTGGCCGTAAACAGATATACCAAATAGACAAAACAGACAGAAGAAGAGGATTCTCATCTCGACAGGTTTATTTGCAAGGTAAAGTTAGCAGTTTATAAGCTTTATAACAGGTTAACTAATTGCGTGCCAATAGCCATTCCTGTTGGTCTTTTTAAAAGTCTTAGGCTCTGACGGGGATTAAAATCCCTCTTCCACTCATAATAATACCCACCAGAATGAGTACCAGTGCGATGGAAGTGAATATTAAGACTTTCTTGTGCTTTGCATTGTCATCAGTCAACTTCTTGGTCGTACTGCGCGCCAGAGTAATCAGTACCACAGCAATGAGCATAATGGTTACATGCTCAACTGTCCAGTAGCGAAGCTGCGGATCCTTCATGGTACTGGCGGCAAACTTGACCCAAGGGCTAACGAAATAAAGAAATATACCCACAAGAAGTTGAGTATGTGTCGCGATCATCAGCCATAGGGTGAGCTTTTCATCCGCTTTTTCAAATGGTTTCTTGCTTACAACTCCAACCAATGACTTGGCGATAACCACGATCAACAATAACAAAACAACATAGCGCAGTGCCGAGTGGGTATGAAAAAATCCGGTATACATTTTTTATGCCTTATTTGAATCCCAAAAATACACGTACCAATTCAGAAACCAGCCATCTTGCTAAGGGTTTCTCAATTGAAAAATGGTGCCGAATTGCGATTTAGATTCAAGACTAGTCACTATATTGGAACAATCGAATGAAACGATTCCTGTTCTTAGTTGTCCTCCTTACAGCCCTGTCTAACTCAATGGCTTTGGCACAGCCTGACACAGTGAAAGCAGGAGCGTACGTCATCAGTGTTCACGATGTCAATTTTCATGAGAAAGAGTACACTGTAAGGTTCTGGCTGTGGTTCCTTTATTCAAATCCCGATTTTGACTTTGCAAAGCAGCTCGACATTCCGAATGCTAAAACCATCGACCCACCGGAAATTATCTACGATTCATTGAACGGTAAGGCCTGGGTGATCATGAAGATGAAGTGTGTGATGAAACAAAACTGGGATGTAAGAGATTTTCCATTTGACGAACAACGACTGAAGGTTCAAATCGAGAATACTCTCTTCGACAAGAACTCACTTGTATTCAAACCGGATAAGTCCGGGAGCAATTTCGACAAGAAAGAAGCAATTGATGGGTGGGCCATCACAGATTTCCAAATTACCCAATCGGACAACGACTACGAGACTGGCTTTGGTGATCAGGAAAATGACCTGCAGTATTTCTCAGCACTGCGAATTGGTATGAGCATTGAACGCGAGGCGTGGGGCCTCTTCATGAAGATTTTTATCGGAATGTATATCGCGTTTCTCATCGCCACAATCAGCTTCACGCCAAATCCATCTGAACTGGAACCGCGTTTTGGATTGCCGGTCGGTGGTTTGTTTGCTGCAGTCGGTAACAAGTATATCATCGACTCACTTTTGCCAGAGTCATCGGCCTTTACATTAGTGGACACATTGCACGCACTCACATACATGGCAATCTTCTCCACGTTACTTGTCTCGGCCATTGCACTTCGTTATCACGAAAAAGGAAATGATGAAGCCAGCGTCAAAGTCAATAAGATCGGATCAAGAATCGTAGTTGGCACTTACCTGATTGCAAACATCATCTTCGTTATCCTCGCGATCATCTAGCTAAATTTTGTTTTTGGTATCTATCAAAATAGTGACCGGGCCGTCATTGATCAAATGTACTTTCATGTCAGCTCCAAACTCTCCACTCTGCACGGGTTTAGCCAAAGCATTTTCAATCTCTTTAAGAAAAGACTCATAAAGAGGAATCGCGATCTCCGGCCTGGCAGCTTTAATATAAGAGGGTCGGTTGCCTTTTTTTGTGCTTGCATGCAATGTGAACTGGCTAACGACAATGATGTCACCGCCTGCATCTTTCGCACTAACATTCATCACGCCTTGTTCATCATTAAAAATTCTAAGATTGACAATTTTAGACGCCAACCAGGCAATGTCTTCATCATTGTCAGCATCCTCAATGCCTAACAAAACAAGCAATCCCTTTTCGATAGAGGCCTTGGTGTTACCTTCGATCGCCACACTTGCCTCAGATACTCTTTGTACAACAGCTATCATTAAAATTTCTGTAGTTCTTCTGATTCGTGAATGAACTTACCATTTCTCCCTTGTTTAGCCATATGAATCATGGCTCTCGCAACACGAATGGCATCAATTGCTTTGTATTTCTTTGGAATTAAAAAACCGAACCACTTGGAAAATGCCTTCCCAATATCTTCGCCAACTCTCTTCTCATCTCTCTCACCAAGCAAAAGTGAAGGTCTGAAAATATGGAAGGCTGGGAAATCAACTTTCGAAACTTCCCTTTCCACTTCTCCTTTGACCCTATTATAAAAAACAGAGGAATCTGGATCAGCACCCAATGCAGAAACTAACAGATACTGACTGGCACCTCGTTGTCTGGCAGCTTTTGCCAAAAGAAGTGGATAATCGAAGTCAACTTTTCTGAATGCTTCTTTCGTCCCAGCTTTTTTGATGGTTGTGCCCAGGCAGCAGAATACATCGTCAGCCTTTAGTCGATCGCCAAGATCAGCAAGGTTGTCGCCATCTGTTCTGATTTCTTCAATCTTTTGATCCTGAATGCCGAGTGGACGTCTTGTGAGACATTTGACCCTACTGTAAAGACTATCCTCCTTTAGAATTTTGATGAGAAGATTTCCAATGAGACCGGTGCCACCCGCAACCAAAGCTACTTTGGATGAAGTCATATAGGCTTCTGGTTCCTTTCCCAATCCAAAAATTTTTCAAGTTCAGATTCGAAAGAATTATAAGTCCATATGAGGATACTGAAGTCGTCTAAGAGTCCTGACAATGGAACAAAGTCAGGGATAATATCTGCTGGATTGACAAAATAGATCAGCGCAGCAAGTACACCGACAATAGCTTTCCAACTTAAGCCACGATAATTTCTAAATGTCATAGCTCGCAGCAGTCTCCAGAACACCAAAAGCTTTTCCTTCACATGCCCGGCCAGTTCCCCTTTTCTTTCTACTCTTGCAAATTTGGCGCCCAGTTGTCCAACCAACAAAGCAAGCCTCGCTCTATTGCCAATTAGCCGTTGTGCTTGTTTCTGCGCCATCGCAAAAGCAACATTGAGTAACTCAGGTTTCATCGTCAAAAGGTTTGTTGAATTTCCTTCTTAAGTTCTGATATGGCATGAGTAATCGGTTCCACCTTTTTATCCAGATCCGCCTGAAAAATCTGTCTGGCTAAATCTATTCCAGTTGCATCCTCCTTAACAGCTGATGCTGCTTCATTTATCTGTATGATCAGGTCCTCCTTGGCATTCTTGATCATACTCCACACTTCTTCGCTCATATACACTTGCTGAGACACATTGTGGTTGTACTCATTGCGGATTTCATCAAGCAGCACTTTTTGAAAATCCTTAGATGAATAGGCAGGATTGTTGAGTCTAACGAGGAGATTCTGGGGAGAGATTCTCTCCAGAAACAATATCATTCTTTCATAAGCCTGCATTCTAACGGGGAGGATTGTTTCAAGGCTTCTACCACGAATCTCCAGTCTTTTCAGTTCAATCTCTTTAGCGATCATCGCCCTCACCACCAAATACACCGCATACAGCACCACCGATGCGGGTATCAAAATCTTTCCAAACTCGATTACAGCGTCCATAGAATTATTTGAGCACTAATAGTGTTTAAATTTAAACTAATTTTGGCCTTTAAAGTTAGGTGTTATTACCCAGAAATCACTGTTTCTAAATTAACGAATGACCACTGTTACTCCTGTAACCTTATCAAAGAGGGCAGCCGATGAAGTCAGAAAAATTATGAATACCAAAAATATTCCAGCTGACTATGGATTGCGTGTGGGAATCCGAGGGAGTGGCTGCGGGGGAGCCTCGATGATCATTGGATTTGATAAACAAAAAGAGAGTGATCTTTCCTATGAACTGGAAGGCATTAATATCCTCGTTGACAAGAAGCATACACTTTATGTGATTGGCAAAGAAGTTGACTTCTATGACGGAGCTGACAAGCGTGGCTTTATGTTTGTCGATACTCCAGCCTAATTCCCATTGCGCTGCAAGTCCACAGACACTTTAGCTTTTCTGCAAACTCCACCAATTGGTGGATTGAATTTAGAAATAGTCACCTCCGCCTTACTTGCCGCATCAAATGAATCCAATATTTCCTGCGCAATAGCATGAGCAACCGACTCCAGAAGCTTGGTAGGTTTTGCCATGTGACGTTTTACGATATCGTAAATGTCTTCGTAGTTGATGGTACCGGCAAGATCATCATGAAAAGCAGACTCCTCAAACGAAGTGTTGACCATAATGTCAACTTCAAATTTATTTCCAGATGAACGTTCGTGGGGATAAACACCATGATAGGCGTGAAACTCCAGGCCTTCCAGAACAACTTTTCCCTTAAGCTTCATGAACTCGAAATGTGCTGCCGCTACTGGATATCGTCAAAAAAAGATTTTGGATGACGAGCTTCTACCAGCAACTCTTCCTCAGGCTCTGGCCTAATGTTTTCCGGTGCTGGTTCCATTTTTTTTGTCTCAGCATTCGGGTGCAGCATTTGCTTTGCCTCCTGGCGCGCAGCCTTTAGATGCTGATCGGGATCGAAGCCATTAACCGTATTCCTTAACTTCTCAACTCTTTCCAGTGTTTCGTTACCAAGTCGCTTTAGGTCGCTCAACAAACTATCTCTGGAGGATTCGATAGTCTTGTAGCTTTGCACAAGTGCTTTCAGTCTCTCTTCCATTTCATACAACATCTGTTTGGAGGTGGACTCTGACTGCTCAATGGTATCCTTCGCCTTTGTCTTAGCTTCGTTTAGAAGCGCTTCTGCTTTCAGTTGAACTTCCTTCAAATGCAACTCGGCCGCTTTGTTGGCCTGCTCTATCACATTGGCTCCCGTGTCCTCAGCGGTCTTCAAAGTCTTGTATAGCGAACTTTCTACTTCCCGGAGCTTGGTGACTTCTCTTTCGGTTGCCTCAAGTTTGATTTTCATCTCCTTGGTCTCGTCTTGCACACGCTCCCATTCCTGCGATAGCGTGAGTAAAAATGCAGCAACCTCATCTTTGTCGTAGCCGCGTAAAGTCCTTTCAAAAGTCTTTTGCCGAATTTCAAGTGGTGTGACTTTCATTGGATTGGTGGTTAGTAGTTATTAAAGTTTAAAAAATATATTCCAGATAGAAATAGTTCGATCATCACTGGCGCTCACCAACTGGTTATTAAACGAAGTCCACGCCAGTTTATTGACTGAAGTGCCGTGTCCTGCATGGCGCGTCTTATCTATCACTTTCAACAATCGAAAATCTGTCCCGTCCCACACCTTTATGGACTTATCCATGCTACAAGTTACAAAATGTTTGCCATCCGGGCTAAAATCCAAATGGTTGATGGTATACATGTGAGCCACAATGTCTCTCTCAAGCCTGTATTCATCTCGCACATCCCACACCTTGAGGTGCGCATCACGCGACCCGGTTAGTAAAAATCGTCCGTCTGGAGAATATTTGACACAGAATACTGAGTTCGAATGAGCCCGAAATTCCCGCGTTAGATTCAGGTTTTCAAGGTCAACTATTCTCGCGAACTCATCGCTGTATCCGATGGCCAACTCTCGCTTATTCCTGTTAACCGCAATTGATCTGGCGCTTTTCTGGCTAAACTGAAATCTCATCACCTCACTGAAAGATTCCAAATCAACCACGATTACCTCCCCTGTTCCACACGCCACAAAAATTTTATTCTCTACTATCAGCAAGTCGAAGATTGATGAACCGGTCAGCTTTAAACTAGATATCTCCTTTTTTAAAATATAATCGACAAGATGAATGCCTTCAAAATTCTGACCGATCACGAGCTGATCCCGATCGTTCAAATGACGAAGTGCATACACTGAGTTTGGCAATCTCGCGATGAGCTGACCTTCATCAGGTTGCGATAGATTCCACATTGCCACCTGTCCATCAGCACCACCAGAGAAGATTAAATTTGGCTTGGTCCCTTGCGTCAATGCATAGATTGAACCGGAATGACCTGTCAATGTACCTGTCTTGTTAACTTCTACCATTCTCTCGCTCCGTTCCGGTTCTGTAATGTGTATTTTTAAGCAAAATTGGACTTTACACCTGAGATAACCCAATGCCGCTGGTTGATTTAAAAGAGAGCTCACTACATGGCGTAGCTCTATGGCACATTGCAGAAACAGAGGATGACCTGAAGAGTCTGGCACCTAATGATCAATGCCCACAAGACATTGTAAGTCCTTTGAAGAGATTGGAATGGCTATCGGGAAGAATACTCATTAAGAGTCTTGCAGAGCAACAAGGCATTCAATATAGCGGGATTACAAAAGATCAATTTGGAAAGCCTTTTTTAAAGGATAACACGCATCAGATTTCACTATCACATTCCTACCCTTACGTTGCCGCGCAAATTCACCCCTCGCTTTCAGTTGGAATTGACATCGAACAACCTAAAGACAAGCTACTGCGAATTGCTTCACGCGTACTTGACACTGGTGAATTAGAAGATGCTGGTGCTGATATCGTCAAACATTGCATTTACTGGTGTGCTAAAGAAGCACTTTACAAAATCTATGGCAAGCGTGGGCTTCTATTTACAAATCATTTAAAGGTTAGGCCCTTTCAACTGCAAAAGACAGGTGAGCTACACGGGGCAATTGAATTTGATAACGTAAATGTATTCGCAGAACTTCGCTATATTGTTGAGCCCGAATACGTTCTTGTGTTTTCAAAAGTCTCCTGACATGAAGAAATTATTTCTAACACTTGTCGTCATCTGTCAACTTACTGCAGGCGCACAAACGATACAGGACTTCACACTCTTAAGTGTAGCAGATGGCAAAAGTGTTTCTCTTAGCAGCTTCCAAAGTTGCCAGGGAATCGCTGTGATATTCTTCAGCAACGAATGTCCGTATGATGAAAAATACCTGGACCGAATCAAACAACTGAATGATCGCTACAAAGGTTCGATACAATTTGTGTTGGTCAATTCTCATTCGGATGAAAGAGAAAGTGCACAGGCTATGTCAGCGAAATACAAAACATGGCAACTTTCAATCCCTTATTTGGCTGATAAAGATCAGGTGGCGATGGAATGTATGGGTTCAAGAAAAAGTCCTGAAGCATTTCTTGTAAAAAAGAACGAGAATAACTTTAGTGTAGTCTACAATGGCGCTATTGATGACAACCCTCTTGTCGAGAGCGATGTTAATGAAGCTTATTTGCGACAAGCGATTGACGAGTTGCTTGCAGGAAAGAAAACAACTGTGAATTCAAGTCGGACAGCTGGGTGCACCATCCGAAGCAAAGTGAAATAGTCAGACCCCCAAATCTCCACCATCAGAGATTTCAACTAATAGCACCTTCACTTCGTTCGCTTTCGCATGCTCTCCCATTTTCTCAAAAGACATGATCAGGTTTCTAAGTGTTCTCCTGATAATCTCTACACTGTCGCATGGTTCAAAAAAAGACGGTTGAGGTGTAAGATGCAGTTCGTTAATATAATTTTCAATATCCTGCTTTGAAAATATCAATCCGCGGTTAAAAGCATTGATGTAAAACTGAGTGTGCTTCTCGTCCTTGTAAGTAAGGATAAAAAGATTAGGCAGATTAACGCCATAGACGGGCAGCTTTAGCTTCTGCGCCACCAACATGTAGATCACACTAAGCGTGATGGGATTTCCCTTTTTGATTTCCAACACCACGTTGATTAAAGAATTCCCCGGTGAGTGAAAGTTTTTACTATTGGGCCCGAATTTCAGCTTACCAAAAAGTACGCTGTTGATTACTTTGATTTGATCAAACGGATAAAGGTCGTTTCGGAACTCTAGCCAGGTCTCGTAGTAAATCTGCTCCAGATCCTGCCTTAGTTGTGTTAATTCAGTGTCCGGGTATTGATACGTTGACACAATCCACATTCCGGTCAGTAGATCCTTATCTGCACTGGCATACCAGTCTTTCAGTCTTTTCTTGACCAGTTCATATTGAAGGGTGTGAATAAGTTCTTCAATGCGTTGTTGAACTTTTGGATTGAAACTGCTCTCCCATTGCAGTTCAAGAAAGGGTATTACGGAGACACCAATGGATAAGATTTTTTCTTCTACATGGGATACAATTTGTGCATCCTCATCATCAAGTAGTGAAACTAACGCCTTGAGCTCCTTCTCTTCCATCAAGTCTGGATCACACCAACGTTAAATTTTTCAATCGGTGCATGGTTGGCTGCCTCAATCCCCATTGAAATGACTTTGCGGGTCTCGAGTGGATCAATCACACCATCAACCCAAAGCCTTGAGGCTGCATAGTAGGGACTCAGCTGATCATTGTAGCGATCGGTGATCTCTTTCAATAGCTGTTGCTCTTCCTCCTTTGATATCTCTTTGCCTTGCCCTTTCAAAGTACTAACTCTGATTTGTAACAATGTCTTCGCTGCAGATGCTCCACTCATCACCGCGATCTGCGCAGTTGGCCACGCATAAATTAGTCTTGGATCATAAGCCTTGCCGCACATCGCGTAATTTCCCGCACCGTACGAGTTGCCAATGATGAGGGTAAATTTGGGAACGGTTGAGTTTGCCATTGCATTCACCATCTTCGCTCCATCTTTAATTATACCTCCCTGTTCCGCCTTACTACCAACCATAAAGCCACTCACATCCTGAATAAACACCAATGGCACCTTACGCTGGTTACAATTCATTATGAATCGAGCTGCCTTATCAGCGGAATCTGAGTAGATCACCCCGCCCATTTGCATCTCGCCCTTTTTCGTTTTCACCACCTTTCGCTGATTGGCTACAATGCCAACTGCCCATCCATCGATGCGCGCATATCCACAAATGATTGTCTTGCCATACAATGCTTTGTACTCGTCAAATTCAGAATTATCAACGATCCGTTTGATAATGTCAAGCATATCATAAGGTTTCACACGATCGGTTGGCATCACGCCATACAAATCCTCTTGCTTTTCCTTTGGCTTGACTGATGTTATTCTGTCAAACCCTGCCTTCTCCTCATGTCCAATTTTGTCGAATATATTCTTGATGTAGTCGAGGCATGCCCTATCGTTAGGGAACTTGTTATCAGTAACGCCAGAAATTTCACAATGAGTTGTCGCGCCACCCAGAGTTTCATTATCAATGTCTTCACCTATGGCAGCTTTCACTAGATATGACCCTGCAAGAAAAATTGATCCGGTCTTGTCAACAATCATCGCCTCATCTGACATGATCGGCAGATATGCACCGCCCGCCACACAACTTCCCATGATGGCCGCAATCTGCACAATACCCATTGAAGACATCTTGGCATTGTTCCTAAACTGTCTTCCGAAATGTTCTTTGTCTGGAAAAATCTCGTCTTGCATGGGAAGAAACACGCCTGCACTATCTACGAGATAGATAATAGGCAGTCGATTTTCCATCGCGATCTCCTGCGCTCTCAGGTTCTTTTTGGCAGTGATCGGAAACCAGGCTCCGGCTTTTACTGTCGCATCATTAGCGACAATTACGCATTGCCGTCCACGCACATATCCGAGCCCGGCAACAACACCGGCTGAAGGACAACCTCCCACCTCTTCGTACATACCATCACCTGCGAACAAACCTACCTCTAGAAAAGGCGTGTCATCATCAGTCAGATAGTCGATTCTTTCGCGAGCAGTAAGTTTTCCTTTTTTGTGTTGATCAGCGATTTTCTTTTCTCCTCCACCAAGCTTTGTAGCCTTTTCTTTATGGCTGAGTTGAGAGCAGAGTTGCTTCAGTTGATCTTCATTTTTGTTGAATTCCAGATCCATCAGGGCAAATTAGGCTGGCTAGTTTTCCTTATTTTCCTCCTCTTCCTTTCTCCTATCGCGTTCAATTCTTTTTTTACTCTTGCCTAATGGAGCCAAGAAGTGTTTCGGGTTGTTGTCAAAGTGATTTGCCAGAGTGTCCAGATTGAGTAACAATTTATTAAGATTAACATACAGCGAGTCATCGGTCATCAGCTTGCTCACTGTGTTATCTCCGCTACTCAATTTAGCTAACGTGTTATTCAAGTTACCAAGCGTTTCCTGCGCCTTGGCTAACGTCATGTTGAGTTCCATTTGCTTTAGGGAATCCGAAAATGTTCTGAAATTAGAAATCACAGGTCGCAGGTCTCTTAAAGTCGTTGAAAGATTATCTGAAGTTTGTTTAAAGCTAGAAGACAATTCACCCATTTTTTCGTCAGTCGTAATCAGGGCGCGGTTTACTAACCCAGGTGTATATTTCAATTTCATGAACAACGTATCTAAGCGGGCAGAATTGACTGCGAGATTGTCAAGTACAGTATTGAGTTTTCTCAAGGTTGTCTGAACGTTATTGGCAACCGGTTGTGCAGTTTCTGTAAACACATCAAAAATTCCACGGGCAGCTTCAGCCAAGATAGTATCTCCCGGCTGATGAGGTTTACTCTTATCGCCAATGTTCAACAAAATTGATTTGCTTCCAAGGAAATCACTGTTAAGAATTGCAGTTGCTGAATCACCCAGAATGATATCTGAGTCGATGTCTAACTCCACCAGAACCTTATTCTCCTGTTCCTGAACAATTCTGATATAACTCACTCTTCCAACTGCATAGCCATTGACCAACACTGGATTTGAGACCGCCAGTTGATCGACATTATCGTAAATAGCGTAATACTTATTTGTAGAAGATAAGAAATCGATCCCCTTTAGATAATTAAACCCAAAATAAAGCAAGACCAACGCTATGGTCATAAACAAACCTACTTTTACCTCTTTATTCACAATCGCTAGTTTACGGATTCAATTTGGATTTTAGATCGGAAGAG
>JBFWZR010000026.1:0-40201 GCA_050185175.1 Cyclobacteriaceae bacterium
TCGTAAGCAAGAGCGTAATTTGCACCGCTTGCCTCGTTCACAGCAACCTGCTCTTTGAAAGCAGGAAGCCACGTCTTCATAGTTTTAAGATCAGAGTGCTGAATGACAAGAAACAAAGCATCGGAAGCCAGTTCACCAATCTTACTCCGACCCATCCAACCATACTTTTCCAGTATGGCAGACACCTCTTTAAGATTCCGTGCATCGACCTGATTGAGTTTCTCGATATACAGGCTGGCATAAGGGGAATCTAATCCAACCGAATCAAGTAGCACCCTGCGTGCATGTTGGTCTGTTCTTCGTATTCGTTCCAATACCTCCTTCAGCGAATCATAATTAACAGCAGATCCTTGCATTCCATTTTGGGCATAACAGCCAATTGATATCAAAATGGCCAGTAACGTGAAATAGTACCGAGGCATCTTATTTAATACGTATTTGCTCATTCTCCCAATCGCTCTGCCAACCCGACCAAAAGACCTTCAGCACCTCTAATTGTAGCAGAGTCTATAGTTCTCATACTGGACTATTTCGCCAACGACCTGAACACCAGATTTGGCAAGTCTCGCAACCAATTCATCAATGTCGTCAACGGCAAACATGACCACCTACCGTTTTCACATCTTATGCAAAATCCCATTCACCAATATATAGGCAATCTTGCCTTCCTTGATCAGCAGCAACGAGGGGTTCCCTCCCATCCTCACCTCTGTATTAGATTGGGGTCGCCTTTCGTGAACATTGAACGGGTACTTCGACTCAAAAGGATCGAAGCCTTCCCGTACGATAAAGTCGGTGTACCCTTCCCTCCAAAGCTTGTCAGTGTCTAGTGCTTGTAACTGGCCCAGGTGAGCCAGCTCCTGTTCGTACACTTTACCGGGTTTGATTTCAAAACCCTCGGTGTCAAAATCCACGTAGGCGTTTGAGGTACTCAGGTCACCAAGGTCCTGAACGACAGCCGTGGCATAGTAATGTCTGTAGTCCGGGCAATCAGTCTCCCTGCGGTCGAGTGCCACATCACGCACCAGTCCCTCATAGTTCACTTTGCGCAATATGATGTCGCGAATGCGGCTTTCTCCGTTGCGAGGTATTTTATTATAGTCTTTTACGGGTGTCTTCTCATAAGTTTTATTGGCAATGGCATCAGCCGCTGTCACCAGCAAAATGAAATTCAGCTTCCTGATGAATTGCTTCTCCCAATCGTCCTCGTATCCACCAGACTCAATAAGTATGGTACGCGTACCCCACTTCTGAATGTTGTCACCGAAGGCTCGCGGTTCGAAGGTGTCATCATAGATGCCAATCTGACCCGGGATGTAGCCCGTGATCTGGTTGAACATATGACGTGTAAGTTGCATCGCATCGCCACGCTTGTCATTTACAGTTTTCTCGTGGTCGTAAGCCGGTGCCAGCAAGCTGATCGTGCCAGGTGCTTTGCCTTCCACGGAAGTACCTCTTCCCTGATCGTGCAGGTTGAAACCCCAGTCGGCATTGAGACTGTCGCGCACGCGTTTCAGTGTTCTGCCTTCAGGTGTCTGCTGACGTAAGGCATCTCTGTTAATGTCGATGCCGTAGTGATTTCTTCTGATGAATCGAGAGGCTCCATCCGGGTTCAGCATCGGTATGAAATGCCAGGTGATCGATGACTTGATCTTGTTGCGCACTGCATTGAACTCATCATCAGCGGCCAGCCAGTGAAACACATCAAGCAACGAGCGCGTAGCTGTGGTTTCATCACCATGCATTTGCGACCACATCAATACATTGATGGGTCCGTTGCCATACGTCACGAGCTTAATCGCCCTGCCTTCTACGGAAGTGCCTACTTGTTTTACCTTAAAATCACTCCCCAGCTTGTCCAACTGGGCCATGATATCCTCATGTTTGAAACGCCTGGTGGCAATGGACTTCTCGTTGTACTTGTCGTATTGTTCAAAAAGCTGCTGGTTGAGCTGGGCGAGTGTGACTTGAGTGACACACACAAGAGCAATGAGTACAAGATTCCTGTTCATCTGGGGTAACAATTTGTTCAAAGTTGGCAAAACAAATTAGTTAACCCTGACCACTGGTAGAAAAATGAGCAGCCACGTTGTGTTGACTGCTCATCTTCAGCGGCATTTTCAAGTCAGCAGATGATTACCTCCGCGCACGATAACCCAGTTGAAAATCAAGTCGAGAGAGTTTCGATGGATGACTCGTTAATGGCTTGAGATAATCCAGTCCCAGAAAAATGCCCCACTTGCTCATCACCTCGACACCGCAATTCAAAATGCCGGGTTTGATCTCCTGAAAATAAGATGGCAATAAATCCCGGTCTCCCTGACTATAGGGAGCGAGAGAAAACGTGTATGAAAGAGGAAAATTGATGGCTAACTTATCATTCAAGGCATATGAGATAATAATGTCTGGCCCAACACCGATGTAGGTTCCCGCCAAACCGTCTCCAAAATCTATTTGATCTGAGAACCCTTCATTTGCTGTGACATAGTATTTAGAAGAAATAGCGTAGTCTGCAAGATGTCCGCCCAACATGACTCGGTATTTATCATCAACCGAGACAATATTCCAACCCATACCGAAATTACCGAGAAAGCCGCTTGTGATTACAAAATCATTTAAGGCATCGATTTTATTCTCTCTGTTAATGATATGTGCCCAAACACTTGTTAGAAGATCGAAAGCCAGTCTATTGTTGTACCAAACATTTCTCTCTCCTTTTCCACCCCGGTATCGTTGAAAATTAAAACCCAAACCAATCCGACTTACTTTGTATTTGTTGTTTTGATCGAGCTCGTATGCCGGTTCAGTTTGTTGCTCAATTTCATATGCCTTTTGACTTTGACTGGTAGTGTACAAGAAAATCCCAAAGCTATGTTCCCGATCAATGAGTTCATCAAGTTGAGCAGTTGCACTAGTAGTAAACAAGAGAGTAAACATCACCAAAGACAGCTTGATATGTAGATTTCTCATTTTCTTAGGCTTTCAGAGTTGTTGTTTGTTATAGGTCGTGGTCCTTCAAATAGCCAGCGATGTCCTTCAACTCCATTTTCTTTGCGTAGGTACTTGGCTTGTACTCACCGTCACTATAACATTTGGTTGTCGTGATCTTCAGATTTCCGGCCTGTGACACAAACTCCTGCTTCAACTGATTGATCTTCATTGGGCGATACCATTTTAGACCGCTTTCTTCTACCATAAACTTGATGATGTCCTTGTTTCTGTTGTCAACAGCAAAATAGATGGCGGATTTGTTCTTCACTCCTGTAGCACATCCGGTGTAGATGTTATAACTGAAGCCTTCGGCATCCTCTTTGATGCTTGCACCGATGGCTACCAAATACTTCACCATATCCAAATGATTGTTGATAGTAGCTGCTATCAAAGGAGTTGCACCATTCAAGCGTTGTCCTTGAGTCATGTCCATAATTTTTGAAGTCTCTCCGATGTCGGCACCTTTCGACACCATTAACTTGGCCACTTCAACAAGTCCGGTACGCGCGGCCATAGTGAAGCACTTTCCAAATTCAGGATCTTCGATTGATATGTCCGCCCCATTCTTTAGGAGGGCGAGCATCACATGCTCTTTATTACCAATACCTCCGCTCAAAGCGATATGCAATGGCGTTTTGCCCTGAGCGTTAAGTTTGTTTACATCTGAGCCTGATGCGATCAACAACCTGAGAATTTCTTCCGATTCTTTGTTGCGATCGGATGGCAGGTTGCCATACCAGTCTGGAGTCTTGATGCCATAGGTTCCTTCTATCGCTGCCTTACCCTTTGCAAACGCATCCTTTCGTTCTGCTGCCGTCATCGCGAAGGTCGCCCAGATATGAATGAGGGGCTGACCAGCAGCCAGGTCCATCTTTGCGCCTTTGGCCAAGAGTTTCTCAATACAAGGAGCGCAATTGCTTTGTTGAACGGCCTGATTAATCGCGTATACTTTGATTCCTCCGGAGTTTTCGTCACCATATTGTGCTTTTAGGTTGGCCACAGCATCTTCAAAAATCTTTTTCGTTTTTCCTTTTGCACCAGCTGCCTGTGCTTCAAGCGTTTTGATCTGATCATATACGGCTTTCATCGCAGGACTGCTGATTACACCTGGCGCATTGGGATCGGCACCGGCTGCCAGCAACAGGTCCATTACTTCGATTGAATAATTGTTTGCAGCCTGGATTATGGCAGGATACTTTCCACCATTTGGATCGGCCCCTTTGCTCAGCAACAACTTGGTGATCTCAGGCCAGAAGAACGCATTGGCAAGAACCGAATTCCCAGATGCATCAACAGCATTAGCATCTGCTCCTGCTTTAAGGGCAGACTCAACTCCGCCAAGGTCTCCATTCTTACAAGCAGAAAACAGGTCTTCGTTGGGTCCGGCAAATGCGAGCAAGTGAGGTAATAGGATCAAGACGGCTAACCCAGTTACCATTTTGAGGTTGAAATGTTTTTTCATGGGTGTATTGTTTTTGGTTTAAGTAAGCCCCCACTCTAACGAGCGGGGGCGATGGCGCACAAATCACCATCAGGTTCCTTGCAAATAGCGTTAATACAAGGCACACCCAGTTCAGAAGGTGGATAGTGTTTTCCCTTTAATGATTTGTGCGATGTAAAGGTGCTGATAGACATGACAATGAGGAATACACTCCTCTGGCCATTTTGATACCCTGATTAGGGTATTTAAAGGTGCTTAACTGATTAGTCCACTTTTAAAAGCAATCCGAACCAGGTCCGCCACGCTGTGGGCATCAAGCTTTCGCATGATGTTTTTTCGATGTGTTTCGACCGTGTAGTGAGAAATGTTTAGGTTATCTGATACTACCTTACTGCTGTGACCTAGTGCCAGCTCCTTCAATACCTCCCTTTCTCGATCGCTGAGATCGACAAGCAAAAATGGAGAAGCTGACGAAGAAATGTTATTATCATGTGCTAACCCCAGCGTAACGTCTGCAGAGAAGTGTTTGCCACCGGAGTGAGTTTTTCGAATGGCCTGCACCAATTCGCTCTTGTCAACCGTCTTAGGCAGATACCCATTGATTCCAAGGCGAATGGCTTTCTCCATCAGTGCTTTCTCCAGGTGCATACTCAAGACTACGAAGCATATTTCCTTATGTCGTTCTCGCAGCACCTCCAACACCTCGAATCCATTTTTTCCAGGCATGTCAAGATCAAGCAACACAACATCAGGTCTTACAATAGGGATTTTGGTGATCGCTTCGTTGCCATCTCTCGCGGTGCTCACTACATCAATGTCACTTTCTGTGGCCAGCATCTCCATCAGTCCATCAACGATGAGCTGATGATCGTCAGCAATAAACACCTTGATCATGAAACGGGTATGCTAATGGTACACACAACACCTCCTTCTTTGCCCGACTCAAACAAGACATTTCCACCTAGTATTTCCGATCGCTGTTTGATATTTAACAACCCGTGCCCGTCTGATCCATTTTGTTTCATTCCGATGCCGTTGTCCTGCACCGTCATAATCAGTCGATCTGATAGCCGGAACAGTTGAACAGAAACTTTTGAGGCACGCGAATGCTTGATAATATTATTAATCAACTCCTGAAGTATCCTGTAGATTGAGATTTCCACCTGCTCCGAGTATCTGGCACCATCAGCTAAATTATCGAATTGAAAAGTAATGTTACCTGCCCCAAGGCTGCTCTCTAATACATCTCTCATTGCCGGTCCAAGACCCACCTCGGTAAGGGCGCGTGGCATCATTTGGTGTGAAATCGTTCTCACATCAGTTGCTGTGTTGTTTACTATGTCTTTTAGTTGTTCAAAGCTGTTTTTAACCGGACTGTCGGTGAGATTGGACTCTATGTTTTGAAGTTTAATTCTCAGTCCTCCCAACTGCTGACCAATACCATCGTGTAGCTCGCGTGCTATTCTCTTTCGCTCCTTCTCCCCTGCATCTATCACCGCCTGAAAGCGAGTTTTCTGCAGTTTCTCCCGCTCTTCGGCAAAGCCTATTCGCTGCTTCAATATTTTTCGGTTGTAGAATAACAAGACGATGGCAATAACTGCGACAGCCATTACCATCACAAGCAAGATCCGGTTTCTAGACTGCTGCAATCGTAAATCCTTGAGTTCGGAAGCCACCCTGAGTTGTTCAATTTCTCTTTGCTTATTCTTTAGCGAAAACTGCGCCTGCAGTTTTTCAATCTCCCGTGACTTCTCTGTATAAAACACAGAATCGCGCAAGACCACATAGTTAGACAGGTGATCAAACGCTTCCTTCGGCATCTCAAGGCGTTCGTAGCAAAAAGAGAGTAGCCTTTCCGCGTCCATTATTTTCTCCATGTAGTTCATTGTTCCGGCAAGAGCAATCGCGCTGTTCAGTTCCGCAAGACCTTCCTTATATTTTCCGTTTAGAACCATCGCCTTGCCAAGGAGCAGTCTTCCATCTGATTGACTGCCGATATTTCCTGAGCTCTCAACAGCTCTAAGATACTTTCGGGCAATCTGCTCAGCCTCCGAATAATTACCGAGTCCAATGTGAGCTTTGACAATCAACTGTTGCGACTCCGCCTTTCCAAACCCGTACTTGCCAGTTTCAAAAATCTTTAGCGCAACCTCCCCCATAGTCAGCGCGCTATCATAAACTCCGATGGTGGCATAAGTCAATCCTGACTCCAACACAGACATGCCCACCAGGCCATCATCTTTCATCGATCTGGCGATTCGATGTGCGATTTCCGCCTGTTCAAGGGAAAGTTCATAATTCCCTTGCGATCGATTGAGCGAGGCCAAGGAAGAATAGGAATAGGACATCTCAAGTGAATCGCCAAGCTGATAAAACAATTCTAGTGAATTGTGAAATGCTTGCAACGCTTCAGTGAAAAGCAGTTCGCTCTTGTAATTGGTTCCCATTCGCCTGTAAACGAAAGCAGCATCTCTAAACTTCCGCTGCTTCTCAAACACTTCTGCTGATAGATGGTAATAGCGATAAGAGCTATCAAACCGACTAGCGATGAAATACGAATTGCCAATATTTTGAAAGGTCTGAGCGAGTTGCACAGAGTCCTTTATCTCTCGGCAAATCTTTATTGCATGTTGCCCAATTAGATGGATAGAATCTTTATGTCCAGAGGTGGCAGATTTGCGCATCCGGAGAATAAGCGAGTCCAGGTTGGTTGAAGATATGCTTTGGGCGTTGGCAAAAGATATAGAAATGAGGGTAATGAATACTACCCTAATCAATCTTCTGTGACCCGAGTATACTTCATCTTTCCACCGATGTTCCGTGCTTTCTGGGCCACCCACGTTCCTAAGAGTTCGTTTTTATTGTCGTTTGAATACCACAGGATAATGTCTTTAGTCACCCACTCACCTTTAATCTCCGTTCCATAGATTATTCCAGTTTCCCTGAGACGGATTGTGTCTCCTTCCACCCTTCCCTCAAATGCATACAATACATGTGTCGCGGTATCTTGAGGCGCTTCATAGTATCCGGTTCCTGTTATTTCACTTCCGACTAGACTCCAGTTCAGATCGCTTTTATAAGAATTGGATATGCCAAAATTATCATCCTGGCTTATTAGCCCATTCCAGTGGGTTTCCTCGCGAGCTGTCATGCACGAATTCACGACCAAAGCAAATACTACGAAGCAAATCAGCTTATCCATAGTCTTTCTTTGTATTGAATTTAAGAAAAATAAGGAATCATCAGCATTGCGCCTTGAATAGTTACCAATTCTAATGCAGGCCGGGGGTTTGAATACTATAGGCAAACAGCAATTAGTCCCATCAGGCCAACAATTGCCAAATAGTAAATCGTAGGGAGTATCGTTTTTCTCAGCACTATCCCTTCATTACCTAAATAGCCCACCGTAGCTGACGCTGCCACCACATTGTGAATGGCCACCATGTTGCCTGCCGCAGCACCCACGGCCTGTAGTGCAACAATAAGCGTAGTGGACATCGCCAGGCGCTCGGCCACGCCAAACTGAAACAGGCTTAACATCAGATTGCTTACTGTGTTGCTTCCTGCGATAAATGCTCCCAGCGCTCCAACGGAGGGTGCAAATAGCGGATAGACATTACCCACATGCACAGCTACCCACTCCGCCATCGCGATAGGCATGCCCATGTAGCCATTGAAGTTGATACCTGAGTTGATATAGATGCGCACCATCGGCACTGCAAACAACAACACGAATCCTGCACCGAAGATCATTCCAAGACTGCTTCGGAACGCAGTAGCCACCTGCCCACTTTTCATCTTGTGTAAATAGATTGTGACAAGCCCAACCACAAACAGAACTGTTGCTGGCAAATACAAGGGAGCGCTCGAAGTATTGATTGAAGAACCAAGTATGCTGTTCCATCCAATGGTGGCTCCTGACAACCAGTCTTTCAGTGGCCATTGCGGCAGCCGGGTGATGACTAGTAAAATGACTACGATGATATAAGGCATCCAGGACCTGATTAACGACAGGGACTGTTCCTGAATCTGATCATCACGGGAATCCAATTTGCCCATCCATGATTCCGGCCATCGATCTCTAGACTCAAAGTCCCAAGGTACTTTAGGTTGTAGCATCCCAGCCCTTGCTACCGATACCATGATCACCATTCCTGTCATAGAGCCTAACAGAGACGGAAATTCAGGCCCCAATAAAAGACCAGTAACCAAGTAAGGAACAGTGAAAGCCAAACCTCCTAACAACGTGAAAGGCAACACCTTAAGGCCATCTCTCCAACTTTTGTCTTTCCCAAAGAAACGGGTCATCATGCAAACCATTAGCGTTGGCATAACCGTTCCGGCAATTGCGTGCATATACGCTACGTTGACAGTGACCTGTTGGATATAATCCATAAAAGTGAGGCCTTGAGTGGCAAGCTGTGCTTCCAGTTCCGGACTCAAAAGACCACCCCTTATCCCAACCAAAACTGGCGTGCCTACGGCACCGAACGTTACGGCAGTGCTCTGCACCATCATGCCCAGCATCACGGAAGTAAGCGCGGGAAAACCAAGCGCCAATAACAAGGGAGCTACAATCGCGGCAGGTGTTCCAAACCCTGAGGCCCCTTCGATGAACGATCCAAAAAGCCAGACAATGATCACCACTTGTATACGCCTGTCGTTACTAATATTTGAAAAGCCATTCCTTATTACTGTCATCGCTCCCGATTGCGTTAGAAGATTCAGTAATAGTATGGCAGCAAAAATGATATAGAGGATATCGAATGTGATGAATACACTTTGAACACAACTCGCGATCAGGTCAATGAGCGGAATACCCCAGATGAAAAAGCCAATCAATGCAGTCATCACAAAAGCCACGGGCATAGTGGTCTTGGCTGGCAACTTGAACCCGACCAGCATCACGCCTGCTATAAGGATCGGGAGGATGGCGAAGAATGCGAGTGTCGAGAGGGACATTGGACTCAGTTAGCAGTAAGCGGTAAGTAGTAAGTAGTAAAGCAGTAGTTAGAAAGTAGTAATTTATTAATCAACAGCAGGTCTCACCACTTCCACCCAATGCTTTGGTTTGACTCCCGTAAAGTGTTCTATCTGATGACGACAACTGAATCCACTGGCCACCAACGTTGTTCCTTCTTTCATCGCCCGTACCTGTGGAAAAAGAATGCTCTCCCCTATCTTCTCAGATAACTCATAATGCTCTTTCTCATAGCCAAACGATCCTGCCATGCCACAACAACCAGAAGGTATCTCGCTAATGGTATGACCGTTCGCATGAATGGTCTTCTTCATTGCAGCCGTGCCGTACAAGGCCTTCTGATGGCAATGACCATGGATTGAAATGTTGCCCGATGTCAAAGACAGTTTCTTATTCAAATTGCCATTGTCCATTTCCTTTTGCAGGAATACATCAATCATCATTACACCTTCTTTAAGTTGTGCTGCCAATGCCTGGTCGTCAATCAAATCCGGTAAGTCATCATTTAAGGCAGAAGTACAGCTCGGTTCACATACGACCACTTTCAATCCCTTACTTAAGTATACTTTCAATCCATCCAGGGTTTTCTGGCCTTGTTCCTTTGCTTCTTTCAAAAAGCCATGGGATATCTTCGGACGCTGACAACAACCCACGTTGGCTAGAATAACTTCATAACCACAGGACGAAAGCAGCTCGTAAGCTGAGATACCAATGTTTGGTTCATGGTAGTTGAGATAAGTATCGGCAAAGAGTACCACCTGTTTGTTTCTCTTAGGCTGGTTCTTCCCATTTTTCTCAAACCACTTATAAAATGGTTCAGGTGCATAGTCTGGCAACACTCTCTTTTTATCGAAGCCTGCTAAGCTATCCATTGCTGAACGGAAGAGACCGCTGCGCTGAATGCTGTTGACCAACTTGGCCAACCCACCTGAAAATCGTTTTGATGCCTTCGCAGAATCTCGGATCAATCGATCACGTAAAGTGGTGCCGTGCTTTTCATAATAAAGCTGTTGCACATCGCTCTTCATCTTCGCCATGTCCACATTGCTGGGGCACTCCGACTTGCAGGCCTTGCAAGACAAACAAAGGTCGAGTGCTTGGTGAAGTCTTGGGCTTGACAGCCCCATATCATCCAGTTGATTGGACATTGCCATACGAAGTGCATTGGCACGACCACGCGTGGAATGCTCCTCGTCTCTTGTAGCCCGGAAGCTTGGACACATCGTGCCGCCCATGGTCTTGCGACATTCTCCTACACCCGTACACATGTGCACCGACTCGCTGAAGTTTCCTTCCTTGCGATAGTGAAACTGCGCAGTCACCTCCGAGTCTTTATAGGTGGCGCCATATTTAAGGTTCTTGTCGATGGGCTCTGCATCAACGATCTTACCTGGATTCATCAGGTTCTTTGGATCAAAGAGCTGTTTTACTTCCTTGAACGCGTTATACAATTGTTTGCCAAAGAACTCCTCATTGAACGGACTGCGAACCATCCCGTCTCCATGTTCACCGCTCCATGCTCCTTCGTACTTTACCACCAGATCGAATGTATCTCTGGCAATGCCTTTTAATTTCTCTATATCTTCTTGCTTGCGTAAATCCAAAATGGGCCGCACGTGTATCAAACCAACACTCGCATGGGCATACATAGCAGGAAATGTTCCGTGCTTCTCACACACTTTAACAACTGAGTCGATGTAGTCTGGCAGGTGCTCAATGGGCACTGCTGCATCTTCAATAAATGCAAGTGGCTTCGGTCCACCTGTCATTCCCATCATTAGCCCGAGACCTTTTTTCCTTACTAATAATACTTCATCATACTCCTTTCCTTCACCATAAATCGGATAAGCATATCCCTTGCCCTGGTGTTGGAGATCACCGGCCATCTGCTTCGGACGATCAAGCACCTTTTGTGCATCATCATCATAAAATTCTACCAAAAGAATCGCTCCGGGGTCTCCATGGATGAAGTGGCAGTACTGTTTGGTTGTGAGGTTCTCCCTGCTCAACTTGATCACCGTCTCGTCAATAATCTCAACGGCAGCAGGTTGGTATTTCAGGATGTCGGCAACGGTGCCTATTGCATCCAAAAATGTTTTGAAATGAAGCGCACAAACCGATTTGTGTTTTGGAAGTGGTTCGAGATTTAGTTTCAACTCGAGGGTGACAGCCAACGTACCTTCACTGCCGGTAATGAGTTTAGCAAGATTCCAATCATTGGTTTTAGTAAACTCATCCAGATTGTATCCACCCACTCTTCGCATTACCTTGGGAAAACGCTTCTCGACCTCTTCTTCCTGTTCTTTCACCATCGACCTGAACTTCTTATATATCTCACCTTCACGATCATTCTTACTTTCAATTTGAGAATACTCATCCCTTGAAGTTTTCTTCAAATGCATCTCAGTACCATCAGCGAGAAGCACGCGTGCTTCCAACACATGATCAACCGTCTTGCCATAAAGAATGCTCTTCATCCCCGAGCTGTTATTGCCGACCATTCCTCCTACATTCGCCCGACTGCTGGTGGCAGGGTCTGGCGCGAAGTGCAGATTGTGTTTTTTCAGTTCCGCATTGAGCTCATCTCTGATTTTCCCAGGCTGAACTCTCACCCATTTTTCCGCTGCATTGATTTCTATCACCTTGTTGAGGTGCTTTGAAAAATCAAGGATCATTGATCGACCGACACTTTGACCTGCGAGGCTAGTTCCACCACCTCGGGGTAAGATCGACACGTTGTGCTGGTTTGCGAGTTCCACGGCCTTTTTCACATCAGCTTCATCTGTGGGAACCACAACCACGACAGGCTTCACCTGGTAAATGCTTGCATCAGTGGAATACATTCCCAGTGAATAGGCATCATTTAAAACTTCACATTTGAGTGCATCATGTAAATGATCAACAAACGATCTGGAAGATGTGGCGATAGAGGACATAGGTAGATTTGCAAATCAATTTAACCCAAATTATGCATTAGAGCATAATTTGCCCAGAGGGCAGACGAAAGCTACGCTTTGTCTGGGTTAGACCCTGACAATGCTGATGGTATCATCAGCATTCGTCACTATGCGATAAATATTTTGCCCGAAGCGGACAAACATATTCTGGGTTTAAGCATTTGATTATCAACCTGGCCAACACCTCTGATAAACGGTGATAAATAACTATTCAGCCGAGCTTACACTATCTGACTCGCGGAAGGATGTAATTCAGAACCAGATCAAAGGCTTGCTGCTCGTAAGTAGTCGGCCCACCTACGGTGCTTAGGGCAATCCAATTGGTTGTGGTGACAATAACGAGGTTCTTTGCTGGACTCACATAAATGAATTGGCCGCCATAGCCCCACGCCAGATAGTTGATTTCTCCCTCATATTCATGAACCCACCACAGGTTGCCATAGGTGTAATCGCGAAAGAAACCATAGTCACGAGTCCAGCTATATGCTGGTGTGGTAAGAAAGTCAATCCATTCCCCCGGCAAAACCGATTCACCCTTGTATGTACCTCCATCAAGAACCAACTGCCCGAGCCTGGCCATGTCCAGTGTCCTAAGTCGAATGCCTGAGCCCCCGTTGAAATACGTTTCATCAACGCTCTCCCATGCGGCCTCTGGAATATCAATCCGACTAAACAAAACAGATTGAGCATATTCTTTAATGTTGATTCCTGTTGCATTTGCAAGTACGACACCAAGAAGGTGTACCGCTGCAGAATTGTAATTATAACTACTCCCCGGAGTGGTAACAATAGGCTTGTCAAATAGGAATTGCATCGGATCTTCCGACAAGGCCCACTCGTTGTAAGCATTCCCATTCGTTTCATTCCACTCGAATCCTCCTGACATATTCAACAAATGGTGGATAGTAATATTCTGCTGATCTTCAGTCAACGAAAACTCATCATCTGGTAGGTGCATATCAATGGGATCATCGATACTCCCAATGGCTCCCTCTTCCAAGGCCTTGCCAACGAGTAATCCCACCACGCTTTTGGTCACCGATCTCACATCGTGTAGGCTATCCTGCTTATATCCATTATAATAAGAGTGGTGAACCAGTTTACCATTTCTGACAATAGCAACGCTTGTGAGTCGTGCAAGTCCTGCCGCCTTGGCCTCAAGCCCGCTAAGATCATCAATGTTCTGTGAAGCAGGAGACGCAAGTTCCCATCCTTCTGCTGGTGCAATGCCTGGTTCATCGTCTTCACTGCATCCCAACAACGCTGCAAACAATATGGCAGTCACACCAGGTGCTTTTGTTATCTTCATATCGGATCGCTGAATAGCAAAACAACATTAGATTTTAGATTGAAAAGAAACCATCCCGAACACTGAGGGGTTTTAAAAACAACCAACGCGTCCCACTGAGGCCAAGTGTTCAGCCGATCTTATAAGAACACTTTATGTTCATTGACTTTTTAAATACATTCATTGACCTAAACCTGAATTCTATGCTCAAACATCGACTCGCATTCATTGCACTAGTGGCCATGCCACTGGTTACCTATTGCCAGAAAGACAAAGACGCTGTAATAAAATCTTTGGACTCGAAATACGATCACTACGCAGGTGTCGCCAAACAGATCTGGGAGTTTGCCGAACCCGGCTATCTTGAAGACAAGAGCGCAGCCCTACTAGCCAGTGAACTGGAGAAGGCTGGATTCAAAGTAGAAAAAGGAGTTGCCGGTATCCCTACAGCCTTTGTCGCAACCTACGGGTCAGGCAAACCTGTGATTGGTGTGCTTGGCGAATTTGATGCACTGCCGGGACTATCTCAGGAGGCCTTCTATCCGGAAAGAAAGATCAAAGTAGAAGGTGCACCCGGTCATGGTTGCGGACATAATCTCTTCGGCACGGGATCGTTGGCAGCGGCCATAGAAACCAAAGAGTGGATGACCAGGAATAAGAAGACGGGAACGATTAAGTTTTTTGGTACACCCGCAGAAGAAGCGGGAGATGCTAAAGTATTTATGGTACGCGAAGGCCTCTTTAATGATGTAGATGCGGTGATCACCTGGCATGCAGGTGACAGAAACAATGCAGGCCCCAATACAAATCTCGCTACAAAATCAGGGGTTTTTAAATTTAAAGGTATCGCATCACATGCCGCTGCCGCACCAGAGCGTGGACGTTCAGCACTTGATGGCATTGAAGCCATGAACAGCATGGTGAACATGATGAGGGAACATACTACTGAGCCCACTCGCATTCACTATGTGATCAGACGAGGTGGCGAAGCTGCCAACGTGGTTCCAGCGTACGCTGAAGTGGAGTATCTGGTACGTCACCGCGATCGTGAAGAAGTAAGGAGGATTTGGGATCGCATTGTAAAGTGTGCACAGGGCGCGGCTCATGGCACCGAGACTACTGTTGATGTAGAGGTGGAAGGTGGCACTTTTGATCGACTACCCATAGAAGCATTGTCTATGGCCATGTATAAAAACCTGGAGAAAGTTGGAGGAGTAAGTTATACTCCGGAAGAGAAAGCATTTGCTGAAAAACTCAGCAAGACTTTTGGAGACCGAAGCGTACCTCTTGAGAGTGCCAATCAAATCCAAGCTTTTAAGTACAGCCATACCAATGCATCGGCTGACACAGGCGATGTGAGTTGGGTGGTGCCTACGGCAAGTATGACTGCAGCAACTTACGTACCCGGAACTCCAGGGCATAGCTGGCAAGCGGTTTCATGTACCGGATCAACCATTGGTTTCAAAGGAATGCTGGTAGCTGCCAAGACACTTACAATGACTGCCATCGATTTGTTTACCGATCCAAAATTGATTGAAGCCGCTAAGAAGGAGTTTGATCAAAAGCGCGGCCCTAACTTCAAGTACGAATCATTGGTCGGAGACATTCCGCCCCCACTTGATATCAGAAAGTCCAAATAAATTGTCTTCTATAAATTAAAAGGAATACAAATGAAATTCTGCAAATTCATAACGCTCATCCTCTTTGCAACTCCTACACTACTTTTCGCACAGAAAGAAAAAGATGCAATCATCAAATCATTGGACGCCAAAGCTGATAGCTATACCAATGTCGCCCGGCAATTGTGGGAAAACCCAGAGTTGGGATACCTTGAAGAAAAAAGTTCAGCTCTTTTGCAAAGTGAATTGCAAAAGGCGGGATTCAAAGTAGAAAAAGGAGTTGCTGGCATACCCACCGCCTTTGTGGCGAGTTACGGTTCTGGAAAGCCTGTGATCGGAATACTTGGTGAGTTTGATGCTTTACCAGGAATGTCTCAGGAAGCGGCTCCTGAAAGAAAACCACGTGTCGCAGGTGCTCCCGGTCAGGCGTGTGGTCATCACTTGTTTGGCACAGGTTCGATGGCAGCTGCTATTGCAGTAAAGGAATGGCTGGCATCAAGCAAGAAGAGTGGAACAATTCGTTTCTATGGAACTCCTGCTGAAGAAGGTGGATCAGGAAAAGTGTATATGGTAAGAGAAGGGTTGTTCAATGATGTAGATGCAATCGTGAGCTGGCACGCTGGCGATGCCAACGCTGCAAATCCAAGTACGAACCTTGCAACCATTTCAGGTAAGTTCAGATTCAATGGAACCTCCTCGCACGCAGCGGCTGCTCCTGAACAAGGCAGATCAGCTCTCGATGGCGTGGAGGCAATGAACGATATGGTGAACATGATGAGAGAACACACAACGGAAGGAAGTCGCATTCACTATGTGATTACCAAAGGTGGAGATGCACCTAATATCGTTCCAAACAATGCAGAAGTGTACTATGTAATTCGTCACCAAAACAGAGAGGAAGTTCGCTCAATGTGGAACCGCGTAGTTAAGTGTGCCGAAGGTGCAGCGATAGGAACGGAGACAAAAATGGAGTACGAAATCATCGGTGGCACCTATGATCGACTACCTAACGAAACACTTCAAAAGGCAATGCATGCAAATCTTATGAAAGTAGGTGGTGTTGCCTATACAGATGCAGACCAAGCCTTTGCAGAGAGGATTCAAAAAACGCTTGCGGGAACCCCACCTCCTATCTCCGAAGCCGGTGTTGTTGAACCGATGAAAGCGGAAGACGGAAAAGCATCTGCTGACACCGGTGATGTAAGTTGGAATGTTCCTTTGGCTGCAATGCGCGCGGCTACCTGGGTGCCAGGCACACCCGCTCATAGCTGGCAAGCCGTGGCGTCAGGCGGAACTCCAATCGGTTATAAAGGAATGATGGTTGCGGCCAAGACCCTTGCATTGACTGCTGTTGACCTGATGAATGATCCAAAGCTGATAGATGCTGCTAATAAAGAGTTCAACGAACGCAGAGGACCAAGCTTCAAATACGAAGCGTTGTTAGGCAATAGAAAACCTGCGTTAGACTATCGGAAATAATTAGCTGATGGGAAGGGTGACGGTAAATGTCGTCCCCTCTCCTTCGTGGGTAGCAAAAGTAATCGAGCCACCAAGACAATCAACCGCATTGCGAACCAAATACAGTCCGAGGCCAGTACCTTTAGATGCAGGAGTTCCTTTGAAGAACATATCATAAACGTGATTACGCACTTCATCAGTGATTCCGGTACCATTGTCCTGCACTTCGATGGTAACGCGATTGGCCGAGTCTTTTTCTCCAGATAGCACAACCTGAGGACTTCTTTTGCCCGAATCACCGTACACAACCGAGTTCTCCATCAGATTGTAGACGATGTCAAACACGATATCCCTATCTGATTTGATACTGGCCGTGACATTGTTTCTTACATCTATTTTAACCCGATCAATATTTTCAACAGCCATAAGCGCTTTCAGTACATCTTCGAACACCTCCTTGAGATGGAACGGATTTATATTGGGTTCCTGGCTCCGGATATTCATCACCTTCATAAGCTTGAGCAGCATTGAATTTTGTCTCTCAGCTATAGTACCAATTGACTTGAAGTAATGAAGTGCTACCTGGTCCCGTACGTCAAGTTGTGCTACATTGACCAGACCCTGGACAGTTACAATTGGGCTCCTGAGGTCGTGGTAAGCCTTATATATGAACGTCTCCAACTCCTTGTTGGCAAGCTCAAGTTTCTTCTCCTTATCTGTGAGGTCAGTAATGTCCAACGAGATTCCATAAAGTCGCAGTGGCTTTAGTGACTCACCGAATTCAAACTGCCCAACAGAAAGAATTGTCTTTAACGTTCCATCCTTTTGTTTGATCCTATGCTTTTCAGAAAATGGCTTAAGGCTTACCAGAGACTTGCTAATCACATCTCTCATCATCCTTCTATCTTCCCGATAGATACTCCTGATTAACAGCTCAAGTGAGGGTGTTGTCGTTTTTTCATTCAATCCGAAGATTGCATACATCTCCTCAGACCAAATTGATCTTTTCGTTTTAAAGTCGTAGTCCCAGTGTCCCAAATGTCCGATCTGTTGAGCCTGAGCAAAGCGGGACACCGTTCTTTGCAGTGAACTCAAGGCATCCTCCAACTCTATGTTTCTTTGTTCAAGTTTATTGACGAGGTTAGAACTGTACTGGTGAATAATTTCAACGTTGGCGCTTGGAATCGTGACTGCCTTCGACACCAGAGCTGGCTTTTCAAGAACTTCTTTTACAGAGCTAATCAAAACGTTCAGCGGGGCTGGCTTTCTGATGAACATATTGGCGCCAATATCTCTTGCCATTCGCTCTTCAGTTTGAGATGTGAACGTG
The DNA here is from genome assembly GCA_050185175.1 of Cyclobacteriaceae bacterium. Lineage (GTDB taxonomy): Bacteria > Bacteroidota > Bacteroidia > Cytophagales > Cyclobacteriaceae > ELB16-189. The sequence continues at coordinate 18,066 of JBFWZR010000026.1, forward strand.
GCAGTATAAACGATGATAGGTATCGCTCTAAGTTTTTGATGCGTGCGTATTTTGTAACATAAATAATAGCCGTCCACATTAGGCATCAATACATCGGTAATGACCAGGTGAACCTCGTGGTTAAGTAGTTGATTATATGCCTCCTGCCCATCATTAGCTGTAAGAACATGAAATCCTTCAGAGGAAAAAACCCCTTTCAACAACTTCAAAGACGCTGGATGGTCATCTGCCAACAATAGTGTACGGGTACTCATAACTTCAGATAAAATTGTACCTGCTTTAAAAATGATTTCATTTCAATGGGCTTGGTGATATAACCATCGAATCCTTCCGATAATAATCGATCCTTGTCATCCTTCATCGCAAAAGCAGTGAGGGCAACAATGGTAATCTTGTTTGTCTTAGGATCAGTCTTGAGTTTACGCATTAACTGAATTCCATCCATGCCGGGTAATGCTACATCCATCAGAATCAGACGAGGATAAAACTCATTCAAAGCGATAATGGCAGACTCTGCATCCTGACATCGACACACCTCGTATCCTTCCAAATCAAGGATGTCGCTTGCCAACTTGAGATTCGCAGAATTATCATCAACCACCATAACCTTGTCATCCATCAACTTAGTCTTGGTCTAAATGCTCACTTTCAATCCGCAATGGCATCACTACCGTAAAAACACTTCCTTTGCCTAGCTCACTTTTTACTTCGATAGAACCATGATGCAGTTCGACCAAGTTCTTGGTAAGCGCCAAACCCAGACCTGAGCCTTCATACTCTCGATTGGTTCCAGCATCCAATTGGACAAAAGGAATAAAAAGTTTCTTAAGGTCAGTTTTAGCAATGCCTTTTCCTGAATCCACCACCCTAAGACAAAACTGGTCTTCATTTATCATTTCAAGCTCCACCTTTACATAACCACCAGCATGATTAAACTTAATTGCATTAGACATCAGATTGAAAAGTATCTGGCGGAACTTGCTTTTATCCAGTCTAGCTGGAAGAAGTTGCCCAATGATCTCCTGAATGATATTCAGATTACTTTTTGAAGCCAGTGGCTTAAGCACACTAGTCACGCCTTCCACCACTTCTATCAAATCAAATTTCTCAGTACTAAGCTCAGTTTTACCAGCCTCGATCTTTGATAGATCCAAAATGTTATTGATCAATTGCAAAAGATGAGTACCCCCGGAGTGAATGTCGTTGAGGTATTCCAACTGCTTTTCATTTAATGGGCCTACCCTTCTGTCAGCCAAAAGTTCAGAAAACCCTAGAATAGCATTCAAGGGTGTTCTCAATTCATGGGACATGTTGGCAAGGAAATCGCTTTTTAGTCTGTTGGCCTCAAGTAGCTTCCTCTCAGTGATATCGATGATGGATGCAAGAACTAAATTTCCCTCCAATGCTTCAATCGGGTTCAACCCGATCTCAACGGGGAACTCGCTACCATCCTTTCTCCTGGCAAACAGGTCACGACCAGCACCCATTTCCCTGTTTTGTGGTTTGCCAAAGAAGGCATTGCGAAATTGTGAATGACCTACCCTATACCTTGCCGGAAGTAGCTGTTCCACATTAGTTCCTACAATTTCATTCCTATTGTACCCAAATAGTTTCTCGGTCATACTGTTCACCAGGGTAACTACTCCATCCTTGTTCACCAATACCATTGCATTAGGAGCGGACTCCACTACGAGTCTGAACCTTTCGGCTGCCTTCTTCCTTTCGCTGATATCAATAATGGCTGCCAACACCATTATTCCATTGGGTGTTTCCACGGGATTTAATCCAATCTCAACCGGAAACTCGCTGTTGTTCTTCTTTCTCGCATACAACTCGCGTCCTGCACCCATGGCACGTGCTAATGGCTGACTTAGAAACTCATTACGAAAATGAAGGTGTCTTTTCCCGAATCTTGTTGGTAACAACATTTCAACGCCTTTGCCTATAAGCTCAGCTCTAGTATAACCAAAGAGTTGCTCTGCCTGTGAGTTGACGATCTCGATGTCGCCATGTTTGTCCACCAATAGCATGGCATTAGGTGCCGATTCAAACACAATCTTAAAAAGCTTCGACTGATTAGGATTGTCCTTAGTGCGGGTGACTTTCCGACTTGCAGTCATGGCAAAAAAAAATAGGTACAGTGACTAATTTACGTCACATTTTAAGGCAATATCTAGTGATTGTGCCAGATTATTTTTCAAACATTGAATAATATAATCGAATGAACGATGTAAGTTTTTGTGTTGTTTTAAACATTTTTTCGGTCAATCGGTGATGTAGTCCCAACACGCAAAAAAGCATATGTAAGGTAACACGGAAATTCCCTCTATATTTCTTCGCCAGAATAAAAAAAATTATGAATTTCCTCAGTTATTTCAACTCGCCTTTATAAGTCATCTTGAATTTCTCGTACCTGGGTATAGAAACCCCGAGGACATACGGACTGTAGGGGTTGTGTTCGATGTAATCCTGATGATACTGCTCAGCCCGGTAAAAAGCGTCCATAGGTTTGATCTCAGTGACAATCGGATCGCTAAACATTCCAGAATTATCAAATTCCTCTTTGGCCTTCACAGCGAGATCCAGTTCCTGCGGTGTGGTATAGAACAAAATAGACCGGTAGGAATTGCCACGATCTGGTCCCTGTTGATCAGGCGTAGTAGGATCATGTGAAGTGAAGAAGACTTTGGTCAGTTCCGCGTAATCGATGACAGCCGGATCATAGTAAACCAATACGGTTTCAGCATGCCCTGTCGTTTCTGTGTTCACCCGCTCATAGGTCGGGTCAGTTGTCATCCCACCTGCATAACCGGATACTGCTGAGTCCACTCCTACTACAGCCTCGAAAATATGCTCTGAGCACCAAAAGCATCCCTCAGCAAACGCGGCAACTGCCTTACCCTCCGGAGCCTCCAAATTGACTTTGTAGACATCTGTCTTCTCTCCACCAATGCTTCCATTCTCCTTTTTTGCACCAGCACAACTCATCAATAGCATTATTACAAAGGGAACTACATAGCTAGCCTGCTTCATGAAATTTCTGTTTAACTGGTACGAAAACGAACCTACTCACGATCTGGTTCGATCAAATCATGGAAACGTTGCCGGGGCGACAAATTGGAATTTACCAGGTGGTGACTTTGAAATTCTTAGCCGCTCTTAGAATGTCTCTCCTACTAATCTGACCTTTAAGTACACCATTCTCCACGACTGGCATTCTGCGAATGGGAGTATGCAAAAACAAATTAGCGGCCGAAACAACATCGTGGTCTGGTGAAACAGTTTTCACCTCTGCCGTCATATAGTCAGAAACTTTTTTAGACTCTATGGGTAGGTTGTGATAGGCTTGGTCAACGATAATCCGCAAACAGTCCTTCTCCGATAACATTCCCACAAGCTTCCCATTCTCATCCAGAACGGGAGCGCCAGAAATCCTTTTTTCAATGATGATGTCAATGGCCTCATGAATAGTTTGCCCTGGCTTGAACGTGACCAAATCGGCAACGTTAACCATGTAGTTTGTCACCGGCTCGTACTTTGGTTGCTCGGCTTTGATATCCTCCTTGGTCTTGAAATTAGGCTTGAAATTCATAGTAAGGGTGGATTTGTTTACGGATTAGAAAAGGTTGCAGTTCACTAAATATAAACGATTTGACCCTAACTCACAATAGCCTCCGGGTAAGACGCATCCCATGTCAAAAAGCCCTAAATTCACCCGTCAAGTATTTATACTCCAAAAATGAAATTTCAGCTTTCCATGTTGGCACTTACAGTTGCATGTCTTCAATGCGCTCAACCAACTCAAGAAAAAAAAGATCTGTTGGCGATCAAGGGCGTCACATTAATTGATGGCACCGGAGCTCCAGCTCAGCCCAATTCCACACTCGTAATTCAGGATGGTATCATCCAATCGATCAACGATTCCAATTCAATCGAGATTCAGACCGGAGCAACCGTGGTTGATGCCACGGGTAAGTTTGTGGTCCCCGGACTTATTAACGCCCATGGGCATATTGGAGGAACTACCGGTCTTTCTACAGGGTATTCTGCCGAAAACGTAATCCGCGATCTTCGACTCTCTGCCGTGTATGGAATCACAACGGTTTTTAGCCTTGGTGGTGACGAGGCACCATCCATTACAATTCGAGATGAACAAGATACGATATTCCTGAACAGAAGTCGGCTGTACCTGGCGGGAGATGTTGTAACAGGCAACACTCCCGAAGAAGCCAGAGCTGCAGTCGATAAAAACGCAGCAATGAATGTGGATGTGATAAAAATAAGAGTGGACGATAACCTTGGCACTACCGAAAAAATGAGCCCGGAAGTGTACGCGGCAGTTATTGATCAAGCCAATAAACATAACCTTCCCGTTGCCGCTCACATTTTCTACCTCGAAGATGCCAAAGCACTTGTAAAACTTGGTGTCCGCATGATTGCTCACAGCGTGCGTGACAAGGAAGTTGATGATGAATTTGTTCAGTTGATGTTGACAAATGGAGTTTACTATTGCCCTACACTGATGCGTGAAGTTTCAACTTTTGTTTATGAATCAACTCCGTCATTTTTTGAAGATCCTTTTTTCCTGAAGGCGGCTGATACCACAATACTCAACCAATTGACACAACCAGACAGGCAGCAAAGTATCAGGGAAAGCAAGTCTGGCCAGGCTTATAAGGAGGCGCTTCGTATAGCTAAGCTCAATCTGAAGACGCTGGCTGATCAAGGTGTAATGATTGCGATGGGAACCGACACGGGACCTCCTGCCAGATTTCAAGGTTACTTTGAACATTTGGAGTTGGAACAGATGGCCGAAGCTGGCTTGTCAACCAACGACATTCTTAAAGCTTCAACAAAAACTGCCGCAGAGGCAATTGGGCACTCTGAGTTGGGCACTTTGAAAGCCGGGAACAAAGCAGACTTCCTGATATTGAATCAGAACCCGCTTGACGACATTAAGAATACGAGAAGTATCGAGTCGGTCTGGATTGGAGGGCATAAGTTGAATTAAAACTCGAGACGATAGCTTAGCACAGGGACAATCCCAACAGCCTTTTCCTCAACTACACGTTGTCCGGCAACGCTGTAGAAATCGTATAGCACATTTTCTTTGCCAAAAAGATTTTGAATGTCGAGACGCCACTCGCTGGTTGTTCTCTTGGTATTCCTTCTATAGCTGATCTGTAGGTCAGTTCTGGTATAGTCTGGGTACTTTGACTTAAAGGTTCCTATCAGTGGACGGACCTCCTGACCTAGCTGACGAGAGGCCTGAACATTGATTGGTGTATAGCGTTTATTCCCTGCCCAAGTCATTTTTAAACTCACCCCCAGAATGTTGTTCCGTGCATTTCTGCCTACATTAAATTCCTTGCCGACCAGAAAGTTACTGGCTGTGTTGCCGTTGAATCTTGTATCCCACTCTGCCCCATCTCTTGCCCTGTACTTTGATTCGTAGAAAGTTAAATTCGCCAAATAGTAGTAGCTATCCGCAAAAGTTCTTTCCAGAGTAAACTCAACTCCAAAGTTCTTTCCGGTTCCCGCGTTAATCAACTGCTGAGGTGTGTATCCATCTGTAAGATTAAGCGTAGAAAAAGCGTTACGATTTGAGTCAAGGAAAACGGGTACGTTATACAAATACTGATAGTAGACCTCCGTTCGGAAATACGCTTTTTCATTAAACGATTTCTCATAACCTATAACATAGTGATTCGCTTTGGTTAGGCCTAGATTACGGTTGTGTTGAAGTATAGCACCGTTATCTGCAATAAAGTTGCCGAAATAGTATTCGAGTGATTCAATGCGGCTGTGTGCACCAAATCCAACTGTCAAAGCCTTATCATCCTCTATCTGCCAGCGTAAACTTGAGCGAGGTTCATAAGAAGTCTCTCCATTAAGGTTAAAATGCAAAACATGAATTCCGTTTACCAGACTCAACTTATTGCTAACTCTGAATTGCCACGAGAGATAAGTTTGCTTTGAGGCAGTGTTACCGGAGTCGTTGAAGGGTGTAAAATTATCAAAGGGTGGTGGCGCCATTGAGTTTTGTACACGATCCTCAAAGCTAAAATCCAGGAAACTATAGGTGAATCCTGATTCAAGTGTGTGATGAGCATTAAACTTTCTATTTACCCTGATGAACGCTCGCTTAAATGTTTTTGTAAAGTTTTGAGTCTCCAAAAACAGTCCATCGTCCTGTCTCATAAAGTCATCGATGACTTGAGTTCCCGAAACAGCAAATGTTGTCTTAATTGATGTCTTGCGATCCGGATAGAATTGATTTGAAAGTCCGACTACACCCATATCATAGGTTTCCTCTCCAGACTCAGGAAAGAACTCATTTAGCGTACTACTCTTGCCCCCCAACCCAAATACTGAAAATGTACCGAGTGAACGAGTCGGGAAGTTCAACTTGAATGACAAATCCTGAAAAGTGATTTTCTCATCGTCATCCAGGATATCAAGACCAAGGCCTTGCAACATTGCCAGTGTTGAATATCTGTAGTTAAAAAGGTATGACGATTTGCCCAAACCGATTGGCCCTTCCGATGAGACGTCCAATCCTAATAGCCCCGCCTGTATAGTATTTTCAACTTTGGTGTTGTTGCCACTACGGAGATGAATATCGAAAACACCAGCGGTTGCGTTGCCATATTCGGGAGCGAAAGCACCTGTGTAAAAATCAGATCGGCTGATCACCTGTGTGCTGAACATACTGATACCACCACTCGAAGTACCTTCGGATGAAAAGTGGTTCGGGCTGGGTATTTCGATACCATCCAGTTTCCAGAGTATACCTCTTGGTGTATTTCCACGAATTACGATTTCATTGTTTGGATCATTTTGACTGACCACCCCCGCGAATGATGATGCTAACCGCAGAGGATCGCCTAAACCAACAGGAAATCGCTTTGTCTCCTCTACAGTAAAAGACCGCGCGCTTACCTGAGCCATTTGATTGACTGGCAAAGACACAACTCCATCATCTACAACCACCAATTCTTCCATCTGCGTTACTGACTCGGTGATCTCAATGTTGACCACAGCCTCCTTCCCGCTTCCAATAAGGATGTTCGGAATTATTCGCTCGTCATATCCCACATAGGTCACCTTTAAACTTCGCCTACCGAGCGGCACATTTTCAATTTCAAAACTTCCATCTATATCCGTTGCGGCTCCCAAAAGCGGCTCAATTCCAATCACTGTGATTGTGGCCCCAATCACCGGCACCTGTGTAGCTTCATCCAGCACACTTCCCCGTATAGTCTGTTTCAGTGAATTGTACATCAGCACCACCTTCTTATTGACAATCCTGTACTTGAGAGGCATCACTTCCGTGAGTTTATCAAGAGATTCTGTAAGGGTGTTGTTGTTGAAGTTGACGGTGACAGGTTCGTCTAAAGGAATCGTGCTATTACTGTATGAAAACTGTTCTCCAAGCGTCTCTTCCATGTATTTGATCACTTCTTTCAATGGAGCGTCAGAAAAAGATTTCGTGAATCTCACTTCATCCTGTTCAGCAAATCCACAGCAGAATCTGAAACAAATCGCTAAAGCCAAAAGATATTTCATCGGGTCCGGAGATTTAAAATTGGTTGCAACCTTCTCCGGAAAGACGATAACCATCGTTGGTCTTCTCCAAAGTCAGATTCATAGTAAGTGTCAATATCTCCAGCACCTCATCAAGTTGCGGGTGGTCAAACGAGCTCGTGAAGCGACAACCCCCTATCTTGCTGTCATCAATCTCTATTTGCAAGTCGAAATTCTTGTTAAGATCTGCAACAACTTCCCGGAGAGGCAGGTCGGTATATTTAAGAATCCCCGTTCTCCAATAATCCGGGTTGCCCGTAATCGCAGCATAACTATTCAATGCATTGGTCTTCCGATCCAAAAGGCCATACATTCCTTTCTCCAATATTATTTCGTCTGAAGAATTAGTTTTTCTAAATGCAACCCGACCAGTCGAAACATTGACAGTGACATTTTCTGAAGCGGGATAAGCATCAACGTTGAAAGAAGTTCCCAATACCTCGACCGTGGCGTCCGATACACTGATTACAAAAGGCCGATCGACATCTCTGGTCACATTAAAGAAAGCTTCGCCTTCAAGCGAAACATTTCGCGACACTCCCCTAAAATCATCTTCATAAGAAAGTCTGCTGTTCGCATTCAATGTCACCACCGTTCCGTCTGGCAAGGCGACCTCTATACTCTCCAGCGCTGTTGCAAATGATGTTTCACTTTCAGTATCCCGTTCGACAAAATAGTATCCAATACCGAAAGCAAGGACCAACAGTGCAGCAATGCGCATAAGAGCTGGCTGCCAACGAAAAGTACTGGCGCCTTTGTTTTGGAATCTTTCCCAGGATCTGTCAGTAGCGGGATCAACAGCCACCTTAAGATTCCCGGCCGCTTCCCACTTAGATTTTAAGTCACTGTAAATGACTTCGTTCTGCGGAGATGCAGAAATTAAACGCTGGAGTTCCTCGCGCTCCTTCTGTGATATTTCGCCAGACAGCTCTTTGGCGATCAAATCAATTAAAACATCTTCTTCCATAGTGGATCGGTTTTGACTTTAAGACAAGCCTCAACATCACCACACGTAGATTAACCGAAATTATTTTTTAAGAGAAAAAGGTAAAAAGCACTGCCATTGCAATTAATAAACTGGCAAACAAGGGTTTAAGGTCGGTACGAAACCGCTTCAGTGCGAGGGAAATCTGTGTCTCAACCGTCCGTTTAGAGATATCAAGATAAGATGCAATCTCTTCATTTGTCAGTCCTTCGAAGCGACTAAGGGAGAAGATCAGCCGACACTGGGGACTCAATTGGGATACCGCTTTCTCCAACGCTGTCTTCAATTTGTCGTTTTCCGGAGCAGACTCAGTTTCATTAATTTTTATAGCATCCCAGCTCAATTCCAGCTGAAGTCGTTCCTCCCGTTTGCTCGACTCAAGGTGGTTCAGGGCCATATTACGGGTCATCTGAATCAGATACGCCTCCATTGATTCGATATCTCCAACACTTCCTCTCCTGTCCCATAATTTGAGGAAAACGTCCTGGCACACGTCCTCAGCTGCGTCCTTTTCTTTAAGGATATAGTAGGCTACCCGAAAAAGGCGCGGATGATACTTGTAATAAATGCCCCGAAACTCCTGCTCCACCTTACGGTTGTTTGCTGGCGCTAAATGTATAATAATGTGCTAAAACCGAAAAATCGCTACAAACAATATCACCCCAACCGAACCTTTCAACCACTCGCCTGTTAACTAGCAAAAATGAGGTAAGTCATTTAAGGATTTTCTTCAATCATGTAAATTCGCGGTCAAATTGTACCCTGACTCTAAACCCATAATATGAAACTGATCTCTACTCTCGTTCTCACCATTTTGATTGTCGGTGTCGCACAAAGCCAGATCGTCAAAATTGACTCAACCACACACTGGAAAAAAAGCCTCAACTTTGGTATCAACCTCAATCAGGCTTCATTTTCCTCCAACTGGAAAGCCGGTGGTGTCAATTCAATCGGCCTCAATACCCTTTTTAACTACAAAGCCAATTACAAAAAGGATGTACACTCATGGGACAATGAGATTGATATGCTTTTTGGCTTTGTGAATAACGAAGGCCAGGGCTATCGCAAAACGTTAGACCGCATCTACCTCGATACCAAGTATGGACGAGATATCAATGATAAATGGGGATTCTTTTCATCATTGAGTTTTACAAGCCAGTTCACAAAAGGTTATAAATACAATGATGACGATACAAAGGATCTCATCTCCGACATCTTCGCTCCTGCCTTTATCACGTCAGCCTGGGGTGTTGAATATCATCCCGTTGATTACTTCAAAGTTCGTCTTGCACCTTTTGCACCACGTATTACCATCGTGAAAGACCCAACACGATTCGTAACCTCTGTTAGCCCAACGCCTTATGGCGTTGAGCCTCCTGATGAAACCCGGGTTGAAATCCTGGCATTCCAAATGTTGGCGGAATTCAATAAAGACATCGCTGAAAATATTAACCTAAAATGGAGATATGTGATGTTTGCCAACTATGAAACGCTCGAAGGTAAAAAGATCGACCACCGGCTAGACCTTAACATTACTGCAAAAGTTAACAAGTTCATCAACGTAGGATTAGGCGGCATTTTACTGTACGACTACGATCAGGACACGAGCGTGCAGCTTAGCCAATTGATGACCATTGGGTTTGCCTACACTTTCAAAAACTTTGAAGAGAAGAAATAGAATAACAAGTTGCGCCTGTCTAATGCAGGCGCAACTCTTCTGAGCTCTATTGATTTACTTTCCCAGGTACTGCCTCCATTAATAATGAATAGGCTTTATCCAGCGCGTCCCCTCCAGCACTTGCACCTTTGTAATGACCTAGCCTAACAACCACAAGATCGTGAGAAGGAATCATGGTTGTCGATTGGCCACCGGCACCCAACATCATATAGGCATCTTTAGGAATTGGCCAGCCGCCATCACCATTGATCCAGAAGAATCCCCCGTAGATTGATCTTCCGTCTTTTACCCATGGTTCCGCAAGTGTACTCACAAACTGAACAAACCCTTCAGGAAGTATTCTTTCATCATTCCATACTCCATTTTGCAAATACAGATTACCAAGCCTCGCCCAATCACGTCCGGAGGCATACTCATATCCCTGCGTAAGGAAATTTCCATATGGATCAGCTTCCATGATCATCGAACGTACTCCGATTTTGTCAAACAATGCGCGCTGTGGAAACTCATGATAGTCTTCACCTCTTGCCTCTACTGCCAGTCGAATGAGATAGTTGGTAAGTACCGGATCCGAGTTCCGATATCTACCTACCGAGTTTGGTGGCCACTGCTGCGGGCGTGTTGCTGCCCATTGAAATGAATTGATACTCCCTGTATATACATAAAGGTGATCTGGGTAGCCCAGCGATGGATCAAAGTCTGGATCTTGCGGAGCTCTGAAACGAATTCCACTTGACATATGTAATATGTCCTTGATTCTGATATTGGCGCGTGGATCGTTTGGTTCTTTTTGCCATTCAGGAATTGGAGCAGGCTGATCCAACTGATAAACACCTTGCTGAATCAGCACACCCATCATCGTTGCAGTCAAACTTTTTCCCATCGACCAACTTTCAAGCGGTGTGTCTTTAGTAATCCCTTCACCATATCGCTCACCTATTATTCTTCCTTTGTAAGTCACTACGAATGCAGCTGTCATCCCTTCTCCTTCAAATGCTGCGGCTACCGCTTGATTAACTTTCTCCATATTAACTTCTGCCGGCATCGCATCATTTGAAAGAACATCACCCATTGGCCAAGGCGTCTTGGCTGCATCTGGCAAGTTTCGCGTTATCTTTTTTGGTTCGTAAAATACTTTGTCCATTCCTACTGGAAGCGTTACACATCCCTGACTCTGGTCACCGAGATATACCGCAGTTCTTACTACACCGTTAGGCATAGTGATCGAAACAGTTTTCCTCTTATAATCAACAACTGGCTTGCCGACTTTTGATCTCTCTTCAAAAGGACTTGAGAATCCTCCGGTGTTTTCTGCCGCAAACTCCGGATCAAGCCCCATAATGAACACAGCCGAACACACAACCTTAGCATATCCCGAGGTATGGTGTTCCAGTGCATCACCTGGAGGCGCCTCGTACGGGGTGTCCAATTCCAACGAATCTGCGCGAGCCAGCATTTTCGCCTTGCGCGCTGCAGCATCATCTACAGGTTGTTCTTCTTTTGCGGGCGGTTGACAACTGATTCCAAAGACAAGTAGAATCAATGGCATCCATTGCGTTCTCAGTTTCAGGTTTAGCATTTTCATGGTTTAGGCTTTATCAAAAAGTACGCATTTCAACTTCAATAAAAAACAGAAATTGAAGGAGCGGACGTGCTTCACCATCGATAAAGTTAATTTGTCCGGCCTGGTGGCTGATCGCAGACATCCGATTTGTAGTTTTTATAAATCAGAGTATGTTCGATTAGAAGTTGGCTTATGAATGAAACGAGAAGATGGCAGCACAACTTCCAGATATTGTATTGCTCAACGGCAAGGTGCGGGATCTCTATTCCAACCCGCTGGAAACTTATTGGGAAAAAACCGGAAGAAAACGACCTGACTTTAAAACACAACAGAATTGCAACAGAGGTTACGTTGCCTCCTGGTCGATAGAAGGTAGTAATCTTGTGCTAACGGACATCACAGGTATCTACTATCGGGCAAGTCTCTTCGGAAGCAGAGAAAGGCAAATCACAATTGGTCGTCTTTTCCCTAAATCAAAATCGAGAGCCATCCTTGCCAATTGGTTTTCCGGCAAGCTCCGAATTCCTGATGGCAATATGACTGCCTACGACCACAACAGCTATAACTCAAGGTTTGAAAAGGAAATCATCGTAACAATTGACAAAGGAAAGGTGATAAAAATGGTTATACTGGACTACACCAGACAACGTCTAACTGTAGACACCAATTTCAATAGCCAGGGACCGAAGGCATCGAGGTACCAATAAAAGCTATTGGCTGTATAAGTACTCTGCAATCTATTACCTAAAATTCCTTCCTTCATAAAAGATCTTCCGCTGAGGTGACTTCTCCTTTTGGGTTCTAATATCGGGAGTAGATGTTCGCTCGTCAGCGCGTGATAGTGGTGTTGATGTATCTTTTTGAAGTGGCGTTAACTTCAAAAGGAGTTTATTAAGGTTAAAACATCTCTTCACAATCACGTGAATCACTTCCCCTTCCACCTGAAGTTTACCTTCAACCATCAACAACCGACTCTGAATAATTTCCTTTCTATATTGATCAAACAGATTATGAAATACCACCAGGTTTGCAGTTCCGGTCTCGTCTTCCAAGGTAATAAAGCAAACTCCCTTGGCCGTTCCAGGCCGTTGCCGAACCAATATTAAGCCTGCAATTTTCACCTGATCTCCATCCTTGCATTCTAAAAGTTTTGAAATAGTAATTGATCTCAACTGAAAAAGTTCTTCACGCACAAAGCTTACCGGGTGAGCCTTCAAGGATAAACTAGTGGTAGCATAATCCTGAATAACATGCTCCGATAATGCCATGTCCGGTAATTGAATTGAATTATCCCCTTCATTTTCGTGATGTCTACTCTTAAATATTCCTTCTATTCTTCCCTTGACAGAAACATCCCACAGAGCACTGCGTCTATCTCTCTTCACAGATCTGAATGCATCTGCATTGGCCAAAGTCTCCAACACGGATTCACTTAGTCCACAGTCTCTTACTTCATGCAGAGTTTTAAATCCATCTCCCCGGGCTTGAATTAATACATTAATGTCATCTTCCTTAAGCCCTTTCACCTGTCGAAATCCTAATCTTAAAGCACAATACTTCCCCACTTTTTCTTCAAGGGCATTATCCCAGTGTGAATGATTAACATCCACCGGCCTGATCTCAACGGCATGATTACGAGCATCGGAAATGATTTGTGCAGGTTGATAAAAACCCATGGGTTGGCTATTCAACAAAGCACAAGAAAATACATCCGGATAGTAGCACTTAAGCCAGCATGATACATAAACCAACAAAGCAAAACTAACCGCGTGGCTTTCTGGGAACCCATAACTACCAAAGCCCTCCAACTGACGAAACACTCGCTGTGCATATTCAAGATCGTACCCATTCTTTATCATCCCATCGATCAGCTTCTTTTTGAAATGAGACACCTGCCCTTTCGCTTTGAAAGTTGCCATACTCCTTCGCAAATCATCAGCCTCCGAAGGCGTGAAGCCTGCTGCTACAATTGCGATCTTCATCGCTTGTTCTTGAAATAATGGAACGCCCAAAGTTCTCTCCAGTATCTCTTTCAATTCGTTAGATGGATATACAACATCCTCTTCCTTATTTCTTCTCCTCAGATAAGGATGCACCATGTCTCCTTGAATTGGGCCTGGTCGAACAATAGCCACTTCAATTACCAAGTCATAAAAACATTTTGGTTTAAGCCGTGGCAACATTGACATCTGTGCTCTGCTTTCAATTTGAAAAACGCCAATCGTATCTGCGTGACTTACCATCTCGTACACCCCAGGATCATCTTGGGGAATATTTGCCAAAGTCAAATCAAGCTGGTAATGGAGCTTAGCTAAATCAAAAGCCTTCCGAATGCAGGTGAGCATACCGAGTGCCAGCACATCTACTTTTAAAAAACCCAGTGATTCTATATCATCCTTGTTCCATTCAATATTGGTGCGGTCCTCCATGCGAGCGTTTAGAATTGGACAGAGATCTGCCAGGTTGCCTTCTGTAATTACAAACCCACCCGTATGCTGACCTAGTTGTCGGGGAAAGCCCATGTATTGGGTGGTGAGATCGAGTACTTTTTTGATTGTAGGATCATCAGGGTTAATTCCTTGTGATAAGATCCGATTACGATCAAAACCATCTTCGGAAAAATCCCAGATCAATGAAGACAGTCTTGTGATGGTATCAACAGACAATCCCATTACCTTACCAACATCCCTGATTGCACCTTTGTGATGTAATTGAGTAACGGTAGCTACAACACCGGCCCGGTCGCGTCCATATTTATTGTAGATGTATTGCATCACTTCTTCCCTTCGCTCATGCTCAAAGTCGACATCAATGTCTGGCGGTTCATTTCTCGCGGATGAAATAAATCGCTCAAATAGTAGATCGAACTTTGACGGATCTACTGACGTAATCCCCAGGCAGTAGCAAACTGTGGAATTAGCAGCAGAACCTCTTCCCTGGCAAAGTATCCCCTGCTCACGGGCATACCGTACCACATCATAGACAGTGAGAAAATATTCAGCGTAGTTCATCTGATCAATGAAGGTGAGTTCATGATGTATTGTTGCCTTCACCTTTTCAGGTATTGATGAGTTGTAAATTTGATTTGCACCTTTCCAGGTGAGATATATCAATTCTTCTTGTGGCGACCTTCCCTCACTGGTTATCTCTTTTGGGTAACGATATTTAAGCTGATCTAATGAAAAATTACATGAGGCAGCAATCTCAAGAGCATTGTCTAGCGCTTGAGGATACTGACGAAAAAGCCTGTGCATTTCCTCTACTGGTTTTAAATATCTCTCCGCATTGAGGTGCAGTTTGTAACCTGCATTGTGAATAGTACACTTCTCCCTAACACAAGTCACTACATCCTGAAGTTCTCTTCGTTCCGGTTGATGGTAATACACATCATTGGTCGCCACCATCGGCACACCCAGCTGTTTACCTTGTTGATATATCCTCGTCAGTTTCTTGGCATCATCGCCTGAGTAAACTCTGGAAGCAGCAATGAACAATTGATCACCGAATGCCTCTTTATATTCTTTTATATCTCTTTTGAATTGCTCATCAAAATCAAACCTTGAATTAAGTGAAGCAGGTGGAATAGCGATGAGTATCGATCCTTTGCAATACTCATAGACATCTTGTTTGTAGAGGTCGCATTTTCCTTTTTCAGTTCGAAGATTGCCTCTGGTTAATAAATTGGATAATCGGGAATAGGCAGCCTTGTCTGTGGGATAAATTAATAAATCCGAACCATCCTGAAGATCAAGCCTGCATGCAGGAATAAACTTTATGTTTTTCTTTCTGGCGAAAGTGTGGGCGCGAACGATTCCTGCCAATGTATTTCTATCCGTGATTGCAATGGCATCATACCTATATTGCAACGCCTGCTCAGTGAGTTCTTCGGGATGAGAAGCGCCTCTAAGAAAACTGAAATTAGATGTAACCTGGAGTTCCGCGTATCTCATATCAAGATCAATTCAGGCAAAGAAGCCGTGCAAAAACCACTTGAAACTTTTATCGTGATAATGACCGAGGCGGAATAACCAATATCGGTTTCCCTGATCGTCTTCAACTCGGTAGTAGTCTCTGTGCTGACCTTGCTGTATCCACCACTCCTGCTCGATACGTTCGGGGCCATCAGCCTTTAAGACCTGATGAATCTTTCCCTTGTATCTGAATAACATAGGTGGATAATCAGGAATTGGTGCGGTGACTTCGATCAACTCAGGTCTGTTTAAAATCTGGGTCGGGCGAATTTTATCTTGTGGCCATTGAGTAGTCAATTCTTCCAACAGAGATAATGATGTGCGAAATGAACGTTCTGGCCAATAATGCTCATCAGGTAAATACCTCTGCAGGGCATTGCTGCCAATCTTATTTGTAAGATTATCAGCCAGCTCTGTGAGTCTTGTATCTTCAAACCCGCCAACACCTGCCCACATCATTTCATGTTGTGGAAGGTGATCTTCAATAGTCGTGGCCTCAAGCACAAACAGTTCGATACCTAATGCTGGTTCAATATTCGCAATATGAATTTCGAAAAGTTTGAACAAGTGAGTTACATGATGTGTGGCCTTATTGGTGGCTATTCTTATCTCTTCTACTTTTCCATCGACTCGATATCCTTTCAGTACAGCTGCACGTAGTCCCTTCTGCGCATCTCTCAACTTAAGGCACAACCTTTCGAGTAAATGATTCAGTGCATATTCAATTCCGACAGCTGTAACTATTGGCTCCATACACTGCAATCGCTCCTGGTAAGGCTCAGGTTTTTGAACAGGAACAAGCAACTCCATCGCCTGGCCTAGTGCTTTGTCTATCTGATGAAGGATATGATCACTAAAGCGTCTTCTTAATGATGCCCTGGGAAACTGAATGAATTGAGAAACTTTTCTTAAGCCAAGTTTATAAAGTCGATCTGTTGTTTCCGTTTCCAGACGCAGAGCCTCGGGAGGTAATGGAAGCAGCGATTCATATATCTGACCTGGAAGTGAGATAAAAAACTGTCCATATCTTGCCATTCCCCAGGCAAGACCTACTGTATCAGCAATAGCAACACGAGATGTAAATCCTATCGCGTGTAATCTTTCTTCTATCGTTTTTATATAACCCTGGTCGCCACCCCACAAGTGTGAACATCCGGATGCGTCAATAATTATTCCGTCTGGAGGATCGACAGACACTACTGGAGAAAAGCGAATGCACCATTCTGCAAGCCTGGTCAAAAGTTTATTTGTTAGTTCCGGTGGATCATCCTGTACTTCAAGATCGGGAACTATTGCTCTTGCATCGGCAAGTACCATTCCCTGAAAGATTCCTTGTGAAGTTGCTTTTGCATTCAATGAAGTAATCACCATTCTGCCGTGAACTGGGGTTCGCAACACGAATTGAAGTTCTTTTAACCGAGGGTTCTTGACAGAAAACCAATCTGTATGGAGATGACAAAACCATATCGACACATACCTGCCCATAGGTTATCCAACTTTGACCCGTGCTTCTGTTTCAAATGAAATTGACTCAGGTTGTTGAGATGAAATACTGAACTCACCATTATTCCATTGCACTTCCCATGCACCAGGATGCCCATTACGAATTCTGAGTAACTCAACCTTCCATTTTGGAAAACCAATTCCAGGAAGACCATCAATTGATTCAGATGGAAGTGAGGAAATTTGCCATCGAGAAACACAAGCATTGGTTGAAAGCCGCCTGTAGATATAACGGAGAACAAAACCTGTGACTTTCGACTGTTCTACCGCTAGCTGCATTCTTCTTGAGGCAGTGAATGATAAGTCACACAGTTCACTCACAACGACCGTGAGCGCACCGCACTTCAAGGCCTCTTCTGTAACCCAAAGCGATTCCTTTTCATTAGAAGTCTTCACGAACAAGATTCGGTCAGGCTCTACACCAAATGTTTTGAACGAGGGCGGAAACATCCATTGCCGCTGGCTTATCCACATTGCAACTCCATTGCTCTTCATCAGATGGGAAGCAACTGCAGACACAAAGCCTGAAGTTGGAGCCATCTCCTCTATACCTGGAGCAAGAAATTCATGAACCGCTCCTGTAGGAAAAGTGGCGTTGGGAAAGGATTGATTAATGGCCCCTAACCAGGCGCTCTGAACCAAATGATCAGCTGGCTTGAAACCTTGAAATCGAAGGATATCTGACTGTAATTGAGATAAAATCTGAGCTTTGGAAGTGGGTTCCATAAGCTCAAATATAAATCATATTACTAAATTATTTAGTATAAATGCTAAAAGAATTGATTTGACTTAACAAACTGTTTTACAGCTAATTAAGGCGGATTATTGTATTAATAAATTAGATCCTAATCAGGATAATACTAAATATTTACTGAATCAAACTAATAGCCAACCCTCCTCCTTCCGCCAGGTGAAATGTCTTTGAATCACCCTTACTAATCTCCATCTGCTCAATCTCAATTGAAGTAGGGTTGGTTTTGAAATGAGCGTCTGCGCCATCTCTGTAGACTGATGCTTTGTATGTCTTTCCTTCATCAAGAAAATCAAAAGTAATGGTGATATCTCTGGCTTGCTCATCGGTTATGCTTCCAAGAAACCAATTTCCAATTCCCCGCTCCTGTCTTGCGATAGTGACAAAGTCACCCACCTCTCCATTCAATACTTCTGTTCTTTCCCAATCCACTCCCACATCTCGAATAAATTGCAGTGCTGGTTTCCCTTCATAATTCTCAGGAAGGTCGCAAGCCATCTGCACCGGACTATAGATCACAACGTACAATGCCAGTTGTTGTGCAAGCGTAGTATTGATTTGATTGTTGGGTTTGGTTGGCAATCCGATTTCAAATACACCAGGTGTAAAGTCAATCGGTCCTGCGAGCATTCTCGTAAACGCTATGATTGGTAAATGCTCAGGTGGATTTCCACCATCAGTTGCCCAGGCATTAAATTCTTGTCCTCTCAGTCCTTCTCTTGCAATCGCATTCGGATAAGTTCTTCTAATCCCAGTGTCTTTTATCGGCTCATGCGCATTCACAGCTACTTGATACTTCGCGCCAGCATCTAAAGCCCTTCTGTAATGTTGAACCATCCACTGTCCATGATGATATTCTCCCTTTGGAATGATCTTACCAACATAACCCGTCTTCACCGCGTGAATTCCTAAGGATTGCATGAGTTTGTAGGCAGTGTCCATCTGCTGGTCATAGGTTCTTGGTGCAGCTGAAGTTTCGTGATGCATGATCAACTCCACTCCTTTTTCACTTCCATACCTAACAACTTCTTTCAAATCGTAGTCTGGATAAGGTGTTACAAAATCAAAAACGCCTTCTCTGTCTTCAAACCCAATCCAATGTTCCCAACCTACATTCCAACCTTCCACCAATAGACCTGTTATGTTGTTCTTTGAAGCAAAGTCAATGTACTTCTTCGCGTTGGCAGTAGTAGCGCCATGCTTACCCGTTGGTTTTAGATTTGCAAGCATAGACCAGCTACTCATGTCTTGCGAGCCTGCGTAGTCCCATGTGCTTTTGCCAATATGCATTTCCCACCAGATACCCACATACTTCTTAGGCTTAAAGTATGATACATCACCTAGTTTATTGGGTTCGTTCAGGTTCAGGATCATTTTTGAATCAATCAGTTCGGTTGCTTTGTCTGCAATAATCAAAGCGCGCCAAGGAGTCTTAAAGGGCAACGCTCTCTTCACTTTATATCCCAAACGATCTGAACCTACCAGCTCACTGGTCAACATGAACGTACTGTTATCAACTTTCAACGTCATGTCAGAGTAGTCGGTGAGATTGGCTTCGTGAAAAGTCATGTGCACTCCGTTGTCAGCTCTTAAAGTGAAAGGTGTATTCACTGCATTCTCTGGAATGTAGGTCTGAGCGAGATTAGGATGATTGCGTTTTGAGATGGCATCAATTTGTGAAACACGGGTGGTATTGTATAAGTGCTCATAAATATCCCAATCTCCGGGTGCCCACCACGCAGTATGATCGCCCATCAGCTGAAACTCTGTATTCTCATCCATAATGACGAGGCTGTCAACACCGGGCTGAGCGAGAAACTCGTATCGGAAGCCAATACCGTCATCGAATGCTTTGAAATAGATATTGATAAGTCTATTGGGTTCAGACTTCTCTTTCAACTCTACTATAAGCTCGTTGTGGTTGTCACGAACTTCGCGTTGTTCACCCCATGGCATTGGCCATGTTTCATCTTTTGTGCTTGTAGTTGTCTTCACAAGCTCAAGACCAGAATGAAGTGATGGCTGATCTTTGAAATCAAACCCCATAGAAGATTCACCAATGACTGTCTCTCCATTATGTTTCACAGAATAAAGCGGAACGCCTTCGGGTGACAAATGGAATTCAATGCTATTAACTCCCCCTGGTGAGTTAACGCTGGCTGTTTTATTATTCGAGCACGAAGCCGAGATGAGTGAAATTGCTGTGACAACAAGAAGTGATCTTTTCATAAAATGACTTGGTTTGACGCAAATGCAATATTGCAATTATCACTCTATTATCACTGAGGATTTACTCAATACTGCGATGATCAAAACAACGAAAACGTTTGCGGTTGATTTGAAATATAAAATGCAAACTGGTTTGCTACGAATAGTTGCTGTTACCGATAGCCGCGTGTGTAGACTGTTCGTGTTGTAGATGGCAACCCATCCAATACGGCTTCACGATTTGTCTCGATGATAAGCACTGGCTCCCACGGTGGTGCTGTAGCATTACTCAGCCATAAAGTCTGGGTGACTTTCTGGTTCATCCATTTTCCGTCATCAGGATTTTGAAATGGATATAGTGTTGTAATCACAAATCGGTTGCCATCCCATGAGGTGGTTGAAACCGGGGCTTTGGTTGTGCGTCCCATGTTTACGGCATTTAAAGTTTGTGATCCATCAACAGCATATCGAAATCGAATGATGGGTTGTAATTCTCTTGGCATAAACTCAACTCTTTCGACATCAAAGCTTTTATCATTATGAACAATTGAAATGCGGTCACCCCAGCCACTTCCTAAGTCTGGTATTGGATCGGGATCAACGCGACCAAGTGGTGAACGAGTTTCGAGTACTGCCGTAGACCATGTACCTGAAAAGTTTGGATTGGGCAATGCATCGGGTCTTGGAGGTAATGAGATACGATCAGTTCTTTTATAAATTGCCACTGGTTTCCCAGAATTTGACGGAGCGTATGGATCTGCCTGGTTAGCAGGTACCCGTGGATATTTTTCTAATGACTCTTCATATTTTTTTACGATTCCATCCGCAATACTCACAACCCATGGAAAATAATCTTTGACATCTGTTTCTTCGGTGGGATCTGCACCAAGGTCAAAGACTCTAAACCGAACATCCGGGTTAGGATCGGGCATCTCTGTCAGGAAGTTGTACCATATCTTCCAGTTGTTCCACTTCACTGCCATTACATTACCTGTCCAGTTCATGTAGACCACACTCTCCCTATTTGAATCACTTTGTCTTCCCTCAAAGAAAGGAAGTTGGTTGACGCCATCGAATGCTCTGTCTGTAGGAACGATTTGTGGCGATCCAACCGCAGCGGCTATCGTGGCGAAGAGATCAACCTCGTGAACGATTTCGTTCGACACTTGTCCGGGTTTTATTCTCCCTGGCCAGCGTATGACACATGGCGTACGAATCCCGCCTTCCATCGCGGTGTTGTAATATCCTCTCCATGGTCCCGGTGATCCTCTCCATGGACGTCTCATCTCTGCTCCATTATCCGTACACCAAATCACAAGTGTGTTGTTATCGATCTTCATGCGTTTGAGTGCACTCATTATCAATCCAACATTGTAATCAACATCTGCCATCGCATCGCCCATGTCTCCGGCTCCAGTTGTTCCCGCTTTGTCGGGATGTGGTAAGGCAGGGAAGTGTAGTTGAGTCATGGGGTAATAGACAAAAAATGGATTCTTGCTTTTCGCATGCTTCTCGATGAATGTGACGGCATGTTCTGCAGCCTCGCGGTCAAGGGTTCTTCTCGACTCCAGATTAAACTCCTTTACCTTTTTGGATGGTGTGCCTTTCGCACCTTCATAGATATAAGGTGTCGGTTGTGACTTGGGATCGAAGCCCTCAAAGGAGGTGAACTGCGACACATGGCTGGTACCGGGGATGCCATACCATTCGTCAAAACCCTGGTCCATTGGTTCACGTTTTCCTTCCCAGTCCGGGCCACCCACATCCCACTTTCCGAAAATGCCGGTAGCGTAGCCAACAGATTTAAGACCTTCCGCCAATGTCACTTCCCATAATGTAATTCCATTGAAATAATTTTCACCCGTGCGCGTAGCATATCGACCGGTGAG
>JBFWZR010000027.1:0-39958 GCA_050185175.1 Cyclobacteriaceae bacterium
TGATAAAATCCTTTTCAGCCGCAGCCAAGGGATTGTACCATCAATATTAGTGTAAACAACTCCCGTTTTGAGGCACGCAATCATTAGCGCGTACCCATAGATTGACTTTTCATTAATAATCCCAACAACCTCGCCCGGCCTAAGGCCATGTCTCTGTAGTGCATTGGCTAAAATGTCAGAGAGTCTGTCTAGTTCAATATAGCTATAAGACACCCCGTCAGGAAAACGGATGGCCTCCCTTTCAGGTGATAGCTCCACGACCTCCTTAAATTTCAGCGCAAGATTATAGGGATAGGCTCTCATAATTTCACCCGAAAAGACTACACATTGAGACCGCCATCTAATTGAAGTATCTTTCCGTTGAAATAGTCATTCTCAACAATGAACTTGATCCCGCTCAGAAATTCATCAAGACTTCCGAGCTTACCAACTGGCGTCATCTTTTTCCACTTGTCGATATTCGACTCATTCAAATTGTTGTGTGTTGAAGGCGTGTCAAAAAAGCCAGGAGAAATACACGCGCATCTAATCCTAAACATCCCCAGCTCTTTGCTCCACACTTTTGTCATTGCCTCAATTCCAGCCTTCGCAGCTGCGTAAGCAGTTTGACCCAAATTACCCTGAGCCGCCACAGAACTTGTGTTGATAATCAAGCCTTTTGTTCTCTTCTTGACCATCTGCTCGGCCACAATCGCTGAAAGATTAAATACTGAGTACATATTCGCCTTGACTACCTTATCCCAATTTGAAAATGAATGACAAGCATCAGTGCGATTCAACAAGTTAATCAACGGTTCACTGTGAATTTGCCCGGCAAGATTAATCAGTACAGTCACGCGATGATTTTCAAGGATTGGAGACAATACGTTAGTCACCTCTTCTGAATTGGTTAGGTCGCAGCCATGATACTCTATGTTATCGTCATGGTTCAAGGAACCTTCGTTTAGGTCAATACCAATCACTTTCTTGACACTTTTGGAAAGCTCTTTCGCAAGGAATGCTCCGACCGAACCACCCGCACCCGAAATCAAAATTGTTTGATCTTGCAAGATCATGCTAATGGGTCAATATTCTTTGCCTTAAGGAGGTCCTTAATGTTTTCGATTGTTTCAAGAGAAACAATTTCATCACCTGTCAACTCAATACCAAACTCCTCTTCCAATTTGGTAACGAAAAGCATGTGGTTCATCGAATCAAAATCTCGAAGTTTTCCAAGTGCCTGGTGGTCATTGAACTCTGACTCAGTCATTGCAAAACTATCTTTGAGAATCCTTTTTAGTTTGGACATAGATTACACGAATTGGTATTGTTTCAGCATTTGCTTAATATTTTTTGTGCCATTAAACATGAGGATATCGATAATCGACAGCCATGGCACGAATGGGATATTGAATTGGTTATACTGAACCAGTGTCGGTTTGATGAAAGATAATCTGATCCCCCTCGTATTGAAGGAATCACGATCATACAAATCGAATCCTCCAATTGGATTAACATACCAATCTGCATTTTCCTTACAACAAATATCAATAATTCTTTCAGGCCCATTTAGGTGCCGGTTATCATAAACACTTGAACTTGGTACAAGTTCAGTCTCAATGTTCAGATACTTGCTAATTATTTTGATCTGATTCAGATTAAAATCAGCAATGGTGGTAGAAGGTTTTTCGAAAATTCTTTGTATAAGTTCGAATGCATTTTCAAAGTAGGGAGCCTTTTTGTAGCTCATTGAGATTGTCTTGAGAAGTTTCTCTTCCGTTGATCCCATCGCAATCTCTATGTCGTTGATCTTTTTGTTCTGACTTGCCTTTTTAAGCGGTAGTGTTATCAGGGTCGCCTTCCCATTAATTAATATATTGTTACGGTTAATCCAGCCCCTGTTGATGTAATTCACGTCATCGTAAAACACAAACTTATCCACGGCAGCAATCAGTTGAAAATAGCCGATGTATGGAAAAAAGTAGGGTTGCATAACGGCTATCCTCATGGTCAATTATTGCATACTCTTAAGATTATCCTACAAATGAAATCAATCTCTTCGTTGGAGAGCCCGTGGTACAACGGCAAACAGATTACCCGGTTTACCACTGAGTCACTTACCGGCAATTGACTGCCCCGATAAATTTCAACTGCATTTAATCCTGGATAAAAGTACCTACGAGGATATATCCAGTTACCCTCAAGCTCATTCATGATCTTGAGAGTAAGTTGTTCTGATTTCAGAACTAGTGGATAATAGGCATAGTTGAATTCAGCATCACTGCTTATCTTAATCTTTTGAACGTCAATAGTTGTCATCCATTTATCATATCGCAAGCTTTGTTCTTTCCTGGAACGCAACAAATCATTGACATACTTCAAATTTGCCAAACCCATCGCAGCATGAAACTCACTGTTCTTTGCATTAATCCCTACTTCTGCAAAGTCCGCATGGCCATGATGGCCAAAGTTCCTCATGAAAGACATCTTCTTGATAAGCGATGGATCTTTCGCGAAAACCGCTCCGCCTTCGATGGTGTGAAACAATTTGGTGGCATGAAAACTTGTTGTGCAAACATCACCATATGTAAAGACAGACTTACCTCGATAGGTGCTGCCAAAACAATGGGCACCATCATAGATGGTTTTCAAGTTATGTTTCACGGCAATTTGCTCAATCGCCTCAATTTCACAGGGATTGCCGTATACATGGGTGGCAATTATTGCACTTGTCTTATCAGTTAAGGCACCTTCAATCTTCTTTGGATCAATATTGAAGGTATTAGGATCAATATCAACAAATACTGGCTTGCATCCCTCCCAAACTATGCTGCTTGTGGTGGCCACGTAACTAAATGGCGTGGTAACGACTTCGCCCTTTAGACCCAAGGCCTTAATCGCGATTTGGAGCGCGATGGTGCCATTGTTCAAATAAAGCATATGTGGAATCCGCAGATATTCCTTAACTTTCAATTCAAGGTCGCTAACCAGCGGACCATTGTTAGTTAGCCAATTGCGGTGCCAAATTCCATCCACCAACTTGTCAAAGTCTTCGCGGGGTGGCAGAAAAGGTTTGGTTACAGGTATCATTGTCCCTTTTTAAAGATCACGCTTCTGAATTCTGTCAATGGCTGCAATGAAACGGTATATGATACTCCAAGGTAAAAACAAAAACCAACAGTACCACCTACCACCAACCGAACCACATCATACATCGACCTCAACTGAAAATCTACCAAATAGACGCAACCGCCAGCGAGCGCTGCAACGAAAAGGGATGGCAACATATCCAAAAGCTGTTGACCCAGCGAATAGGAAATCAGCTTACCTGAATACCGGGAGTTAATTAAGAGGCCAATGATATTACTAAAGACCTCACCCCAAAGTAAAGCATAGATGCCATAATTAATCGCTATCAAAATAACACCCGTGATCACAAATCTCTTAATTACCTCCAGTTTTAAGAACAGGTCGCTACGCCCTTTTACTTTTAACACATTGAGATTGTAGGAATGCAAAGGGAATGTAATGCCTGTGATGCAAAGAATTTGAAAATAAGGAACAGCAGGCAGCCATTTTTCGGTTAGTAAGAAGCGAAAAAGCGGCTCCGCCAGCACGCCTGCTATACACAATGTGGGTGCTATCCAAAATAGAATCTGCTGCATTAGCTTCTTGTAGGCATTTCGCAGCCGCTGATCATCATCCTGAATGCCTGCGAACATTGGAAACGTCACTTTGTTGAGGGCTGTGGATATGTTGGCTACTGGAAGCTGTTTCAGAGATGTCGCCTTCGTGTAGAAACCCAACTGCGTTGCAGAAAAGAACTTTCCAATGAGTATGTTGTAGATGTTGTTGTAAAGCGCGTCCAATAGGCCTGACAGCGTCATCTTATAACCAAAGGAGAGGTGTTGTTTATAGCGCGCCTTATCGAACATCAATGATGGCGTCCACTTTGATCTGATCCAAAGCTGCACCGAGTATAAGACGGCCTGAATGATATTCATCCAAACAAGACTCCAAACGCCAAAGCCGTTGTAAGCCATGGCAATTCCCGCAACGCCAGCAAGGAAAATAGAAGGAAGGGTAACAACCAGTATCGTCTTAAAATCCATCAGTTTGGTGAGCCGTGCCGCCTGAACAGCAGAGAAGGCACGAATGATAAAGGTTAAGCAATACACTTTTACAACATCTTCAAGAATGGGTTGCTCGAAGAAGGTCGCGATCATTGGGGAAGACAGGAAGATCAGGCAGTAGATTACAATTCCACCCACCAGGTTGATCACAAATACGGTAGAGTAATCCCTTTGATCAGCGTCCTTTGTTCTTATGATCGATGAGGAAAGACCGCTATCAATCAATGCATTGCCAACTGATATAAAAATGGTCAGCATTCCAATCAACCCAAAGTCCGAGGGATTGAGAATGCGAGCGAGGATTAAAGCCACCACGAAATTGATTCCCTGAACGCCCATTTGTTGAATAAACGACCAGGAAAAACCAGCAAGGGTCTGTTGCCGTAGCGACATCAACGTGCCGAATTCATCGGTTTGAAAAAGGGATCATTCAAATTTGAAACAGCTCCGAAGTGCAAAATGCTTAGGATTCGGTGTAATAACCTCCAGCCCTCTTGGAATTACGGCCATATCGATAGCCATATCCGTAGCCATACCCGTAGCCGTAATAATTGTAACCATAGCCGTAACCAGGCCCTGTTTTCTTAATATCATTGAAAAGGATACTAACATTCTGTTGCTCCCTAGCCTTGACAAGCTCATGCAGTTCACCCACAAAATTTTTGGGTGTATAATCCTGTCGCACCATAAAAACCACATGGTCTGCGTAAGACATTAGCGAAAAGGCATCGCTTACCAAGCCGATTGGTGGAGTGTCGAGCAAGATGAAATCAAATCTCTTCAGCAGCTCATTTAACAGTTCTTGCATTCGAGGCAGCATGAGAAGTTCGCTCGGATTTGGCGGCACAGGGCCACCACTCATAAGATAAAGATTGGGGACCTGAGTAGGCTGTACAACTGCATCAAGTTCTGCCATTCCAGATAAGTATGTACTTAATCCATGTTCATTTTGGAGTTCAAAATCAGCAAAAATACCTGGCCTTCGCATATCGGCCCCAATTATTAATACCTGATTGTTAGCAAAAGCCATTGTGGTGGCAAGATTGATGGTCGTGAAAGTCTTACCCTCGCCACTCACCGAGGAGGTGATCATTATAATTTTTTTTGACTTTCCCTGAGTAAAGTAGTTGAGATTGCTGCGCAGCGCTCTAAAAGACTCGGCTAATGCTGATTTTGGCTTGTTAAAAACTATCAAATTGTTTTCACCGAGGCTCTTGTGGCCAATTCCACCTATTATTGGCACGGTAGTAAATTGCTCAATGTCCTCTTTAGACTGGATTTTGTTGTTCGTCAATTCCAGTAAAAAGAAAATCAGGAATGGGATAAATAAACCCGTTGCTCCGGCAACTAAATAATTTTGAGCTGGCTTTGGAGTCATTGCCCCCCCCTTTTGATGCGGTGGATTAACAACTAAGACATCAGTTGTTGTAGAAGCGAGAGAAATACCAGCTTCCACCCTCTTTTGCATCAGGAAGAGATACATATTTTCTCGTATTGTATAACTTCGCCTTATATCCACCATAATTCTCTCGTTCTGAGGCAGATCAACAAGGCCTTTCTCTTCTTCCTTGATTTGTCTGGTAATAAAATCCCTATTGATGTTTTGAGCCGCTTTGACTGATTTTACGCCTTCAAGTATGTCACTACGTAATTGCAGTATCCTGTCTCTACGTTCAACTACCAGCGGGTTCTCCTCGTTCTGTAAATTTCCCAACATACGAATGCTAAACTGTACCTCTGTGAGTTGGCTTATAAGTCCAGTCAGAATCTGATCACTTATACCAACGGCCGATGGTGGCACGATCTGATCAAACTCACTACTCTTTTGGATATAATTCTCAAGGTAACTCAGGTAGTTGTCGTACAATACCAGTTGAGAGCGTTGTTTTTCAAGCTCTTCAATTCTCTCAAAAATTCTCTCAGCCTCCCCTTCAAAATTTGTAACGAAGTGTTGCTGCTTGAAATTTTTGATCTGTGTATCAAAATAATTCAAAGAGTCGCCCACCGCTGTCAACTGATCGTCAAGGAACTGGATGGATTTGGTTGCAACAATGTTCTTTTTGTCCACATCATACTGTTGATATCGTTCGATAAATCGAGTCAAAAAATCGATGTCTTTTTCAGGAAGAGGGCCACTAAAGGACAGATCAATTACCGATGCGCCCTGTTCGGCCCATTTTGCAACCAATTTGTCAGAATCCATCTTGGCAATATCCTGAGGATTGGAAAATCTAATTGTAAACGCTTTACCAAGAAACGATGGAGGGAGTTTACCTCTTTTAGATACTAAAAACTGATATCCATTTACCGCGGTCGTATCGTTGAATCGAAGACCCGAAAAAGATTCCCCCAAGTGTTTTTCCTCTTCATTCAGGTATTGAAGTGAGAATGAATTATTGTTTTCAACAGTGAGCAACATGGATTTTCCCCAAGGTGCTGACCTGCTACCTAGTACGCGAAGCGACAAGGGAAATTCCGGGTCATAGAGTTCCATCGACTTAATATTCCCCTCTCTTGACCAAATAACTGAAAAATTCAAACTCTCTACAACTTGCTGCAACAACGGGTACGAGCGCATGATATACAGCTCATTGTAGAAATTCCGATAGGGATTAACAAGGGGATTATTCTTATACAGAAACTCTGCGCCAGCATTTTCATTTCCCTCCCTAACAATAATCGATGCTGAAACATTGAAAATACGGGTTGCATACCTATTGACGACAAAAGCCACGCCAAGTGCAACTAATAGGCTCAGGAGAACCAAGTACCAGTATGCAACTGTATTGGAGAATATGCGCTTAAAATTAACAGTCAGGCCCTGTGGTGCAATTTTTTCATCAGACGATGAGTATTCAAAAATTTTTGCTGGCTCAGACACGGGGTTAAATTAAATATCTAATTCCAAATGTCAGTTTAGTAGATTAACAGTGAGCAATATCACTGAAATGGTAGAAACAAATAGCGCAAGATTCTGACCGAGGTACCGTCTGAAAGGTCTTTGCTTCAAAGAAGGTACTACGATAATATCATTCTGCTGAACGTAGTAGTTATCCATCGTAAGTAAATCCTCGTCAAGCAGGTTCATATAAAAGACTTCCGCCTTGTCCCCATGCTGCCGAATAACTTTAACATTAGCGCGATCAGCAAGATCTGTCAAACCACCTGCCAGACCGATCACCTCCATTAAAGTTACTCTGGTATTCTGGGAATTCACCTGACTCTCCCTATTTACCTCACCAAGTACCGTTATTCGAAAATTCAGAAGCCTGATCCTAGCCACTGGATTTTTAAGATAGGATTTTAAAACACCTTGAAGCTTTTCTTGCGCCTCAAATATGTTAAGTCCTGAAAACTTAATCTTCCCTATAATTGGGAACTCTATTTCCCCTGCCTGGTCCACAACAAATCCCGAGAGCAATAGACCATTCTGTCCCAAACCTTGCCCTTGCCCAGCCGGTATTAAACGATTCATGAAATCAAACTCTTCATTCGTCAAGCTCTCCACATTTACCGAGAGAATATCAAGAGGTTGAATGGTGTAATCTCTTATTTGCAGATTGTATGATCGAACGACCGAGTCTTTAGGTAAATCCTTTTTATTCACATCTTCCTTCTGGAGGTAAACAAACTTCTTATTTGGCACACATGAATATGACATCCAGGCTACAAGCAACATTAGGATGAATTTACAGTGGTGTTGTTTAGCGGACATTCGCGCAATATCTACCTATTAATTTAAAATTTAAAATTTCAAGTTCAAGATTGGTACTGACCACAATTCACCCTGCTGTCAATTGTCATGCTAAATTTTGAATTCTGGATTTTTGAACCTGAAATCTCACAGCTTCGCCTCCTCAGTCCCACACTCAGTTTTAGTCCTTAGTCTTTAGTTACTGGCTCTGTTTCCAGTAAGCAGTAACCGGTAGTCAGTAGCCGGTCCCCAGTCTATTCTTCCTGCCAGAGCACCAGGGCTTTGTCAGGGTTCAGGTTCTTCTTATTGACTTCGAACTCGTCCGTGGTAAGCACGAGGGTACGCACTTTCCGTTGGATCAAGCCTTCTACCTTATTTACACAATTTCTTAAGTACGCCTGGTCGATCTCTCCTACCATGACCAGATCAATAATCCCAGTGTCGCGACCGGCAGCGTAGTCGCCCGTGATAAAGGCCATTTTGAGCGTTCCCAGGCGCGAAAGCACCTTGTGAACTATGGAGTCCAGTACTTTATCAAGGCCTAAGTACTTATGAACCAGGTTTTTAAGCTCTGGATAAAGGGGGTGACTGGTATTGGCACTATAATATATGTTACGGCCTTCCTCCCGGGAATTGAGATAACCGGCCTGGGATAGATTGTTCAGTTCGTGTCGGATGGAATTGGTGCTTTCCCCAAACTCCTTGGCCATTTCGCGCAGATAGGCGCTGCTGTGGCGGTTCGAAAAGAACTTCAACAGCATTTTTAGCCGGGTTTTGGAGGTTATCAGTGTGTCTAGCATCCGGTGAAAGGTAAGCGGTGGGTGGTAAGCAGTAAGCGGTAGGCAGTAAGCAGTGAGCAGTGGGCGGATGCTGGTTGCGAGTTGCTAATTGCCAGTTGACTGGTAAAGGGTAAACGGTAAGCGGTAAGCGGTGAGCGGTGAGCAGTAAGCAGTATGCGGTGGGCAGTTGACAGTTGCCAGTTGCTAGTTGCCAGTGGGCATGCACTTGAAAACTTCATTGACGCCATAGAGAAGTAAAGTAAGGGAAAAATGAATAATGAGTAAAGATTTTACTCGATTATTTAGAATTTTTGTAGCACGTGGGGTTCGAGAGTTACCCTGATCGACTGGCCCAGGGTTTCAAGGGAGACCATGAATTTAGTTTCGTCTTCCAAGGTAACCTTTCCGATGGCTCCTTTTAGAGGGCCGTCCACCACTTTTACAGCGTCTCCAACTTCACGGCTAACTTAAGCCCGGCTTTTATAGCCAATCCGTGGCTAAAAAATCCACCTAGTATTCATTCCTTAGTAATTGCCCTCAAGCCGGGCAGGCTTCCTGACGATACCGTCAGGACAAGCGCACTTGGAACAACCCAACCGTAAGGAGCCTAATGTTTAACAGTTTATATCAGCTTCCTAGTCTTCAAGGATACGCTCAATTCATCAATCCTAGATCCTCTGCATCAAGTGCGGTTCGAGAAGTACCCGCATGGACTGGCCTATGGATTCGAGGGCCACTACAAACCGGTTGCCTTCTGTTGTAGCCACCAACATGCCATACATGCCACGGAGGGGACCATCGACTACTTTAACCTTGTCACCCGTTTCGAGTTCGGGGGTGGCGAAAATTTCTAATGTCAAACCTGTCTCCAAAAAACGGTTGATCAGTTCATACTCTCTTTCATGAAGCACGGCAGGTTTTCCATTGTGGCGAATTGTCCAGGATACCCCGGGAACTTGAAGCACATCAACTACTTTATGTTCTTCAGTGTTGACAAATATATATGAGTTGAAGAGCGGCACTTCGACCTTCTTTTTCCGATCGCTCCACTGTCTAAGGACTTTGTGTGTGGGAAGAAAAACTTCAAACCCCCTCTTCTCAAGAAGATCTTTCACCTTTTTCTCGTGACGGCTCTTGGTGTAGAAGACGAACCAACTCTTACTCATTCAAGATTCAAGATTCAAGGTTCAATGTTTAAAATTCAAAATTAACCGCAAAGGCGCGGGGACGCAAAGCCAACAAGAGTTGCAGGTTGCCAGTTACCCGTTGCCTGCTTTACGTTACCGGAACTTATCCACCTCATCAAACTAAGTTCAATTCAAAATTAGAGATTCCAGGATCGCTACTATCAATTTTAAATATTAAATGTTGAATTTTAAATTTCATATTCCATGTTCAAAATTCCAGATTCAAAATCAACTGCTAAGAAAGTCTGATAGCTATCGGGAGGGGTAAAAGTCGTGTGGTTGCCGGATGCTGGATGCCAGTTGCTGGTTACCCGTTGCCAGAGCTGGTTATGGTCTACAAGCGATGAAATAGGGATTCAATAAATTTTCTTTGTTGTATGTCAACCCTTCGTCACTGTCAACTTTCGTTATTCTAAATCCAAGTTCTTTAAGAATCGCGTGCGCTGCGGCCGTATCCCATTCCATTGTGGGACCGAAGCGTGGGTAAATATCGGCCTTGCCTTCGGCCAGCAGCATAAACTTCAGACTACTCCCCGCTGAGACTACTTCCGTTCTTCCAAGTTTAGCGATATACTCTTCTGTTTCTTTGTTCATGTGGGAGCGGGAGGCGACAACTCTGGTTGCCGGTTCCTGGTTCCCGGTAACTGGCAGCTGGCGTCCGGCTTCTCTTTTAAAGGCTCCCAAGTCTTTGGCTCCGTAGTACACGATGCCAGAAACAGGAACGGCAAGGACTCCTAAGATTGGTTCTTGATTTTCGATCAGGGCGATATTTACTGTAAACTCATCGTTGCGTTTTATGAATTCTTTGGTGCCATCTAAGGGATCGACCATCCAAAATTGTTTCCAGTTTTTCCGCACTTCATAGGGAATGCTTTTTCCTTCCTCGCTCAGTACGGGCAAGCCCGTGGATTCAAGATTTTTTGAGAGTGCCTCGTGTGCCCTTTTGTCAGCCAACGTTAAAGGAGAGTTGTCGCTCTTGAGTTGAGTTTCGAAATCTGCAAAGTGATATACCTCCAATATCTCTTTGCAAGCGGCTTCGGCAGCTTTGATGGCAATATTTAAAAGGGGTTCAAGGTTCAAAATTCGAGGTTTAAGATTCAAGATTAACCGCAAAGGCGCGAAGGTGCAAAGATCGCCAATTTCAAATTTGAGGACAGAGTTACCAGTTGCCTGTTGCCGGTCACCTGTAACCGGGGACCAGCAACCAATTTAGACGATCATCCCCGCTCCCACCGTTTCATTAGTTCCTTCTTCGATCAGAATAACTGAACCTGTGATACGGTTACGTCTGTAGATGTCGGGAAATAATGGTTGCGAAACGCGTAGCTGAATTTTACCAATGTCGTTCATTTGAAGTTGGTTGATGTCGCTCTGGCGTTGAAGAGAGTTGATATCCAGCTTGTATTGAATCTCTTTTACTATTCCTTTCACTTCACGCGTTGTGTGCTTCACAGTATACTTTGCGTTGACATTCATAGGTCGCTGGCTCATCCAGCACAACATCATCTCCACATCCTGTTTTTGTTCTGGTTTGTTTCCCGGCTTAGCAATTACATCTCCACGGCTTATATCTATTTCGTTCTCCAAGGTCATCGTTACCGACATGGGAGCGAAGGCTTCGTTCACAGTCTCATCTCCTACCCTGATCTCCTTTATTTTCGACCCAAAACCCGCTGGCAATATTTCAACTTCATCGCCTGGTCTGAAAATTCCGCCTGCCACACGTCCCGCATAACCTCTGAAGTCCCGGTTTTCTTTTGTCTGTGGCCGAATCACGTACTGCACAGGAAATCGTGCATCAATGTGATTATGATCACTTTCGATGTGCACGTTCTCGAGAATATGTAACAACGTGGATCCGCCATACCACGGCATATTCTCCGATCGATTCACCACATTGTCACCGTTCAATGCACTGATGGGGACAAACTGAATATCATGAACTTCCAATTTGCTTGAGAAGGCACGGTATTGTTCCTCTATTTTTTCAAAAACCAGCTGATCATAGTTTACCAGGTCCATCTTATTCACACACACCACAATGTGTGGGATCTTAAGCAAAGAGGCGATGAACGAGTGCCTATAGGTTTGCTCAATTAGTCCCTTTCGCGCATCGACAAGAATTAAGGCCAAGTTCGCGGTAGATGCTCCCGTTACCATATTTCTGGTGTACTGAATATGTCCCGGAGTATCCGCGATAATGAACTTCCGCTTGGGCGTGTTGAAGTATCGATAAGCTACATCGATCGTAATACCTTGTTCTCGCTCCGACTTTAATCCATCGGTGAGCATCGACAAGTCAACATAGTCGAAACCTTTTTTTGAACTGGATGCCTGCACTGCTTCCAACTGATCCTCAAAGATCGACTTGCTATCATACAATAATCGGCCGATCAATGTGCTCTTGCCATCGTCAACGCTGCCTGCGGTTGTAAATCTCAACAATTGGTTCATCTCTTTCAGTTGCCTGTTTCCAGTTCCCTGTTACCAGTTTGATTGGTGCTTTATTTCAGATTTTCTTCTACCCATTGGGTAAATTTATTAATGCGCTTACTTAAAGTATCGTATTCTTTACTAAGGGTTTCGTATTTGTCCTTATCCTTCCATGATTCAGTCTCAAATAGAAATTCAAGATGCAGAATTGTTTCGTCACATTCGGCTTGTGCGTATATCAAATGTTTAATGTAATCAGCCTTATACCTTCGCCTCCCAAATCCTTCAACAATAGCTGATGTAACTGACTTTGATGATCTTCTTAACTGACTACCTTCTTCATATAACTCATGCTTTGGCAGACTCAATGATATCTTATGGCACTCAATGGCGAGGCTTTTCGAATCTTTATATATTTCCAAATCACGATAACTCTTCATATAGCTTCATATTATAAGCCGTCACAGGAAACCGGCAACTAGCAACTAGCAACCGACATTAGAAATACCCCGACTTCTTCCTGTCCTCCATGGCAGTTTCGCCTCGCTTGTCGTCTGCTCTGGTGCCGCGTTCGGTTTTTCTGGAGGCAGCGACTTCCAAAATGATTTTATCTATTGTGTCAGCTTCTGACTCCACTGCTCCCGTAATAGGCATATCACCGCAGGTTCTGAACCGAACTGTTTTCTTAGCTGGTTTTTCATCGGGCCGAAGGGTCAGCCAGGGTGAAGTGGAAAGTAATGTTCCGTTTCTTTCAATCACTTCGCGTTGGTGTGCATAGTAAAGTTTTGGAATTGGAATGTTTTCGTGCTGGATATATTGCCACACGTCCATCTCTGTCCAGTTGGAAATGGGGAATACTCTGAAGTGTTCACCTATGTTCTTCTTACCGTTGAATAAATTCCAAAGTTCAGGGCGCTGGTTCTTTGGATCCCACTGACCAAACTCATCACGATGTGAAAAGAATCTTTCTTTGGCTCGTGCTTTTTCTTCATCGCGCCTCGCTCCACCCATCGCTGCATCAAACTTGTGTTGTTCAATGGTATCAAGCAGCGTTGTGGTCTGCAATGCATTGCGACTGGCATTGACACCTGTCTCCTCCACCACTCTACCCTTATCAATGGATTCCTGAACAGAGCCCACAATTAATCGAACTCCTAATTCATTTATCAACCAGTCACGATACTCCATGGTCTCCGGGAAATTGTGACCGGTATCAATGTGCACCAACGGGAATGGAATTCGTGCAGGATAAAAAGCTTTGCGAGACAGATAAGCCAATACAATTGAATCTTTGCCACCGGAAAACAGCAAAGCGGGGTTTTCAAACTGCGCTACGACTTCGCGGATGACATAAATTGCTTCCGCCTCCAGCTCTTGATAATGCGATAGATAATACGAACTCATCCTTTAGACACTCTGGGCAACACTTTTTCGAGCAGCAAATCTAAGGAATCATTCAATTTCATTTCGGCTGTTTTGATAATTATATCGGCATTCAGAGGTGCCTCGTATGGTGAATCTATGCCGGTAAAGTTCTTTATCTCGCCTTGCCGTGCTTTTTTATAAAGGCCTTTCACATCGCGTTGCTCGCAAATCTCAATCGGACAATCTGCAAACACTTCGATGAAGCGATCTTCTCCCACCAAGTCGCGAACTAACGTTCGATCAGATCGAAACGGGGAAATGAATGCAGTCAATACAACAAGGCCTGCATCCAGCATCAGTTTACTTACCTCCCCTATCCTTCGTATGTTCTCCACGCGGCCCTGCTCATCAAAACTCAAATCTTTATTTAATCCCTGACGAATGTTGTCGCCATCAAGGAGATACGTTTTAAAACCTTTATCAAACAACATTTTCTCCAATCCAATTGCTAATGTTGATTTTCCTGATCCGGATAAGCCCGTGAACCAAATCAGCATTGACTTTTGATTGAGGAGTGTTTCCCGATCGGTCTTACTGACGTTGGTATGTTGAGTATGGAGATTCAAGGTTTAAGATTCAATATTCAATATTTCCTATTTAAAATTAACCGCAAAGGCGCCAGTTACTGGTTGCCGGTTGCCGGTCCCCAGTCACAAAAATCAAATTTCAGATTTAAAGATAATACCAAGAGATAAAGCTGATGCAAGTTATCATATAC
This sequence comes from Cyclobacteriaceae bacterium, assembly GCA_050185175.1. GTDB lineage: Bacteria > Bacteroidota > Bacteroidia > Cytophagales > Cyclobacteriaceae > ELB16-189. The sequence continues at coordinate 14,349 of JBFWZR010000027.1, forward strand.
AGTATTGCCAAGGGTAATCCAACTTTGAAAAAGTCCTTAAATGTGTAGCCACCCGGACCGTAGACCATCAGGTTGGTTTGATAGCCGATGGGTGTGATGAAATCTCCGGAGGCCGCGAAGGCGATGGCAACAAAAAATGGTGCTCCAGGCAGTTGAGTCATCTGTGATAATGATAGTGCAATAGGAAACATGATGGAGACTGCCGCGGCATTTGTTATTAAAGCTGTAAGCAGGGTAGTGATGATAAACAGCACCGTGATCAGTGCGACAGTCGGTAATGTGTCCACTGGCTTGAGTAACATAGCAGCTATCCATCCGGCAGCTCCTGACTTCACAAGGGCCACGCCTATCGCTAGTGAACAAACCAACACGGCTAAGAGATTCAAATCCAACTGCCTTCTTATTTCCTGGAGATTCAAAACCCGACCTGCGACCAGTAACAACAACGCGGAAAGGGAAGCAGTGAACAATGTAACGACATTGGTGATTCCAAGAATCAATAACGTGAGACTGGCAATACCGAGACCCGACAGCCACCAGGGCTTGGTTTTAAAAACCCGAACGGGATTTGAAATCAAAAAAAGATTTCTCTCGTTGAAATTTCGTCTCGAGTCATCGCCTGTTAACAGCAAAAGAAAGTCGCCACCCGACAACATGATCTCTCCCACCTTACCAGAGACTCTTCGTCCATTGCGATGCAAGGCAACGATACTCGCGTTGTAGCGTTGTCTGAAATCGGATTCTTTTATTCGTGTGCCGATCAAATCTGAGTTAGCGGGGATCACTGCCTCGGTGAAGTTGAACTGTCCGCGCGATTCCATCTTATCTTCTTTGGGAATCTTCAGGCCGTTGTCTTCATTGATCAGCTTATAGATAGACTGGGTGTTTCCCGAGAAGAACAAAAAGTCACCCTCCTCAAGTTTGTCCTCGGGTGTTACCGGAGAAATTACTTCTGTCCCACGTATGATCTCCACCAAAAAAAGGTCTTTAAGGTTGCGAAGGCCGGCTTCTGTTACAGTTTTTCCCACAAGTACTGATCCTTTAAAGACCTCCGTCTCAACAATGTATTCCTTGATGTGGCTTTTAACATTATCAATTTTGGGTAAATGAGAAGGGAGTAGATGATATCCTATGAAGTAAAAATAAATCCAGGCTATGAGTGTAACCAAAATACCCAAATAGACGAAGTCAGTGAATTGAAGTACAGGCTGATCGTATTCATTGATCAATCCCAACAAGATCAAGTTGGTAGATGTACCAATGACGGTGATCATGCCACCTGTTATAGTAGCAAATGAAAGCGGGATCAAAAATTTTGATGATGGTTGTTTGTGACGCTCTGCCCACTCCCGCACGTAGGGAATCATAAACGCGACAATGGGTGTATTATTCAAAAAGGCGGAGACAGACGACACTGTTACCATCATTCGCAAAAGAAACTGCTTTGGAGAAAGTGAATCGCTAAAAATTTTAAGAAAGAAATCTCCGCCAAAGACTGAGCGAAGCCCGGAGGTGATGAGCATCAGTAAGAAGATGACAGCGATTTGTTGATTCGAAAGGCCTTTTAGTGCATCATCCGGTGTGAGTACACCCGTAACCAACAACACGACAATGGCTCCAAAAAAGGACAAGGCTGGGTTAACCCACTCTTTGTAGAGTGCCACGACCAGTAGGATGACTACGGCAAGAACTATGAAGTGGTCTAAGTTCAAATTTCAAGTTTCAGGTTCAAGATTCAAGGTTTAAAATTCAAGATTCGAGGTTCAAGATTCAAGGGCGAAGATTCAAGATTTCAAGATTTCAAATTTCAAATTAACCGTGAAGGTCGAATATCAATTGACAGTTACCAGTTGCCTTTCGGCTCGTCTTGACTTGCTTAAGAATTTAGAATGTAGAATTTGTTAACTGATGTCCCAATACTTTTTGATCATCTTCAAAAAAGCTTCCATTTCATTCAGCGGCACCATGTTAGGGCCATCACTTAATGCTTTAGCAGGATTGGGATGTGTTTCAATAAAGAATCCATCGACACCTGCAGAGGCTGCAGCTCGAGTAAGATAAGGAGCGAATTCCCTCTGACCTCCTGACTTGCCACCCAAGCCTCCAGGTTGTTGAATGCTGTGTGTTACATCAAATACCACAGGAGTATACTGTCGCATAACGGGAAGTGAACGCATATCAACCACCAGGTTGTGATAACCAAAGCTGGTTCCTCGTTCTGTCAAGAAAACTTTGTCATTACCAGCTTCACGCACTTTATCCACTGCATACTTCATGTCGGCAGGCGCCATGAATTGACCTTTTTTCACTTTTACTGCTTTACCTGTTTTAGCAGCTGCGATGAGAAGATCAGTTTGCCGACAAAGGAAGGCCGGAATCTGCAAAACGTCAACGACTTCAGCTACTTCTGCACATTGATAGGATTCGTGAACATCTGTCACGATAGGCACACCAAGATCTTTTTTTACTCGTGAGAGGATTTCCAAACCACCCTCCATCGAAGGACCCCGATAAGATCCAGATGATGTTCGGTTGGCTTTGTCGAAAGACGCTTTGAAGATGTAATCGATATCCAGTTGCTTACATAGCCGCTGAACCTTGGCTCCCGTCTCCATGCAGATATCATAACTCTCGGCAGCACACGGACCTGCGAACAACACCAATCGTTTACCTCCAATAGAAATGGAATCCGTTATTGCAACTGGTTTCTCAAATACTTCCATCTATTTCGCTTTTAAAATTTTTGATAGCGTTCCCTTCGCTGCCAATACCAGATCAGCAATCTCTCTTAAAACACCTTCTCCTCCTTTACACTTTGTTACCACATCTACAACCTCCCTTACATAAACTGGAGCATCAATGGGGCAGGCACTGATCCCTGCCAACAGCATCACGCCAAGATCGTTGATGTCATCACCTATATATATCACCTCTTTCTTTTTGAGTTTGTGGAAATCGATGAGTTTCTGAAACACTTCAGCTTTATTCAATATTCCCTGGTGACAGAAGTCCATTTGAAGTTCGTTGCAACGTTTTGCCACTGCAGCCGAGTCACGGCCCGAAATGGCACCCACCACTATGCCTGATTTCTTTAAGTGTCCAATGATCTGGCCATCCTTTACGTTAAAGTGTTTAAGCTCCCGTCCGGTATCGTCATAGATGATCTTACCATCTGTGAGCACACCATCCACATCAAAAAAAATGGCTTTGACGTCCGCTGCTCGTTTAATTATCGTCTTGGTGTATCTGTTTAGTACCAGTTGCACGGACTTTCTTTAATTATTTGGCTAAATGGCTCGAAAATTAGGAAAAGCTTTTTACTTTAAGTTAAAAATAACCTGCCGAAGTGAAAGTATTCAAGTTCGGAATCTCGCTCTTACTTACTGTTGCCCTTACTTACTGTCTTAATCGCGGTTGGGACTTTGGTGCACCTATTCCTCCTTTAGGGAAGTTTCTTGACCCGTTCCATGGATTTTGGGCCAATGCGGAGACAAAGTCTGTTCCTGATCACCAGCTACCTATTGATGGCCTGAAGGACAAAGTTACCGTAGTGTATGACAGTCTTCTTATCCCACACATTTTTGCCAACAATGATGATGACCTCTATCGTGTGATGGGATATGTGACCGCGCAGCATCGGCTTTGGCAAATGGAGTTCCAGACACATGCCGCAGCGGGTCGTGTTTCAGAAATTATCGGAGAAAAGGCCCTTGACTTCGATCGCAATCAACGAAGGCTTGGAATGGTATATGGTGCTGAAAATGCTACCAAAGCACACATGGCCGACTCTGTTATTGGCAGAATGAATAAAGCGTACACCGAAGGCGTGAACGCATACATCGCTGGACTGACTTATGAAGGTTTCCCGTTGGAATATAAACTGCTCGACTATGCACCGGAGCCCTGGACAGAACTCAAAATGGGATTACTGCTAAAGAACATGTCGAAGACACTGAATATCGGTGAAGATGATTTTCAAATGACCAATGCGCTCAACCTTTTTGGAAAGGAGATGCTGGACATCTTATATCCTGATCAGGAAGGAGTTGGCGATCCCATTGTTGACAATCCAGGCGGCTGGAAATTTGATCCCATCAAACTCGATACTGTTCCCTTAGCACTGCCCGATCAACTTGTAAATATAGAGCCAACAACTCAAGTGGTGCGCGGAGTGGGCAGTAACAACTGGGCGGTGAGTGGACTGAAGACTGCGAACGGCTCCCCTATTCTAGCCAATGACCCACACTTGTTGCTGAGCATGCCTTCTATCTGGTTTGCTGCGCACATGAAAAGCCCGAATGTAAATGTGATGGGCGTGACCTTTACGGGAGCCCCCGTAATCATTCTGGGGTTCAACGACTCCATCAGCTGGGGAGCGACCAACGCGCAACGCGATCTTGTTGATTGGTATAAAATTCAATTTAAGGACGACAGTAAGAATGAATACCTCAGCGATGGCGTGTGGAAGAAGACCAACAAGGTTGTGGAAAAATTTGAAATCAAAAATGGCGAGCCCTTCTATGATACTGTAGTGTATACCCATCACGGACCTGTGGTTTATGACGATTCATTTCATGGTGATTCAGAAAGAAAGTACTATGCCTTCAGGTGGATTGCTCACGATGAATCGCTTGAGTTGAAGACATTCTACCTACTCAACCACGCTCGAAATCACAAAGATTATATGGCGGCCCTTGACTACTTCTCCGGGCCCGCGCAAAATTTTGTCTTCGCGTCAACTGAGGGCGATATCGCTATGCGCATTCAGGGTAAGTACCCCGTAAGGCGTAAAGACGAAGGGAAATTTGTTTTAGATGGAACCAAGTTGTCCAACGAGTGGCAGGCATACATTCCCAACGAACAAAATGTGATGACAAAAAATCCAACTCGTGGATTTGTGAGCTCGGCTAACCAATACCCTGTAGATGCAACCTATCCTTACTACGTTCACAGCAATGTGTACGAAGCATATCGCAACAGACGGATCAACAACCGGTTGAGGGAGATGGAAGAAATCACCCCACAGGATATGATGAAGTTGCAGAACGACAACTACAACATTCAAGCAGAGCAAAGTTTGCCATTCATGTTGGGTCATGTTGATTCGACTTCCTTAACTGCCGAACAGGAACGCATCAGAACTGAATTGAAAAATTGGGGGTATGTCAACGATGCAGAGTCTACCGCAGCGACTTACTACGAGGTATGGTACAATACCCTGTATCGAAACATCTGGGATGAGATGCAAAATCAAAATGTAGCCCTGAGTTTACCCAGTGATTTTGTGACCATCCATCTGATGAAGTCCGACTCTACGCTTTCATACTACGATGTTCAGTCGACACCTGAAAAAGAAGACTTACATCAATTGATCAATCAGGCGTTTAAAAGGAACATTGAAATCGTAGATCAATGGAAAACAGAAAATGCAAACCCTCCACAGTGGGGTTATTTTAAGGACACTGGTATTGGTCATCTTTTGAGACTGGAGCCTTTCAGTAAGAAGGTGGCCAACGGAGGTAATGGCAACGCCATCAATGCAACAACCGGAAGTCATGGCCCGAGCTGGAGACTCATTGCCAGCATGGAGAAGACAGGCGTAAAAGCGTGGGGTGTTTATCCTGGCGGGCAAAGTGGAAATCCAGGCAGTCCTTTTTATGATGATCTTGTGGATCCATGGGCCAACGGAAGATACTTCAGACTGCACTTCCCACATTCTGAAAAGGAGACCACGAGTTACCGCTATTTTACATCAACCTTTAATCCCATATCGCGGTGAGACTATTGATTCAGATTATCATTACAGCAGTAGTATGCTTTATGTTTCAAAAGCTGTTTCCATGGTGGTCGATGGCGATAGGTGCCTTTCTGGTTGGTTTCGTATTTAGTAACACAGGAGCTAAATCATTCTTTGCTGGCTTCGTGGCTGTAGCCATCCTTTGGCTTGGACTTTCACTTTACATTGATGCCAATACCCAATCTATTCTCACTGACAAGGTAAGTCAGCTATTTCCAGTTAATCTTTTTGTACTCACTACGCTTATCGGAGGATTAGTGGGTGGCTTTGCTTCCATGACCGGATCACTCTTAAAACCCTGATGAATTGAGGTCTACATTAATTATAGTGTCTCTGTTTGCATCCTCTTGTCTGTTGGGGCAGCATAAAGAAGAATTGATGTCGATCAACGGCACAAAACTTTTTGTAAAGACTATCGGTAAGGGTGAACCTATAATAGTGGTTCACGGAGGTCCAGGAATGAATCATACTTACTTCATGCCGCACCTTCATCAACTCGCAAAAGACTATCAGGTTATCCTTTACGATCAACGAGCCAGCGGTCAGTCGGCCACACCGTCACCGGATTCAGTTACCCTTTCTTACTTCGCGGATGACATTGAGGGCATAAGGAAGGCAACAGGTCAGAACAAAATCACGTTACTCGCGCATTCCTGGGGCGCCATTCCAGCCATAGAATATGCAAAGCGATATCCGGAACAAACAAGAGCGATCATCTTCTGCAATGCCGTACCGCTCAACAAGGAGTTTGACAGTGAGATGAAAGAAAATCAACTGCGGAAGACCAGCGGGCTTGACAGCACTGATCGATCTATTATTATGGGCTCCCCCAATTTCAAAGCAGGCAGGGCATCTGCTTATCGAAAACTGCTGTTGTTGTCCTTCCGGAATTCGTTCGTGAAGGAAAGTAACTTTCACAAACTGAATTTCGACCTACCTGCCAACTACGTTACTTCGAGTGGTGCTCTTTATACCGGTCTAGGCAAAGAACTATCAAGCTATGATTACTATCCGGAACTAAAACAAATGACCTTTCCCGTGTTGGTGATGTATGGCGAGGAAGATGCGATCCCGGCTAAGTCGCAAGAGATGATAACGGAGAATGCACCAAATAGTCAGATTGAAGTTTTCAAAAAAAGTGGTCACTTCATTTTCATTGAAGAGAAGAAGAAGTTTAGTGCGGAAGTTGATAAGTTCATTAGAAGCATTCCTTAATTCTTCGGCTCTTTTAAAAAAAAGGCACTAAAGGGCTGAATCAATAGCGCGACCGTTTATATTTGCACCTCATTTATCGAAAAAGAGCCTGAAATGGCAGTTCGATAGATAGTTTAGGTCGCTTACGGAGAGGTGGGTGAGTGGCTGAAACCAACAGTTTGCTAAACTGTCGTACGGGTTAAACTGTACCGGGGGTTCGAATCCCCCCCTCTCCGCTCAAGAGCTTGGATTGGGGTCCGGTAGCTCAACTGGATAGAGCATCAGCCTTCTAAGCTGACGGTTCGGGGTTCGAGTCCCTGCCGGATCACGGAAACAACTGGGTGCAAGTCCCCAGTCAAAATAAAGACAAGAGATGTTCGGGGCGTAGCGCAGTCCGGTTAGCGCACCTGGTTTGGGACCAGGGGGCCGCAGGTTCGAATCCTGCCGCCCCGACAATAAAAAAACCTCAGGCTTTGTCTGAGGTTTTGTTTTTTAAGATAACCGAGGGGCGGTCTCTAGTTATTGGATCGGTACAACTTGTTATTGAGTTCCCTTAATTTCTCCCGACTCATCTTGATCAGCTTCCGATCATAGGTCATCAACCCATTCACTTCACCTTCTACGTCTGTGGTTTGTGTGTAGATCGCAGCGGTCAATCCCTTCGTGGTAAGTTTTGTCAGTGCATCGATCATTCCTGCATATCGCTTTTCCAATTCTTCTTTGCTCTTAAATGTTTGATAACCCCAGTTGTCTTTGGATTGCCATGTGTGTCCTTCTACAGGCAAACCCAACCCACCAAACTCTCCCAACACAAGTGCCTGATCGGCTCCAAACAGTTCGGCCTTAGGCATCAACGGATCGGGATAGTTGTGAATGTCAAAGATCTCCCCTGCCCCATTGATGAAATTACCTCCGCTGGCTGCATTGACTAATCGTGATGGATCTAATTCATGCGTCCAGTCTGCGATTTCCTTTGTACGAAACTGTCCCCAGGCCTCGTTGAACGGAACCCACACTACTATACATGGAAAGGCTTTTAACGAGTTGACAATCGCGCTCCACTCCTTTCGATAGATCTCAGCCGACTCTTTAGTTCGCTCTTTTTCAAGAAGTCCACCTGACATGATGCCGGGCCGCATGTCCCATGCATTACCACCCATGTCCCCACTGGGCATATCCTGCCAGACCAGCATCCCCAGCTTGTCTGCATGATAATACCAACGAGCCGGCTCCACTTTTACATGTTTACGAATCATGTTAAAGCCCAACTCTTTTGTTTTCTCAATATCAAACTTTAATGCCTCATCCGTTGGGGCTGTATAAAGACCGTCAGGCCACCACCCCTGGTCGAGCGGACCGTATTGGAAATAGTTCATATTGTTTAAAGCCAGACGTTGATAGCCCTCTTCGTCCTTTTGCAAGGAAATCTTTCGCATGGCAAAGTATGATGTGACCTCATCAATTACTTTACCCTTGCGGATGATGGCGATCTTAAGGTCATAGAGAAAGGGATTTTCAGGCGACCATAGTTTTGGATTCGGAATCGATAAGGTGAGTTCACCCTTTGCGTTGGCTTTTTCGCTTGCAATCTGTTTTCCTCCCTCTGACGCAAACACAACAATTTCCTGATCAGGTTTGAGGTTGACCACGTTGGCGGCAACTGCAACTGTTCCATCATCAATATTGGGTACATGGCTGGTTGAGGAGATATAGGTATCGGGAACCGTTTCAAGCCACACTGTTTGCCAAATACCAGTCACAGGTGTATACCAAATACCTTCCGGTTTGTTTACTTGCTTTCCTCTCGGTTGGGGACCGTCATCAGAGGGATCCCAGACTTTGACTTGAAGTTGCTGACTTGAACTTTTTGCCACAGCATCTGTGATGTCAAACATAAATGGATCATAACCACCCAAATGTTCGCCAACTTTCTTTCCATTAATAAAGACTTCGCATTTCCAATCTACAGCACCAAAGTGTAGCAGAAGCCTTCCTTTTCGCATAGCCGATGAAATTGTAAAATCGCGTTTATACCAAAGTACGTTCTCCTTACCGACCGTTTTTCCCACGCCACTCAAAGCCGATTCAATGGGAAAGGGCACCAATATATCTCCTTGAAAATCTGTGGGAGCAGATTCCAGGGTATGAGGTACGATCGCGTATTTCCAAATGCCGTTGAGGTTAACCCAATTATTTCTTACCAGTTGAGGGCGAGGATATTCATTCAAAGGCTTAGTAGGATCGATTTGTACCGCCCACTCGGTAACAAGCTTACCTGGAACTGGCTGCCATTGCTGCTGGGCAAACGATCCGATCGCTGCTAGAAATAGTAGGGTCGAGATTATATGTCTCATAGTAAGTTTTGACAATTGACGACTCAACTTAGCCAATAACTCATTGAGAAGCATCTTAATGCCGGAGAAAACAGAATCAGAAGAAAACGAGGTTTATACATTTTTATGCCACCCGGCATAAAAAAAGGCCGTCTCGTTTGAGACGGCCTTTTTTTCAACTATTAGATAATCGTTATCCGATCACCTCAACGTTCACGGCATTCATTCCTTTCTTGCCACGCTCAACTTCAAACTTCACTTTGTCGTTTTCTCTGATCTCATCAATCAGACCAGACTGATGTACAAATACATCCTCATTTGAGTTTGTTGGTTTAATAAATCCAAAACCTTTCGTGTTGTTGAAAAATTTTACTGTTCCTTCTTGCATTTTAATTGTTATTTATTGGTTATTGTTTTTCTAGTTTGCGAATGTGTAAGCTTTCCCTTCCATGCCTGCCCGCCCGGTTCTACCGATGCGATGGATGTAGCTGTCGATGTTTTTTGGTGGTTGAAAATTGATCACATGCGTTACTGCTGATATGTCCAGGCCACGTGCAGCCACATCTGTGGCTACCAGCACCTGAATCTGTCCGGACCTGAAACTATTCAGCGCCTTCAGTCTGTAATTCTGTGACTTGTTACCGTGAATCTCATCCACCCGGACTCCAGCCTTCTCAAGGTTCTTGCGAACATTACTCACCCCCCGCTTCGTTTCAGCAAATACGATCACTTTTTGAAAGGATTTGTCACGAACCATCTTAACGAGGATGTCAATCTTTTTCTCTCCGGGCTTTATGTTGATTATTTCCTGATCGATATGATCTCCGGTGGTTTTTCCGGAAGATACCCGTACAGCAATCGGATCATGAAGCAATGAAGCGATGATATTCTTTTGATTCTGTTCCTCGGTAGCCGAAAAGAGAACTGTTTGTTGTCGTTGGGTCATCGCTTTCACGATGTACTGAATATCTTTTGAGAAGCCCATGTCGAGCAGCCTGTCAAACTCATCCAAAACAAGTGTAGTAAACCTATTGAACTGGAGAGCCTGCTGCTGCGACAAGTCGACCAATCGACCGGGTGTGCCGATGATGATGTGGGTTTTGCTTCGAAGTAGAGACAGATCGCGTCTTACACTGGTGCCTCCTATAAAGCAAAGACTTGTCAGTCCTGTTCCCTTCGCCATGCTCTTAAATTCCTCCTCTACCTGAACAGCCAGTTCACGTGTAGGAACTACGATGAGCACCTGAAATGCAGGGCTCGACTTTAATAGGTTGTGGATAATTGGGATCAGGAATGCTCCGGTTTTTCCGGTGCCCGTTTGGGCTATGCCCATCACGTTCCTTCCGTCAAGGATAGGTTGGATAGCATGTTCCTGAATTTCAGTCGGGTTTTTATATCCCTTCCGGGTCAGGTTTCCCTTGATAAAGGAATCAATGGGCAAATCCATGATCGTTCTCGAAGGCTTGTATACAGATGCTTCCACCGGTATTGCCTTTTTGGTGAAAAGTTCAGGATTTACGGTGCTAACAGACTTCTTATTGGCCGTATGTGACGGCTTTCGCCACTGCGGGCGTGCCCCACTTGCATGGGGTCTTCTTTTTCTTAATACGTTCATTTTACTCTTTAAATAAATACTTATCAGCGATGCCAGAAGAGAGTCAAAAAGACCCTGGCCTGGTCACTATCATTTTCAGCTAAAAAATATTGGGAGTAGAAAGAACTTCTTAAACGAAGGCATTAAGAGGTATTACTTCACTAAACAGAATGATTTCTGCTAAAAACTAAGCAAAGGTAAGTGGAGTTTATTCAATAACCTAATTTACCTGCAAGTCTTCCAAAACGGAGCGCCTGTTAACTTAATTGATCGCTTTATCAAAAATACCACACGCTTAGTGCTAACTTGTGAGCTTACTTACTCTCCTCTTCTATGGTGGAATCTTTTGTTCTTATTTGGATTGCCGCCTCGGTCGTTGGCTTTTGGCTCCTGTTTTACGTCTTGCCTCTGAATTTATGGATCACGGCACTATTCTCAGGTGTACATGTCAATCTGATCAACCTTGTATTGATGCGTGTGAGGAAGGTGCCACCCGCTTTGATCGTGCGATCTTTGATTTTGGCTACCAAGGCTGGCATTAAGGGAATAACCACAAGTCAGTTGGAAACACACTACCTCGCCAAGGGAAATCTGACAAACGTGATCAAGGCGTTGGTGGTCGCAGATAAAGCCAATCTGAAATTGGATTATCAGCAGGCTACCGCTATTGATCTCGCAGGCCGCGATGTACTTAAGGCGGTGCAACTGTCGGTGTCACCCTATATGATTGTTGTGCCCTCAATCACCGGTATTTCCGTTGAAGGCATTCAGCTCATTACAGAAGCCCGGGTGACGGTGAGGGCCAATATCCAGCAACTGGTGGGGGGTGCAGGCGAAGAGACCATCAAGGCCCGTGTGGGACAGGGTATAATTTCTACCATCGGAAGGTCGCACTACATGGATGTGCTCGAGAACCCCGATCGGATTTCGTCCACGGTTTTAAACAACGGTCTCGATGCGGGCACGGCCTACACTATATTGTCAATTGATATAGCCGATATTGATATTGGAAAAAACATAGGAGCCCAGCTACAAACTGATCAAGCCAAAGCCGACTTGAATATAGCGAAAGCAAAAGCTGAAGAACGCAGGGCCATGGCTGTAGCTTTGGAACAGGAAATGGTGGCACGCGTGCAGGAAGCACGGGCAAGGGTGATTGAAGAGGAAGCTAAAATACCCATTGCGCTCGCGGGTGCTTTTCGCAGCGGAAAGCTCGCTCGAAATAGAGGGTAAGTTTAGCCTCGAACAACCTCAGCCATTTTTTTATCACGATATTCTGCGGGTGTCAACTTCGTTACTTTTTTAAAGGAAGTATAAAAAGCGGAAGGCGTATTAAACCCACAATCATAGGCGATCGCCTCGATGCTGTACATCTGGTGCTTCTCCGATCTTAACATCACTTGCGCTTCGCGGATGCGATAACTATTTACAAACTCGGGAAACGACTGACCATAGTGATCGTTGAGTACCCCAGAAAGGACGTAAGGTTTGATCTTTAGCGCATGTGCAAATTTAGAGAGGGTAAGTGATCCATCCGTAAACATTTTTCTGTTTGACATCATGTCTTCGATCATCAACTTCACATCGTCATAGATTTCTCTCTTCTGTAGCTTTTTCGTTTTGGTAAAAATTCGGTTCGATTGCAGACCAACGTATAGCATTGCAAAAAGGGAGAGAGAAGCAATAACAGTTCCGGTCAGGTAAACCCACAACTGTTGATAGAAAAGTTGAATTGCATAAACTGCCCATATTAATGATATCGACACCGTTAGCAACCGGAGCCATCTGAACGTTTCATCGTCAAGTTGGCGGTTTTGAAAAATAAGTCTGCTTGTTATAGATACATAGGTGGCCATCTGCAGTGCTGAGAAGAAATAAAGCCAGAATACCAACTGATCGGAAGCAAAAGGCAGTGTTAGGCCAGTGGCCATCGAAAATGCAAAGTGCACCAGATTTTGTCGTGACCATTGATGCCCCCGCAAATTCAAAGTATAGAAATAGAATAACGGACCAATCGCCCCCATCCCTATCAGTCCGATTGCAGGCACACTATCCGGCAAGTGAGGAATCAACAGCATCAGTATTGATTTGCCGGTGCGCAACGCTATCCCAAAAAGTAGAAAGCCAAGTAGTCTGTTTTTCAGCAGGCCTTTGGAATTAAAAATCAGCACTAATCCAAAAAAAATTGAATTCAGGATAATGATGGCGCTGAAACCCGCTAACAGAACCTTAACTGTCATCTCTCCCATAGCTTCTTTGCGAAATCTGTTGTAGTGATTTACGAATTTAAATAGTCCTGGGTTTAATCGTACAGATTTTCGTGGAATTGAAAACAAACCATCCTCTAATCAACCTCCCATGAATCGTTCGTTATTCTGTTTTTTTATGTTGATGCTGCTTGGCACGGTATCAATTGCACAAAATCCTACACTAAAAAGAAAAGCGCAACTTGATTTTCGGGTACGAAAAATTTCTGATTCGCCCGGAGCACGGGTTGCGAGTGTCAATAATGGTTCCGCTGCATACAAGGCAGGGCTTCGTGTGGGTGATATCATACTTACCGTCAACAACCGCTCCATTCCCGATGGAAATAGTCTGTACTATCAGCTCGGAGCACTGAAAGGTGGTGATCCAACCAGACTGACCGTAGTCAGGAACAATCAGCCGATGACGATTACTTTCACTCCCGCCCCATCTCCCTTCGAATCGTTTCGATCCCTGGATGTAGAAGTTATCACCCTGACAAACAACTCAGGGGATTTGATCCGTGGCTTTGTTACCAAGCCAAAAGAAGCTAAAGGAAAGCTACCGGCTATTCTGTTTGTCAGTTGGCTGTCGTGCGGAACGGTGGAGGTTCCCGAACGCGATGATTCATGGACAAACATGTTGCGCGAGGTAGCAGAAAAATCCGGAGCGCTAATGATGCGAATAGAGAAACCGGGAGTTGGCGATAGCGAAGGTCCTCCATGTTATGACTGTGACTTGCATACCGAACTTGATGGATACAATGCTGCGTGGCGTCATCTCAAACAAAGATCCGATGTCGATACGACCAACATCATTGTCTTTGGTGCAAGCCTTGGCGGAACGCTTGCCTCCATCGTAGGTAAAGGACAACCTGTGAAAGCTTATGTCTCTGCTGTGAGTGTTTACAAAACATGGTTGGAGCACATGATTGAACTTGAAAGAAGAAGATTGCAGTTCAGCGGAAAGACCCAAAGTGAAATCAATGCTCTTATGCCAGCGTACATTGAGTTTCACAGTGACTACATGAACTACAAAAAAACACCTGAAGAGATCATCCTGGAGAAACCACACCTTGCATCGATTTGGTATGATGAACCTCGTCATCAGTATGGCAGGCCCGCGCGATTTTATATGCAAACTCAAGACTTTAATTTCATGGAGACGTGGGAGAACACGACTGCCCCGGTTCTGTTTGTAGCCGGGGAGTATGACTGGATCATGAGCGTTGACGATAGCCAGATTGTGACTGATATGATCAACAAAAAGACTCCCGGCCGGGCTACACGATACCTGGCAAAAGGAATGGATCATCACTGGTCGGTGTATGCCAATCCACAAAATGCCTTTGACGAGGTAAATGGAACCTACGCACAGGAGACCGTGACCGAAATGATAGCATGGATCAAGAAGACGTTCGTTCAGCGCTAAAGGGCTATTGCTCACCACCGTCCATATTTATTTTGACAACCTATTTCCCTATACTTGCGTCAAAAGGGAAAGATGGTCTGGTTTCGGTCGTTTGGAGTTTTTGAGCTTGTTCTCTCACTGCTATTTGTAGCTTTCTATGCGGTGTATGTGGTCAAGGTGATCAAGATCGCCCGGACATTGCATACCCCATTTGAGAACATCTTTTACAAGCTTGCTATACGCACTACAGTCTTCATTCTTCTGATTGTGGCGTTTATGGGACCGTCTTTTGGAGACAGCAGAAAGGAAGTGAAGTCGGTGGGCAAGGATATCATGATTTGCGTGGACTTGTCGAAGTCGATGGATGCCTATGACATTCAACCCACACGGCTCGAGAAGGTGAAGTTTGAGATGAAGCGATTGGTTGAAGCTTTCAACTCAGACCGCATTGGTATTATCATTTTCTCGTCCGAGGCTTTCATGCAGAGTCCGCTTACCTATGATCAAAATGCCCTTAACCTTTTCATCGAGACGATGAACACCGGTCTTGTGCCCTCTTCGGGAACTGATTTTGGCCCGCCCATAAAAATGGCTTTAAATAAGCTTGCGGATCAAGAGGGACCAAGTTCGCAACAGAAATCAAAAGTGATTATCCTGATCAGCGATGGCGAAGATTTTGGAGAAGAAACAGACGATGTGATCAAGCAGGTGCAGGACAAAGACATCAAGCTATTTACGCTAGGTGTTGGCACACAGGAAGGAAGTCAGCTGAGAGCGGGAAGCGGCTATAAAACGGACAGGCAAGGAAATACTGTGGTGACTCGCCTTGACAATCGTTCACTACAGTCACTGGCGTCCAAAACCAGCGGGCAATATTTCGAAATCAATGAAACTAAAAATGATGTAACACGATTGATTAATACGATCAGCAGAATTGAGGGAGAGCTTCGGGATACGCGTTTTGTAGACGTTTCGGCCAATCGTTATTACTATTTTCTGCTAATCGCCTTATTTTTGATGGTGCTTGATGTATTGATCAATGTGAAAACGGTAAGGATATGAAGCTGATAGTGTCAATTTTAATTGCGGTGGTGCTGGTGTCAGACATAGACAGGATTGCGTTGATTAATTCCTTGAAATCTGATGCCAAAAAAGCTTACCAATCGGGTGATTTCAAAACAGCCATTGAAAAGTACAAGTTGCTGGTCGATTCTTTGAAAGTGAACGAAGAAGAGGTGGAGATGAATCTGGCGAATGCCTATTTCCAGATGAATGATTCCGTCAATGCTACCAATTATTACCAGCGTCTTGTGGAGAGCAAAGCTCCGAAAATGCGGACGCTCTCAAATCAGCAACTAGGCGTGTTGTCAAACCGCGCAGGAAAATATGAGGAGGCGTTAAGTTACTTCAAGCAAGCCCTTAAGTCTGACCCAACGAATGAAGACGCGCGTTACAATTACGAGCTAGTGAAGAAAAAGTTGGAAGAGCAGAAGAAACAGGAAGAGCAAAATAAGGATCAGAAAAAAGACGATCAGCAAAAGAAAGACGATCAAAACAAAGATCAAAAAGACAAGCAAGACAAGGATCAAAAGCAAGATCAGAAAGACAAAGAAAACCAGGAGAAAAAAGATCAGCAGGATCAGCAGAATAAAGACAAAGAGGACAAGGAAAAGCAGGATAAGGAAAAAAGCGAGCAGGAAAAGAAAGAAGAGCAGGATAAACAAAAC
Source organism: Cyclobacteriaceae bacterium (assembly GCA_050185175.1). Classification (GTDB taxonomy): domain Bacteria; phylum Bacteroidota; class Bacteroidia; order Cytophagales; family Cyclobacteriaceae; genus ELB16-189. The sequence goes on from JBFWZR010000027.1 coordinate 30,648, forward strand.
GAAGAGAAGAAAGACATCCCTCCTTCTGTTTCAGAAAAACTGAAAGAAATGGAGATGAGCGAAGAAAAGGCCAAGATGATTCTGGAGGCCATGAAAAATCAGGAGATTCAGTACCTGCAACAAAACAAGCGCAAGGCGACTAAGCCCAAGGATAAAGGGAAGCCGGATTGGTAATCTTATTAGAATTTGAGAACTGAGAATATCAGAATGTAAAATTCACCGCAAGGGCGCTCCCGATAGCTATCGGGAGGCGCAAAGAAATTTAAAATCAAGATTTGAAATTTATATGAAGGAAGTATACATCGTATCCGCAGTCAGAACGCCTATTGGAAGTTTTGGTGGAGTATTGGCCGGTTTGTCGGCTGTTCAACTTGGCGCCAGCGCGGTAAAGGCTGCCTTGCAAAGAATCAATCTTGAAGGAAAACATGTCAACGAGCTATACGTTGGCAATGTGATTTCTGCTGGACTGGGACAAGCGCCAGCAACACAAGTTGCGGCTGGCGCAGGACTTGGTTTTGAAATTCCCTGTACACAAATAAACAAGGTGTGTGCTTCCGGAATGAAGGCCATCATGGTAGGTGCACAATCGATTATGCTAGGGCAAAATGATGTGGTAGTAGCCGGTGGAATGGAGAGCATGAGCAACATTCCGTACTACCTTCCCAAGGCAAGGTTTGGATACAAGTTTGGCAACGGTGAATTACTCGATGGTTTGTCTTTCGATGGATTAACCGACATCTACAATCACTGCGCGATGGGTGTTTGTTCGGACAACACCGCGAAAGAAATGAAGATCTCCCGTGAAGAGCAGGACGAGTACGCGATAAACTCTTACAAGAGAGCGGCAGCGGCCTGGGCTGCAGGAAAATTTAAAGATGAAGTCGCTGCTGTTGAAATCAAGGGAAGGAAAGGCGATGTCATTCAGGTAACTGAAGACGAAGAATATAAGAATGTAAACTTCGATAAGATTCCCGGGTTGAAGCCTGTATTTGGAAAAGAGGGCACTGCAACTGCAGCCAACGCATCGACCATCAACGATGGAGCTGCAGCTGTCATCCTGATGAGCAAAGAAAAGGCGAACGAACTTGGTGTAAAGCCGCTGGCGCGAATTATTGGTTTTGCAGATGCTGCGCAAGATCCGATGTGGTTTACCACCGCACCTTCCCTCGCCATACCCAAAGCCATGAAGATGGCGGGTGTGGACAAAAAGGACGTTGGATTTTATGAGATCAACGAGGCGTTCTCTGCGGTGGCGATTGCCAACAACAAGAACATGGAACTTGATCCAGCAAAAGTGAACGTGAATGGCGGGGCTGTTGCCCTGGGCCATCCTCTTGGAGCCTCTGGAGCGAGGATTACAGTTACATTAGGTCACGTCCTCAAGCAAAACAACGCCTCCATCGGAGTAGCCGGAATTTGCAATGGAGGCGGAGGAGCCTCAGCTATTGTCATCGAAAACCTTTGATCAGCCGTCCAGGTTTAGTACGATCTTTGCCGGTGTACAACATCAACGATTTATGCTCGTTTGGTTATTGGCATGCGTAGTATGACATACCGTATCATTCTTTTTCTTGTATTTATCGCTCTCCACTGTGCACAGGCTCAGCGCGTGGTAAGGCGATATTTTGATCCCCTGCGTCAGCATATTGAAGAGGAATACACTGTTTCAGAAAGTGACAATCAAACGCTGGAAGGCCCGTACAAGCGCTACTACGAAAACGGCAACCTGCAACTTGAGGGAACGTTTGTGAATGGCTATCGTTCCGGAAAATTTCAAGAGTATAATGAAGATGGTATTCTGATCAGGAGAATCAACTACCTGGACGGAAAACGCCACGGTGCGGTAGAAGTCTTTAATGACAATGGTGTGCCTGTTCAAAGAGCCTACTATCAGAACAATCTTTTGGTCGACAGTATCAGATCATTTTTTGAGACAGGGAAAATCAAAAGTGAAACTTTCTTTGTGAAAGGAAAACCGGACGGCCTGATGAAGGAGTATTATCCATCAGGCAAGCTTCAAAAAATAATCAACTACAAAAACAAGAAGCCGAACGGACTGACCACTACTTATTATGAATCGGGTATTGTAGAAACGGAAGCAAATTTTAAAGACGGAGTGCTTACTGATTTTTACAAGACCTACTATCCCAACGGGCAACTCGAAACTATTTCTACCATGACTGCCGGAGAACGAACCGGCAATTTTAAAAACTATGACGATCAGGGTCATCTTTTGTTAGATGCCAATTTCCTTGACGGAAAACTACACGGGAGCAATACCGGCTATTATGCAGATGGCAGCATAAGACACAAGTTTCAATTCAGGGAAGGTGCTAAGTCGGGAGCGAACGTATCGTATTTTCCAAACGGCACTGAACACATAAAAGAACTGGTCTCGCCAAACGGTGTTTCCACGACTGTAGAAGAGTTTGATGAAGAAGGACGCAAGCTCAGCATGAAGGAGTTCAAGAAGGAAAAACCTGATGGAACCTGGACCTATTATGGCGATGATGGCAAAACTGTTAAGTTGAAAGAAACCTACGAAAATGGTAAACTCCATGGCCTTCGGACCACCTACTATCCTTCCGGCAAGAAGTCGCTGGAGGAAATGTATCAATTCAACCTTATCACGGGCCCTGTCAAAAGCTACTACGAGTCAGGGAAGGTGCAATGGGAATGTGACTACAGGGCCAGTCGTCAGCACGGCCAGTACACCAGTTATTACCCCAACGGGCAAATCAAAGAGCAAGGCGAATACGTAGCCAATAAGAAACACAAGGAGTGGAAAGAATTTGACGAGCAGGGAAATGTGACGAAAGAGCTCACCTTCAAAGCGGGCATCCTGATCGAAGAGAAATAATCCCAATTGTCAATAAGATTAACAATTGGCCCTTCGGGCTAATGAATCCTGACGGAAGCGTCAGGATTGATCCTGACTGTCAGGCGTTAGCCTAAAAAGTATATTGACTTTTTTGGGCTAATGTAAGATGGCCTGTTGGGTGTTCAGGGGGCGGTTGCTATTTTGCAGCCCAACTTGAAGCAAATGCAGGCTATCAAAGAAACCCACTTTCAGTTCCCTAATCAGACCGGTTTTTACAGAGGAAAGGTTCGCGATGTTTACTACTTCGGTGACAAGATGGCAATGGTTGCCTCAGATCGCATCTCGGCATTTGATGTGATCCTTCCCCGCGCTATTCCAGATAAGGGTCGGGTACTTAATCAAATTGCAGCGTCCAATCTCGAAGCCACCAAAAGCATTGTTCCTAACTGGGTTCTCTCCACTCCCGATCCTAACGTAACCATTGGATTTAAGTGCGAACCGTTTCCTGTGGAAATGGTGGTGAGAGGTTATCTGGCTGGTCACGCTTGGCGTGAATATCGCGCTGGCAAAAGACTGCTGTGCGGAGTGCCTCTTCCTGAAGGCTTAAAAGAAAATGACCGCTTACCCCAGCCCATCATTACCCCCACGACCAAAGCCAAGGTGGGTCATGATGAAGATATCTCAAGTGAAGAAATTCTGCGTAGAAATCTCGTAGCTGAATCAGACTACAAAACTCTTGAAGATTACACTTTAAAACTTTATCAAAAAGGAACTGAACTCGCTGCCGCTCGGGGACTTATTTTGGTTGACACCAAATATGAATTCGGAAAACATGATGGCAAGATCTATCTGATTGACGAAGTACACACTCCTGACTCATCGCGATACTTTTATAAGGAAGGGTACAGTGAAAGACAGGCCAACGGTGAAGTGCAAAAACAACTCTCAAAGGAATTCGTGAGGCAATGGTTAATCGAAAATGGCTTTCAGGGTAAAGATGGTCAGAAGGTGCCAGAAATGACTGACGACATTGTCAAGTCGATCTCTGATCGATATAAGGAACTTTACCAACAGATGACCGGCAAGCAGCTTGAGCCCATCGATTACTCCTCGCTGACGGAACGAATAGAGCGAAGCATCGTTAATTCCATAAATTGAGTTATTTTAGCCTCTGAAATTTATACTTATGAAGTATACCATAGATAAGCAAGAAAAGTATAGCCTTCTGGGCCTGCACGAAGAGAAAATGGATTCGAGCATTGCCCCGAGCCTGAAGTCTGAGATGATCACGCTTCACGCAGAAGGCGTAAAAAATATCATTCTTGACCTGTCGGAGGTGAAATACACCGACTCTTCCGGCCTTAGCGCCCTCCTTGTAGGCAATCGTATTTTCCAGGAAGAGGGAGGTATTTTTGTTCTTGCGGGGTTGTCTGATCACACCATGAAACTGATAAAGATTTCACAGCTGGACAGTGTACTGCACATCCTTCCTTCTGTAGAAGAGGCCGTGGATGCGGTTTTTATGCACGAGATCGAAAAAGATATGAAGGACGGAGACAATTGATTTTCTCCTAATTCAACAAAGTAAAATCCCAACCCTGTTGGGATTTATTGTTATGAACCTGTTTTGGCATTTCAAGTAACGATACTCGGATCAAGTGGAGCACTTCCCGCCTATGGCAGGTTTCCCTCCTCTCAATATTTGAACATCAACCAAAGCCACTTTTTGATTGACTGTGGCGAAGGTGTGCAGATGCAACTCAAGAAATTTAGCATTCCCTTTCACAAGATTGACCGGATATTCATCAGTCACTTACATGGTGACCACTACCTGGGATTGATGGGGTTGCTGTTTTCCATGCACTTGCTGAAGCGAACAGCAGATCTTCATCTTTATAGTCAAAAAGGACTCGATGAAATTATCACATTGCAATTGAAGTATTCCAGGTCTGCGTTGAATTTTAAAATCATCTTTCACCACGTTCCCTATTCTGAACAAAACCTGTTGTATGAGGATGACTCAATCACCGTCCACTCGTTTCCGCTTATTCACAAAATACCATGTACTGGATTTCTGTTTTCAGAAAAGGTCAAACCAAGGCGAATAGACAAGGACAAGATCACTGAGGGAATGTTGCTTCAGCATATTGCATTACTGAAACAGGGCAAGGATGTATTTAATGAGGTCGGCACTCTTTTATACAAAAACAATGACTACACAATAGACCCGAGACCATCCTATTCATACGCCTATTGTTCAGATACAGCCTATAGTCCTGAATTAATAGAGCATATAAACGGGGTTAACTTGTTGTATCACGAGGCCACATTTACACAAGAGCATGAAGACAAGGCTAAGGAAACACTTCACTCAACTGCTAGTCAGGCTGGACGTATTGCAAAAGAAGCGGGTGCAAAAAATCTGATTATCGGCCATTTTTCAGCTCGATATAAAGAGCTTGATCCGCTATTGGAAGAAGCCAAAGCAGAATTTCGCTCGTCTCATCTTGCGATTGAAGGAGAAACGTTTGATCTTGAAAGGCTATGAGTACCGACCTCACCCGAAAAAAGAACAATCTGTTCATCGTCCTCAGCGGAATCTTCCTTACTAACGCCCTGATCGCTGAGATGATTGGCGTCAAGATTTTTTCAGGTGAAGGAACATTGGGCCTTGCTCCGGCCAACCTCAGCATCTTTGGTTTTACCATGGACTTTAACTTAACGGCTGGCGCGGTGATTTGGCCGGTGGTATTCATCACAACAGATCTTATTAATGAATATTTTGGAAAGCCAGGTGTAAAGAGAATCAGTTACTTAACTGCAGGGCTTATCGCCTATGCATTTGTGGTGATCTTTCTCACCATGAATCTCCCGCCTGCTTCATGGTGGCTTGACGCTAATAGTGCTGATAACGAGGGCAACTACTTTAATATCGATTTTGCCTTCAACAAAATATTTGGACAAGGGCAAAGAATAATTATTGGTTCGCTGTCGGCCTTTTTGCTTGGTCAGTTGGTCGATGTTTTTGTTTTCCAAAAACTGAGACACATTACAGGTTCAAAAATGCTTTGGCTGAGGGCCACTGGCTCTACTTTGATATCGCAGTTGATTGACAGTTTTGTGGTACTATTCATCGCGTTTACTGGCGTATTTAGCACCACACAAATCATCGCCATCGGGATCACCAACTACATCTACAAATTCCTTGTTGCGATACTACTCACTCCATTAATCTATGGAGGGCACTACCTCATCGATCGTTATCTGGGTAAAGAACATGCCGAGAGAATTTCTGATGAAGCGAGTCATCAGAGCAAATCATTTTTTTAATCGACTAAGATTGTCCAGTACTATTCCGGTAGCCACGGCAGCATTCAATGACTCCGCTCCCTTGACGCCAGGAATACTAATTCGATCTGTAACAAAACGCTCGACCTGATGGGAGATTCCCTGGCCTTCATTTCCGATCACTATAAAAGCGGGAGCTGTGAAAGAAAAAGAATGAACGTCATTGCCTTTCATAAATGTTCCGTAGACATTTGCATTGGTGTTGGAAAACAAATCCACAAGGTCTGAGTAGCCAAAACTCACTCGCGCAAATGAGCCCATCGTGGCGTTGATCACTTTGGGATTATAAAAGTCAGCGGTTTCTGGAGACGCAATAATTTTTCTCACCCCAAACCAATCCGCAGAGCGTATAATTGAACCGAGATTTCCCGGATCACGAATATCATCGAGCACTAATACAAACTCACCCGCTCCTATTTCAGGAATCTGGTTTGGTTTTTGCCTTAGAACTGCTAGCGCATTTTCGTTTGTCTGAAATGAACTGATTTGAGACAACTGCTTTTCGTTTGCTATGATCACTTCAACACCCTTCGGGAATAATGATTGATTGCTCTCCTCAAAAGATTCTGTGCAGACAACTTGCACCAACTCAAAGTCAGAAAGAATCGCCTCCTTCACACCCTTTTCTCCGTCCACGACAAAACATTGTGCCTGTTTACGGTATTTCTTTAATTGCAAGGATTTGATGAATTTGGCTTGGTTCTTACTAATCATGGACTGTCTTTGAAGGGGAAATTTAAATATTTTTTGATCGCCAGTTCGTTATCACTCCTCCTTTCTGGTTGCCTTGGCACAAGGTATCTCAACCCCGGTGAAAAACTTCTGTACCGCCAGGAGATAGACAAGCCAAAAGGCTTCCGAATTGAAAACGAAAAGGATCTCTATGTACAAAAAACCAATCGGAGACTTCTGGGGTTGCCTATCAATACACTGGTTTGGATGTACTATCTGGGCGAAAAGAAATATGACCCCGGAAAATTTGTAGCAAAGAGAGATCGCGTTGATAAAAAATATACTGCGAAAATTGGGAAGGCAACCAACGAAAGCCGAAAGTCATCGCTGCAATATAAAAGGCAACACAAACTTGATGTGCTAAACGGAAAGATAGAGAATGGAAACACGATAATGCAATGGGGTGAAAAGGCTTCGGTGTACGACTCTTCGAATGTTGAACTCAGTGCAGAGCGTATCAATGACTATCTATTTACAAGAGGTTATTTTGAAGCAGAGACAACCACGTCAACAAAAGTGTCGGGACCAAAGAAAAGAAGAGTTTCGGTTATTTATCACGTCAATCCCAAGGCGCCTTACTTCTATGATTCGGTTTCTTTGAACGTTGAAGACCCCAAAGTCAGAGAACTTCTCGTCCAGGATCAAGATGCTAGTCTTATTAAAAAAGGAGATCAGTTTAATCAAAATACGCTCAATCGTGAGCGTGAAAGGATTGACTCTTACTTAAAGGATCGCGGCTATTTTGCTTTTGGCAGAGACTATATTGAGTATGATATCGATACTGCTTTTGGGAACTATCATCAAATTGCCATCCGCATCAATGTGAACAACCCGGCAAGGCAGTCGGCACACAAGCAATACAGAATTGACTCCATACTTTTCGTTACTGACGCCAGCTCGAAGCCATCAACACCAAACGAGAAACGCCAGGTAAGACAGTATCGGGATATTACTTATGAACATTTTAAGAATGAGTACAGCAAGAGAATTCTAAGTCAAAGGATATTTTTTCATCAGGATAGTCTGTATAGCAGAACTGGAACGATCAACACACAACGTCAGCTCGCTAACCTTGGCATGTTCAAGTTTGTGAACATTAACTATGACACATCGGGCGGAAAGTTTATTGCGAACCTTTTCTCGAGTTCGCTCAATCGTTATTCATGGTCGAATGAAGCGGGGCTTACAGTGACGCAGGGTTTCCCCGGTCCTTATTACAATATGAGTTTTCTCAAGCGAAATCTTTTTGGGGGAATGGAGATATTTGAATTGAACGGAAGGATTGGATTTGAAGGTGTCGCTTCCGCTACTGAAGTGGGTAACTTTTACCGAAGTATCGAAGGCAACCTGAATGCCTCCGTTACATTCCCACAGTTTCTAATTCCACTGAGTGAAGATGCTCAATATCGTGTTGGGCGATTGAATCCAAAGACTAAAGCACTTGCAGGTTATACCTATTCCGATCGACCGGAATACCGAAGGGAAACAACCACATTTTCTTACACCTATTCGTGGGAAAACAGACGGACAACCCAGTATTCGCTCACCGTTGCCAACCTCAACATCATTCAATCACGATTAGATAGCACGTTCCGCGCGTTGCTTGACAACCTTAGCACGAGCCAGGGAAATAACATCCGGCTTTCGTTCAATCCTTCCTTTGTAAGTAGCATGATTTTCTCCATGACGTGGAATCCAGAAAACTATGGCAACATAGTAAGCAATTCTAAATTTCTCCGGATACAGGCAGAGAGCGGTGGAACACTGCTTAATTTTTATACACCAGGAATCGTGGAGCGAGAGAATCTCCAGTTATTTAAATACCTGCGAGTCAATATTGACTATCGAAAAAATCGAATCTTGGATCGAAACACGATCCTGGCCTACCGCTTCAATACCGGAATCGGATGGGCATATGGAGGCGGAGAAGTATTGCCTTATGAGAAATACTTTTTCATTGGTGGAAGTAATAGTGTGAGAGCCTGGCGACCAAGACGTCTTGGAGTGGGTACCGTTCCTCCGCTCCTGAGCGAGAACCCTGATCAAGACGGTTTGTTTGATTACAGTTTTGAAAAACCTGGTGAAATTCTCATCGAGGGTAGCGTTGAACTCAGAAAGAAGCTTTTTGGATTTGTGAACGGAGCCGTGTTTGTAGACTGGGGTAATGTGTGGTCATTTCGCGAGACGCAACCGGGCATTTATCCGACTGAACCCACCAGCCCTAACTTGACGGGTAGTACCCAGTTCAGATTTGATGATTTCTAGAAAGACATCGCTATTGGTGCAGGTTTTGGTCTTCGCTTCGACTTCTCCTTTCTTGTGCTGCGCTTCGATGTAGGTATAAAAGTGCGCGACCCTGCAAGACCTGAAGGCGAGAGATTTGTACTGGATAAGCTGAAGTTCTTCCGCC